>JAFXUD010000002.1 GCA_017535315.1 Victivallales bacterium | reverse complement strand
GGGCGGCGAGGTAACGGAGGCCGACTGGCGGCGTTTCTGCAATGAACATGTCACAACCGTATTCCCAGATGGTTACACCTCCTTTGAGGCGACAGGCTATTGGAAAGGCAACGGCGACACCACGGCACGGGAAAACTCGCGTGTGCTGCTCATCATCGCCCCAGCCGACGCTAAAGACAAAGTCTTGGTTATTGCCAGACAATACCGCGAAAAGTTCCAGCAGGAAGCCGTGCTGGTCATCACCTCCGCTGGCGACGCCATTTTTGTAGAGGAAAACTGAAAAAGGAGTTCCCACTATTAACCGCATCCAGCCCACTTTCAATCGTGATTGGGCGAATGAAATAATAGCCAAAATAGAGGGACTGAAATGAGGTTTATATCTTCCGAATACCAAAAATGAAATAAAGCACAGCATGAAACAGGACATTGCAAAAATCCATTCTTTTGCGCAGTTTTGGCTACGCGAGTACCAAGATGTGCCCCCTCAGCAAGTTTGCCTTGAGAATTGTTTTGGTGAAATATGCTTTTCTCTGGGTTTTTCTATGGATTGTGGACATGGAATCGAAGAAGCATTTCCTGGCATGTCTGTATTGGGCAACATAACAGCCTTCAAACAAATTATCGGCGATATTACCGATGTAGCTTTACTTGCGAATGCAATTTTCTCCCAATGGCGATACATTACCCATTGGAGTATGACAGATTCACTGATTTCAGCAAATAACAAAGAATGGTTCTGCTTGGCATTTGCTCGACTGGCTGAACTAACCAAAGATGCACCACCTCTTCATGTCTCCATTGAGACAATAACAGGAGATATCACCACTCTTGATGTGGATGCTATTGTAAATGCGGCCAATTGTGGACTGCTTGGCGGTGGGGGTGTAGATGGGGAAATTCACCGTGCTGCGGGCAAAGAGCTTTTCGAGGAATGCTTGAAACTTGTAGAGGGGTTACCTAAGCATCGGGGGGATACGGGGCAGGCGTATCTGACCAAGGCAGGACAATTACCCTGCAAGTATGTCATCCATACGCCTGGGCCAGTTTATTGCGATGGTCAGCATGACGAGCCTAAATTGCTTGCCAATTGCTATGAAAACTGCCTCCGCCGTGCTGAGGAGATGGCTTGCACAAGCATTGCTTTTCCATGTATTTCGACAGGTGTCTATGGCTACCCGAAGAAGGAGGCAGCAAGGATTGCGATAAAGACTATTCAGGCGTTCTCGCCCGTATCGCTCCAGAAAGTGGTCTTCTGCTGCTTTGAAGCTGGAGACGCGGTAATCTACAAACGAATCCTCAATGAGAAGAAGGAGGTTATATGATTTTGAGAACATTATTGAAAGGGGCTGGTCTAAATCCCGACCAATGTAAGATAGTCAAACACAGTGGAGAAAAGTTTGAGGCAGTTAAGGGAAACGATATCTTTTTTATGGCTTATCAGAGTTGTCAGCCCTATCCAAGCCCCAAATGGGATTTTACGGGTTGCAAGTATTTGATAGCTTTCGGAGGGACAGAAACAAGTCATACGGCAAGTTTGATAGGATGTTATAGAATTCTCAGCACTCCAATTCCGATATGTCCAGCTCAAATGCCAGAAGGCTATCCATACATAGATACCTATAGAACGGATTCAAAGAATATGTTCTACAAGATGGCGATTATCAAGAACGAAGAACTTGATTCCCTAAAAGACAGACTGATAATCGAGTGGAATGGCCGTGATGGAATTAGAACATCCAAATATCCTGTCAAAGTATTGAGCATACTCAATCCAAAAGATGTTTTCCCTGGATATGAAAAGCTTTCCATTATGTTTCAAGATCTTAAGGATATTTTGGACAATATAAAGGAGTTCCCCAACTGGCGGACAGCTTTAGATGTTTATGCCATATACCTGCTTACCGATGTTCAAACAGGCAAACTCTATGTTGGAAGTGCAACCGCCAATAATGGAGGTCTTTTAAATCGCTGGATGCATTATACAACTAATGGTATTGACAACGACTTAACCAAATCAATCCCATCCGAGCGTTTTCGTTTTTCCGTCCTCGAAATTCTGAATAAGCGCGAAGCTAATAGTGTTATTGACAAGGAATATGCATGGATGGAGAGGTTATGTAGTTATACTCCGTTAGGCTACAATAACAATCCTCATAAGTCATATGGTTTGTTTTAAGGAAAGTTTTTTCACAAACGCTTAGTTTCTAATAGGTTAGTTTATAGCACGATATTGTTGCGTGTTTTCAGGTAGGTGTTTGGTGAAAAAACTCTGCGGAGCGTCTGAATAATACGGAGAACTAGAAAATGAAAACGAAGAACTTGATTGCAATGGCGTTGCTGGTCTCGCTGTGGGGCGTAGCGGACCTGGTATTTGATTTCAGCTGTGACGACAAGGCGAATGCGGCCTTCACCACCAAATGGGCCAGCAGGATTGAGGAGCGGAAGGTCGTGGATGGGGTTCTGCACGGTACCGCGCTGAAGCATCCCGCGTATTTTGGCATCATCGAAGTGAACCAGCCGCTGGAGGAGGTCTCGCTTGCGATTGTCGAGATGATGGCGGAGCCAGGGGCAGGCAAGTTGCAGATATGGGCGAACATCAATGAACCGTCGAAATCCTATCAGGAGATACCGCTGATCACCGATGGCGAGTTCCACACCTACGTGGTCGATTTCGAGAAGATGCCTTTGGTGAAGGCGGCACGCGTCATCAAGAACATACGCCTGAATCCAATGACCGCAACCACGCCGCACCATTTTGCGCTCAAGTCATTTCGGCTGATTCCACGCCACAAGCACATCCAAGGGGTTAGCGCGGCAATCCCGAAGGCCCCGAAGACGCTGGTGGTACCGTCGTTCCTTCAGCAGCCCAATGGAGGCGAAGCGGCTGTGGCGACACGCCTGGAAATGAACTACACTGATGAAGCGCTTGTCATCAAGTACGAGACAGGCCTGAACAATGTCAGCTATCAAGCCAACGGTCTCAAGGACGGCAGGGTCTGGGCGGATGACTGCCTGGACATGACCTTCCTCTTCGAGAGGGAACGCTACTACCAGGTCGTCTGCAATCCAAACGGAACCCTACTCGATCAAAGGGTCACCTACGCCAAGTACCTCTCGCCTGAGGTGAAGGCAAACTCGTCGTTGGGGCATGCCGAGCCAGAATGGGAGTCGGAGGCAAAAGTCGTCACGGATATACGACCTGGGTGCTGGAGCGGAAGCGTCACGCTTTACTGGAAATCGTTCGGTTTGTCGGCGCCTCCGAAGGAGTTCAAGATGAACATCGCGCGCCGTAGCGTGGCGGACAGCAAGGGGTACAGCGGGTGGAACCACTCCCCATTCCACAGCCTATCCAGCTACGAAAACCTGCGTTCTATCGTGCTTGGAGAGGAACCGTCGGCGGTGGTCGAGCTGGAATATGGCGCGAAGCCTCTGCCTGGCAGGAACCAGGCGACCTTCCGCAATCCAAACCGCAGAGTGCTTGAGTGCGTCGTCACCGTGCGCGACCTGAAGACGGGAAGAAACCTTGTATTCAGGAAAGAAGGTACTGGTGAACGGATTGCGGTCGATTACGAGCTTGGCGAAAGCGACTATGAAATCATGCTGACCGCCAGCGAAAACGGCAATATGCGCTTCTTTGACGTAGCGACTGCGGAGACGCAAGCCTTCCGCAAGAAGCTTGACCATCTTTGCGGCGTGGTTTCAGGCTGGGCAGCCGACGGTCCGTTTGCGGAGGCCCGTGAGCGTCTTGTCTCCCGTGGCAAGGCTCTCCAGTCCCAAAATCCCCCAGATTTCACCGCAATCCGTGGGTACATAGTCGAGGTTGAAAGAATCAACCGCGACCTGCAATTGCAGTCACTTTACCAAGCGACACTGCGCAATTTCGGGCGCAAGACGCTTCCGTTCGCGGTTGCCACCGCATCATCTGCAGACAAGATATTCCATTCTCTCGACGCCGAGGTCCCCGCCTTCAAAGGCCGCGCCGCGTCGGCCCTTGCAATCGAGGCCGCCGCGAATGAGGTTGAAGGCACACAGTTGGTCCTGGTGGAAATCGGCCAGCCTACCAGCGGAATCAAGATCAAACTCACGCGGACGCCTTCGGGAATAGCACCAAAGATTCGCCTTTATGGAATCGAGTTCCACGACACCACGAAGACCATCGAGACCAGCTACAAGGTCGAATATCGTGGTGAGTGGCCCGATGTCCTCTCCAACGACCTCCCGAAGAGTCTGGCGCCGCAGGAGGTCCGCTCCATCTGGGTCAATGCGGAGGTGGCAGGCGATGTCCCTGCGGGCGAATACGCATACGCCCTTGAGCTTTCCGCCGATGGGATGGAACCGCTGACGATTCCGCTGACTGTCAAGGTGTGGGATTTTGCGCTTCCTGTGGTGCCCTCGCTGCGGACGGGACTGAGCACCTACAACCGATTCATCCACAGGTACTATGAAAAGTTCCGTTCCGAAGAGTTCAGCGATGCGGAGAAGGCAGAAATCACCGACACCCTGGTGCGCTTCCTTCTTCGCCACAGGATGAATCCAGGATACATCTATACGATGATGGCGTACAGCGGGGAGGTCATCGACTATCCAGACTTGAACCGCTTGGCTGAATACCGCAAGCTTGGCCTTAACGCGATTCCTGTGGGACAGCTACCGCCACATGCCTATCGAGGGACTGCCGAGCAGATGATAGAGGCATATTACAAGGAGCCCAAGGTCGAGAACTTCTTGAAGACCATGAAGGCAACCTACGAGATGGCCTCCAAACAGGGTCTGGGGGATGCGCTTTACATCCATGCGTTCGATGAAATCTTCGCCCACGCCCATGCCAAGGAGAAGATAGCGAAGCTTGTAGAACTGCGTGCCAGGCTGCGCGAGGTTGTGCCGAAAATCAAGGTGGAGTGCATATCAGATGTTCTTCCAGAGCTTGTCGGGGTGGTTGATATCTGGGACCCGTCCATCAAGATGATGACACGGAATCCAGAGCAGTATTGGGAACGTCAGAAGGCAGGCGACGAGCTCTGGATGTACACCTGCCTAGGCGCGCCAGGGCAGGTCCCTGGGGAACCGCCTTCGTTTGTCTTGGAGGAAAGCGCTGCGGCTATGCGTCTGATTGGCTGGATATGCTATTTCTACAAGGCGGAGGGTTTCACGTACTATGCGCTGAACCACTGGCAACGCAACGGTGCCAAGGGCGAGCCTCCCTATCCCGAAACGCCATGGAACATCCAGCATGTGAATACCTTTAATGGCGAAGCACACCTGATTTTCCCCGCCCATCGGCATGACCTGGAGCCTCTTAGCTCCATCAGGCTGGAGAATCTGCGCGACGGCTTCGAGGATTACGAATACCTCAAGTTGCTGTCCGACCTGTATCACGCTGGAAAGGAACAGCTCAATGCCGACGACCGCAGGGAGATCGACTCCTTGCTCTCCATGCGGGAGCTTGTACGCAGCGGCGTCGATTACACCGATGACTCCGAAAAGATTGCCGCCAGCCGTCGCCGAATCGCCTTCTGGATCGAACGGCTGAAACAGAAATGACGCTGTGAAATGGACATAAATGAACAGGAATAAGGAACGGAAAAACTATAGAGAATAAATCAAGCAAATTTCCTGCATTTCCATCAATGATTTTGGCACTATCTCATGCATTTCCATCAATTCTTTATCAGGCAAGTTTCGCCGTAGGTGTGCTGATGATGTTTGCCAGTGTAGAGGACAGAAAAGCCGTTTTCCGTGCAACGGACGTCGAAGACCTTTCCTGCTATGCGGACATTGCATAGTGTCATCCTGTGAGTGCCTGGATACAGATGCGGCGAAACGGTGACGGAAAAGTCGGGGTTGACCTCGATTCCAAACATGCCGAAGATGATGGATTGCGCGGGGACGGCACCTTCGATGTCGCACTGGAGATGCGAGATGCGGCGGTAGTCCTTGACATCGGCACGCTGGGAGTCGCCCCAATACGGAAGGGAGTCACCCATCCATAAAAGGCGGGATAGAATGTTCTCCGCCTCGGTGATCTTCCCTGAGCGGTAGAGGCGTTCAATGATAGCGGCAGGAAACGAAACGCACGCTCCTGGTCCGCCATTGTCGATGTCCCCCTCATAATATGCAGGATCGGTTTTTGAGAGGGAATGGATGCCGAACGGCCCAAGAAACTCCTTTTCGCTCATCAGATGACGCACCAACGCCTTTTCCGCCTCTGGCTCGAACACCCAGTCGCTCCAGCCGAGTGCTTTGAACATCTGGACGGTATAGCGCAACACGGAAAGCCCCTCGGAGGTAAGGCAGCGGAACCATCCATCTGCCACAGAAAACAGTTCCCGATGAATCAATGCTTTCAGGGCATCTGCGCGTTTAAGCAGATTCACGGGAGGCTGGTGATTGGCAAGGCGGCACAACGCATCCACAAGATGCAGGAGCGGGATGCGACGTAGATTAAGATCGGGCATGATGCCGTTATAGCGCATCGTCGGGTCGGTACCGAATGTCGGGCTGCGCAACTCCAGGTGGTCGTTGGCAGGGCCGTAGTCAACTAAGAACGCCTCCTTGGAGAGATCGTCGTGGATGAGGGCGTGCTCAACAAGCAATTCAATCACCGATTTACCGTTGACCTGCTCCTTGAGCAGCGCAGTGTCGCGTGTCTGCATGACATAGTAGTAGGCGAGAAATATCACCTTTTCATGGTTGATTTGGTAATAGGGGCCGAAGCCTGCGCCGTCGTCGGCATAGAACGCATAGCAGTTGCACAAATCCAAAGAGAGAAGATGGAGGAGATGCTCTTTGGCCGATTTCGGCGAGAGGATACTCCAGAGGCGGCATGGTCCGCCGTAGTTCCACATATAGCAGCAGATCGTGTCGCCAGATATGCTGCCCGTACCGTAGTGCGGGTGAAGGTGGAAGCCAGGCACGTTCCATTCGTTCATCAGAAGATGAAGCAGCGAGCGGTTGTAGTACCCGACAAGCGTGCGGTTGTCGGAACGAAGCGACGGCATGTGCAGGAAAAGCTTCTCCACCCTACCCTGCCACCAGCGTTCTGCTTCCGTTGTTTTCCTTTCAGGGGTGCGAAGCGCATCGAGAAGGAGGCGCCGATTGGCATTGGCGTCGCCAAGTGTAAAGCATGTCCAGAACTCAACAGATTCGCCTGGCGCGACATTCCGTTCCGCCGCATCAAGCACGCCTGCGCGGAGGGGTTCGCGGGCGGTCACTCGCAAGGTACTGCCCACAAGAACATCCCCATAATCGTTGTGCAGGCGCAGCACCCTGCCATCCCACTCCTTCTCCGCATATTGGGTCTCGTAAGGATGCCCGAAACGCCAATTTGGACGTTTGCAAACGCCGCCATAGACCTCGTACTGGACGCGTAATGTTTTCGGTGTCCGTGCGGCATTCACGACCACGGTGCGCATCAGAGCGACTGGCTGTTCTTTCAGCAGCACCAGTTCCGTTCTGATACGCCAGTTTTCAAGGACAGCCATGCGTGTGAGACGGTCTGGCCGCCAAATCCAGTGGGCGGTTGTCGCCTGCCTGTCGTTGAAGCGGACGACAATCCTGAAGTTCGAGCTGAAATGCGGCGGCGCATAGATGCCACGAATCTCGCAGACATCAGGCAGCCAATTGTTCACGGCGATTCGCCCGTTGACAAGACCATTGTCTTCGGGAGCCTGGCAGGATTTGCGGTCGGTGATGGAGAAGATGTTCAGGGTATTATGCATGGTTGGGAGACTTTATAGGTTATTCAACGAAAACAACCTCTTTCATCACATCTGCGTCTGGAGTTCGATCAGGCGATAGTTGAAACCGCCGATTGGGACAATAATTCGGTCGCCGTTCCCGAGCTTTTCACCCGATTCGGCATCGGCAAAGGTGAAGCGGCCTGGCAACGAAAGAGCCGCTTCGGTTTCCTTGGAAGCCAAATTGCCGATCATCAGAAGCCAATGGCCATCGTTTCGCTTCACCGCAGTGACTTTGACCGTCGCCAGGTTGCATTTAACGGGATTCTCTGGGTGCCAGCCTGGATAAACCTCTGTTCTCGTCGTATCGCCATAGCCGAAGTTACGCACCAGGTTCTGGATTGATTTGTAGTGGTCGCCTGGACGTCCGCCATAGCGGTGGCTCATGAGACCATAACCGAACGCCACGGCCAGCAGACTGTTGTTGATGGCCTCGCGCTGTTTTTCGTCCAGTCCCTGGGCAACCTGGGTGATGAGTTGTGGTATAAGCCCTTCCTGGACCCCAGTGGAATTGGTAATAAGATAGGCGTCGGAAAAGCGCTGCGGATAAGGCCAGGAGCCGAAGTTCATCTCCCATTCAATCGAACCAGCGGCAAAGGAGTTGACTGGCAGCATGTTAACATCGGTGATGTGCAGAAGCAGCAACGGTCTGCCATAAAGCAGTTTTCCCTGTTGTGTGAGGAGTACCGCCGCACGGCGGTTGAGTTCACGCAGCTTGAAAATCGGATAGTAGGCTGTCGTGGTGGAGATGTCGGCCTGCAACCGTTCCCGCGTAATGACTGGATCGAGCATGGTGGCGTCGTAGATGTTGTCAAAGTAGATGCCATCGCTGACTCCCTCCTTGAAAACCCGCAGCCAGTAATAGAGGATGAAATCCATGTAGTTTTCGTCTGGCTCCGCGCCATACAATGTCGAGGGGCGTCCCGAGCGCCATTCCAGACGGCTCCACTCGTCTGCGTACATATCATATTCAGGCCAGGTGGCAACCAGAGCACGTGGATTGGAGTACAAGACGATGTACTTGGCATTTCCTGCACGGATTACCCCCTGCTGCATCCGCGTTTTCAAATCATCAGGATAGCGGAATATCTCGGACGACCAACGTGGCGGAATGTTGTTGCGCTTCATGTAGTCGTCAATCTCCGCATCGGACTCCGCCTGGCTTTTCCATGCACGCTTGAACAGGTAGTGCAGATGGCTGAAATCGCCATTGGTTGGCGTCAACGGATGATACTCCCAGCGGATTGCATTGTTGTTGTTGCCTGGTATCCAGAAGGGGACGCTGTTGTCTGGCGTCCACCCTTCCCACGATTCGGCAGAGTGGCGGCGGCCTTCGGGAGGCATTGGCTTGACAGGCGACGGCTGCATCCCCGTGACAATGGTAAATGCTGCATCACGGCGCAGGCCTTCCGCACCAGCCAGATTGATTCGTAGAATCACGCTGTCGCCAGAACGGATGATTTCCTGCGCGGGATAGTGCTCGTTGTTCTCCCAATTGTGGCTTGTTTCAGCAAACCAAGCCAGCCCGCGCAGCGTATCCCCCAGCCAGATATAGGGATGGAAACCGCCAGGAAACAGGTTTGGACGACCTGTCTTGCGGGAGTCCCAAAGCAGTCCCTCTGTATCTGGCAGCGTCTTGTGGATATTGCGGCGCATGCCGTCTCCCACCACATGGAGGTATTTGCCGTACTCCTTGCGCAGGGGGATGTCAAATGTCATGTTCTTCAGCAATACGCTACCTTGCGGAACAAACGTCCAGGTAATCTTCACCATGCCATCGTAATCGAACTCATAGAGAGCTGTAACCGACAGGTTCTTCCCCGTGGCTGACGCTTCCATGATCACGCGGTCTGGCGATTCCTCTTTGCTCACTGGGGCGGAAAAGCGCAGGGGCTCGCCGTCGATACGGAGCAGGACTGGGGAGGTTAGCAGCTCTTGTCCTAGTGCCGTGACTGCCGCGATTCCCCCTTCGCCCAGGCGGAAAGAGGTCTGAAGCGCCTGCACTTCGCAGCCGTTCTTCACAACCAGCGGCTTGAACGGAGGAATGACGAGCCGTTCGTTGCCGAGATTCAGTCCCTGCCACGGAAATGTTCGGATGGCAAAATACTCCTTCTGCTGTTCAAGCTTGCCGTCCGTGCCAATATAATCCGCCGTAAGATAATAGCCGCCTTCAGGGAGTTTCGGGAGCTGGAATAGCAAAGGAGTTGCTGGTGTCTCGGGCGTACCGTTCCACAAGGATTTGCCAGATTCATCTACGATTGCAAAGCAAACCTCCTTTTGTCTGCCCAGTTTTTCCTTGGATGAACAGTTCAGACGAGCCTTGGCTTTGCCGAAAGAGGGATAGATGCCGACTTCCAGTTTGATTGGCGGATCTGGATCAATCCACATCAACCCCTTGGCGGAATTCCACGGTATCACACGGCTTTGGATTGTCTCCCCGTTCGAGCGCAGCGTAATATCGTATTTCAGCGAATAATCCACACTGCCAGCTAGCAACTGCCGCCAATCGCTGATAGTCGCCTGGTTGGCCTGTACAGCCATTTTGCTGCTAAACTGCCTTGGTACCTCCAGCGAGGAGACTTCCGCCAGGCAATCCAGCTCCTGTTCAGTCAGGGCCGCCTGCCAGCGGAAATTGCAGCTTTGGCCGCGGTAGGGCTTGGTGCCGTAAATCCAGAAGCCCATGAAGCCCGTCGCGGGGATATCCTTTTGCGGGATAAACGTCGCCGCCTCTTTGCCTGTCCAATCTGCTATTTCGTCAGGGTCGCACCACTGGCGGCTCATTTGCAGTTTCCACGGCTTGCCATATTCGATGGTGCCCAGATTCAATTCTTTTAGCGGGATGGCGATTTCGCTCTCCCAATGACCTGGCACCTGGCTTTCAGGGGCCTTTCGCTCGCGCATCCGAAAAACGAAAGGCTGGTCCGCTCCAGGCGGCTGGACAGTCAAAAAGCATTCCTCTTTCTCGCTGACTTTCATCGGAGCAGGAGGCAGTTCGCTTCGATGGGCGAAATAGAGATTGTGCTCATCGTACCCAAAGAAGAAATAGACCACTCGGCGTGCCAGAATATTGGAGTTACGCGAAATCGCACCGAACTGCATCGAACTGCCGAGCCATTCTTCTTCACCGATTCTTCCGTCTATCACGGGTGGTCTCGGCATCGGTGGCAATTTCAGCAGCGTTTCAGCCAGGCAAGTGGAAATCGCTAGACAAAACAAGAAATACAACCACAGTCTTTTCATTGTGAGTTCTCTAGGGAAAAGAGTTTCTAGGTTTATGCAATTACTTCAATATACCACAATATAAATGCTTTTTCCTCAATAAGGCTTTTTTTTGGAAAATAATTTACTTGAGTTTCCTGATGACATTATCCCTCACTGGTTGATGGTCAAGATGCGCCTTGCCGCTTCGCTGCGCTACGCGGCACGGCGCACAAGGATCGGGGTGGTCATCTAACCGTGGGTTTCGCTTCGCCGCTGTCGCGGCTTCGCTTCACCCACGGCTATACTCTTACCGCCGCTTACGCGGCTTCGCTCCTGTCACGGCTATGTTCCTGCTGCCGCTGTCGCGGCTCTTCTCTGTTGGTAAAGTCTAATCGGCAACTAAAGTACATAATTCCCGTTTTTTTGTGCAAAATAATAAAGCCTCTCTTTTTTATGTGCTATAGTAAAGTGATTACCTCAGAATATTGAGAGAAAGATAATGGACAAGCAGGAGACAGTCGTATATGCGCTGCAAGGCATCCGCAAATACTCGAAAGACGGGCGTTTTGTGGATTTGCCTGAAGGCTGGGAGTTCATTCCGTCGGGGGACCCTGCATTGACGCGCCGCCTCAAGACCACCGCACCCGACTATTGGGTTGTGAAGCGCAAGGTTGGTCGAAAGGAGTTCGGTATTGGCCTCTGTGTTCCCATTGGACTGGCTTCTGACATAGCAGAACAGCTCAAGGCCGAGCGAGAGACGCCAGAATACCAGAAGAAACTGGAAGCGGGGCGTAGGCAACGCGAAAAAAGGCAAGTTGAATATCAGGAGGAGTTCGAAAAGGCCATCCAGGAATTCCTCGGCTTCCACAAGAGATATGAAGAGCTGGCAGCACGCCTCGCCAAGGTCATCACGGAGTTCACCACGCCCGTTGGAAGCGGCACGGTCGCGCGGACGCAGCGTATTCCCATCGAGGAACGCGCGTGTGCCGCCGTCATCGCCTGGATGCGTCACAATACGACGGATTACGACCACCGCTACATCCCACGCGTTGCTGGTAAACGCCGCGAAGTACGGCATGACATTGCGCAGGAATCGCTGGCCTTGCTGAAGGACTACCGCAGAGGCAACGATATACCCGCCGACTGCCCACTCCAGAAGGCATTGGCAAGACTGAAATAAACGGAAACGCCATGTTCCCCAAAATGAGAGGTAATTTCAAAACTTGCGCGAAATGCACTAAGAGATGGGCGCAGTGGCTAAGGCAACGCCAATGTGTTCATATCGACGCGCATTTCGATGATAGTTTTGAAATTGCCTCGATAGAGATAATTTCAAAATTTGTACGAATGTTTTCCAATGACACCTTCATACCGAAAAATACTCATTGACAGCTTTCCCCTGGCCCTCACAACGGTACTGATAACCGTAACAGGAATTATCTACCACCAGGCGGTCTTTCGCATCTTGCCGCTTTACATATCGATAGTCGTTTCAATACTCCAGTCGAAAGTCAACCGCAACGCCAGTCTCATCGGCGGTCTTAACTCGATACTGTATGCGTGTGTCGATTGGCATTATGGGCTATATGCCATCAGCGCCTCCGATCTGCTGGTTTCCTGCCCTTTTCAGCTTGCCACCTTCATCCTGTGGACACGCCGTTCCTACAAACATTCGACAATGCTACGGAGGATGAGCTGGCGACAGCGTATGGTGGCAGCCATCATCTGCATTCTCGTCTGGCTGGCAGTGTTTTTCACGCTGCGCTACATGCATTCAAACTATCAGATCATTGATTCGTCAATGACGCTATTTGGTCTGCTAATATACGTTCTTACGCTTTTTGCATTCGTAGAATACACCTGGCTGATGATTCCAAACTGCCTTGCCAACATCCTTCTGAACGTCATCGTCATGGCGAACGAACCTGACCGAATCACCTTCCTCGTATTCTCCATTTACTCTTTATACTGCAATGTCTTGGGCTTTATTCAGGCCCGACGACTCTATGCCGAACAACAGGTACAGGCGGCAAAATAGGAGAATTATCTGAGGCATACGTTGCATATGTCCTATCCCCAATATCCTGCTCACGTTCGTAGTGTTCGAATTGCGCCTCCACCTGGCGCACGGTCTCGTCAATGGACTCGCTGTAGCCTGTGAGCGCGGCGAACGGGGCGAATTGCGCGGCGCGGTCATGCAACGGCATCTGCGTTCGGCTATGCGAAACGTGGTGCGGCAGGTTCACAATCTCCTCGTATGGGAAAACATCTTCTCTCATGCCTTGTGCCCTCCAATCTGGCAGTTTCGTTCACGCGCGGTTGCGCCCTCCTCCAAGTTCATCCCCTTGAGGATGGCGTTTCTGCCCAACTTCTGTCGAATGGTCAGAAGAGCCTCCTGCGCCCTCCTCTCTCGCGCCGCATCCGCCTGCTGCCTTGCCCTCTCTTCCTCCAATGCCTCATAGTCGATGAAGAATTCGAGTTGCTCGGGCTTTGACTGCGATTGCGCCAGAGCCTCATCTATCACGTGGCTGGCCACCACGCATATCCTGCGCACCAGCAGATTTGGATTCACAATCCGCTCATAGAGACGCGCCACGACATCGATGATACACCTTGAGGAAGAGGTCCACCGCTCCAGATTAACCGAGCCATGCACCCCCTTTGGTATTTGCCGCCCATAGTGGTCAATCTCGACAGGTCCCTCATAGCCACGTCCCGTGCCTTTCAGGTTCTCGACATCGTAGCCGACGCTCAGCGCCATCTGGTCGGTCATCAGCCGTTTTCTCACCAGGTCCAGCGAGAGGCCATCGGCCATCTCCTTCACCACCACCCGCCCCTTCTCGAATTCATACGGTTCCTGGAGCACCTGTCCGACGCTGAGGCTACTGCTTTCTGGCTTGTAGGCCTTGATTTCCGCAATGGTGCAGGGTTCCCACCCCCAGGCGTGGTCGATGAGCAGTTCGGCGTTGACGCCGAACAAACGATAAAGCAGCGCCTCGTTGCAGAGGGAGATTTGTGCCACATCGCCCATGGTCCGCATTCCATGTGCCTCCAGTTTCTCGGCATAGCCATGGCCGATACGCCAAAAATCCGTGAACGGGCGGTGTGTCCAAAGTTGCCGACGATAGGAGATTTCGTCCAGTTCCGCGATGCGCACGCCATCCTGATCAGCAAGAATATGCTTTGCGACAATGTCCATCGCCACCTTGGCAAGATAGAGGTTCGTTCCAATACCAGCCGTAGCCGTGATGCCCGTGGTGTTGAGCACATCACGGATGAGCCGCATCGCTAATTCACGGGGCGTAAGACCGTATCTCCGCAAGTACTGTGTGGCATCGATAAAGACCTCGTCAATGGAATAGACATGAATGTCCTCGGGCGAAACATGCTTCATATAGATGGCAAAAATGCTGCTGCTGACCTCCTGGTACCGTGCCATCCGCGGGGGAGCCACGATGTAATTAAGCGCCAGGGCAGGATTGGCGACCAGTTCATGTGCATTGCAGGAATTCCCTGTAAAGCATCGGTCGGGGGCATGAATCCGCCGCAACGCATTCACCTCCCGCACCTTCTGGATCACCTCGAAGAGCCGTGCTCGTCCAGGGATGCCACAGGCTTTCAGTGGCGGCGAAACGGCAAGGCAAATGGTCTTGTCCGTCCGCGTCCTGTCCGCCACCACCAGGTTGGTCGTCAAGGGGTCGAGGTGCCTGTCGGCGCACTCCACCGAGGCATAGAATGACTTAAGATCAATAGCGATGTAGATGCGAGAGTCCATATTGTGTTTTCCTTATAAATAATCTAACATATATTAGCGTTTATGCAAATTAATTTTATCAAAATTATTTTTGCATATTTTTTATTTGTGCTTTCTTAATACGACCATTGTCTTAATTGACAACTAATTTGCATTTTAGAGAATCAGTAATATACTATTATTGAATTCATATATCAGCCATAAATACCACCAATGAATATCCCATCAGAAAACAACAAAGGGCTGGAAGCCTATTTTCGAGTATGCCCCTGCGTTCCCGTCCTGCTGGAGTATATTTTGGGGATAGCCTCGCCTGTGCTTTCCCTACGCCTACCAGCCTTGCTGCTTCTTTTGGTGTCTGGGATGCTTTTCAGCGCATACAGGCGTAGTCTTTTCTTGCTTCTTGCGCTGGCGGCAGGCTGTCTATGGGGGACACTCTATATGCAAGCCCCCTGGCAGACCTACATAAAATATCTCCGACGCAGGGAATGCCGCGCCATCATCCGCTGCCAAGTCTGCTCCGTCCCAAATGAATCCAAACTGGGAAAAACAGCACACCTCACCATAACCAGCATTCAAAACGAGAAAGGGTGGATTGACTGCCACGGCAAGCTGCTCGGCTCTTTTCCTCCGCAAGCGATTATCCACTACGGCGACCTGTTGACATTGGACGGAGCCATCCTCGAATTCGACAACGACAGTCCCTACACCCTCTACAGCAAGATAGAAGGAATACGGCAAAGATGCGTGACGCTGAAAATACTTGAACAACATCCTGCAACGGGATGGAGCCGATATTGGGGAGGTTTTCTCCAATGGCGCACCCGTCTCGCGGAGATGCTGTCCAGCGGAATAAGCGACGAAAAATGCGCCGCAATATATACGGCCATGACCTTGGGGCTACGCAGACAGTTAAGCGAAAAAGCGAGGGAAGTATTCGTCCGATCTGCCTCGGTGCACATCTTCTCGATATCAGGTCTGCACGTGACGATGCTGTGCATGAGCATGCTTTATCTCATAAGACGCATTGGCATTCCCCTTCGCTACCGTGCCCTGCTGACCCTGCCCGCACTACTGGCGTATGTTCTGCTTTCAGGAGGCGCCCCGTCGGCCTTGCGTTCCTATTTCATGGCAGTTGGAATGTCATTGGCGTTCTATCGTCAACGGCGCCACAGCAACGAAAACACGTTGGCCCTGTCAGGCCTGGTTCTTCTGGTGGTCAACCCACTATACCTCCTGCACAGCGGTTTTCTTTTCTCTTTCATCCTTGTCGCAACGCTTCTTCGCGGCGCAGACTATGCCGAATCCCTGACCGAAACGATATGCGAACGCCGCTGGTGGTTGCCTGCGGGGACATTCCATCGACGTTTTCTCAATGTCCTGAGAAATGGTTGCGCTGTTTTCATCGGAAGCATCGTCGCCTGGTATGGAAGTTGTGGACTGATGATGCATTTCAACGGCATGATCTCCTTCGGCTCCCTTTTCGTGAATGCGCTTCTGGCGCCCTTCGCCACTCTCCTCATCTTCAGTTTCCTCCCAAAAATCCTGCTTGGCCTGGCGTGGCCACAAGCCTCCATCTGTTTGGGGAAATGTCTGACCGTGATACTTAAAGGATTGCTGATTCTCTGTCAATTAGGTGCTTCAGATGGACTTTACCGCGAATGCCCTACCCTCTCCTCATTTCGCACACTGTGTTATTATCTATTGCTATTTCTGGCGTTGAGCAAAATGCGCCCCGCCAAACTTCGCCTGCTGACCTTTCTTGTACTGAATGGCCTGATTGCCTGCAACCTTTGCCGTTTCGACAAGGGCGGAAAACTCCTTGCTGTGAACGGGGAGAAATCGCGTCCTGCATGCGTGGCATTTCTTCCTGGCAACGGAAAGACTGCGATAATTCTTCAACAAGGCGACCGCACCGCCCTAAAACGAATGATGTCGGAGTTGAAAAAACGCGGAGCGGCAAAACAGTTGCATCTCGTCCTAACAGACTTCTATTCAGCGGAATGGAGCAGGGAACTGGATTTTTCGCGCATACACTCGCTTTGCGCCAGCACCAGGCTCCTGAACCATCGCAGAAATCGTTCGCTTGTGCAGAAATTCCGTCTGAATGGGACGCATATATGCCCAGGCGACAACAAATGTTTTTTCCTCGAAGGCTGCAAAGTGAAAATTACCTCAGGAGAAACGGCTCTGCAAATAGGCAACGGAAATATCCGTGTGAAGAACGATGATGGCGGAACAATCTTCATCACGCTTCCCAATGGCACGACTTATGAAATAAAACAGGCATTAAGAAAAAAACGGTTTATTGGATACCTCCATAAAGAACCCACAATTTATACTCTATATTCAGGGGCAAATAAAAAGTGATGATGTGTGGTATGAGCTGGAAAAGATGGGATTGTAATGCATTGTTCAAGGTAAAGATACTAAAATCAACGTACTAGCACTTAGGACACCCCGAGTACACCCCACTAGAGGAACACAAATTTCGCGGCGCCTCTGGCGCCTGTGAAGCTGTCTGTGACCTCGATGTTAAATTGTGTGTATTTCTGGATTATGCTGGGCCAGATGCGGCTTTTGGCAGGGCCGCCTGCCAATACCACGCGCCTTGTCTTTACTGGCAATTCCAGTTTTGCAAGGTGCCTGGCAAAGAACGCAGCGCACCCATTCATGATTGCCCTTGCCAGACGTTCTTTAGGCAAGGCAGGCACGGTGTCAGCAAGCATGTCAATTTCATCAATGCATGCATCACCTGCTGCTTCGGCAAGCTGGTTGAACAGGCTGTATTTGTCTTCTGTGCCATAAGAAAAATGCTCGGTGACAAGTTTGTCGATTTTTTGCCCAAGTCCTTCGATGGAGAACATGGCTCCGTAGGGACCGCCTTCCATGGAGAGGAACGGGTCGCACAGCAGCCTGTGCGATATAATCCAATCCCTGTTCGCGATAGGCACAAATGCAACCCAGGATGTGCCGCATGAAAGCAGCATTTCATCTTCCGTTTTAATGTTGCAGCCTCTTGCGGCGGAAGGGTGATCGAATGCACCCGTGAATACCCTTGTTCCCTTGGCAATGCCAGTTGCCAGTGAGGCTTCGTCTGTAAGTTCTCCTATATAGGTGCCAGAGGGCATCAACGGGCTTAGCTGCTCCCTTCGGATGCCGAGCCTGTCTATGTAGTCCAGGCAGTATGTTCTGCTTTGCTGGTCAACAAGATGCATTGTGGTTGCAGTGGAATAGTCCATTGCATTTCTACCGCAAAGTGAGAAGATAAGGTAGTCTGTACACAAGCCGATCCACTTTGCGTTGTTTAGCTGCTCAGGTTTGTTGAGTTGCCACCAGGCGATGTGGGCAAGCGGGAACGACTTCAGGCAAGGCCAACCAGTTCGCTGCCGCAGTTCTGCCTCGCAGATGCCATTGAGGCATTCTGGAATGCGCCCTTCCCAACGTTTGTCCAGCCAGGATATAATTTCGGATGGCCTGTCATTTTTGTCCAGCATAAGAGTGGAGCCAGCTGCGCCAGAAATTGCTATGCCTGCAATATCGTTGGCATAATTGCCTGCCACCTTGCCCAGCAGTTCATACAATGCATTCTTGTATGAAATGGCATCCATCTCCACAGTGGAATCTTCTCTGACAAGCTCCAGCTGTTTTTCGCCAGTTGCCAGTGTATTGCCTGCTTCATCAATGAGCGCCGCCTTAAAGGCGCTTGTCCCTGCATCAATGCCTATACGATATTTGCCGTTCATTGCGATATCAATAAATTAGGTAATTGCAACGTTTTTTGTTGCGCCCTTGCGGGCGCTAAGTTCAGGAATCCTTCCTCCCCCACGCTGCGCGCCCTTACGGGTGCTTACGTGGGGTTACGCATGGTTGCGCACTTCGTGCGCTGCCGCTTTCATTAACTAACCTTGGGGAACAGAGCATTCATAAAAAACAGAGGAAACCAGATCAAGGATGGACTGGTTTCCCTGTTTTATACTTGTGGATCAATATGAATTGGGCATGCCTCCAGTCCAGCAGGTGTCGGGCTTAAGGGCACCGCTTTCGCGGATGCTTCTTGCACAAGCGAGCGGGGCGGTGCTGGTACCCTTGGCGGAGCCGACATGTCCATCGCTATACGAGATATTGACGGCACTCTGGTGGCGAGGTCCGATGTAGCCAACGATATCAGAAGCATAGCTTGCCCACAGGGCATAGTCTCCCCGATTGTATCCAGTTTTGGTGTCACCGCCTTCGATCAGATAGCTGTCGGCAAACAGCACGAGTTCAGAAGGCGAGTTCTTAACCAAGGCTTCCTTGGGTGGGTAGCCGCGATTGTATGCACCATTGCCCCAGGTGCCTTTTCCACCGCCGCCGCCAGGCCAGCGCCAGTTGTAGCCATAGTTGGTGTAAATCCAGACATAGCCTGATGCACTGGATGCGCCATGGAGTATGGTCCAGCCATTGGAATGGGTCCACATTTCCGCGCTTGGACAGACAAAGCTCTTGGTATCTGGCAGGTAATTCAGGCCGAGGCTTGAGTTTGCCATCAATGCCACCCAGGTCTTGTAATTGGTGCCACTGGTGAAGGAGGGTTCTGCGCAGGGGATGAAATGTCCGTCGAAGTCATCTGTGTACATGCGTCTTGAGACGCCGATCTGCTTCAGGTTGCTGGTGCAGCTGATGGCGCGGGCCTTTTCGCGGGCCTTGCTCAGTGCAGGCAGCAGCATCGCCGCCAGAATCGCGATGATTGCAATAACCACCAGCAATTCAATGAGGGTGAATCGTTTTTTCATTGTGTGCATTTTCTTGTTTCCTTTTGTTTTTGTGATATTATTTGAGGTTTCTTCAAAAATCATTTAGACCATATTTCCATTTCCGCTATGGTGAGGCTACTCTTGTCAGGGGCGATTGTAATGTTCAATTGCGTCTCCTTGACAGGTATGGGAAGCTGCATGATGACCTCACGCACGCTCACAGGATCTTTGTTGAAGTCTGCTGGACAGGGGAAGTCATAGCTCTTGCCGCCGATTTCCAGTTTTGCATCACGCCATGTCCCAGCCACAAAAAACTTTATGCAAGAGATGTCGCGTGGTTCGGACCAATCGCATTTGATGGAAATTGGCTCTGCGATGTCCTTCCATGCAACGGTCCAGTCCCTCCAGGTGCTTTTGCCTCGGCAGGCACTAAGTCCCACTACTGCTTTGGGCCTGTCAGTAAGCTTGCCTTTGGAGAATGGGACCTTGCCAGGGGAGCTGTCCTTTGAATATGTTGGTTCAGGCGAAAGTGTATAGCTACCCGTGATGGTGTCGTTGCAAGGCGTGGTCGGGTTGAAATGCTCCCACTTGACAAAGTTGTTGGTGATGCACTTGCCCTGTATGGGTTCCTGCTTTGGCAGCAGAGAATCTGGCAGCTGGAAGCGCCAGATGTCGCATTGCGTCTTTGCACCGCAGTTTTTGCAGAAGTTGAGGAAGAAGCTCTTCCACTCAGAACTGCCAGCCAGCTTTGAACCGCAGGGATTCGCTGCCAACGTGAAAACCTTTCCCATGCCGAAGGCGTTTTCTATGATTGCAGGGTCTCCATTGGCGAATACTGCCGTAACTATTGCGCCAGGGGCGACTTTCAGTTTAGCGCAGCGAATTGCAGTGACAGGCACCTTCTGTCCTGCGTAGGTGAAGTAGGCTGGCGTAGCACTGTCGCCAACTGCAGTCGCTCCAGTGAAGGCTGCGCTGTCCGCTTTCATGTCAGCTCCTTCTGGCGTAGAGGAAAAGGCGTTCTGGTTCAGCACCAGCAGAATACCACCGTCATGCACATATTGTTTCAGGGCATTGAACGCCTCTCGGGCTAGATAAGCGTTTTCCACTGTGGCGATGAGCTTGTATTGCGACAAGTTGTCCAAAGTCAGCTCGTTGATAAAACGGTAATTTACGCCTGCTCCATAGCCTAGAAAACCATGCAGATACATGTCCTGCTCAGGCGGACGGCGGAACATAAGGCCAGGTATTGCGCGCAGGGAATCCGTGGCGGTGAAGACAGCGGTATCATACCCTGGGAAGGCGAGGCGAGGCATTGTCGCCAGCAGCTTCTGCGCACCGATTTCCACTGCATAGCGATCGGGCGCGCCCCAGCGCTCATGGCACAAGTATTTCTTGTTGCTGTTGGCGCCAGTAGTGTCGTGCAGGTAGTAGTGGAAGCCAGTGGCGCCGCTCCTTACCGCACCAGACAACTTATACAGCACTTCCTGCGGAGTGAAGGAGGCTGCATATTCCTCCACATGGGGGCAAGGCCATACCTCTTTGGCGCCAGACAGCGTTGCCATGTAGCGTGTGATGAAGCCGAAGCTGTCGATATTGGGGCTGTTTTTGGGGTAGAGCTGCTGTGTCACGATGTCAACTGCGTCTTTCCAATCAGAGTAGCTGTATAGTTTGCTTTGGTTTCCGACTGGGTCGTCAGATACCACGATTATATCTGGGTTGATGGATTTCGCCAGTTTGTAGCCTTCGCGGTACATGCTTACCAACTCGTCATTGAGCGCGCGTCTGTAGGCAATCCATGCCAATGGGTTGCTTTCCTCAATGGTCTTTGGAATTCCGTATTTGCCCTGGCCGTACTTTTGCTTTATCATGGAGTCAAATGACTTGAGCGCCTGATTGTCAGGCATCTTCTGATATTCGCTTATCATGTGGCTTTCCAGCACCTCGGCAAGCTCATCTCCCCAGACAATCAGCCTGGCGCCCCTGGAGGCGATGGTCTTGACATCCTCTAGCCATAGCCTGCGTATCTCTGGAATGACCAGCAGTCGAAAGCTGAGGCCGCACGTGATGTTCTTATCCAGGACGCGGGGCATTGAGGCAATAGGCGTTTTCAGTTCTTCGCAATAGAGGTTCGTGTTAAGCCAAGAAATCATGGTGACGTTTGCGTAGTTCGCCATGCCAGTCTCCTTATGCTCCTTTGCAATATCATAGTTGGAATAAGGGAGACCTTTCTGCAGCGCGAATTGTTGCATATTGCCTGCATTGCCTGCGCCGAAAACCCACTGGAAGCCGTGGAAATCCCTCCGTGGCGGGAAAGCCTTACCCAGCAGTTCCGTAAAGAGCGGCTTTTCAATTGCCATTGCAAGCAACCTTTTTTCCGCTGCCAGTTCGGGGAAAATGAACATATTGGAATAAATGGCCTTGTTGTCGTCTTCAGAATCCAGCACCTTGAAAGTGTATCCAGCCAGCTTATGGGTACCAAGAACCATGCTGTACTCGAAAACAGTCTCCTCTCCTGGCGTGGTCTTCAGCCTGTAGTCCCTGATTTTATTGTGTTCCTTGTCAAAAGGCTCCATAATCACATTGAAGCTGTTCTTGCTGGCGGTGTCGGTATTGCAGAAGCACAACTCCGTCGCCAGAGGCGAGCCCAATGCCTTGAATGTGACGGGGGGCAAAGCCTTTCCGAATGGCAATGGACGGAATGCGACCAGTCTGTTTCTGCTGGCGAATCCGCCGCTGCCCTCGCCAAGGCAGGAATATTCGGGACGTATGCCGCCCTGGCGTTCACGTCCTAGGTTCATGCGCAGAAGCTCAGCGCCTTTTGGTACAATGCCCAAATCGGCGAATGGAAGCAGAATCTCCATGGTCCAGGAATCCTTTTCCACCTTGCATGCCACCTTGATTCCGCTCTGGAAGGCAATGTCGCCGTTGTAATCGTCATAGATTATTCCATTGGTGTTGACTGCGAAGTGAAAAAGGCCCCCCTTGTCGTTGCCGAATGGGTCGATGAAAAGTTCGATACAGTCATCGGTGTAGATGGCACTGTCCCTTTCCTCAATGTGCGCGAATGACTTGCGTATGCCAGCAATGTCGGATTCCATGCACTTGAACGCGAAGTAAAGGTTTTCCTTGTCGCAGGCGGCAAACCACGTCGTGGGCTGTTGCGGGAGATTCCAGCCTCGGTTTTCCCTGAATACGCCTGTTGCCGAGCCATTCCACTCGTCCTCGCTGATTACCCCATCCAAAACGGGCGCCTTGATTGCAGGAAGCGCAGTTATGGCCTCATCCGCCACCAGCAAAATGCTTGATACCAGTGTCGCCGCTAATACTTTACACAGCATCTTCATCGCTCAATCAAACAGCTCAACTTTTGTAATCTCACCGTCTCGCAGGGCGGATTTATGCGCGGCGATGCCCATAGCCATGTAGTGGGCCGCCTCTCTGATGGGAATCGCAGGCTCGCGCTGCTCTGCGACAGAACAAACGAATTCATGCACCAGATAGGGGTGGCTGCCGCCGTGGTCAGTTGGCTGGAAGTCGTCCTTTGCCGTGGCATTTGGATTGCAGACTGGCTTGAAAGCGGCCTGTACCTCTGGCGGCAGCGGCGTGCGCATTTCCGCTGGAGTCATTTCCTTGTAGCCAGCCCAGGGCCATGCCTTGTCCGAAGGATTCGGCACGTTTTCCATGATTGGCTGCGCCGTGCCAGCCACGGTGCGGCAATTGTTCTGCCATACGTTTCTGGAGAAGCTGCCCTGCTTGCCGAATATGCGGAATATCTCCGATTCCTGGCGGTCAAAGCTGGTGGCTCCGATTTCACGGCATTCGGCTATGCGAAGCGACGTTCCGTTGGCCAGTTGATACAGCGCAAATATATTCGACATGTCATAGCGGTCGAAGAAGGGGTCATTGTTCGTGTTGCGGACACCGTAGGCGCTGACCTTGATGGCCCTGGTCTGCATGACATGTATCGGACCAGAGACCGAATGGGTGGGATAACTCATAGGGCTGTGCTTTATGCCTTTGGAGAAATAGGGCTCCATGATGGCGTTGTATTGCTCGCCAATCGTGCCCGTGGTGCGGTTTTTCATCACATTGCGCAGGTTTGCCCAGCCATTGGCATTGCCATCCACATCGTGGACGTATTCGCCTTCAGCATACACGAACTCACCGAATTCGCCTGCCAATGCCTTGCGGCGGCAGAACATGGTCTGGGGGCGGTAGATGGTGGTCTCGCCCAGCATATACTGGCATCCCGTGCGCTTGACCGCCTCGGCTAGCTTGTGGCACCAGTCCAGCACCTCATTGTCGTCTGGCAGTTGAATCAGCGGAACTGCACTATAGACGTGCTTGCCTGAATTAAGCACCTGAAGGCACTGAGGCGCATGCAGCCAGGGTTGCGTGATGATTGCAATTGCATCCAGATCCTTCTTAACCAACTCGTCCAGCGAAGTGCAGCACTCGCTTATGGACAGCTTGTCCTGCATGAAGGGGTCTTCCGTAAATGTCTTCAGCTTGGTTGGCTCGCAGTCGCAGAGGGCAATCTTATCCACCAAAGGATGTGCCTTGAAAAGTTTGACGAAATTGCTGCCGAACTGTCCAAGTCCAAGCATTCCAAGTTTTATTCCCATAAGTCTCACTCCTGTTTATTTCTCTTTTTCTGGGGTGTTGTTGCACCCGCGACAATGATGTTAACGCCATTTTTGCGGAATTGCTCCAGCAGCTTTTTGTCCGCATTTTCATCTGTGATCAGCGTGAATGAGGGGCCCTTGAGCGTGCCATATGCTGCGAATGAGACATTTCCCAGTTTTGAGGCATCTGCCAGAATGAATGCCTGCTGGCTTTGCCTAAGGGCTGCTGTCGCCAGCAGTGATGTATCTTCATCCGTGGTATAGAGCTGCCCGTCAGGCGAAATGCCGTCTGCGCCGAGCAAAGCTTTTGTGAAGTTGTATTTTGCCATGTTCTCCAGCGTTGCCAGACCGCACACGTCCATGCGCTGCATGCGCAGCGTGCCGCCCAATAGGCAGTAACGGCAGCATTTCACAAGTTCTTCGCTATAGACAAGGGAATTGGTTGTGACGGATATGTCGCCCACCATTTTCTGATTTATGAAATTGGCCAGAAAGTTGCCGCATTCACGCACCGTGGTGCCTGAATCAAAGAAAAGCCTATCATGGCTACAAATCAGCTTTGCTGCCTCCAGGCCAATCGCCTTTTTCTCTGCTATGTTCGTGATGGACTGGCGCTTGAAATGGTATTCAGCCGCATTTGTGGAACTCGGCAGGCAAACGCCACCATATGTCCTGATAAGTTCGCTGTCCTTCTCCATCATGGTAAAATAGCGGCGTACCGTGGCCTCCGATGCATTCAGCTCGGCAACCACGTCAGCAATGCTCAGCCTGCCATGCTGGCAGAGCAACGACAATATCTTCTCTCTGTTTTTTTCACACTTTCCCATTCGTGTCACCGCTATTTTTCTGGGGTTTCTGGAGATCTAGAACTCACAGAATAGACACTTTCTTGTTTGCGGGAATAATTATACCATGTCTTAGCGTATTTATCAATAGTAAAATGTAATATTTTGATTATTTTTCTTTTGAAACAATCATTTTATACTAGAAAATGGTACTTATTAGAGGTAAAATATTAAAAAAAATGATACATTTCAATCTTTTTTTGCGAGTGCGGCTTGAAACCATTTTGATTTGTGGTATTGTTTTGCACGTTTTCATATAGAGGAGTCAAGAAAATGCAGGAAATGAAGTTAAAGAGCCTATCCTTGTCGCTAAAGGATATGCTTGGTGCTGATTATATAAGCTCAGTTTGCATGGCGGCGAGTGTACTTGGCATTGGCAGTGCCAGTGAACTGGATGCACTTGCCTGCCAGAAAGTGGATTTTTATCCAGAGGAATTTGGTGCGAGGTTGGATGCCTTGCTTGACAAACTGGGCGAAAAAGTTTGCGCATCCTTCGACAACAGTGTTCGCGGCGCGGGGACAACCGCATTTGATGCGGCGCTGCATGCCTCCATGGCTCCCATTGCATCGCTGGGCTTCCTTCGCATAGGCGAGGACGGACGTCTTTATTTCATAGGCAAAAGCGAACACTACCAGGCCAGCCTGGGGCATGGTTTTCCTGGGTACGAGCTGCTTCATCTGGCAAATCAAATTGGAATCTCCAATATCACGCACAACAACACGCGCGGTCATATCACCCGCGTTCTAGAGCGTGAGCTTGTACGTGTGGCCAATGGCATTGCCCGCGAAGACTGCACAGCCCTGGATGCGGTGATTGCCTCCAAGGAGCCGCACGTACTGAACCGCGTGATCAATCTGGAGACTGGCAGCCTGGCATGCGAGGCGGCATTCAAGATGATGCTGGCGCGCTTCTACAAGTTGCAGCCGCATTTTGATGCGCCAGTCCACAGCGGGTGCACGCCTGTGTTCCTGGTGATGGGAGACTACCGCAACGGGCGCGAGGCAAATTATCATGGCACCACCATTTTCACCCAGATGCTGCGTGGCATGTGGAGCGAGATGTATGCAGGCATGGAGGCGGCTGGCTTGATCAAGGCGGTCGGCGTACCGATAAATGACTATGAGGGCTTCAAGGCAGCCGTTGAAAAATACGATGCAGGAAGCACAAGGATCGCTGGTTTCATACATGAGCTTGTCCTAATGAACTATGGTGCTATCAAACTTGACAAGGCCTACATAAATCAGTGCTATGAACTATGCCACAGCCGCGGCATTCCATGCTTTGTGGACGAGATACAAAGCTGCATGTGGTCGCCAGAAATGTTCCTGTTCAAGGAATATGGCTTGAAGCCTGACTTTGTCTCGGTGGGCAAGGGCTTCCCTGGTGGCATGTATCCCGCCAGCAGAATTATTACCACAGCTGAAATGGACAACCTGAACCTGTTCGGTGCTTTGGTCACCAATGGTCAGGAGGAAATCGCCAGTCTAGCAAACTTGATTACAATGCGCTTCTCCGAGGCGAATGTGGATTACATCAGAGAGATTGGAACGCAATGGCGTGCGGCACTGGAGGAAATAGCCGCAAAACATGCAGGTCTGGTGCGCCGCATCGAAGGTCAGGGACTTCTTTCCGCCCTGGTTTTCATGGATACGGAGAAGGCGGTTGCGTTCTGCAAGACCATGTGCAATGAATATTGCATAGATGTGAGCGCACAGACGTACAAGGCGGATTGTCCGCCCGCCGCGCTTATGAAGCCGCCGCTGATATGCAGTAAAAAGGCGCTCGGCATTGTTATGAGCGCAATTGGCAAGGCATTGGACAAGTTGGAGGAATAAGTATTATGCTGACAAATGACAATGACAGGCGCATCTATGAAGAGGAGCTCTCCCCTAGGTTGCCCCAAAAGCTGTTCGATGCGCACGTTCATATCTGGAGCAAAGCTGATTATCCAGCGGATTTTCGTTTTCCTGACAAAAATTGCGCCAACCGTTTTGGCGGCGAGTTTACCTTGTCCATGTGGCGCGATATCATGGCTGAGCTGCTTCCTCAGCAGGAGTGCCATCTGAACTGCTTTGGCATGCCCAATAATGCGGCGGACAGAAGCAAGACGCCTGACGGAGCACTACCAGGTGATTCTATCAATGTGCTGATTTCCCCTGCGGATGCCGCCGAACTAGTGGAGGAACGTATTGACCGTGCTGGCGCAGTGGGTGTGAAGCCATACTGGAATTATGCCGCCGCATTCTATGGCAAGACCTCCAATGAAGTGGAAATTAACGATATGCTAACTCCGCAGCAACTGGCTATGCTTGACAGGAAGGGGCTCGCTGTAACCCTGCATATACCGCGTTCTGGACGCTTTGCAGACAAGGTCAACCAGCGCCAGATGCTGGAATTGTGCGAGAAGTACCCGAATGTTCGCTTTGTCTTCGCACATATAGGCCGTGCATATTTTATGAAGAATATCTATCAGTCAAATATCGATGACTTCGTGAAATATCCCAATGCATACTTTGACACAGCCATGCTGAATCACGAGGGTGTCCTTAAATACACATTTGACCATTTCCCTGCAGAACGCATTGTCTTCGGCAGTGATGCGCCGATTGCATTCCTGCGTGGCAAGTCAGTGGAGATTAATGACCAATATGCTTATCTTATGGGTGAGGATTACGCAGTCGGCACCTCGATTGTCGATACTAAAAATGCGGTGAATTTCACCACCTTCTTCTATGAACAGCTGCGCGCAATCCTGAATACTACGCCCAAGGGGCACGTGTCAGACGTGCTATTCAACAACGCACAGCGGGTTTTCAGAAAATTAGGTGCCTGAAAGGTGTTGTTTGTCTTCGCCCTCCTTTGTCACACTGCCAAATTCTTGCAGGTCATTTGTTCATGCCGTTGACGTATTCCGCCGATTTTACAGTCATTTCAACCCATGCTGGACGGAATCCACTGCGTATGGCGGTTCTGGCCGAGCCGATATTGGACCATGCACAGCAATAGAACGGAACCCTCTCGCGTTCCAATATTTCCACCGCCAATCTGCTTGTCAGGGCTGATGCTATGCCCTGCCTACGGTATTCAGGAAGCACGTCAACGCCGATCTGCCACATCGAATCGCAGTCGGCGGAACAGGCCGCAAGGCCGACGAGCCTGCCTTTGTCATACGCCCCGACGCCCAGAACGTCAAGTTCCTTTCTATCTTCGCAAAGTGCGCAGCTCCATTCTTTTGTGTACAAGCTGCCAAAATCCGCAACTGCCAGAATTCTTGTTTCATAGTCGCACGGCAAAATATTCAAGCACTGTATGTCGGGCAGGAAATATTCAGCCATGAAACACGCCCGAAAACCATGTTTCTGGAAGGCGTCATTCAGAACATGAAGATTGGGAGTCTCGAAACAATGCCCTGCTGGATATTTGTCGATATAGGCCGACACAATGTCCCTATATTCCTTGCTGATGCTTGCAACGACGTTGTTTCCATACGAAATCAGATTGCACACATGGGGCAATTTCAGATATTTTCTCGCCAACGGATTTGGTTTGGAGAGGGCGATGACGTTCTCAAGGCGCAAAAAGTCCTCTGCATTGCAATTCGCGTCAATAGCGGACTGCTCCATGGCTACCTGCAGAATTATGTCGTTTGTTGTCTTCATAGGGAACTCCGATTTCTCCCAATCAAACACTTTGGCAGATGTACTACAGTACCATCTTTCCAGATGTGCGTCAAATCATATCCTCACATTTTTGAAAACGGTTTCTACGAAAAAAGGCACAGGGGATCAGTCATGGGCAGGAGCCCATGACTGGGTAGTATTCTCATTGCGTCACGTCATTCATAGCGTTGAAAAATCAAGAAATTTCAAGAAATCGGCCTTTGATTGTTTACAAATCGTTTTTTAGATGGTATATTAGTATCTAGAATAATGGTAGCAGAATGCCCTGCCTAGTTAGTCATTTTGTTTTTTGCTTATAGGAGGTGTACCCAAAATACATAACGATGCAATAACTCTTTGAAATAGGCCTGGCCTTGTCCAGGTTAAGTGTCTTGCGTAAGAACCAAACTACCACTTTTGTCATTACACATACAAGACGCAATCTAGGCACGCTCCTGCTTGGGCGTTGTTTTGTTGTGCTTTTGTATGGCGGTGTGGTAGCCGTGGTTCTGGCATGATGAGCAACGCTTTTTTATTACCAGGAGTGAAAGATGACCATTAGTAAAATGTTTTTGATTATTCTTGTAGCTGGAATTGGACTTATGCTTTCTACGCAGGTCTATGCACAGGATAATGACGACAATGAAGCCAATAATCAGGTTGAAGAAACAGGGATGCCAGAACAAACTGTTTCTGATGCAGGTATCGAGGCTGTTAGGGAAGCACAGGAATCGGCTCCTGCACCAGCTGACAAGAAGTTTAAGAATGCAACGAAACTTCTGAAAGAACAAGTCAAGGCTAAAGACTGGAAGCAAGGATGGGACAAGAAGAAACAACGCATAATCGTCATCGAAAGTGCTGAGTTCAAAACAACTGATCCTGCCAGAGACAAGGATTTTTTTGTTAAGCGTGAGATGGCTGTCAAAAAGGCATACCTTACGGCTAAAGTCGATATCATCTCTACTATCAACCAGGAAATGTCCGCCATTGACATAGCCAGTATGCCAGGCTCTGATGTCAACAAGGCTCTGGGTGCAGAACGTGCTCAACTTGACAAAGAGATTGCCATTGAAAAAGAAGAGCTTGCGAAACTTCTTGACCAGACAAACAAGGCTGAAGCCGACATGCTACGCGGAACCACGTTTGGCGAACGGCTAAACGATTTGATGGCGGCACTGATAAAAAAACTGGATATCGAATATAGAAAAAACGAACGGGATAAAGCCAAAATCGCACGTTTTGAGCAATTGAAGAAACAACTGGAAATCTCCAAAAAGAGATATTCTGATCTTCAGGATAAGGCAGAGGCGATGCAGGCATCTGTCAGGGAACGTCAGGAAAGTGCAGTTGAATCCATGGCCAGTATGCCACTGTACGGTTCATCTGTCATCATGCAGACTGAATCCTGGAATGAGAGCAACAGCATATACCAGGTCGCCGTCATGCTCTGCTGGAGCATGGTCATGGAGCGTTCTGCACGGGCAATCGTGAGTGGTGAGGAATATACTGTCAAACCATCCGCTGATGCCAAGTCTGTTCAGGATTGGCTTGAAGACCAGAACCCTGCTACAATGATTGGACCACGCCAGTATATTGATGCAGAAGGCAATCGCTGGTTTTTAGGTATTTCTGCGCGTTCCTACGATGATGATCTTTCTTCTACAGAACGTAGGAAGAACAAGCAGATAGCAGATTTATACGCCCAGCAGATGGCTGCATTCTGTGTCTGGGCGGATGTAGAGAGCTACAAGATGGCCAGGACAGCCTTGGAAAGCAGAGGCAATGAAAAAGTCCAGAATGATGTTGTCGCAGAGTCATACGCAGAGCGTCTGACACAGTCGTTCAAAAACAAGACGATTCGTGGAATGCAGTCTCTGTTCAGCGATGAGGTTGAGCACCCGATTACTGGCAGTACTATTTATGTCTCTGTGTATGGTATCAATCCCAATGATGCCAAGACGGCTCTTGAAATTGAAAAAATCAATTATGCAACAAAGGTGATGGACAACCAACACCAGACCGTGGAACGCGGACGCAAAGCTGCCAACAAAGCAGCAGACAAGGCTTCACAGAATAGGACAGAGGATTTCCAGAAAGGCTATGGCCAGCAGGAAAAGAACATCAATGGTGAACTTCAGAAGCGTCAGCCAGCGAAAAAGGGCATTGAGGTTCTTAACAATGGCAATGGGAACACAAAGAAGGACAAGAAATCGACTTCTGGTGCTTTCAGCGGTGACACGAACGTCGGAGACGATTTCTAAAAACTGAATCGTGAGTGGCACACTGGCCAGCCAGTGTGCCAAAGCTCAATCAACAACCACGAGCGTAAATATATGATTCGACGGTTTCTTCTTTTGGATTGCATAGTCTTTTTGTTATGCGTTGGATGTGCTGGAGTCACCAAGTCACGCCCTCCTCTTTCCGTTACTTCTGTAAATCGTATGACAAATACCTTTGCGCCGACCTACAAGTCTGACGAAGAAGACAAATACTATGACGCAATAGAAATATATGAATCAAGCCCGTCTGCACCACAGGGTGTATATGATTACCAAGGACTTGTTTACGTTATCGTGGTAATAGACACGAAAAAAGAAGACATTCAATATCGTGAGGGAACAGCACTATTGCGGGTCAAGGCACTTTTGCAAAAGAACTTTCCGTCTCTTCCAACAAACTTCAGGCTACGCAATAGAGTCGTGGAAAAAGAGTTGGCTGACGATGGGATTTTCCGCTATGCAGTGGTTTTTCGCCAGAGCGATATAAGGAAATTGATTAAGTAGGATAATCAACAACTTCATCTTTTCATCGGGAGAAAAAAATAATGCGTCAAAAAACATTTTTGATTCTTTTATCTTTTGTTTTGTTTCTTGCAGGAAATGCCTTGTTTGCCGAAGAGACGAACACCTCTGTCGCCATTTCACGGGGAATAGGCATGTCGGCTGACGCGGCTCTTAAGGATGCTTTTGTCCAGGCGGTTCAACAGGTCGTCGGTGTCTTGATGAATGCCGAAACCATGGTTGAAAACGACAAGGTGATAAAGGACAACGTCTTGACGTACAGCGACGGCTTTATAACAAAATACGATGTTCTGAAGCCTGCGGCGCAGAACCAGGCAGGCCTGTTTGAAATCACCATCAGGGCCACCGTCGAGCAGAAAAAGCTTAGGAAAAAACTGGAGGAGTCCAAAATCCTGCGAAATGAAGTCAAGGGAATGGAAAACGTGTGGGCGCAGATGGTGACGAAGGAGATTCGCAAGGAGGACTCAGAACAGATTCTGATGAATGCCTTGGATTTGCTGAAGCCTGTGGATTTTCTCTTGCCGACGTTTGTTGATGAACAGGGCCGCACTGGTTCAGAGGCACAGTTAACAGCCATTCCTCAAAAGGATGGGAATACTGTCACAGTCAGGATTGGCGTTGCCATAACATTTGACCATAAGAAATATGTTGATGAAGTATTGCCATATTTATATGATGTGTTGGATAAAACTTGTTTACATAAATCGGATGAAATAGTTGTTTCACCAAGTAATAAATTTAATAAAAGAAACTATGATTTGTGTTTCTATGTAGAAAAAAACATAATAGAAGAAAAAGAAAGATTCGAAGTAAGATGTTTGCCAACCGTTAATCAAGAATATACCGTTGTTAAGAAAATTAGTCGTGCTGAGCATTTTCGTCCGGAGCCTAGTGTTCCTATGAACCCAAATGAAATAGTAATATTTCTTAATGTAAGCAAAAGATATAATCCTTCAATGCAAAAGTTCGTTGCTTTTGCTTTTCCACAAACACGAACACTTGATTCTTATTTTGCTAAGTTGTATAAAAAAATAAATTGTGTATTATCACTAAAAGATAAAGACGGGAATGATATTGTTATTTCAACAGAAGAATGCAATAGAGCTTTGTTGGCTCATGATAATAGAACAATTTCCCCCGAATTTATGATATATGGAGGGTATTATTGCAATAGTGATGGTACAGTTTTCTCATTGGATATGGACAAGGAAGACCTGAAGGATGTAAAATCAATGGAAGTTAAATTTGAAACGAAATGACGATTTGTTGAGTTTTTTCGCAATATGCTCTGTTCCCCATGAGGGTAGGTTTTGAGTCCACAGAATACACAGAAGCAAACTGCCGTTTATACGGCAGTTCACAGGAATTTAATCTTTTCCTGAATAGCCAGCTTCCGCGTTCAGCCGCGTCCGCAGGGGAACGTTTCCGTGTAGATAACGTTACCAAATCAAGCACTTTGGCAGATGCACTATCTTTCCTGATGGGCGTCAAGTCATTACTTCACATTTTGGAGATAATATCAAAACTTTCATCGAAATACTACGCATCAACTGAACATATTGGCGTTGGCAATACGCCCGTCTCTTAGCGCAAACGCGCTAGTTTTGAAAATATTAAACTATTCAATTGTCACCACATATTCCGCATTGCCCTGGATGCATTCGTCGATGCCAGGCAGACGCACTTCGGCAATAGCGCCCCTCGGCACCTCGAATGTGCATCTGAACTGTCTGCCGCTGCGAACCCACTTGGAGGAGAGCCTGCCCAATGGCGTCGCATGGCTTGCAGAGACCTCGTTCAACTCAGGTATCAGCGTAGGCGCAAGTCTGATTCTACTGAAACCAGGCTCCGCAGGATACATTCCCGCTAGACATCTAAACATCCAGGCGGACACGCCTCCCATCATTATGTGATTGCATGATGCATTGCCCGCCCACATTTCCCATAGCGTGGTGGCACCACGCGCGACAAGATTGCCCCAGCCAGGGTACTCTGGCTGAACGGCCATCTTGTATGCGTCGGATGCATAGCCCGCCTCCGACAGAGCAAGCTGCACGCATTCCGCGCCAACTATGCCGAACCTGCATTTATGGCTGTTGCGCCGCACCTCCTCGACCAGTTTTCCCGCCAGCGCCGCCTTGTCCTGCTCTGGAATTATCCCCGCATTCAACGCCAGTGCCGTCGAGCTCCAGAAGCCATCGTCAAAGACGGCTTTCTCCACATTGTAGAAGCAACTCAGTATAGCCTCCCTGACGTCCTGCGACAAATCGCTGTAATGCTGTGCGTCGTCCTCATGGCCAAGATGCCTGCAGATGAAGGACATTTCCTTCAATATGGTAAACCAGAAGCAGCTTTCAATGGCGACGGGAGACCTGGTTGGCGCACCTGCCTTTGCGGGCGCATAGTCAGGATTGCACCAGTCACCATAGCCGAAGGTGCGTATCAGATTGTCCTCCCTGGAGATTTCCTCGAAGAAGTCCATTCCCCTCCGCAATGCGTCGTAGTAGCGGCGCATCGGCGCGTCATCGCCCCTGAAAAGATAGTTCTTATAGCAGAAGTCATACATGTATCGGCTGTACCCTGGATTGCTTTCTCCAAACCCCCACAGGGTGGTGGGGCCATGCGTCGGGAAGTTGCCGTCTGGCCGTTGCAGGTCAGAGATTATCCTAGCCAGCCTGTCCAGACCATGTGTGCAGTCGAAGTTCCACAAGCCAGTCTCCAACGCGCAGGCGGCGTCACCAGTCCAGCCGAACTTTTCCCGCGTGGGGCAGTCGGTGGGAATTCCCATGAAGTTGCCGAGATAGCTGTTGAGTGTAATCTCCTGCACCTTGTTCAGCGTTTCGTCCGATGAGCTGAACTTGCCCATGCTCTTCATGTCCGTTGCGATGAAAAGGCCCGTGACACGACTGATTTTCACATTGGCCGCGCCCCTGATCTCTACATACCTGAAGCCATGCCACACGAAAGTCGGATGCCATATCTCCTTGCCACCGCCTTTCATGATATATGTGTCTGTTTCGCACTCTTTTATGCCCATGTCATAGCCTGACCTGTCCAGCTGCCCCTTGTCATCCAATATCTCAGCATAGCGGATGTTGAGTACAGTGCCCGCTTCGCCTTCCATTTCCAGTTCCGCAATGCCAGCGATGTTTTGCCCCAAATCGAACATGCGCGTGCCTTCAGGCGCATCGGGCATCTCGTGCGCGGCGAATCTCCTAATTATGCGGCATGGCTCGCCTTCCTCTTTCATAATGCGCCCCCCAGGCGGCAGGGCTCTGGCGGCCTTGTCCCAAGTGCTGTCGTCATAGCCAGGCAGGAACGCCTCGCGCGGCAGCTCCAGACGCGCATCATATATCTCGCCTTCATGGTGGCAGCTGCGCACGATTGGTCCGCCCTTGACGCGCCATTTCGAACTTGAGCTGGCAATCACCTTGCCATCCGCCTCCACATCGCAGATCATGCATGGCGCCTCCCTCCAGGAACTGAAGTTGACCGTGTACATCCACTGGTTGCGGCAGTTGTAGAAGCCGTCTCCCAGCTGTACCACAAGCACATTGCGCCCTTCCCTGACCAGGGTGCTTACATCGTATTCCACATACCCTGCATGGACGTCATACTGGGAAAGGCTGGGCGCATAGAAGCGGTCGTCCGCATGTTCGCCGTTTATGTATAGCTGATGAAAGCCCAGACCGCACAGCTGCACCATAATACGCCTCGCCCCTGTCGGCACCGTGAACTCGCAGCGAAAACACGGCAGTTGCGGATTCTCCTTAAAGTGCGGACGCCCTAGATTCTTTTTCAGCCAGATTCCCTGCCATTTGCGCTCCATACATCGTTCTCCTATTTGAATTGACCTTGGAGGTGATTTCAAAACTATATACGGATTATCGTATATTTCCAATCACAATACTAGAATCTCTGGAAGCTTTGGAAGCTCTGTTTACGTACGAAATCCATATAACCGATCGTATAGATAGTTAGGGATTGCAACCAGACAGTGAAATGCTTGCGGTAGCGGTTGGTGCCGTTTGTCTCGGCGTTTTTTCAAAACGATGTCGGGGTATGAACTGGAAAAGATGAGAAAAGATGGTATTGTAATGCATGGTTCAAGCTTTTGTTGCTGAAACTAAGGGGGTCTGACGATTCCTTAGTTTTTTGCCATCCCTGAAGTTTTTCTAGTCAAACAGTTTTTTATCGGACAGGAGTGATTTTTATACTGTTTTTTGATGATTGCCGCATGGTTCAGGATACAGGTTGGAGAAATTGCGAGTGCTGAATTTATCATTTGACAAAAAACTCCTTGAGAAGCGTTTTCAAGATGTTGGCATACCTGAAAGCGGATTATCAGCCGAGGAACTTGAAGCAAGGCTTCCGCAGTATATGAAGAAGCAAAGCGCGTTGTCGCCAATGATGCAAAAGGCTGAAGGCTTCGCTTTTCTGCTGGACAATATGCGTGTGGCCGTGTCATCGGATGATTTGTTTGTGGATTTGGGCATCTGGGGAAGGAAACCTCTGGAGTCCGCCTTAGCATACCCGAGAAAGGTCGCAGTCGAGAAGGAATATTGCAGGGAGAACATTCCTATCAAGAATAGATACAGTACCCTGGCTGAAGGTTATTTCAACATGGACTATGCACACAGCGTCCCTGACTATGACGCGATTCTGGGTTTGGGATTTCCTGGGCTTCTTCGGCGCACAGAGGAGGCTGAGCGCAATTTCGCCTCGCGTCATGGTGGAACCATGTCTGACGAAGTGGCGGATTTCTTCCAATCAATATGCCGTGAGTATGGCGCGATTCTGAGTCTTCTGGATCGCTTTATCTTGTGGGGAGAGCGGAAAGGCTGCCAGCCAGAAACATTGGATGCGCTCCGTCATCTGCGTATAGGCAGGCCAGAAACCTTTTATGAAGCCATGCTTCAGATTTGGCTGTATTACCAGTGCTCAGAATATGCGGATTGTATTCAGACGCGGTCTTTCGGCAACCTTGATGTCATGCTGTTTGACTACTATAAGAACGACATCGCCACAGGACGCTGTGAAGAAGGGGATGCAAGGGGCATTCTCAGGAATTTTATGCTCAAGGTGTCGTCGATGAAGTATTACTGGGGGCATCCTTTCTTTCTCGGAGGCAGCGCCCCCGATGGCTCCAGCCTTGTCAATGAACTTTCAAGAATCATACTTGATGAATATGGCAAATTGAATATCTACGATCCCAAAATCCAGATAAAGGTATCGCCGAACACCCCTGTATGGTTCATCGACCAGGCGCTAACGCTCATCCGTTCTGGAAGGAACAGCATGGTCTTTGTGGGCGAACCGTGCATCCAGAAGACAATGATGCACTATGGGTATTCGCCAGAGGAGGCGCGCACGGCGGACATCAAGGGATGCTACGAGTATTCAGCACGAGGATGCGATGTCGAGACGACAGGCGCAGTGCTGAATATTGCAGGCATGCTTATGAGATTTGTCAGGGAACATGCAAACGCCGCCACTTTTGAGGAATTGCTTGAAGCCGTCATGGAAGGATTCCGCCAGATGTGCGATGAGGTCATTGAAGTCGTCAACAGGTTTGAACCGTATCTTGGGTATGTCAATCCAGCGCCAATGTTTTCAGGAGCATCATTGACGGCACTGGAAAAAGGAATCGACGGATATTCGAAAGGAAGCAAATACAACAATTCAAACATCTGGCTGGCAGGACCTATCACAGCCGTCAATTCCCTTGCCATGATTAAGAAATATGTCTTTGAAAAACATGCGATCACGCTACCGCATTTACTGGAGGCTCTGCGTGAAAACTGGAAAGGGCAGGAGAGACTTCGCCAGATGATTCTTCGTGACCCTGACCAGTTTGGAAACAACCGCGAACTTCCAGACTCCTTGGCAGTCACGCTGCTTGAAGGAATCGCAGACAGCATCAATGGCAGGGCGAACAGCCGAGGAGGCATTTTCACGACGGCACTCCATTCAGCCAATGGGTTTATCAATTATGGAAGCAAGATGGGTGCCACGCCAGACGGCCGTCTCCAAGGCGAGGAACTTTCGAAAAACGTGTCTATCAGACCTGGCTCCAACCATAATGGTGTCACGGCGGTCGTGGAGTCTGTACTCAAACTGAATCCAGCGAAGTTCATGGCTGACTTTCCTCTGGACATCATGTTGCATCCTTCCGCCGTGGCAGGAGAGGACGGTCTTGAAGCCATGCGCACTTTTGTCATGGCATACGTGCGTGGGGGAGGCCATGCCATCCATTTCAATGTCTTTAGCCTGGAAACATTGGAGAAGGCCAGGAAGAATCCAGAGAATTATCGGGATCTTCAAGTCAGGGTATGCGGATGGAATGTGTTGTGGAACAATCTCAGCGACCAAGAACAACTAAGTTATATGAAACAAGCCAGGGCGAATGAAGAAACAGTCTGATAAAAATGTTTGATTGCTCTCATTCAGTACCACCATATCAATAAGAGGAGAAAACTCAATGTCAAGAAAAATAGTGTTGATTGTGCTTCTTGCATGGGCATGTTCGTTTGCGCTTGAAATCGCCAATGGAGGAAAGAGCGATTATGTAATTGTCAAAAAGGACAACGCACCCAAGACGACGGAATATTGTGCGGCGCATCTTCAAAAATACATGAAGGCTGTAGCTGGTGTTGACATGCCGATTGCAACGTCAAAGCCAGCAGGAAAAAAGGCTATCTACATAGGGGCTCACGATGAACTGCCCAAATCCGATATCTACAATCCAGATAAATATGTGAATGACGAAACATATCGCATAACAGAATTGCCTGGCGGAGACATTTCCATCATGGGGGCTGACTGCGATGTGATACCAATTTCTAGAAAAGACGCCGTGTTTGGCTTAATGTGGGGGACATACTCGTTCATAGAGAGATTTCTGGGGGTGCGCTGGTATGCGCCAGGCGAATTCGGCGAATGCTATGACAAGTTGGACAAGGTAATTGTATCTGGACTTCCAATAGAAGTCACGCCACCCTTGTATTGCAGAAGCATGTGGCCATACGCCTTCCTCGGTTTCGCCAGCCAGGACGCCTTGGAATACTGCAGGCATTTGAGGGCATTCGGCTATAAGAACATTACTGGCAGCCATTCCATGCAGGAGCTGGGCTTCTTTGCCAAGGACCAGGACGAAATCTTCGCACTTGAGGCAGATGGCAAGACACGCAACAAAGGCATTATCAAATCCCAGGACAAAAATGGAAATGTACATTGGGCACGCTATCCGCAGTATTGCTTCACCAATCCCGCCACCTTGAAGGCATACTGCGATTTCATCGACGCGGTGTATGAGGGACGTCCAGAAGGGAGACTCTGGAAAACCAATCCACCAGATGGCTTGCGTATTCACATGGTGCCAGACGACAACTTCACCACGCAACCATGCTACTGCCATAACTGCCAGGCCGTGATTGACAAAAATGCAGGCCGTGGCGCAATGACGCCATTGGTATGGAGCTTCGTCAAAAAGGTGGCGGAGTGGGCGAAGGTCAAATATCCCGACAAGAAAATCTCGACACTCGCATACGAGGGATATTACTACCCGCCCCAATTTGAGTTGCCAGACAACGTGACAGTCCAGATTTGCATCAATCCATACATCATCTACCAGGGATGCGAGCATTACAAGAAGCAGTCTGACGCAATAGTGAAATCGTGGAGCGAGAAAGTCAAGGAGATACAGACATGGCATTACCTCATGCCCTACGACAGCATGCCCTACGCCATGCCCCACATCATGTACGAATGGCACTCACGCTATCCCATCATCAAATCCTCTTTCCTTGAGTTGAACAATTCGCGCAGGGGACTTCCCTATCTGCCAAAGAACATCAGCACTGGCCAGGTCTTTGATTTGCCGCAAACACATCTCAACCTGTATTTTGCCATGAAGGGGATGGCTGGAGAAAAGATGGATGTTGACGCGGAACTGGAGCTGTACTACAGGTATTTCTGGGGACCAGCAGCTGCACCGATGAAGCGTTTCTGCGAAACACAGCACCATGCATGGGAAAAGAATAGTGTGAAAAAGAGTGGAGACAGCACCTACGGCAGATTCACTGGGAAAGAACTGTATGAGGAGATTTATCCAGCAAGCGTTGTAAAGACACTTAATGACTGCTACCAGGAAGCAAAGAAACTTGCACCCGAAGGCAGCATTTACGCAAAGCGGCTGGATTGGATCTACATGGGCTATCTCAAGGCTTTCTTCGAAAACGCCGATGCCTATGCAAAAGAACTGAACTATTCAAAGGACATAGTCCTTTTCAACCAGGACAAAGAACCTGTTGTTGATGGCAAGCTGGATGATGATTTCTGGAAGGTGCTTGAACCGCACTCGTTCCAGAAAAATGATTCACCGTTGCCAGCCACTTATGCCACGGTTTTCAAGATTGGCGTGACAAAGGACAAGCTATTCTTCGCAGTTGAGGCGACAGATCCACATGCGGCAAGCCAAAAGATGGATTCCATTGCGCATGATTCGACCGATGTGTTTGCAGATGATTCCATCGAAATCTTCATCAAGCCAGGCAACAAGGCTGGCAAAAGATTCTTCAATACCACAATCAATCTGCGAGGTGTGGTACTGGACTATGTGGCGGGGGATCGCAAACTGGATGTCAGCTACGAATCGGAGGCAGAGGTCAAGGTTATCCGTGGAGAAGCGGGCTACACAATGGAAGTCGCAATTCCGCTGAAGAACCTGGAGATACCAGAAAACGGAGTCTTTGGCCTGAATGTCTGCCGCAACAAGAAAAGCGGAGTGGGCGAAGTGCACGAACTGTCATGCTGGAACTGCACATTCGGCTCATTCTGGAATTTTGCCAATATGCCAAGCGTGACGCTTTCTGCAAAAGCCGATGCATTTGCGGAGGATTTCACCAAGGAAAACAAGGCATACATTGGTATCCGCACAATGCCAAATGACAAAGCTGGTCCAATGATTAAGGAAGGTGCACGCTATGAATACAAGGACGGTGTCATCTCCCTGTTCTGCAAGCTGACCAAGGATAATTACAGGTACGACTACGGCTCATTCAATGTGCCAATGAAAAAGAATGTGGCCAATGGCGCAAAGTTCATAGACATACGCTTCAGGAATCCCGATGAAACAGTTACGCATACAATCACCTGGAGCTATATGGGCTTCGATGGCAAAACACACGGAGACTGGATGCGATTCTGCCATTATGAAAAGCATTCCGATTGGCACGTCCGCACTATTGATATCCTGAATGATGGGCATGATGCCCAAAACAGAAAGAAAGATGGCAAAGAGCCATTGCCAGAAGCACAATCCTTGCAGTCAATTCAAATCTACAGCTCTCCCAAACATGACGGTGTCGAGCACAAAATCGACATAGATTACGTTAGATTCTATAAATAATTTTCAGTCCCCCTTTGAATTAACGCAGAGACGCAGGAAAAATGCCAATGAAAAAACTGCTTATCTCATTTCTCATCACCATTTTTGCCTGCTGCCTCTTTGCAGGCTCTGCCCACCAGTGGAATTTCAATGAAGGAGAAGGCTTCAAAGAAACGTCAGATACTATCGGCGGGCTAAAGGCCAGGATTCAGGGAAATGTATCCTGGGCGCGGGAAGACGACCGTGGCTGGTTCCTCAACTTCAACAAGGGGTCTGTTGAAGTAGCCCCCACAAAAGAACTCAGCTATCCAGAAGGTTTCATTGCCGAAATAAAGTTTTCTGTAAACTTTGCCCTATGCGACAAACCCCAGGCAAGCCTGTTTTCCTACGGGAACAGTTGGGCAGTGCTACTTGACTGCAAAAACGGGGACATTTCCGTCAACCTTGCCGACATCACTCCGAAAAGCATCATGGCCGATACAAAACTGTTTTCCAACAGGGACTACCGCCTGGTGCTGATAATAGGAGGGAACACTGCAAGCATACTTCTCGACGGAAAGTCAATCGCAACTGTCAGCGTAAGCGGAAAACTGCTGGATAATACTGAAAAACTGACCATAGGCAGCACGGCCTCCTACCCTTTCTGCGGCAACATATACAGCTTCAAAGTGCAGCCCTACAGCAAGTCTGAGGCAGACAAGCTGTCAACAAGGCCTGCAGTGGCAAAAACAGGAGAGCAAAATGTGTCGGCATTCCCTCCATTGGACTTGCAGGACCCGCAGGGCACTGTCATTGTAAGTGACTTCAATCAGTTCAATCCCAAGCCAAACGTTTCAGCCAATGGCTGGCTTTACAGACCCAATGCGCACTTCATCACAAATACCACAGGCATATTGAATCCACCCGCCTCCTACGGCGCCCCTGTTCTGGAATATTCTCCAAACCTGAAAGGCAAGTATGACGTTTACGCAGGCGTAAGGACTTTTACAAGGCCAGGACAGATGGTACTTGGCTTCGGTAATGACTTCTTCAGTATTTCCCTGCCAGGAACAGGAGAAAAGGTACATCACAATGCAGAGCTGCTTATTGCAAAGGCCATGGAAATGGAAGACAGAAGCATAAAACTGCAATCCCTGGGCAAGTTTTTTGCGCTAGGCTATGTCAAATTCATACCAAGCAGCAATGCTCGTAAGAAAGACTACCCACCCATTGACGGCGTTGAGGTTTCAAAGGTCCAGGCACTCTCAAGGGAATATCTTGAAAACGAGGCTTTGGCAAAAATAGAAGAGCAGATTGCCCAAGGCTATTTCAGGCAGCGGTACTATATTGAAAAGACTCCCATGCCCATAATCTCCAAGACAAGCTCGGACCGTGGCTACATCCTTTTCGAGAGAAACTGGATGGACTTGGTTTGGGAAAACACCGTTCCTTCAACAGACAAGGGCATAATAAACCTGAGTGCCGCTGCATGCGGTGGGGAGCAGATTCCCTTGGCATTTGGTCTGCGCGCTCTGCGCCCATTGGAAAAAGTATCGGTTAGACAAGTATCAGATTTCAAGACTGCCCAGGGGGTCAATGGTGATTTCACCGTTCAGATATGCGTGGTTGAAAACAGGAGAAAGCGCACAACCAACTACACGGGTCAATCTGAGTTCATGGATATGCCTTACTACCTTGAGCCAGTTTTTCCGCAGAATGCCAATGAAAACACCACCAGGGAATACATCCTGCTTGTAAAGCCAGGGGAAGGGACCAAGCCAGGAGACTACAGTGCCAACTTTGCCATTGAAACTAAAAATGGCAGGGAGACCGTACCCGTGAAAATCAGCGTGTATCCATTTGAACTTGACCGCTTCGATGACCTCTACTACGGCTTCTGGACAAACCTATCCCCAGACCAAGACCATGAGGCGGCGAGGCAGACTATACGGGAGCAGGCTCCTCTTGCAAACAGCATCATGGTCAACGCTGGACATATAATTGAACTGACAATAACGAATAATTCATGCAAGATTGACTGGAAGGCCTCCGTCCTGAGCAGTCTGGCCGATGAAATGAAGAAACAGAAAATGGGAGGGCGCATTTTCCTTCTTTCCACAAACCTGTACCGCACCATGCCAACGGAAAACCGTGAACAGGCGTATATATCGGTACTGCAGGAAATCGTTGAAAAGGGCAAGGCTGAAGGCTGGCCGGAAATCGTCTTCAACAGCATTGACGAAGTACTTAGCAAATCCAGGCATTTTCCAGAATTTCTGGAGGAAATAAAACTACAGAAAAAGGCTGGCGTCAAAACTGCCAACGACCACATCTGGTTCAAGACATCACGCCCACTGCAGAAGGAAGTGGACGAGGCAAGCCCCTACATCGACATATTCATCAACCGCTTCAATACACGCAATCTCTGGTATGTGGACGACTGGAAGACCATGATGAAAACCGCAAAGGAAAAAGGCGTGGAATTAATTGCATACAACAGCAACAATGCATTGACCTGCTCTCAGACTGCCGCCATGCGCTTCGCAAACGGCTGGTTCATGCGCAGCGAACTTGGCAATGGCTGCAAGGGGCAGCTTATCTGGGTATGGAAACAAGTCCATGGCATGCTTGACAATGACCTGGACGGCTCCGACTGGACTTACATCGTCCCCCCGCACCACAACAAAAAGGGCGGTCCAACACTTGAATGCCTGGGTCTGATTGCAGGATTCAGTGACATGCGCTACGTCCGCACTCTGGAGAACACAATTGCAAAGGCAAAGAAAAAAGGCAAGGACACCGCAAAGGCAGAAAAGCTGCTTGCCGATATCGTGAATAGCCTGGACTGCGACAGTTTCCTCAAGAATTCCGTGTTCTTCAACAGCCAATGGTCTGAAAGCTACGAGAAAAATGGCAAGCTCTGCGCCTCAGGCGTCTGGAACGTTTCCAACGGCTGGAAGCTGGAAGACTATGACAAAAACCGCGTCAAGGTGGCAGAGGCAATAATTGAACTGAACCAGTAATCACCCAAGAAAAACAAAATGACACCGTCATGGTGAATAGGCGAGCGTGAATTCCGCTAGGTGAACGATGTACTGTGCGTAACAAACCTCATCAAAATCGGTGCTTACGCAGAAATGATACCAATTGATAGCGACCTCTACAATGCATCATCAGGCGTTTGGGGTACGCTTGAAGAGTTCGATGAGGTAGATGGCTGCGTAGGAAGGCTTTCGAATGGTCAGCGTGTTGCCGCGCCGCGTGTAGATGGCATTGTCGAAGTCCTTGTCCGCATCGACCACGCGCACCTGGACATCGTAGTTGTCCAGGCCTGCGATTTCCACCTGGAACTCCATTTCGATGCTGAAGAGGTAGGAGATGAGGATGGCACCGTCGCCGTCGGCGTTCTTGCCTGCCAGGATGGCGCAGTCGCCCTTTTGCGAGGCAAGGTCGTGCTGGAGTTGCGGCGAAAGCTCGTCGGGTTCGCAGTGGACGCGGATGTCATGGCGCATCAGCGTGCCATACGCCTCCAGACCGTAGTAGAGCTTGGTGGGGTTGCGGTCCTTGTCCAGCATCCCGAAGATGCCGCAGTTGCCCGTATAGAAGAAGGCCTTGTCAAGCGGGGTGTCTTCGAAGCCCATCATGACAGAGGTGGTGTAGGCGGCGGATTCGATGCCGAGCATCCCATAGACGGGGTCTAAAACGTCTGGTGCGGTGCCAGGGGTCTTGATGGCTCGCCATGAACGGTTCACATAATGCCATTCGCCGATTTGGATTTCAGCATCGGGGTAGCCGTAACGTATGGCCATCTCCTTGAAGGTTTTGGGTAGGGAGAGCATGAAGGGCACAAGGGTGTGGTATTGGTTCCATGTGAAGAAGTCAAGGGGCAGGGCGTTCTCCTTGCAGTAGGCGAGGAATGCTTCCATTGCTGCTGGGTCGTAACCACCGCCGCCCCATGCGGGGCCGCCGACCTTGATGTCGGGATGCTCCGCCTTCAGCAGCGTCGCAGTAACCTTGTAAAGCTCGAAGTATTGTTCGCGTGTGCCTGACCAGAGCTTCCATTCGTTGGGTTCGCACCAGACAGCCCAGTAGCGGATGTTCCAGTGGTGGCCGTTGGCCCACCCTTCGTTATAGTGGGCGACGATATGGGAGCAGATGCGTGCCCACTTGGCGAAGTCCTTCGGTGGATGGATGAAGTACTTTTTCGGGCTGTGCTCGATGGATTCACCCAGGCGGTAAAGCACCTCCATGCCGAGGTCGATGCACTCCTTGATGTAGTCGTCCGTCTGCTCGAAGTAGTAGTTGTCGGGATTGTTCTCGTCTGCGTCGAAGTTGGCGAAAATCTGGTGGATATCGACCAGCTTCATGCCAGGGTTGTTCAACGGTACGTCGTGCAAACGCACCGCCGAGGCGTTTATCTTCTTATAAAACGCCTTGGTCACCTCATAAGTATAGACATTGCTGATAATCGGCCCGAGGTTGATGCCGTTCAAGTGCTTGAACCTGCCTTCTTCACGCGAGAAATCAACTTTCATGTCAAGTGCCACCTGTTGTTTTGAAGTCATTTCTAGTAGTCATCACAAATCCAGATTACAGTAATCCTCTTCTGCCTATTTGCAAGTGGTTAGAAGCAATAATAACACTTTGTTCCCCAAAAGGGTAGGCTTTAGAACCCGCATAGCGGCAGCGCACGAAGTGCGTCATTTGCATAACCGCCCGCAAGCGCACGGAGTACGTATCGCGGGCGGAAGGGTGGTCTTTGAATATGTTTTTAGCTGCAATGTGGCGCACTCTGTGCGCTGTTTTTTTGAGAAAGAATATACTTGAGTTTCCTGATGACATTATACCTCACTGGTCGATGGCCAGGATGCGCCTTGCCGCTTCGCTACGCTACGCGGCACGGCGCACAGGGACTGGGGTGGTCATCTGACCGTGGGTTTCGCTTCGCCGCTATCGCGGCTTCGCTCCACCCACGGCTATGCTCCTGCCGCCGCTAACGCGGCTCTTCTCTGTTGGTGAAGTCTGTTCGGCAACTAAAGTATATAATTTCCTTTTTTTGGGGGGGTATCCCGCCTCCATCGATTTCACCTGCTATGACTGCGATTGCCTTCTGCGAGGCTTCAGCTTCGATATAGGCACAAAAAAACCTCTTTGCAGAAAAACTGCAAAGAGGGAAAATGGTACCGGAGAAGGGACTTGAACCCCCACGGGCGTAAGCCCACTGCGACCTGAACGCAGCGCGTCTGCCAATTCCGCCACTCCGGCTTTAGAATAGTATATACTTTACAATAAAAACCTGTTTTTGCAAATGGGTTGGCTGTTTTTTTTTAATTTTGCGCCATACTTTCTTGAATCAATTGCCAAAATCTCTAGCCTAGTCCAGCTCCTTCAGCAGAGTTTCCAGCTCAAGTATTTCAGCCTGGCAGGTGGCAAGAGCTTCAGCCTTTGCACCATTCTCAAAGGCGAGGGCATGTGCGTTCATCGCCGTGTCCCCGACCATGGCGGAGTTGCCCTTCAAGGTATGAGCCAACTTCTTAAGCTCAGAAAAATCCCCTGCTGGCAGGGCCGCCCTGAGAGCCGCCACATATTCCTTTGCCGTCGAACAGTACTCTGCATAGAGTGAATCCAGCAGTTCCTTGTCATCGCCAGCAACCTGTTCCTTCAAATAGGTAAGTATCTCCTCTTTCATTTCGGAAACTCCACGTTCGATTGAATGCATCATCAACCGTGCTTGATGATATTTTTCTTGTCAATGCCCAAAATATCACACGCCATTTCACGGAGCTTGAACTTCTGGATCTTGCCGCTGGCGGTCTGCGGGAAGGCATCAACGATGAAGAAATGCTTGGGGGTCTTGTAGAAGGCGATACGCGACTTGCAGTATTCGCGCAAATCCTCGTCCGTCATCTCCACGCCCTTGCGCAGGATGATGAAGGCCCCGACGATTTCGCCGTACTTCTCGTCTGGGATTCCGACGACCTCCGCATCCTCCACGCCTGAATTCGTGCGCAGGAACTCCTCGATTTCCTTGGGATAGATGTTTTCGCCGCCACGGATAATCATGTCCTTCAGGCGTCCCGTGATGCGATAGTAGCCGTCTTCATCGACGGTCCCCAGGTCGCCGCTGTGGAGCCAACCGTCGGCGTCGATGGCCTTCGCCGTCTCCTCGGGCATATTGTAATAGCCTTTCATGACATTGTAGCCACGGCAGCAGAGTTCGCCCACGGTGTTTGGCGGCACGGTCTTGCCCGTCTCGGGGTCAATGATTTTGATTTCAATGTGCGGCTGCCCCGTGCCGACAGTGCTGACACGCCTTTCGAGCGTCTCATGGGCACCGCTCATTGTGAAGACAGGCGATGCCTCGGTGAGTCCGTATGGAATGGTGATTTCAGGCATATGCATCTTTTCGATGACCTCGCGCATCAGGGCGACGGGACAGAGCGATCCCGACATGATTCCCGTGCGCAGGCTGGACATGTCGAACATGCTGAACATCGGGTGATTGAGTTCTGCAATATACATGGTGGGCACGCCATAGACAGCCGTCGCCTTCGCCTTCTGAATGGAGGCCAGCACAATCAGCGGGTCAAACTGCTCCACCATTACAGCGGTGGCGCCGTGACTCAAAATCGCCATGATGCCGAGCACGCAGCCGAAGCAGTGGAACAGAGGCACGGGAAGGCAAACGCGGTCGTTCTTGGTGAAGAGCTGCCTCTCGCCGATGTAGAAGCCGTTGTTCAAGATGTTTCTGCTGGTCAGCATGACGCCTTTTGGGAAGCCAGTCGTGCCAGAGGTGTACTGCATGTTGACCACGTCATACTGGTCGAAGCCCGTCTTGGCCTTCTCGAAGGCTTCGTCGCTAGTGTTTTCGCCAAGCTGGAAAAGCTCCATGCTGGTGTACATGCCGCGGTGCTTCTCCTGCCCAAGATAAACGACATTCTTCAGGAACGGGAAACGTGCGCTCTTCAGGCAGCCGCGCGGCTGCTGCTTCAGCTCGGGAACCAGGTCGTAAACCACATCGACATAGCTGACATCGCGCAGGCCATCCACAATGGCCAGCGTATGCATGTCCGACTGCTTGACCAGATATTCGAGTTCGTGGGATTTGTAGTTGGTATTGATGGTGACAAGCACGGCGCCAATCTTGGCGGTAGCGAACATCAGCGTCAGCCACTCGGGAACGTTCCTCGCCCAGACGCCCACATGGGAGCCCTTCTTCACGCCGATGGAAAGCAGCCCCTTTGCCATGTTGTCGGTGCGCTCGTCAAAATCCTTGTAGCTCCAGCAAAGTCCCCGATCGGGATACATGATGAAGGGGTGGTCGGGCTGGATCTTGACCAAATCCGCAAAGAAGGCGGCAATGGTCTTTTCAGTAAACAGTTCTTCACTCATTTTTATATAACCATATTTGCAGGGGATACCCCTCCCCAAAAAGGGAAACGTTCCCCTTTAGCCAAAAGTTGATTTACAGGGGAAAGCCGCATAAAAACAGAAGACAGCTTTCCCCACTCTGCCTTAAAGGCAACCTTCACCTGCCGTTTTAGTGCGGGGCATAGATGACCGCGAGGATGCGGGTCTCCTTTCCGTCCGCGGCGTGCACATGATGGGGCACGATGGAGTCATAGTAGATGCTGTCGCCAGCCTCAATATGATAGGTGTTCTTGCCGTAGTTGATTTCAAGCGCACCCGAGAGGACATAGATGAACTCCTCGCCCTCGTGGCTGGAGAGGATGAACTTGTTGTCCATCGCGGGATGGACGTCAATCACAAATGGCTCCATATTGCGGTCGCGTTTGTTGGCAGCCAGGGCATGGAACTCCAGTCCCTCGCGGTCCGTGGGACCAGCGAAACGCACGGCCTCCACATTCCCCGCCTTTGCCCGTGTCACGACGGGTTCAGACAGCTCCGTGTCATCCAGAAACGTGCCAAGACGAACACCCAGGCCCCTCGCAATCTTAAGCAATGGGGTCAGAGAAGTTGTAACCATCCCGGATTCGATTTTCTCAATCTGATCCGCAGCTAGGCCACAACGCTCCGAAAGCTCCTCTAAGGTTACTCCACGCAATTCACGCAGACCTTTGATTTTGGCGCCTACTTCATTGTTCGCTGGCATAATTCCGTTTCCTTGTACTTTGGGGTTGATTTTGAGCTGTCTTTTCTTTAGAGCAACTTTCCTCTTGATTTATAGGGTTATCTGTGAAAAACATTGTTAATAATATAATATGCAATGGCGACAAATGCGAATACTAATGTCATTTTTTCATCCAGCCGAAAAGACATTAAGTTCAAACCGACTGGGAAAAACAGCGTTTATTATTATATTATTACCTCATCTCGGAGTTTAGCCGAGAAGGCCCCAAGGTTATTATGTTCGCGCAACTCAAGAAAAAACATTTTTACGGACCAGGCGGCATCCTGGAGTTGCTTCCCATAGCAATTCCCATGTTCCTGTCCAGCATGTTCGACATGCTGATGATGCTGATAGACAGGCTGTTCCTCTCGCACGTCGGCATTGTCCACCAGGCGGCGGCCATGGGCGGCGGCATGACCAGCTGGATGTGCGTAACGCTCTTTGCTGGGGTCGTCGGATACTCCTCCGCCCTGGTGGCGCAGTATTATGGTGCAGGCCAGCGGCAGAACTGCGTGAGCGTCGTCTGGCAGGCGTTTCGCCTGAGCCTTATCAGCTACCCCCTAGTTCTGCTTTCAGGCTACGTTGTGCTCCATTACGGCAAGGTCTTCGACGCCCACTCAACGCTCGAACGCGGGCTGGAAACCCGCTATTTCTGGTATATGGCGTTCGGCAGCATCATCTCCCTCCTGCGCTTCGCGCTTGGCTCCTTTTTCTCTGGCATCGGACGCACCCGCGTCATCCTGATTGCAAACAGCATCGCGCTCTTTGTGAACATCATCGCCAACTGGCTGCTCATTTTCGGTCACTGGGGATTGCCACGCCTGGAACTGGACGGTGCCGCCATCGGAACCCTCCTCTCGGGGGTTTCCAACGTCCTTGTGCTTGCAGTCGCCTTCTTCCTGTCAACGCATCTTCCAGAATACCGCAATCCCAAACTGCGCGCCTTCAACAAAGACCATCTATGGAAACTCATCCGCTACGGAGTTCCGCAAGGCGTTGAAAACCTGCTTGCCATGATCGCCTTCGTGGTGATGATCGCCAACTTCCACCGTTATGGCGACGACATGGCGGCGGCCACTACCATCGCCTTCAACTGGGACGGCCTCTCCTTTCATCCGCTCATCGGCATCCAGGTCGCCGTGACAACGCTCGTGGGGCAGGCCATGGGCAAGGAAAAACCTGAACTGGCGGTGCGCGTGACCCGCTCGGGCTTCAAGGTGGCCATCACCTATGCCGCCTGCATGGTCGTCACCTACATGACATTTCCTCGCCTGCTGGTTGGCTTCTTCACGCCTGAATCATCGGGCCTCGACTACACGCAAGTCAGGGAATACGCCATCCCGATGCTGCGCCTCGTGGGGTTCTACCTGATCACCGACGCCGTCCAGATGATATCCTCCGCAGCCCTGCGCGGCGCAGGCGACACCTTCTGGAGCATGGTCATCATCTTTTGCCGAGACTGGGGAACGGCAACGGTCATCCTGATTTGCGTCCACCTGCTGGGTTTCGGTCCTCTCCAGACCTGGACCGCGCTGGTCGTCATGGCGGTCCTTTTTAGTGCTCCCATATTCCTGCGCTACAAAATGGGCCATTGGAAGAAACTGAGGATCATCAAGCAAGACCATTAGTCTGCACTAGTACCAGGTACTACTAGGCCCGTCCGACGCTGGATGGCATGCTCGCAGCAAGCAATGACAGATGAATCTCCGCCAAAGAGAAAGACCTTGTTTTTTGTCCTCGTAATAGCCGTATAGAGGATTTCACGGGTCAGCAGGGGATTCAGGTTCTGCGTGTCAGGCAGGAACGGCGTCGGCGGCAGTACAATGACCACATCCTCGTACTCCGACCCTTGCGCCTTGTGAATCGTGGAGGCAAAAGCTACCTCACGGTCTGGTAGCAATGCCAGGGGAATGCGGCGTATCGTCTTGTCCTCATTCAACAAATTAAAGGAATCGTCCCTCGGCATGACCACCCCCACATCGCCGTTATTGACGCCAAGGGCACGGTTGTTTTTGACAATCATCATCGGAACGGGGGTCTTGTCGCCAAGTTTCGACTTGATGAACTGGTTCAGGCGGTCCACCCCGTATGGGCCGTGCCGCATGGCGCAGAGAACTCGACAATCGTTCAGCTTTTCAAGCGCACCTCTTACTGTATCCTGCCGTGCAAAATCCTCTAAATGCCGTTTGACAACCTCCAGAAAACCTCCCCAAAGCTCTGGCTGGAACGCATTCTTCTCATGAATCGCTTCATAATGCAAAAGCCTGTTTTCGGGATTTTTCAGCATTTCCAAAGCTTTCTGACCGTACCCCTCATTCACAGTGGTTGCCAGATTGTCGATTTCGCCCCCCTGCGGGAAGCGTCGGCTGACATTCAGTACGCATTTAGGCAAGCCCGACATGCGGCAAAGGTCACCGAAAACACGCCCAGGCTCCACTGAAGCAAGCTGATTCGCATCGCCTACCAGGGTCAGTCGGCAACCTTCAGGCAGGGCATCCAGTAGCTTTGACATCAACGGCAAGTCAATCATACTGGCCTCATCGACGATGAGCCAGTCCAACGGCAATGGATTTCGGCGGTTGCGCCTAAAAGTCACCAAATCAGAGTTTGGTTCCAGAAGCGCGTGAATCGTGGTGGCATTGGGGATGTCCCCAAGCCCCAGTTGTTCCGCCTCCTTCACCATCGCCTCCTTCACGCGGGCCGCCGCCTTGCCAGTCGGCGCCGCCAACCAAAGGCGCACATCCCCACCCTGTTCGCGAATCAACTTCACGGCCCGCGCGATGGTAAAGGTCTTGCCCGTTCCTGGACCGCCCGTCAGCAGGGCAAAGCGGTGGTTGCACATCTTCTCCACCCCCTCCCGCTGACGTGCCTCCATGCCTGCAAATGGCCCGTCGTAAGGTACCTCCATTGGATTGCCTGCCTCTGCATCCGCCATCTCCTTTACCCGTCTCCCGACATTCTGCTCATACTGCCAGTTCCGCCGCGTATAGAGCATCTTCCCCGAAAGGACAAAAGGCTTCTCGATTTCAGTTTCCTCCATTGCAACGCACTCGATACCAGGCATCCCCTTCAACGCATTGATTTCGTCCTGGGTCAATGGCCCCAAGCAGACATCTCCATTCGCCTGCGCGGCAACCGCCCTTCCGCAGAGCTGAGCCGCTTCAGGCGAACACCCCATCCGCACCATCAGACTTCTGGCCATTTCATCACAGGCCTCCCCTTGCAGGGAGTTCTGCTCATCATGGGAATCCATCTCCAACATCATTCCACCTCCATGCCCAGGACCTTTCCAATTTCATCAAGCAATCCTTCGCAGGACCTGTCCGCAAAGACAGCCGCCTCCTTCCCTACGTCAATGCCACGCAGGAAATAATAGCGAATACCGCCGAAATGCTTTTCCCAACTATACCCGAAGCCAGGCAAATCCTTCAGGTAGCGTTGCAGGACGGCGGAATAAAGAAGATACTGGAGGAAATAGCCATGAGAGGCCATTTCACGGCGTACGCCTTCCTCCGTGAAGGATTCGGGAACGCCACCAAGACTGTTTGACTTCCAATCAACCACGTAGAAATACCCGTCATGCTGGAAAACCAGGTCGATGAAGCCATTGATGAATCCCTTTGGTATCTCCCGATTCCAGCCATCCAGAGCCTTGAGGAACTCCTGCTTAGTGCTGTCGCTTCCCCAGTGGCGGCGGATAGTCTCCGCCAAGACCACCGTGTTTTTCGCGGAAAATGCAGAGGTAAAATTGAACTCCAGCTCGCTCATGCGTTCTTGCCAATGGACATCGCGCAGGGTGAAAAGACGCCCATTGGGCGCGGCGATCGGTCGCTCCAGCGTCTTTGCAATCATCTCACAGGAAACCTCCAGAAAGCTCTTGCTCCCAGCGGCGGCCAGCGGGTCAAAGCCATACTCACGCAGCTTGACAACAGCCACCTTGCGTATTTCCTCATCGCTCGCGTCAAACGCAATATTCTCCAGAACCTCGTGCCAGCAGGAACCGATGTTCGCACCGCCACGAATCTGGAAGACAGGCTGTTTTTCGCTGAAAAGATCGGTTTCCGCCGCCTTTTTGTCTTCGGAATCCACATCCCTCCCTTCCCAATCGCCCGCAGAAAAATCCCCCTTACCAAGGGATGGCGAGACAGATGAATAGCTTCCACGCGAAGGCTTCGCATCAAACATCCGAGGCGCATTGGGCTTCTTCAGAACCAATGTTGAACTTTTGGCAAGATATTTCAAGGATTCCCCTGAAACGCCATTGTCCCGAAGCCACTGGATTGGGGAACCCACGGCATCTTTGCCAGCACCGTTTTTAGCGGCGTTGTCCATGAGTTTTTGAAGCGGCGGATTAATCTTATGATATCTATCCGTGGCAGCATAATAGAAGGCAACGGTACGCTGTTCAGCACGCGTCATGGCGACATAGAGGAGGCGAAGCTTCTCCTGTTCCTCCTCGGCTTCTTCCCTTTCAGGGCTAGCGGTTGAAAAAACAAGCTGATTGTCTTGTTTTTCATCGTGGTAGCATGCCGCCTCGCCCTTTTTCTTCTTTTTTGCCTTCACATTGCAGTCTGGTAAAAAGACAACAGGGAACTGAAGCCCCTTTGAGACATGCATGGTCATAATGCGGACAGCATTACTGTCGCTCTCCAGTTCACGCGCGTATGCGTCGGAATCGTCCTCCTTGTCTCCATTGGCCACTCGGTCCTTCAGCCATGCAATCAGCTTTTCAGGGGAGGGGCCGATCTCCTTGACGGCAGCAAAAGCCAGTTCAATGATCTGTCCGCAATCTGCCAGCAAGCGTTCACCATCTGGAAGCATCGCCAGCCGTTCGCGATATCCGACGCCATGGCGAGTGCCGTATTCCTCCATCTTCGCCAAAGCCGCACCCAATCCGCGCTTCAGCCAAATGTGGTTCAGATCATCAAAGCTACCAATCCACTTTGCCAGCGATTCCTCGTCCAATTCCATAATCTCCATCGGGGTCAGACCAAAGAAGGAAGTGGCCAGAGCGGCGCGGAGCTGGCTGACGCCGCCAGTCTTCGCCATCGCAAGGCAGACGGAAAGGAACTCGCGGAGCATCCTAGATGGGAGATAGGCTGCATTTCCAAAACCACCTATCACCCTTGTGAAGACATTGCCTGGGTTCTGGATGACGCACGGCACACCGCATTTGCGCAGTTCAGCCATGATAGTCTTCGCGTGGTACTTCTTGGCAACCAGTATAGCGATATCCTTCGGTGAAAGAACCCCATCATACTCCGTCAAAGTCTTCACGACCTCCCGCGCCAGCACCGTGTCCAAGGCCTCCACTTTGGTATTTTTCTGAGGGACGACCTCGACAAACCTGAAGGGAGACGGATCGTCTTCGCCATCGACCTGAAGAGCCTTCTTATCGATGGCCCTGATATCGTTCGGATAGCCAATTTCGGAATCGCCGAATGTCGCGCCAATCTCTCCTGCATCCCTGAAGATGGCATTCACCGCCGCCATCAGCCTCGGTGTCGAGCGATAGTTTGTATCAAGATAGTATTTTCTCTTCATCCCTTTCGCAGCCGCACGGTAGGTAAAGATATCGCCGCCACGGAAGGCGTAGATGGCCTGCTTGGGATCCCCAACCAAAAAGACGGGGATGCTCTCGTCCGCCAGAAAAACCTTGCGGAAGATGTCGTACTGGACTGGGTCCGTGTCCTGGAATTCATCAATCAATGCCGCATGGAAGGTTTCGCGCAACTTGGCGGCAAAACTGTCTCCAAAGGGACCGTTTAGTGCCTCGCGCATGGAGCGAAGGAGATCATCATACGTCTGCGTCTGGCGGTTTGTGCGGTCGTTTTCGTAAGCCTGGACGATTTCGGCGGCACGGGCAAGCATGAAGCCACTAGGGTCGTTCTCGTCAGAATCGATTATTTTCCAGTCGGTCTTGTCGCCCAAGACTTTCACATAGTTCAGCAGAATGCCCAGGTTCAACTGAGGCAAAAGAGCATTTGGAGTGTTTTCCTCACGCTTCCGCCACCAGTCGAGGGCAAGACGTGCAAGTTCCTCGGCCTTGTTGTCCTGGATTTCGGGATTGAAGGTCATGCGCGTCTCAAACGCAAATCTTGCAAGGGCACGGCTGCAGAAGCCGTGGATGGTGGAGATGGCGGCGCTGTCGAACTCCAAGAGAGCCAGCCCAATGGCGTTCATCTTCTCCACATCCGTTTTTCCCTGACAGGCCGCAATGAGCCTGTCGGCCCGTTCATTCCGCCGTGTCGCGTCCGCCTCATCCTTTCCCATGCATGTCTCATGGTTCAGGCAGGCCTGAATGTCCACAAGCACCGCACGCAGACGTTCCCGCAGCTCCTTGGTGGCCGCATCCGTGAATGTCATCACCTGGATTTCCGAGACGCGCCATCCCTTCTCCATCACCAGCCTGGCATAGATGTTCTGGATATTATAGGTCTTTCCCGTCCCAGCGGAAGCCGCCACCAAATGTGCGCCATCCAATGGAAAATTCGGCTTGAAAATCTCTTCGTTGAAAATTATCTGATTATCCATCGTTGAACCATTCGCGTGTCAGTCATCACTTTGAGTTATCGGTACTCACCAAATAGTTTTTCGCTTCCTTCAGAATGTCCATGCCCGTCGTGGCATCAGCGAACGGCATCTCCTCCTTGGGGTGCGTACAGTCAAAATCGGGATATTCTGGAGGCAACGGAGCAACGGCAGCACAAAGGTACCTCTCCAGAAGCGCCTTTGCATCATCTGGTTCCAGCGGCCTGAACCCTCTCACTGGCGAACTCTTCTGGCAAAAGAGAAGAGTTGCAAATCGTTTTCCAGCCGCATGGCCGACCACATGCCTAATCCAGTGATAAACCAGAGAAGAATCGTAAATCTCATCAGCCTCCTCCAAATAAAAGACGTGCTCCAATGGTCCCGCCTCAGTTTCCAGGGAAACTCCTCGATAAGTGAAAGGGATGCGGATTGTTCTGCCATCAAGGGAAAGCTCCACACTAAGACGGTCATCCACATGCTGCAAGAGAAACTCCCTGTATGCATCCACGACCGTTACGCCTGGGCAAGTGTATTCCTTTCTGCTCAGCTCCTTGTCCTTGAATACCAAAGGATAGGCTCGAAGCTTTTTCGTTCCGTCCCCCTGGGAAACATCATCTATGGCTTGTTTGGCTGAAGAATCGTTTGGAGAACTTCCCTTTTCCACGCAGATTTTCGCCAGGCTTTCGTTTTCCTTGTCACTTCTGTCCGTATCCAGAATCAGCTCCGTCTTCTTGTGCTTCTCCAAACGGGTTGCCTGCACATCTTCGTCATTGAAGCCGCCAATCCAGAGTTTGCGAAGATTCAGGCGTTTTTCTATAAGGAAACTGTTTGGGCAGGCGAAGAATTCGGCCAGTTCATCAGTTGAGACAATTGTCTCGCCCTCGTCGTTAAGCGTGAAGGCGCAGAAAGCACGTTCAGGCTTCCCTGAAGCCCCTTCTGACGCAGGCGACTTCACCTTCTGTTCCTGAGAGGCGTTTTCCTTGCCGACCAATGCACAGGCAACCTGATAATCAGACATGGAATAACTCGGCGGCAACTTTTCGCCTGTCTCTGTGAAATAGCGCGGACTATACGCCTGAAGCGGATGTTCATAATGCATAGGAAGATTCTCCTCAACACGCAAATACTCCTCAAACTCGTTGAGCAGCACCGACGACGGAATTCTCTCGTTGCTCCTGATGTCCCTACCGACATAGCTCAAGGCCAGTTGCCCACGTGCGGAAAGCACTGCTTTCAGGAGTGCATAGCCATCCCTGTCACGGGAGGTGACATCAAACAAGCTTGGATGCCTTCCAATGACGTCAAAGGAACAACGGTAGTCAATATGGGGGAAGCTCCCGTCATTGAGCCCGCATATCCAGATAAAGCGGTGTGGCGTGGCCGACGCGCTCTTCAGTGGAGCGAAAACCACAGCGTCCGCTGGCGTGAATGTTCCAGGAATCATGTTTCTGATGTTTGCCTGCACGGCAACAACGAACACGTCGCTTGGAATCTCATCCACCATATTGGCTGCCATCGCGCTCTCGCAAGCCTTCTGAATGGCCGCGCGGATTTTCTTCAGTTCAGGCAGATACTCCTCTTCGTCCTCATAGAAGCACCTGACGGTATCCAACAGGCGTTTCTGCCATTCCTCCGCCGTGCAAGAACACTCCCTGGCAAATTTACTTCGCACCTGTGCCAGAGTCTCAATGAAACTGTTCAAGGACCTAAGCGCCTGCACCCTCTCTCCTTCCACGGTGCCAGTTGGGAGTATGTCGCCCAGATGATTTGCATTCACAAGGTTCTCATCGTTATCACTCTCACCATAAAGCATATCCATTGCCAAACGGTCAAGCCCTCTGCGCCAGGTAAAGGGATAGTTTCTCCTCCCTTCAGCCATGCCAATAGTTGCATTCACATCCCTGTCATTCAGCCCCCAGTGGATATTGGCCTTCTTCACCATATCTTGCAGGCAATCCACATCTTTCTCGTCCAATCCAAAATGCGCTCGAATGGCAGGCACGCCCAGCAGTGCAAAAACAGCGCTCACCTCAAAGCGGTTCTCGCGAAAAGCCAAAATATCGCTGAAGGAACGAGAGATGGGAGTTTCCCCCGACACTCCGCCAGCCACGCTCATCGGGATGCTGATTTTCTCATCCTCCGTCGAGACATTGTTGAACACCGCCTCGACTATCGGCGCATAATTATCCCAGTCGCCACAAAGCACGAGGGCATCATGCGGTCTCGCATCAGGATGCTCCTTGAAAAAAAGCTGAAGTCCCTCCCGAACGGCCTCCAACTCGCGTCTCGGCGAATAGCAACTGTGAACGGCAACAGCCGAGTGCTTGAGCTGATTGAAGGCATACCCTGGCTCGCCTAGAATATTGTCAGGGGAAACCCAGTCGCAATCGACCTGCGCACCCAACACGGCCCGTGTCCCGTTGGCCAATGCGCCAAGCAGCCGTTCACGCGGATTCTCAAAAATGGCCTCCAGCTTCAGGACAGGCGGATTCTGCCCGATTTTCAATGCCTGGCGTGCCTTTGACAGCAGTTCACGGATGGCGCTTTTCCGCGTCGGAGTGTCCGCCAGCCAGTCGCCGCAGGGATTGAATGTCCAGAAGGTGATTTTCATCTCCTCTGCCATCTTTTCCAAGAGACGAAATGTTGGTTCAGGCATGTCGGAAATATCAAAGAGATGCACGGAAAGATAGTCGGGGAAGCCGTTTTCGGTTGCCTTTCGCCCATTGTCACCTGACAAGGCCTTGTGGTAATCCCTGGCGTAGGTCCGATTGTCCTCCCGTACAAGCCGTCGATAGAGGATGCGCTGCCAAGCAGGCACCCCTTCGATTTCCGCATCCTCCCCCTCCTCCCAGTTGTAAAGCATGGCAAATCTGGAGTTCAGGTAGTCATCGAAAAGCCTAGCAACCTGTTCCGCAAGCGCATAACGCCGTCTTGGGGCATTCAACGGCTCATTTCCCACATACTCCAGCAGGGGAGCCAGTTCCGCCTCCAGATGTTCCTCATCCGCAAGGATGCGGTAGATGCGCCAGGCCATAACTGGCTTGGAGTATGGATGCGTCTGGGGGGCGCGCGTATTCAACGGCTCGTCATGCGTTTTGGCAAAGAGCCAGTTGTTGACAAACTCCTCAAGCGGGACAAAATCCAGATTCACAAGAATTCGCCGATGGCTGCCGCTCAGTAGATAGTGGCTTTTCAGCCAGTCGCGTGTCGCCAAATCCCGAACGACGACGCAGGTGCGGCGAAAGACAGTCTGTTCCTTGGCCCATTCGTCGAACAATCCTTCTGCCAGCAACTCCAGGCGGTCGCTCCATCGAACAGTGATAGACATATCAGTTCACCTCAACCTTTGATGCCGTCAAGCCAGGCCTTGAACTCCGCAGTGGTCTTCTCCGTGTCCTCAACCTTCGCGATGTCTGGCTGTGCAAGAAGACGCTTCAGGGAACGGCCTGGAATGCAGTCAGGATATGCATCGGCTATGCGACGGGCCATTTTGCAGATTTTCGCCAGTTCAGGCATTTCCGCAATGGCCTTCATCACGTTCTTGACGATGGCCAGTTTGCCGTCGGCATCAGCGATGAAGGAATAGAGTTTCATGCCATCCAACGCCTTGTTGAAACAGGGCAGACCGCCGTTGGCGTTCTTCGGGTAAAACCCCACCATGACCTTGGAGTAGTTGCCAGTAATCGAGGTGTCATGGCCCTCAGGGAAAAGTCCCATCGGATCGAAGTCCTTTTTCATCTCATGCCTGAAGTCGTTTCTGAAGCGTTCCCTGTCCTCTGGCTTCCTGAAATCGGGGATATTCAGAGTGATGCCATTCATGGCCTGGCTTCTGGCTGCCATGATTCCAGCCAGGGTAACATCCGCAGCGGCGTAGATGTTCCACGGGGCTGGCTCTCCTTGAAGGACCTCCCTGGCAAAATAGTAGAGTTCCCAGAAGTCGCCTCCACCATGTCCTGTGGTTTCCGCCAGTTCGCCCAACTCGGGCCATTCGGGCTTGATGTTCAGCAGTTGTCCGCCGCCGCAGGCGCCGACACGTATCTTCAGGCCGTTGAGTTTGTCCGCTCCAGCCCTGGTACCCCAGAAGCGTCCACCCATATGGTAGTCGTTAGTTGAACTCCCCATAAGGTTGCGCACAAGTCCGCCGTTGCTCATTTTCACAAAGGAGGGACATACACTGGCGGTGCGCAATTCATCGAGATAGCCAGGCAAGATGACATCATCCACAGGCGCATAGACCGAGACGGGACGCAACCCAGTTATGTTCATCACGGGACCAAGCGAGTGTGTATTGTAGTAGTGCATGTTCAGGAAGGAGCGCCAACTGTGGACGGCATATCCAGGCTCGATGGGCACGCCATTGGCGACATTGTAGGCGTAGGCAAGGGTACGGCACTCATGAAGATACTCGAACTCCGCATACATGAACTCGCCGAAGAATCCATCTTGGAAGAGCTTCCTTAAAAACATGTTTTCCTTCGTGAAAGGATAATTTTCAAGAAGGTTATAGACCTTGCCGCTTCGTTCGACGGCCTCCACCAGCTTGACGCCGTCGCCTGGCGTCAGGAAGGAAGTGACCTCGCACATCACGTGCTTACCAGCCTCCAGCGCCTTGATGGCGTGCCTGGCATGGTCCATGAAGAAGGTGGCGATCAGGACGGCGTCCATATCCTGCCTGAGAAAATCGTCCTCGTCATCCGTAAGATAGGCGCCAGGGACGTTCTTTTTGAAGGATTCGCGCATCATCGGGTTTATGTCGCATCCTGCGACGACATCGATGTTCAGCGCACCTGCGGCCTTTATGAACGACTGGCCGCGTCCCAATCCCCATATTCCCAGTTTAATGCGTCTGTCAGTGTTGAATACGCTTCCCATCGTCTGATGACTCCTTTGTTGATGAACGTGTTTTTGGTTGAAGATAATACTCAAAGTGAGTATTTATAGCGTTTTAAAAGAAATACGCGATTATCGGGATAAATCTTTCACATCATAATCACGTCTTCAGATTCTTTCCAGTCCCTCAAGTCCCTCCCGTCCTTCAAGTCCCTTGAAATGGCTCTGAATAAATCTTAGTTGCCTAAAACAATAACAATCCCATCGAAATTTTTCAAATATCCAGTGTCGTTTTTCTTCCCCATATGCAATCGTCCCACAGCATGAAGCTGTTTTGTTTTTCCAGATTTGCAGTTTTTCTTAAAGGCACTATGTTAATGTGGGTTGTACTTCTAGTTGCCTTTTAAACCTTTACCCCCTTTTACGCCAATGTCAGCATCTGTCATTCTTGGTCTGGTTCTTTTAGCCGCCCTCGGTGCCATCGCGTATGCAGCCCTCAACTTTTTTCTGGTCAAACGGCTTGACGAGGGAACGGAGAGAATGAAGGAGATAGCCTCCGCAATCCGCATCGGCGCCAATGCATTCGTCACCTACGAAACGAAGATCGTGGTAATGATAGCCTTGGCCATCGCGCTGGTGCTCTGCATCCTGATTTCCTGGCAGACGGCCTGTGCCTTCCTGATAGGCGCCACCATGAGCGCCTCCGCCAGTTGGGTTGGCTTGAAAATCGCGACATACGCCAATGTGCGCGTGGCAAATACGGCACGTATCACTGCCAACCTGGGGCAGACCCTTCAAGTCGCATTCCGCGGCGGCTCGGTAATGGGGCTGTGCGTGGGAGGCTTTGCCTTATTGGGTGTCTTTATCGTCTATGTCATCTTCGGACATCTGCTTGGCCAGATTGGACAACTAACCATTGAAGGCGCCCGTTCCGTAAACTGGCTTGGTCTGGAGGCCCCCTTCACCATGACCATCTCTGGCTATGCCCTTGGCTGCTCCATTATCGCCATGTTCAACCGTGTCGGCGGCGGCATCTATACCAAAGCAGCCGACATGGGCGCAGACCTGGTCGGCAAGACTGAAGCGCACATCCCAGAGGACGACCCGCGAAACCCTGCCACCATTGCGGACAATGTGGGCGACAACGTCGGTGACGTCGCTGGCCTCGGCGCCGATTTGCTTGAAAGCTATGTCAGTGCACTGCTAGCCGCCGCCATCCTCGCATCTGAGCTTTTCCGCAGCTCGAAAACCACGCTTTCCGACCGAATGCTCAACACCATGCTCTACTATCCCCTGACTATCGCCGCCTGCGGGCTAATAGCCTGCGTCATTGGCATAGGCTCCATCCTCGTCAAGAAGAGACTCTCCGCCAATCCGCATTTCGAGTTGAATCTGGCGACTTGGATTTCGGCAGGACTGACCATACTCCTCTCATTCGTCGCCACTTTCTTTCTCTTTAAAGTTCAGGGCTTTTCCGCTGACGAGCTTTACTGCGCAGGCTTCTCACTTGGAGCCTATTCGCCTTGCATCAGCGCTGCCATTGGCATCATCGCAGGCATTGTCATCGGGGGCATCGCCGAGTACTATACAAGCTATGATTTTAAGCCGACCAAAAAACTTGCATCCGCCTCGGTCGAAGGAGCCGCTCTGATTATCACGGAAGGACTCTCCCTTGGCATGCGCTCCTGCATGGGTTCCGTCGCCGTCCTGGGGCTCTCCATCTACTGCTCGTATGCAGTCGGCGGCATGTACGGCGTGGCAGTCGCAGCCCTAGGAATGCTCTCCTTTGTTTCCGCCACCGTCTCCGTCGATACCTACGGTCCCATCTCCGACAATTCCGGCGGCATCGCCGAAATGAGCACGCTGGCATCCAATGTGCGTGAAATCACCGACAAACTGGATTCGGTAGGCAATACAACCGCCGCCATCGGCAAGGGCTTCGCCATAGGCTCCGCCGCGCTGGCCGCCCTCTCCATGATGGTCTCCTACCTTTATACTTACACAGATGCAAGCGACGACATCCTCCTGAACATCATCGACCCGCTCACCCTGGCGGGTGCCCTGGTCGGTGCTGCCCTCCCCTATCTTTTCTCTGGCATGTTGATCGATGCTGTAGCCAAAGCGGCAAGGCAGATGGTGGAGGAGGTACGCCGCCAGTTCCGTGAAATCAAGGGGCTTCTGGAAGGAAAAGTGCTGCCCGACTACAAGACATGCATCGAAATCTCCTCCCAAGGAGCCCTGCGCGAAATGCGGCTGCCCGCCATCCTCTCCGTTGTCTTCCCCGTTGTCTGCGGATTCCTTTTCGGCGCGAATTTTGTTGGTGGCATTCTTATTGGAGCCACCATCTCCGCCATCATGCTGGCCATCTTCACGGGAAATGCAGGCGGTGCCTGGGACAATGCCAAGAAATATGTGGAGACGGGGGCCATTCAGGGCCACGGCAAAGGAAGTGACGCACACAGTGCTGCCGTCGTCGGCGACACGGTAGGCGACCCACTCAAGGACACGGTCGGTCCCTCCCTGGACATCCTCATCAAAATCATGTCGGTCGTCTCCCTCATCGCCGTGACCCTTTTCGGGAAATACAATCTCATCACATGGCTACGCACTCTATTCCATAAATAACGAGGTGATTTCAAAACTAGCGCGGAATGCGTTAGTTTTGAAATCACCTCTAACCAATAGAAAACGTCGTTTAGTTTTTTGCCTATTTCTCCTCTGCGGGAAGAGGCAGACCAAACTTCAAAATCTCTTTCTTGTTCTGCGGGCGATACTTGAGTGCAAGCGCAATGCATTTTTTCGCCTCTTCTGGCTTTTCGTACCAATCGCACAGCAGTGCTGTCCTCAAATAAATATTGTATATCTCGCCCTTCATCAGTCGATTTAACTTACCCAAAGCCATCTCTTCGCGTTTTTCCGCATAGAACTTGAGAATATCCATCATCTGAAGAAATTCCAGCGACGCAAAAGGAATCTTCACGGCATCCTGATCATTGGGGCGCCTGATGGTCACCAGATTTTCCTTGTTGGGAGCGTATGGTATGATGCCTTTGATGACGCTGCCATCCTTTAATCGTATTGGATAATCATCTGCGCGATTGTAGGCTCCCCCCTTCATGCAATCTTTCAAGAAATCCAGACTGCCGCCCACCAGACGCAGCCGTTCCTTTTCAATCTCCTGCTTGTCAGGCGGCACCAGTTTCAGATAGTTTTGGTTTTTCTCCTTCATCTGTTTGAAATCAAGGTCCGCAGGCCTTGGACGAGCATTCAAGCACTCTGCTGGAAGCACATAGCCGCCTGCATTCACACCGTCGTCCAAGTTGGCCTTGTTCTCTACTGCTACCGTGTTTTTTTCAATCTCGCCTCCCGACCTGCTACTCTCTTGTTTGCCAAGGGCAATATAAATGCCCCCAAGGCAAAGAGCCGCCACAAACGCAATCACCAACAATACATTCAGCAAAGAAACCTTTTTACGCGGGGCACGAACAACCTTCACATGAACCGCACCGCTTCTTTTCAGACGCTTCTTTGCAACAGGCTTCAAGACCGCTTCTCCACTTCCACGAAAAACACTCGCGAGCTCTGTCAAGTTGACGGGACGCTTTGCAGGTTCCTCCGACAGCATCTTCATGATGCTTTCCACAACATTGAAAGGCAGTCCCTTTTTCAGCTCGCCAATGGGCTTGATGGAACCTTTTTCAGGAATAACCCCCGTCGCCATATAATAAATACAGGCCCCCATACTATAGACATCCTCCTCCACCGTGGCGGGACTGCCAGCCTTGCGCTCTGGCGCGGCAAAAGCTCCTGGTTCCGTTCCCAATGCAACCGCCGAACCAAAGTCCGTCACCAGCAAATCCTTCTCCGGGTTAATCAGTATATTTGCAGGGCAAAGATTTCCGTGATGGACTCCCGCCTTGGCCGCCTCGGCGACGGCACCGATCAAATCGGCCGCTAAATTCAGAAAGCAACTGTTCTCGCGCCATTCCGCCGACGGCCACTCTACAGGCGCCGTATATTGTGAAACGACATAAACCCCCTCCTCTGTCGTGCCACAACCATATATTGACGCAATGCAGGAATTGCTAATGGTCGCCTGTTTGCGCGCGCTAGACAGGAAGTCATCCAGGATTTCCTGAGAGCAACCACCATTTTTGATTATCTTTACCGTGGCCTCGCGGTCCAAAGCAGGCTCCAATGAGCGATAAAGAACCTTTTGAGGGTTATCAAAAAAACGCTCTTCAAGCAATATATTGTTCTTAAACCATTTGGGTATAGTTATCCGTGTGTCGCACCTGGGACATGAGACCTGTGAAAAGGCTTCTAGTTCACTGACATCTAGCTTGACCCCGCAGTTGGGGCACTGTATCTTCATCTTTTGTGCTGGAGCTGTTTCAGGCATGACGATTATCAAAAATAGGGATAGAGTGTTTTTGGGAAATCCGCAATGGACACCGTTCTATCGGCGACACATTACGAAAATTTAGCACTTCATTCTTTTTTTTCGACCTACTGATTTGAAAATAGTCAAATCGAATGTATTTTATTTAAGGTAACAAAGAAAAAGTGTCTCCATCGTCTAACGGTTAGGACATCAGGTTTTCATCCTGGTAATATGGGTTCGATTCCCGTTGGAGATGCCAAGCATGAAATCTATAAGGCTCCCCAATGACGGGAGCTTTTTTATTATTGCTTTTCCCCCGCAACCATTTAACCCGATCCTGCAAAAAGGAGCAAGAAACCAAATGCAAATAACCGAAGACATCCGCTATGTCGGCGTGAATGACCACAATGTCGATTTGTTCGAGGGACAGTATGTCGTGCCAAACGGCATGTCCTATAACTCGTATGTCATCCTGGACGAGAAGGTGGCAGTCATGGACACCGTTGACGCGCACTTCCAGCATGAGTGGCTGGACAACATCCAGAAGCTACTCGGCAGCCGCGAACCTGACTATCTGGTCATCCAGCACATGGAGCCCGACCACTCCGCCAACATCGCCAACTTCATGGGTGTGTTCAAGCACACTACCATCGTCTCCTCCACCAAGGCATTCGCGATGATGCAGAACTTCTTCGGCACCCAGTTCGAAGAGAGGCGCATCGTCGTGCAGGAGGGCGGCACGCTTGCCCTCGGCAAGCACACCCTCGCCTTTGTCGCGGCACCGATGGTCCACTGGCCAGAGGTCATCGTTACCTATGACATCTGCGACAAGGTCCTCTTCTCCGCAGACGGCTTCGGCAAGTTCGGTGCCCTGGATGCAACCGAGCCTTGGGCGGACGAAGCACGCCGCTACTTCATCGGCATCGTCGGCAAATACGGGGCGCAGGTGCAGGCTCTTCTGAAAAAGGCGGCAGGACTGGACATCCAGAAGATCTGCCCGCTCCATGGGCCTGTCCTGACGGAGAATCTCGGCTATTACCTCAAACTCTACGACGCCTGGTCTTCCTACACGGCGGAAGAGGATGGTATCGTCGTCGCCTATACATCAGTATATGGCCACACCAAGAAGGCCGTGCAGATACTGGTCGATAGGCTGAAGGCGTCGGGTTGCCCCAGCGTGGTAGTCTATGACTTGGCGCGCTGCGACCTCTCCAAGGCCGTGGCGGATGCCTTCCGATACAGCAAACTGGTGCTGGCCACCACCACCTACAACGCGGAAATCTACCCGTTCATGAGCACCTTCATCCGCAACCTGACGGAGCGCAACTTCCAGAACCGCACCATCGCCCTCATCGAAAACGGCAGCTGGGCACCGCTGGCGGCGAAAATCATGCGCGGACTCTTCGAGAAGAGCAAGAACATCACCTTCACCGAGGCCACCGTCCACATCAAATCCGATCTTAACGAGGAAAGCCGTCAGCAGTTGGACGACCTGGCTGCCGAACTAAGCAAGGAGTATCTTGCGAAGCAGGACACCACTGCCAACAAAAACGACCTAACCGCACTCTTCAACATCGGCTATGGCCTCTATGTCGTCACCTCCAACGACGGCAAGAAAGACAACGGCCTCATCGTAAACACAGTCGCACAGGTGACCAGCACCCCCAATCGCATTGCCGTCACCATCAACAAGCAAAACTACTCCCACTACGTCATCAAGCAGACGGGCAAGATGAACCTGAACTGCCTCTCCGAGGAAGCCCCCTTCTCACTTTTCCAGCGCTTCGGCTTCCAGAGTGGACGCAACGTAGATAAGTTCGCGGGCGAGCAGGTGCTACGCTCCGACAACGGGCTAGTCTTCCTCTCTCGCTACATCAATTCCTTCATGTCGCTCCAGGTCGAGCAGTACGTCGATCTGGGTACGCACGGGATGTTCATCTGCAGCATCACCGAGGCGCGCGTCATCTCCAAGGTCCAGACCATGACCTATACCTTCTACCAGAACAATGTGAAGCCGAAACCCGAAACGGGCGGCAAGAAAGGCTTTGTCTGCAAAATCTGCGGCTACGTCTATGAGGGTGACACCCTGCCCGACGACTTCGTCTGCCCCCTCTGCAAGCATGGAGCATCGGACTTCGAGCCAATCCAGTAGGAGGCAGCCTGGACTTCTGCCCCTGCTTCCTCGCAGCACCTGTGCGCAGCGCAGCCACCCAGCGCTTTAACGCCGTGCACAGGACAGGAGGCAGGCTCCCCTGGCTGCTGTAGCCTGCCTCCTGTCCTGTGCGTTGCGCGCGACGAAAACCATTCCCCATGAAAAGCCTATTTCCACCACCTGAAAGCGGAGATGAAGATGGTATCGTATGCTACAGCAGAGATTTGAACTGCGAACTCCTTCTGGACGCCTATTGGCACGGCATCTTCCCATGGCCATGCAATGAGCAAACAATCCTCTGGACCTCGCCCAAAATGCGGGGGGTCCTCCCCATCGACAAGTTCCATATTCCGAAGAGCTTTCAGCGGGAGTTGAAGAAACACCTCTTTGAAGTGCGCATCGACACCTGTTTCGACGACGTGATTGACGCATGTGCCTTCACTGAGCGGAAAGACGAGGAGGGGACCTGGATCACCGCCTCCATACGCCGCGAATACAAGCGATTCCACCGCCTGGGCTATGCCCACAGCTTTGAATCCTTCGATACTGATGGCAAGCTGGCAGGCGGGCTTTACGGCATCCTTCTGAATAGAATCTTCATAGGGGAAAGCATGTTCTTCCGCAAGTCTGGCGCCTCAAAGGCTGCCTTCTGCCACTGCACAGAGGTACTTGCCCGACACGGCATAGAACTCATCGACACACAGGTCATCACCAATATGACCGCATCGTTCGGCGCATACGAAATCCCCATACAGGAGTATCTGCTACGTCTAAAAGAACTCCGTGGAAACACGCCCGTTCCAACCTCACTCACAGCCTTTCCTCCTAAGGAAACCCCATGAACCAAATCGGTAAATGCCCCCATTGCGGCAAGGACTCGCTGTTCACGCGAGGTATCTGCCCCAACTGCGGTCTCACCTCCAAACCCGAGGAAAGAGGCAAGCCAGACTTTCTGCTGGATGCAAACGGCAAGCTTCCCTCCTACACAGAGGTTCTGGAAGAGGAGATGACCGTCTCCCAGAAGCATGGACGCATCCTTCTCATGCTCTGTACCCTGATGATTGGCCTTCCTCTGCTGGCATGGACAGGCGTGGTCTTCTTCCAGTCGTTGGAAAACAGCTTTCATCCTCCAGTTTTCCCACCTTTTGCCATGCTCTGCCTAGACATCTACATTACATATAAACTATTCTCGCGTACACGCTGGACACGCTGGGCTCTCTGCATTCTAGCAACGACTGCCTGCATCACCTTCGCCAGCAGCATTCACACGCATGAAGGCTTTTCACTCATCACTTCCATCACGCTATTCTCCGTAATAAATCTGTCCGCTGCGATGATGCTGGCAACATCAAAAGACGTGACAGAATATCTGACCACAAACAGGGTGACACACAGACTTGAAACGTCAAACACAGAACAGGAGGCAAGGATAAACCATCAAATATGACTTTATCTTTTAGCCTTAAAAACAAAAAAAGCAAAAAAAACGTTTTTTTTATAGTTTTGATTTGACAGATTAAAAAAAGGATATAAATTAACAAAACATTTTTTGAAAATTGAACAATAATTTTGTTTTTTGTTGTTATTAGTGTTCCAAACTTCAAGGAGAAAAAAATGAAAAAACTGTTTTCGTTGCTAGTCTGCATGATTGTATGCCTCGCAGCCTCTCAGGCTTTTGCTGCATACGATTTTTCAGAGAAAACCAATGCCAAAATGCTCAGTGACATGAAAAACTGGACCCCTGCCGAATGGAAAGAGAACATCAATGCTCTTCTCGAAACGGGCGACAAAGGTCTCATCAAGCGTAGCCTTAACGTTGCTGAAAAAGCCGTCAGTGAGAGCAAGGTTTCTGGTGTCAACGCCCAACTTCTTGCTGACATCCTCGGCGACAATGAGCCTATCGTTGGCGATCATCTCGGGAGCGCCCCTGCTTCTCTGAATGATAATGGTGATGATGCTCTCAACCTCCGCAACAAAGATGTTAACAAGACCTCTGTCCAGGAGCTCTTGGGTAAGCATCCAGAGTATGAGGATAAATACGAAAAGGATTTGGTTGAAGGAGGTGGATATAATCCACCCAAACCCCAACCACTCAGCAAGGAAGCCTACAAATAATTTCTAGGGGATTAGTTGTTCTGTAAAAAGTAATTCACATTCAAAATAGGATACAATCATGCAACTCAAGAAAAGCAAACTTGCAAAAATGGCCGTCATGGGCGTTTTGTCCGCGACTGCAGCCTTTGCTGCATCTGACACCCTCTATGACTATTTTGGCTCCTATGTTGAAGCCACAGCTGGCCTGATTCCCAACAAACTGAGTCTCTCTATTTACCAGGAAGTCACTTTCGAGGACAACCAGGACAACTCTCCTCGCCGCGACCGCACTGGGAACGTTGGCTACAAGACTGGTATTGACGGTGCCCTTACCCGCACAAAAGGCTGGGTGACATATGGTATCGACGGTGATGCCTCCTACCAGTTCTGGCAAAAGGATGCCCATGAAAAGAACGCCTTTGACTGGAGCATCGCACCTATGGTCTTGGTCAATGTTGACACCGAAGGTTCCCTTGCCCAAAGCTTGAAACTCTCCATCTCATCCAAGTCAAAATACGAGAAGCTCTCTAAGACTGACCGCAGAGAAGCCAGACATATTGACAGCAAGCTGGGACTTGCTTATGACCTGTTGCACCGCAGCAGCCGTGCTGGTGCCGTTCTCACCTTCGATTACAGGTATGACTACTTCACGAAGAACGATTATAAGAATCGTAGCTTTGACAGCTGGGAAATTGGCCTGGCTCCATACTACAAGTTCTCTGGCAAGGTGAAAGGCGGTGTCCGCCTCTCCTATCGTGAAAAGGACTACAGGGAAAGCAAGACTAACCCCTATAAGGACGACTCCAGCAAGAAGACCATCGCTGGTTATATCAACTATGACCCCAGCCTGAAGCTGAATGTCTATGCGGAAGCAGGTTTCTCCCGTACTGACTTTGAAGGTCGCAGCAAAGACTCCTATGGTGATGGCGACTGGAAGCCCATGCTGAAACTGCGCATTAAATACAAGCCCAACACCTACTGGTCCACGGGCTTCGGTAGCAACTACGATTTCGAGGATTCTCAAATCTCCTCGCATCGTGGTGGATCCTATCAGTTTGACAATTATGTCTTCCTGAACTGGAAACCCTCTCACAAGTTCAGCCTGCGCAACACCATCGGTATTGAGAATCAGAATGAAAAGGATCTCTGCAACCTTGATACCACTGAATACTACTACAACCTCCGCGCGACCTATCATCTCACCGCAAACTTTAGTTGCTACGCCCTCTACAAGTATAGCAATGTCAACTACAAGTATGTTGGCCGCGACAGCTATTTCTCCAACGACGTGACCCTCGGTATCAAGTACACATTCTAAATCCATCACATGGAGAAAACCTCAAGATTTTCTCCCTTGAGGTTTTCAAAGAATGTTTAACGTGAAAAATGGCGCAGTTAACTGCGCCATTTTTCGTTTTATTTTACTGGAATTAAATGTAAGAAGATTGAACAACGGACATTGGACTGTTGGGATCTTGCTTTCTTTATGCCACTTGCGTCGCTCAAGTCACTCAAGTCGCTCAAGTTCCTTCTTCAAATAGTTTTTCTCTAAAACCTTCATGTCATTTCACACTATCAAACGGGTATCTGCGGCGGTGATGGCATTGGTGTCTGTGTTTTTTTGCTTTTTTTGTGGCGTAAAGCTTTACAATAGCCACAGAGGTCTGACAGCCCTAAAACATAATCAGCCAGCCGCCTTCCAAGCCGATTTAACAGTAGAAGGAAAGATAACAACTCCCTTGCATTTCTCATTTCCCTTCTCGGACCATGGTTGCTTTCTCTACATCAAGACTTCCTCAAGCCTAACTCGTGCCACTTTGGCTAAGTTACTCAAAAACACTTCTATTGATCTTTGCATTCGTGAAAATGGAAGAGAACTTCACGAAATCAGCAATGTCATCATCACTGCAACAGAGTATCCACAACGTTTTCTTGATGAACAAACAAAAGACTACCTCCCTTTTACCTATCTTCCATTAATAACTGTCTCTCCTGAAAGAGAATACGTGCTGGAACTATCTGTACATGTTCCCGCGACATCACCCGAATTAAAGGAGTGTTCTTTTATCTTTAAACAAGGTTGGTGCTTCCTAGAACACATTCCCTATATCATTCTTTGGCTTCTGTTCCTATTCTGCCTTGTATTGGCTTTTATGCTGAACCGAATCGCAGTCAAAAGCTTCTTAGCAAGACGTAAACGTAAGCACAATCCTGCAGATAATGGCATTATGTACCTCCTCTCCTCCTATCCTCGCTGGAGTGAAACCTTCCTCCGTCTTGATTTGAAGGGTCTGGAGGATAGAGGACTGCCTATAACTATAGTATCCTTATACCCAGGGGATTGCACTCCACAAAAAGAGTGGCCCGAAGCATATCTGCTCTCTGATACTGCTCCCCAGCCAGTCATATCCTCTTTTTTCCAAAAAAACCACTCTTTCCTCCTGTTTCTTATTCCCAAAAAACTACGTGCAACACTCTCCATTATCAAACATAGACGGCTATTGGACAAATTGCTTGTCGAATGCCGCAAAAACCATATTGGTCACATTCACGCTGAATTTGCGGATTTGGCCGCTTTGCTTGGAAGCGAAGTATCCCGTCTGACAGGATGTACCTACTCTGTTGGAATTCATGCCATTGATGTCCATAAAATGAAATATCCTTGTCATCAGCTCTTTGCAAATGTATCCTTCATCACATCCTGTAACCTTGCCGCAGCCAAGGCATTGTACCGCAAATGCCCATGGCTGAACCAGAAGATGCATCTAATCCATCACGGAGTGGATTTGGACTTGTGGAAATACATGCAGGATTTTAATTTGCCTGAAAACATCCACGTTCTTTTTGCAGGACGCCTAGTCCCCAAAAAGGGCCTGTCCATTTTATTACAGGCCATTGCAAGTCTCATTCATGGTTCATTGACCCGTATCAATTTGACTATTGTCGGCGAGGGGCCTATGGAACCCGAGTTGAAAAAACTGGCTACCAATCTTGGAATCAATGATTCAATCACTTGGAAAGGACGGGTTCAGCAATCAGAACTTCCATCATTGTTCAGTACTGCAACCTGTATTTGCGTCCCCAGCATTGTCACCCATGATGGAGATCAAGATGGCATTCCAAATGTGATTACAGAAGCAATGGCGGCAGGTTTACCTGTCGTTGCCTCGCAGGTAGGCGGCATTTCCGAGGTCGTCACAGAAAAAACTGGATGGCCAGTTCCATCACTGACACCCGTCACTCTCGCCGCAGCCATCATGGCCTGCGCATCGCATCCAGATGAAACAGAAAGAAGACGTAATAATGCCAGAAAACTGATGGAATATAACTTTGACGCAAAAAAACTTGCGGAAAAACGCGCCTATTTACTTGCAAACGTCAAGACTTCCGACGAGTTATTCGTTAAATGAACAGGTAATAAATCATTTGACGACATTCCAATCAGACAAGGACTATCATAGTGGAAGAAACTCAAAGCAAGAAAAGTCTGGCTGACCGCATCCTTAAGGCAAGCGCCTTGGTGGGTCTTGCGCATATTTGCCTGAAATTCGCGGGCTTGATTCAGGCAAAAGTCGCAACGCAGTATCTGGATTCTTCCATCTACGAACCCATCATGGTTGTTGCTTTCACAGGTGTCATCAACAGCCTCTTCCTCATTGGGGAAGAGGTTATTGGCCCCACCTTCCTCACCATCTTCATGAAAGAAAAGGAGCAGAAGGATGAAAAGGCAGCCTGGGAATACACCAACATCACCCTCTCTTTCCAATCCCTGCTTCTCCTGCTTGTCTGTGCCACTATCACATGCTTTCCCGAGTTCTATATCAGACTTTTCACAACCTGGACGCTCGAAAACAACCCTGATGAATACAAACTCTTGCGCGTGAGCCTCCAGTTCATGGCCCCCTCCCTCTTCTTCCTTTCAATTGGAAGCACCACTTATGTTCTTTTGAATGGCTACAAGAAATTTTTCCTTGCTGCCTTCGGCGACGCATCTACCAAAATTTGCATCATCATCGGGCTACTCATCGGCTTTGGTATCTTCGGTCTTGACTACCACGTCCTGCTTTTCAGCATTGTCGTAGGAAGCGTCGCCAAAGTTGCCACACACCTTGCTGGAATGCTTTCCAAGCTGAAATACCTCCGTCCTGCTTTCAACTGGAAAAACCCTGCTTTCAAAAGCATGCTCATCCTCATGATTCCGCTTCTCCTGGGAATCATCTTCGCCAAAGTACGCGACAATTTCAACAACATCTATATCTTGACCCACATTGAGCAGAAGGGTGTGCTTATGGCAAATGACCTTGGTCGCAAGCTCTTCTCATCAATCCAGTGGCTGGTTCCCTACGCCTTGCAAATCGCCCTCTTTCCCTTCCTGTGCGAACTGGTCAGCAAGCAGGACCGTGAGAAACTCGGCGAAATACTCGGTTCTTCCTGCCGTTTGCTCCTCTCCGTCTTTGTCCCAGGCGCCATTATCCTCTCGGTTCTGGCCATGCCCATCTCCATCATGTTTTTCATGGGGGGCAAAACAGGTATCGAAATCGCCTCATGGGCAGGCATATCCACTGCCTGCTACTGCCTTGTCCTGCCCGCAGCCGCCATTGAATGCGTACTCATGCAGGGCTCCTTCGCCGATCAGCGGACAATCGCCGTCACCGTCATCGGCATTTCCACATCCATGATCAGCGTGCTACTGAGCTATATCTTCATCATCATCCTTCAGGTCCAGCCCAAGCAGGCCATCATGGTCGTTGCATTGGGTTTTGTCCTATCACGCTTTATCAAAAGCTTTATTCTTGCCCTCTATATGCGCCGCAACATCCCCATGTTCCCAATCAAGGAGACAACTGTCTTTTTGTTCAAACTATTTATCCTCGCGCTAATCGTCGGGGCAATCACGTATGGGGTCTCCTGTGCCTGGGCCAAAATCCTGCCTGATGGAATCGCCAAGGCTCTTGACTCCATCACTCCAGATACCCCGTCTAATTTCAAACCCGACCTCTCCAGGCTCCGCATCGCCCTGCGCATCGTCGTCTCTGGTGCTGCGGGCTTGGTGACCTTCTTCGCCGCCTCCTTCCTGCTCCAGTTGAAAGAACCGCGCCAGATGCTTGAATGGACCATCGCCAAGGTGAAGCATAAATAATCGACTCTGCAAATAGGCAATATGACAAGACCTCTCATTTTCCTTCTGCTTTTAACCTGCCTCGTTTTCGCACAGCAGAAGAAATCCACGAAAAAAAACGAGTCATCCTCTTCTGGCAACCTCATCGTCAACGGCAATATTGAAAAAGGAAAAGGCAGGGAACCAAACGGCTGGTCAGGCATCGATGGTTTGACCGCCATCTGGGACACAGACGGGACCCCAGGCCGCTGCCTTCTCTTCGATACAACTGTCCTACAAAAAGACAAAAAAACTTGGAAAGTCGATGAATCAGCCTACAAAGGTCCATCCAAAGGCGGACAATACGACACGGTCGGCGCACATGAAGGTGTCTGGGCATACGCCCTTCCCATAGACTTGACACCCGAAGACAGCTACTTCGTCATCGAGTGCGACGTCATGGCCTCCACCAAATCCAGCGAACTATTCTACCCGATGGTCCTCATCCGAGGCTTCAATATCGTCACGGAGGAAAAAGCTGGCAAGGATTCCTCTTGGTTCCATACCTACCACAAGGGTGGCCCAGCCTACTCTGAAATGTTCGGGCCTGACAACCTCTACCGCCCCTCCCAGGCAGGCGATTACCTGATGGTTTACAGGCATACCCTGGCGTGCCGCCTTTCCGTCCCAAACAAATGGGAGCACTTTGCCATGGGCTTCAAGCTACCAGCCAAAGACATGGCACGTTTCCGCCCCCAGCGCCTCCTCATCAAACCATACGCCTTTTGGCCGTCTGGCAAATACAGGTTTGATAACATCATCCTCCGACGCTCCACCAAGGAGGAGATAAACGAAATAAACAAACGACGCAAATCCATCAAGGAATTCCAATAAGGTAATTTCACCAGCAATTTTAGGCTAGTTTTGAAATCACCTCCCTAAAAACATGACTACCGACAACCTCCCTCTCACCAGTATCAGAGGCTCCGATTGGTGCTTCTGCGAAGGAACACCTGCTCCTGGATGGCAGCTTCAACGACGCGATGGACGCTCATTCCACCTGGACGCCTGTATCAACCTGGACACCCTCTGCAAGAATCCCCCCATGCCGAATCAGTCCGAGGGTGTGCTTTACGCCACCATCTCCCTTTCCAAAGATACCAATGCCATGTTGGGAATGGGCTGCGACTGGTGCTTCGAGGCCTACTGCGATGGACACCTCCTCAAATCCACCTACGAAACAGGCAATGGAACAGACTACATCTTCCCCAGCAACCACCGAATCATATTCTTCGCCACTGCTGGTGAGCACCTCCTCGCCATTCGCGTCAGACGGGGGCAGAAATCATGGTATTTCGCATGCTACCACTGCCCAGTCATCCCGCCTCCAGAACCTGAACTGGCCTACGGCCCCTGGCTCACAAACCCAAATGTTGGAACGATGACCATCGCTTTCCTCTGCAAAACAGAACTGGGCTGCGCCGTAAAATACCGTATGAAGGGAACAGATGAATGGCAGACAGCCTGGCACCACCGCCAAGGTCAATGCCTGCGCCGCAAATACCACGCCATCCCCATCGCCAAACTCACGCCTGGTGCAGACTATGAATACCAGGTGCTGGCCGTTCACCCAGACAGCTTCCTCACCGTCTCTATCTCGCCCGTCTTTACATTTACCGTGCCCGACGCCACTCGGCAAAACTATTCTTTCTTCTTCACGGCTGATCTTCAGTTCCCGCTTGACAAACAATATGAAATCCTTGGCAGAATGCTCCAGGCCGCCGATGCAGCATCCTGCGACTTCTTTATCCTTGGCGGCGACGTCAACAGTGCCTTCCTGCCAGAGGACGTCATACGCGGCCCCTTCGCGCACCTCTGCGAAAACGGAGCTGCCTCCAGGCCCATCCTCTACCTTCGCGGGAACCATGAACTGCGAGGCAATTTCGGCGACCAGTTCCTCGACTATTTTGCATCCAGCATCGGCACCACTTACGACCTTCTTCGCCTCGGCGACACTGCCTTCCTCATGATCGATTCCTGGGAGGACAAAGTAGCCCATACCCCTGGCCACACCTATTGCCAGTGGAATCTGGACGACCTCTTCTACCAGCAGGAAACCGACTGGTTCAACCAGGCGCTAAAAGACCCCAGATGGGCCAACGCCGCCCGTCGAATTGTCGTCTGCCACGGAGCACCTTTCTCCCATCATGCCTCATACGGTTCCATCCCGCTCTTCATGCAACGCCTCACAGATTCCGTCTTCGAGGGAGACAATCCCCTGTTCTCCATTAACATGTGGCTGACAGGGCACGTCCACGCCTATATGCGCACCATTCCCAAAACCACCAAGATAGCCTCCCTGGAGCAACCAGATCCACCCATGAAGGATGGACGAACCTACACCTATCCTGTCCTTACCGTCGCGGGACCAGGAAGACGCGCCTATCAGGCCAGCTGTTTCCGCATTGACGCCGACCCAACTGGCTTCACTGTCCGTGCATGGAACGATACAGGCGACCTCATCGAGCATATTCGCTATGACAACGATGGGACTTGTCACGAGATAGTCGCGCTTCCATACCACAACGCTCCCGCAAAATAACCCTGCGACGCGTAAAGCGCGGAATGGGGGACATGGGGCGAGTCCCCCTTCCCTGTAAGCACACCAAGCATGCTACCATAGGGGCGCGGGGAGCATAGGCCCCCCGTCCCTTGGCTGCCCCACACTAAGCTCGCTACCGTAGCAAGGAAAGCACGGGCCCCCTCTCTGGCCTGCCCACCAAGCGTGATACCGCAGCGAGGGTTATCCCCCACCACTTGCCTGTTCCCCAAGCATGCTACCATAGGGGGCGCGGGGGGCAAAGCCCCCCGTCCCTTGGCAGTCCTATCCCCCAATGGTGCCTATACGGGCATGCCCCTTCGGAGCGAAGGCCCCTGGCAGATGGTGGACCTCCACTAGCCTCCCCTGCTCGAATACCACTTCCACAATATCATAGCGGCATACCACTTTGGGCTTGCCAATTGCACGCAAATACCCACGGGAAGCCCTGATGATATTGCGTTGCTTGGCGGAATTGACCGCCTCCGCAGGACGTCTCCACCCACGCCGCCCCCTGGTTTTCACCTCCACGAAACAAAGCACCGTGCCATCGCGGCAGACCAGGTCTATCTCATCGCGTCTAAAACGGATATTTCTGCAGAGGCACTCCATTCCCAGTTCCTCCAGAACCGATGCAGCAATCTCTTCCCCAAGACGTCCCAGCTTCCGCCTTGCCGCCTGAATACGCTGCATCCGTGTTTTTTGCCAGAAGAATGACATGGCTCACCTGACTGGAAATGGAACGCTACCCGCCTCAAGCATCCCATTATCCCACTCGATGTTCCACGGCATGGTAAAGGTCCGACAAGGGGCGGCGATGAAATCATGGAGTTCAAGGGATTCCACATGGCCGTCCAGAAAGGCCATATTAACGCGCCCGTTGTGGCGATTGGGACCTTCCGCCCCACTCTCCCAGTCCAGATCCAGTTCCTCCATCAGGTTTTCCCAATTGTTCGCGCCGTAGATGACGCATTGGTCCCCGCTGTCAAAGACCAGGTAGCACCGCGATGGCCTGCTAAATGAGGTTATCGGGCCTCGGTTTGTCTGGGTTCCGTCAAAATTCCAGCCGTAGTTTCCATCATAGAGATGCAACGCCTCCCGCGTTGCCTCTGGCGCGCCTTGCGGACTGGTCGGACAGTCCAACAGGTTGGCGTCATCATAGTACGGCAGAATATAATAACTCCAATTGGTTCCCCCATGGAGGTACTTGCTATTGCTTACATACGGAGGCAATCGCATCTTAAAATCAATGGCGTACATCTGAAATGCAATCGCCAGCTGGCGTAGATTTCCCGCGCACACGGTTTGATGCGCCTTTGCCTGCCCCTTCATAAGCCCAGGTAAAAGCATTGAACTCAAAATCGCAATGAGCATTATCACCACCATCAATTCAATCAACGTGAATCCCTTTGCCTCTTTCGCACTCTTCTCATTCCTCATACACGCAACCTCCATTCTTTCGGATCTTTGCCACAAATAATATTTTATTATTCTCTATATGCAATATTATAATGCTAATTATTGAAATTAACAAATGAACTTAAGGCCATTCAAAAAACTTTTTATTTTCTTATAGGCATCGTGGGAATACGCTTATAAAAAGTTTAAAATCCCTGCGAGCTATCCGTGAAATGCTTTAGACTCATTTGAAAAATGAAAGAGAAGATATATTGTAGAAATCAATAGAAACAGTTCAAACCCAAGGAACAAAATGGCATCACCAAAATACTGTGTCATTCTTGCGGCGGGGAAAGGCACCCGCATGAAATCGGAGCTTACGCCAAAGGTTTGCTTTGAGGTGAATGGCGTGCCCGCAATTCTCCGCGCCTTGCGCACCTACTCATCGACTGGCATCCCCCAGTTCATCGTGGTGGTCGGCGGTAGTCTGGCGGAAAAAGTGGTAAAAACAGTCAACTCCGAGTTCTCAAACGCCATATTCGCCTATCAGCCAGAGCAAAACGGCACGGCTGGCGCCGTCGATTGCGCCATGAAGGGGATGCCTTCCATCTCTGATGACGAAGATATCCTTGTCGTCGCAGGCGACCGCCTCATTGACTGCGGCATCCTGGAACAGTTCTACGACGGATACTACTCCCAGAAGGCCCTTTTCTCCCTCCTTACGCTGAATACTACCTCCCCCAGCTCTTCTGGACGCATCTTGCTAGACAAACGGAGCAATCCAATGGCCATCGTCGAAATGGCAGACATACGCCAGCACCGTGCATACATGAAGCTCCAGCAAGCGCTCAAAGGCGGTGAAACGCGCCGCCAGCCGCTTTTTGACCTTCTCTGCCACACATTCTTCCCTCCAGAGGCCTCCATCAATGAAACCAAAGGCCGCAAGGCCTTCGACACGCTCTGGGACCTCCTCGCCAATGGCCCAGAAAACATTCCAGAAACCGTCAGACAGCAAATCGAGCAGGCCCCCACAAGTTTTGTTTTTGAGACCCCTGACGGCAAGCTCTCCGTTTCACCAGACCAAGCGGAGGCATCCCCACTCCGCAACGTCTCCGTCTATCTCCTGAAATGCGGCATGCTGCGAAATGCCCTCAAAACATTCACCCGCGACAATGCGCAAAAAGAAATCTACCTCTCCGACCTTTTGAATGCGGTTTACCGTGCCAACATGCACCAGAAAGTCCCCTCCACAACCCTATTCATGGTCAAGGACAGCACCAAAATACTCGGCTTCAACAACCCATCTGAACTTCTGGAAGTGGAAAAGATTTTAAGCAACGCTAAAAACGCTCGCAAATGCGAACCAGGCCTCCTACATCCTCTCGCCGAATGGAAAACCCTTTTCAGGGAGGCAATTACGCCAGGCACACAAGGACACGCCGTCATGCAAGGCATCTATGGCGACAATCCAGAAATCATTCAACGACAGGTCTGTGAAATGCAGAAACTGGCCAGCGTAGCGGAAAAGCACTTCAAGCCTGACACACCCCTCATGTTCGTCCGCGCACCTGGACGACTCAACGCCATGGGACGACATATCGACCATCAGGGTGGCAACAGTAATCTGATGACCATCAGCTTCGAAACCATGATGTTCGTTGCCGCACGCGATGACGACACCGTCAACATGGTCCACTGCGATGGACAGGATTATCCCGCCTCCTCCTTCCGAATCAGCGAACTCCTCGCTGAACTTCCCTGGGACGACTGGGAAACCCTTATCAGCAGCCCCCAGCTCGCCACTCTCATCAAACAGCATGGCGGCATCGGCTGGACGGACTACATCAAGGCCGCCATTCTGCGAATCCAGAAGCAGTTTTCAGAAGCGATGCTATGCGGAATGGACATGCTGGTGCATGGCAACATCCCACAGGCAGCAGGACTTTCCTCTTCTTCTAGTCTGGTAGTATGCGCGACGGACGCAACTATCCACATCAATGGCCTCTCCACCTTCCCAAAACAATTCATCACCCTCTGCGGCGAGGGAGAATGGTTTGTCGGCACGCATGGCGGCAGCGCCGACCATGCTGCCGTGAAGATGGGTGCCTGCGGCTCCATCATCAAGGTGCGCTTCTTCGACTTCGACATCGAGGAGGTCGTTCCTTTTCCAGAAGGCTATTCCATGCTCGTTTGTGACTCGGGCATCAAGGCACGTAAATCCTCCAATGCAAAGGACCAGTACAACCACCGTGTCGCTTGCTACCGCATAGGACTTGAACTCATTCGCAAGTTCTGCCCCCAATATGCTCCACTCCTGAAACACCTGCGGGATCTCAACACCTCCACGCTGCATGTTCCGCTAAGGGACATTTACAAAATCCTGCTTATGCTCCCTGAAAATCCTACTCGGACCGAAGTGGAGGAGATGCTTCCCGATATCGATTTGTCACGAACATTCAGCGGACATGACAGTTCGCCTGACAGAAAGTACCCCATCCGCGGTGTCGTTCTCTACGGTCTGGGAGAAATGAGACGTGCAGCCAAGTTGGCCGATGCCTTCAAGCGCAATGACATCCATGCCATCGGCGAAATGTTCCGCTACTCCCATGACGGCGACAGAATTGTAGCATACGATGAGAAATGGAAACCAATTCCATTCACACCCAATACGGGCAACAGCACCATCATGGCGCTCCTGGACGACCTAGAAAGCGGCGACGTGGAACGGGTCACACGCGCACAACTGGAGTGGCAGACGGGAGCATACGCATGTTCTATTCCTGAAATCGACCTGATGGTCGATATCGCGCGGCGCACGCCTGGCGTGGTCGGGGCACAGCTCGCAGGTGCGGGTCTTGGAGGTTGCATGATGATCCTCGCACAAAATGACGCCATCGACGCCGTTTGTGCAAATCTGGAAAAATACTACTATCTTCCCACAAAGCATCCCGTGCGCATCCTCAAATGCAAGCCTGTAGCTGGCGCTGCCCCCATTCTTTTCTAAAGAGGTAATTGCAAAACAGTTTTTTTGCAAAATTAACCTTGGCTATTTGTGTTTACTGGAAACAATGATATATTACTTTTAGAATATTAAGTGAGAATTCGAGCTTCCTTGGCACGTCACACTGCATGGGAAGTTTTTTGTTATTTAGACTTCGGAATATTGGTGGCAAAATGGACAAGGATTCATTTACTCAGCAAAAGAAGAGCAAAGAGCCCAAAAACAAAGAGTTGATTAATCAACTGGATGTTTTGGAAAGAGAATATGACATTCCGAGGGAAACGCTGCTGGTTCTTCTCGAAGAGGCTATGCAGTCTGCCGCACGTAAAGCGACTAAATACAACAAAAACATCAAAGTTGTTATCGACCGCGCCACCTGCAATATCAAATGCATCGTTAAGCTGTATGTCGTCAATAAGGTCGAAGACCCTGGGGATGAGATTGCCCTTGACAAGGTGCAGGAGTTGTTCAGCAATCCACAGTTCACGGTTCGGGTTGTATCAACCCCAGGCGAGGAACCCCTTTCGAAGGATTCATCCGACAACGAGACGGACAAGATCGATCTGGGCACTGAACTGGAGCTAGAGTTCTCCCCCGATTTCTTTGGCCGCATCGTTGCACAGGCCGCCTGGAACCTCTTCTGTCAACGCATCCGCCAGACACAGCGCAGGAAAATCTGCCTCCAGTACCAGGAAAGGCTCAACCAACTTGTTACAGGCGAAGTCCGCAGCATTGACCGCGAAGGAGTCATGGTGGGCTTCCAACTGGGCAATGCTTCCATCCATTCGTCCGCAGAAAACCCGCGCCACCTAGATGACGAGGCTGTTCTGCCTCGCGAAGGAAAAATTCCTGGCGAGAGCTTTGAAATAGGCAATCTGGTCACAGCCGTGCTGATAGAGGTTAACCCAGAACGCCAAGGCGCAGCCATGGTCATCTCCCGCTCCAAACCCGAGTTTGTCACCAAACTTTTTGAGCGCGAAGTCAGTGAAATCAGCGATGGTACCGTGGAGATCAAATCCATTGCACGCGATCCTGGATTCAGAAGCAAAATCGCGGTCACTTCTTCAGAACCTCGCGTTGATCCTGTCGGTGCCTGTGTCGGACAGCGCGGAAGCAGGGTACGAAACGTGGTCAGTGAACTTGGCGGCGAAAAGGTCGATATCATCGAATGGAGCGCCGATCCCGTCACATTCATCACAAATGCCTTGAAACCCGCAAAGATTATCAACATGACTCTTGATGCGACTTCCAAGAAAGCCACAGTCGAAGTCCCCGAGGACCAGCTTTCCCTTGCAATCGGGAAACGGGCGCAAAATGCCAGACTGGCCTCCACGCTCACGGGCTGGAGAATCGAAGTCCGCAAATCCGAAAAACCCGTTGAAGAAAACGAGTTTGAAAGTGGCCTTCGCAAAGCAATCGAGACTATTGGCGCGGTGGAGGGAATTGGCCCCGAAGCCGCAGAGGTACTTGTCAAAAACGGCTTCTCCAGTCTGGAGGGGATTGCAGCCGTCGAAGATGAAAAGGACATTGCAGATCTGGAAGGGTTTGACAATGCTCGTGCTATAGCTGTCATCGAAGCAGCCAAAGCTGCTCTCAAGCAGTGATTGCCATGAAACGCCTTTTCAAATATCAGGGAGTTTTTTCCGCCAAGCGGCCATGATGTAAAGTCACGCGCATAATGACCGCTTTATGACAATACCCAACGCAGTTGGATTAAACCATAGGAGGTCATATGCCGAATAATGAGCGAATTAGGGTCTATGAGCTGGCCCGAGAGTTGGGTCTGACCAACAAAGAACTGATAGCTCTACTTGAAAAGGAAGGCATCGCCGTAAAAAGCCATTCCAGTTCATTGGACAGTGAAATCGCCAACCTTATACGTGATGTGATTATCGCGGAAAGGCAAAAGGCCAAAGCGGAAAATGTACCGAAAAGCCTTGCAAAACCTGCCGCTCAACCTGCTAAATCGCCTGAAAAGACAACTGCAAATCCCAGCGAACAGGCAACACCATCGCCCCACCCGACCCTCCAGAAATCCGCTCCTCCCATAAAAGAACAACCTAAAGCGGGCACAGAAGGCGCAACTGAAGCAGAAGATGCCAACACCATCAAGGAACTTCACCTGAAAACGCCTATCACGGTCAGAGACCTTGCCGAAGGGCTTGGCAAAAAGCCCAATGAGCTGATTACACGCCTCATGACCATGAATGTTTTCGCCGCTATCAATCAGGTCATTGACGAAGAGCTGGTTGCAAAGTTGTGCGATTTCTATGGTGTCAGATTTGTCCGCGTAAGAAGGGACAAACAGGCCAATCCCCAAGGGGATAAAAAGAAGGAAGTCAGCGAACCAAAATCTGAGCATGCGGTGCCAAGGCCTCCTGTCGTGGTCTTCATGGGACATGTTGACCACGGCAAAACCTCCATTCAGGACTATATCCGCAAGACCCACGTCACACAGGGCGAAGCGGGAGGAATCACGCAGCATATTGGCGCAAGCGTCGCCACCGTCGGCAAGCAGACCATCACCTTCCTGGACACACCTGGCCACGAGGCCTTCACCGCGATGCGCGCCCGCGGCGCCAACGCAACAGATCTGGCAGTGCTTGTCGTCGCCGCCGATGACGGCGTCATGCCGCAGACCATCGAGGCCATCAACCACGCCCGTGCAGCAAATGTGCCTATTATCGTGGCGATGAACAAGATGGACTTGCCTGCCGCCAATCCCGACAAAGTCTATCTGGGGCTGCAGCAAAATGGCATCACTCCCGAAGAGTGGGGCGGCACCGAAGCCGTCATCCCCGTCTCCGCAAAGACAGGCAAAGGCATCCCTGACCTCCTGGATCGCATCCTCCTCGAAGCGGAAATGCTGGAACTGACCGCCGATCCGACTGCCCCCTTCGAGGGACTTGTCATTGAGGCGCAGATGGAAAACGGCATGGGGCCGACTGCCAGCGTCCTTGTTCAGAACGGTACGCTCCGCGTCGGCGATGTCCTGATCTGTGGACAATGCTATGGCAAGGTCAAGGCGCTTATCGACAGTCAGGGCCGTCGTGTGGCGCGCGCTCTCCCCTCCACTCCCATCAAGATCATGGGGCTTTCAGGCGTGCCAGAAGCAGGCGATAAAATCACCGTTGCCGATGACGAGCGTTCCGCCAAGGAAATGGCGGATGAAGCAGCCAGGGAAGCCAGGCTGGGCAACGTTCAAGTTGACCGCACCGTCTCCCTGGAAACCCTTTTCGAGAACATGGGCAAGGAGGAAAAGCCAAACCTCTCCATTATTCTAAAGACCGATGTCCGCGGCAGCCTGGAGGCCATTGTGGATTCCATTGCGAAAATCAAGTCCGACAAGGTCACCGCCACTGTCATTCACAGCGGAGTCGGCGAAATCACAGAAAATGACGTGGTTCTGGCAGCAGCCTCTAAGGCAGTCATTCTAGGTTTCCACGTCCGCTCCATGCCTGGCGTCAACAAAGTGGCCAAGCAGAAGGGTGTCGAAATCAGGCTCTACTCCATCATCTATGAACTGCTGGAACAGGTCGAGGACGCGATGCGCGGACGCCTCACCCCCGAAATCAACGACAAGCTTCTCGGCAAGGCCGAAATCATCCAGATCTTCACCAACAGCAAGGTCGGCAAAATCTGCGGTTGCCGCGTCAACGAGGGGCTTATCCGCGTCAACGCCAAGGCCAAGGTTTACCGCGACAAGGAGCTCATCTACAACGGCTTGATCTCCTCACTCAAGCACTTTAAAGACGATGTCCATGAAGTCAAGAGCGGTCTGGAATGCGGTATCAAACTCGACAACTTCGAGGACTTCGAGGAACACGATATCATCGAGGTTTACGAAACAGTCAAGGTCGCCCCGCAACTTTAGTGCTTATTTCAACGGACTTGGGACGTAAGACATGGGACGCGGGACATGGGACGCGGGACATGGGACAACTTCGTCCCGCATCCCATGTCCCGCGTCCAGTAATCTCCTGTCCTCCGTCCAGTGTCTCCTATCCCCCGTCCCTTTTTAATCATCATGTCAACCGATAGAATAACCAGAGTTAACGAGCTGGTACAGCGCGAACTCGGAAGCATTTTCACCTATATTGTCAGTCCTGCCAAGCCAGGCTGCCTGATAACGGTCACAGGCGTCAAGATGTCCGTTGACCTGCGTGATGCCACTGTCTTTGTCAGCATCTACGGCAAAAACGCCAATAAAGATGAGATATTTGCCTTCCTGGAAAGGCAGCGTGTTCTTCTTCAATCAGAGTTGGCGCGCAAGGTTGTCCTCAAAAACACCCCGCGCCTCCACTTCAAGCTGGATGAGACTGCCGCCAATGCCGACCGTGTCATGTCTATTCTCCATGAACTAGACATGGATAGCCAGACGACTGCCCAAAATGACACAGAAGATACGAAATGAAATCAATGGCATCCTTCTGGCGGACAAAGGACAGGACTGGACTAGCTTTGATATCGTGAACTGTGTTAAGCACACATTTCATCCCATAAAAATCGGCCACTGCGGCACCCTGGACCCCATGGCAACTGGCCTTCTGGTTCTGCTCCTTGGAAAGGCGACAAAGCTCCAGGACACCCTGATGGGCAAATCCAAAGTCTATGAGGGGAGTCTGCACCTGGGAATTGAAACCGATTCAGAGGATTCCACTGGCACAGTGACGGCACAATACAATACCGCCTCCATTACGGAAGAGATGCTGGCGCAGGCTGTCCACAGTATGCTTGGCATACAACAGCAAATCCCGCCGATGGTTTCTGCCATCAAGAAAAATGGCAAGCCGCTTTACGAACTGGCACGCCAGGGAATCACCATCCAGCGAGAACCACGCGAAATCAACATTTTCTCCTTCGAACTCCTTTCTGTGAATCTGCCTGAAGCCTCTTTTCGCGTGCATTGCTCCAAAGGCACCTATGTCCGCACTCTCTGTGCAACCATCGGCCACAAGCTAGGCTGTGGCGGAATCATGACTGCCCTTCGCAGAATCTCCTGTGGAGATTTCAACGTCGCAGATGCCTTCCCCATTGAAACCATACGAGCTTGGTCTCTGGAACAGCTTCAGCAGAACCTTCTTCCACCCGTCCTGTGCACGGGGCTTTAGTCCCCCACACAATACCACATGTCCTATGCGCGGGGCTGAAGCCCCGCGAAAAAACATCATCCCAAAGCCATGTCCCCCCTCCCACAGACCATCCATCAACTCTCTTGCAAGCGCATTGCCGTGGCAATGGGTATCTTCGATGGAGTGCATCTGGGACATCAGAAAATCATACAACAACTGATTGCATTGGCGCAGGAAACAGAGGCCACTCCTGTTGCTCTTTTCTTTGCCCCGCATCCCAAGGAAGTACTCTTTGGAACCCCGCCTCTTTTCCTGACAAGCACGGTTCAGAAGGCGGAGCTTCTCCGCCAATATGGTGCCGAGCAAGTCATCTGCATGCCCTTCACAAAGGAACTCGCCGCCAAACAACCCGATGAGTTTCTCTCACTTTTTCTTCCTGCCCCTCCTATCGTCACAGGCTTCTGTGTCGGCAAAAACTGGCGGTTCGGCTGCAAAAACGCGGGTGACGCCACCACCCTTGCAAACTGGACACGACAGTACGGTCTCCAAAGCCGTCTAGTCGAGCAGGTCTGCCACAACGGCGAACCTATCAGTAGTACACGAATCCGCGCTGAAATCACCGCTGGCAACCTAAAGGAGGCAGCCGCCATGCTAGGACACCCCATCTCCATATCGGGAACCGTCCGTCATGGTAACGGCATTGCAAAAAGCGAATTGGACTGCCCAACCGCCAATATCTGCGAACCTGGGCAACTCCTCCCACCCTATGGTGTCTATGCGGCAACCGCCCATTGGGAGAGAAAGCAGGCCAGCGGCATCGTCTATGTAGGCGAAGCTCCCACCATCCGCACCCAAGGTGCCCCCGTTGTCGTCACGGAACTGCACCTCTTTGATGTGGAGGAAGATCTCTATGGCAAGCAGATGACCGTCGCCTTCCACGAGTTCATCCGCCCAAGCATCCGTTTTCCATCTGCCACCGCACTTCAGCAGCAAATCGCCAAGGACATTGAAACAGCAAGGAGCCTGCTCGATTCCTCTCTCCCGTGCGCGGGGCCTGGGCTGCGCGAAGCACGCCCATAAAACCCAAACTACCATGAATACCCATACCCTAACAGTACTGGAATACGATGCCCTCCTGGCCTCCGTCTGCGAGCAGGCCCAGAGCACGGGAGGAATCGCGCTGTTGAAAAGGCTGCACCCAAGCAATGACCTGGAAGTCATCCTGTCCAAGCGCAGCCTCTACCAGGATCTCATCGACGTGCGTAATCACCCGTTGGAACTCCCTGGCCTCCGTACTGAGGAACTGGACGAACTGCTTCGGCAGGTCGCACCAGAGGGTGCAGTACTCAATGGTCCCGAGCTGGTCTCATGCCTCTCGCTCCTCGATGTCACCGCCGACGTGGTGGCTTTCGCCGCCCAGCGTGACTGCCAGCCATTCAGAACCATGCAGGCCCTGCTGCAGCCTCTTGATCCCTGCAACGACCTCCGCCAACTCTTCATACGCAGCCTCGACAGAGACGGCTCCGTTTTGGACAGCGCCAGCGAAAAGCTCCGTACTCTCCGCCGTGAAGCGGCCTCTCTGGAAGCACGCATCCAGCGCCATCTCGACCAAATGGTGCGCTCAAACGAGATGGACAGTACCCTTCAGGATCGTTTCGTCACGACCCGAAATGGACGCTATGTCATTCCCGTCAAACGAGATGCAAAGGCTTCCATCCCTGGCATCGTGCATGATCTCTCCAACACGGGGCAGACTCTCTTTGTAGAACCCGTCGAAACGCTTGGCTGGGGAAATGATCTCGTGCGCACGCGCTCCGAGGAACGGGATGAAATCATCCGCATCCTCACGGACTTGAGCGCACGCCTGCGTACCCGCCTGGGCATTATTATGGAGAACCAGCGCATCTTGGCCGAGCTGGACGCAGCAGCAGCCATCGCACGTTGGGCAGGCCTCAATAACTGCGAGCTTGTCTCCTTTGGACGTCATTTCAAACTGGAAAATGCACGCCACCCACTGCTCCAGCAGCAGTTCCGACGCGAAGCCAAGGGACGCAAGGTGATACCCCTGAACCTGGAGATACCAAATGGCACAAAAACCATCGCCATCACAGGCTCCAACACAGGCGGCAAAACAGTTGTGCTGAAAACAGTCGGTCTTCTCTGCCTTGCCGCGCAAAGCGGACTTCCCATCCCTGCAAGCAATGGAACCACCCTCACCATTTTCGACGATGTTCTCGCCGACATTGGTGACGAGCAGTCCATTGCCGCTAACCTCAGCACCTTCTCCGCCCACATGAAAAACGTGGCGGACATCCTTAAGGAAAGTCATCATGGGCGAAAACTCGTCCTGTTGGATGAAATCGGGGGCGGCACCGACCCAGTGGAGGGCGGCGCCATCGCCTGCGGAATCATCGGCAACCTAGCAAAATGCAACACCCTCACCATCGCCACCACACACCTTGCCCTGGTCAAAAACTTCGTCCATAGCCAAAGCAACATGCTGAACGCCTCCGTCCGCTTCGATGTGAAAACGCTTTCCCCTGAATACATCCTGGACGTCGGCCTGCCAGGTGCCAGCCATGCCCTGCTCATCGCGCAGCGCCTTGGTCTTCCTGACGCTGTCATCGCCGATGCTAAAAAGATGCTCACGGAAGACCAACGGAAACTGGAGGATATTCTAACACGCATGGAGGCCGATCAGCGCCGCATCGCAAATCACGCCAGCAAAATCGCAGGAACAGAATCCGATCTCACAGCCAAGCGCGACGCCCTCGCCGCCGAACTTGACACCCTTCGCACACAGCGACGGCAACTCTTGCAGGAGGCACACCAGCAGGCAGATGCTCTCGTTGTCAACACTCGCCGCGAAATGGAAAACCTCATCCGCGACATTCGCGAACAGGCAAAAAAAGCAGGTAAAGCGCAAGAGGCGCAGAAACCAGACTACGAGACCATCCGAAAAGCCATCGCTGAAAAGGAACGCAAGCTCAAGGCAGGCATGAAGATACACGCTGAAAAGCAGAAACATCCGCTTACGCCAGAAGAGCTTGCAGTTGGACTCCGTGTCTGGGTAGAGAAGATGCAAGAACACGGCATCATCGAATCCATCTCCGCACGTGGCAACAAGGTTGTCGTCTCCATCAACGGTATCGTCGTGACCCTCAATGCCAACGAGTTGGAGCATAATCGCGATGGCATCGACAAGGCTCCCGACGAACCCGTCATCAAGGTTTTCCGTCCACGCACCACCGCCGAATCCCACGCCGAAATCAACCTCATTGGTATGCGCGTCGAGGACGCGCTCAACGAGCTGGCCCCATTCATCGACCGATCCGTCCTCCTCCATATGCCCGAACTCCGCATCGTCCACGGTTTCGGCACGGGACGTCTCCGCAACGGCATCCACCAGTGGCTCCGCAACAACCCATCCGTCAAGAGCTTCCACCTCGGCCAGGACGGCAAAGACCCTGGAGGAGGAGGCTGCACCATCGTCACCCTCAACTAATATTCTAAAAGGACCTAAACGACATAAACGACGTAAGGGGACATCCCCCCAAATAGCAATAGAAAGACTACCATCTTTTATGCCACTTGTGTCGCTCAAGTCCCTGATGTCCCTAATGTCCCTTAGCTTCTTGTTATCGCCCCCTCATGAAAACCATTGCAATACTAGGTTCCACTGGCTCCATCGGCACCAATTCCCTGAAGGTCATCAGGGCATTGGGTAAAAAGTACCGTATTGTCGGATTGGCCGCTGGCAGAAACACCACGCTTCTCGCACAACAGGCAGCCGAGTTCACCCCCGAGTGGATCTATGCAGAGGACAGAGAAGGAATGCGCTTAAAGACAATTCCGCCCCAATGCCGTCTCCTGGGCGACTATGCGGAACTCTGCGATGCCGTCTGCTCCGCCAACGTCGATGTCGTGCTCTGCGCCATTGTAGGCACGGCGGGCCTGCGCCCTGTGCTTACCGCCATTGAGGCGGGCAAGCGGATTGCGCTCGCCTCCAAGGAAATCCTTGTCATGGCAGGCAACCTGGTAACCGCCGCCGCACGTCGTAGCAAGGCGATGCTGCTGCCAGTTGACAGCGAGCACTGCGCCATTTTCCAATGCATCGACGGCAAGTCCCACGATGACATACGACGCATTATCCTCACCTGCAGCGGCGGCCCATTCCACGACCGAAAAGAATTTGACTTGAGTACCGTCACCCTGGAGCAAACCCTCCACCATCCTACATGGAACATGGGACGCAAAATCACGATCGACTCCGCGACCCTGATGAACAAGGGACTGGAGATGATCGAGGCACAGTGGCTTTTTAGCCAGCCCGCATCCCGCATCGAAGTCGTAATCCACCCGCAATCCATCATCCATTCCATGGTGGAGTTCCAGGACGGCAGCATTTTGGCGCAAATGGGCTACCCCGACATGTGCCTTCCCATTCACTATTGCCTCACCTACCCACAGCGTCTTCCTGGCACTGCCGTCAATATGGACTTCACCCAAGCCCTGACTATGACCTTCGAGCCACCCGACATCGAACGCTTCCCTGCCCTTCGCATCGCCAAACAGGTAATGAACTGTGGCGGTGCCGCTGGCAGCATCTTCAATGCCGCCAACGAAGTCGCCGTACAGGCCTTCATCGAAAGCCGCATCACCTTCGACCGCATCCCCGTCATCGTCGAGGAGACCCTCGACCGCCTTGGCACCCTCCCCGCCGCCACCCTCGACGACATCCTCCACGCCGATACCTTTGCCCGTGAAACGGCACGCCACCTCCTGGGGCGCGCATAGCACGTCCTCTGCTTCCCGAGCAGTGCCGCGCCACCTTCTGGGGTGCACGAAGCGCACCCTCCCCTCCAGCCCCCCGCCTTCCCCCTTGGCCAGTAACCTGTTCTGTGCGCCGCGCTTCAGCGCGGCGAAAACACTACAACCATGCATACCCGAAAATACACCCCCTGGCTCTTTCTGGTACCAGCCCTACTAGTCTATGGGCTCTTTGTGCTCTGGCCCATCGCACGTTCCTTCCAGATGAGCCTATTCCACTGGGACGGCCCGATGTCCGCGCCAGCCTTCTATGGTCTGCGCAACTACAGCGAGCTGCTCCACGACAAGGTCTTCTGGTTCAGCCTATGGCACAACCTGCTTCTGCTGGTCGGCTCGCTCGCCATCCAACTGCCGCTAGCCGCGTTCCTGGCCATACTGCTCCACTATCCCACTTGGGGACGAACGGTGTTCCGTACGGCCTTCTTCGCACCGATGATCATGCCGACCGTCGCCATCGCCATCCTGTGGCAGTACATCTACGAGCCAGGCAATGGCCTCCTGACCTCGCTGATACAACTGGTCAAGCCCGACTTCGAGTTTGCGTGGCTGGCGACGCCAGGCTGGTCCCTCCTCTGGATTTTCGTCACTATCTGCTGGCAGTACACGGGTTTTCATACGGTTCTTTTCATGGCAGGCCTCAGCGGCATCCCCAACGACTACTTCGAGGCCGCACGCATCGACGGCGCCAGCGAATGGCAAATCTGCTGGCACATCATTCTGCCACTGCTGAAACCAACCGCCATCGTCTCCGCCACGCTATCCATCGTCGGTTCCCTCAAGTACTTCGACTTGGTCTATATGATGTCGGGCGGACTGCCCGCCGAATCGCGCGAAGTTCTGGCCACCTACATCTACCGCCTGGCCTTTGACCAGGGACAGGGACGCTTCGGCTATGGCTCCTCCGCCGCCGTACTGCTTTTCCTCACGGCGCTTCTAGTGGTCATCCCCCTGCAAAGGCACCGCCTCCGCTCTGGCCTCAAGGAGGAAAACGAACCATGAGCAAAACCGCCACCATCCTGCGGCATCTCCTGCTGCTCCTCTTCCTGCTGTTCACGGCCTACCCTCTGCTCTGGATGGCTCTCTGCGCCTTCCGCACGGAAGGCGATGCCCAGACGCATCCCCTTGCCCTCCCCAAAGAATGGGTGCTTGACAACCTGACTGCCGTCTTTCGTGACGGCGGATTCGGCTCCGCCTACCTAAACAGCCTGCTGCTCTGCATCGTCTCTGTCATGGTGGCGGTGGCCTTCGCCGCGCTGGCCGCCTTCGCCTTTTCTCAGATGCGTTTCCCTGGACGCAATCTGCTCTTTGTCCTCTTTCTGCTTGGCATGATGATCCCCATCCACGTCACGCTCATTCCCCTGAATCAACTGATGGGAAGCGGTGGTCTGGGGATGAAAGGCACCCTATTTGCGCTGGCAGGACCCTACATCGGCTTCGCACTCCCCGTCTCCATACTTATCCTCCGCAACGCCTTCAATGCCCTCCCCAAGGATTTGCTGGACGCGGCTCGCGTCGATGGCTGCACAGCATGGGGTGTTTTCTGGAATGTCGCCCTTCCCCTCTCGCGCCCCTCGCTTGCAACGGTCTTCATCTTCAATTTCCTGACGATGTGGAACGAATACGCCTTTGCCCTGACCCTTCTTGGACCAGGCGTCCGCACCCTTCCCCTTGCCCTCAACGATTTCAAAGGCGAGCACGACATCCTCATAACCCAAACAAGTGCCGCCCTGCTTCTGGTCGTCATCCCCCTCATTCTCGTCTATCTTTTTGCACAAAAGCAGATTATCCGAGGACTCACCGCTGGAGCCGTCAAAGAATAGCTGTCCAGAAACTTATTTGGGCTTTTCAAATTGTTTTTTGCATAAATAATGCTATAATTTTGTTCAGATAATACGATTTCAAGTATAGCTGGAGCAAAATCATGAAAAAACATTCTTTTACCCTCATTGAGTTGTTGGTCGTCATCGCCATCATCGCGATTCTGGCGGCCATGTTGCTGCCCGCCCTCTCAAAGGCGCGTGACAAGGCCCGTACCACTAGTTGCACCAACCTTGAAAAGCAGATGGGTCTCTGCTTCAAACTCTACATCGACGACTACGAGGACTATGTTCCTGCCACCCGCATGTCGGGCATCTACCTGTATATGAACTGGTACTACTCAGGCTTCCTGTATGAACCTTCCCTCTTCAACAAGAAGAAACTCGGTGCCGTAGCCGCCAATCCCTACTGCCCAGCAGAAGGAGATACAAAGGTGGGGGAAAGTATCACGGCCACGTGGGGAACCTCCGTAGCCACGATTCTTAACAACGCCCAATACCTCGGCTATGGTTTCAACATTCAGGCTGGGTACAACAACGGCTCCCGCGCCAGCGACTCCAAGCCTGGCCTTATTTCCGAGTGGAAGAGGCCAGCCGACACCTGGATGCTCGCCGACAACTACATCGACGTCGCAGGCAAGGGCTGGTGGAACGCCTACCGCCACAATAACGCCCTCAATGTCCTCTATTTCGACGGACATGTCGGCAGCCACAAGAGCCAACCCGAACAAAATAGCTACTTCAACAAGCAGTAAGCCAGTCTTGTGCGCGGGGCTTTTGCCCGCGAAACCGCCGCGCTTCAGCGCGGCGCACACAACAGCCCCCGTATAGGGGACGCGGGGGGCATCCAGCCCCCCGTACTTTGTTTTACCACCTATATGCCCGACAGCAAACACTACATGGACATGTGCGAAGGCCCTCTTTTGGGCAAGATGATACGCTTCGCCGTCCCCTACTTCTGCTCCAATGTGTTGCAGTTGCTGTTTCACGCCGCCGATTTGATTGTCGTCGGGCGTTATGCCTCACACCAGGCGATGGCCGCCATCGGTTCTACCAGTTCGCTGACCATTCTCTGCATCAACATCCTTCTGGGGCTTTCGGTCGGCAGCAGCGTCATCTCCTCCCAGTTCTATGGCGCGAAAAAATACAAGTCCCTGGAGAGGACCATCCACACAGCCATGCTGGTCGCCATTTTCGGTGGCCTTTTCATGGCGCTTTTCGGCCTGCTTTTCTCACACGCCATGCTCAAGCAGATGGGGTCGCCCGATGACGTCATAGGGAAATCCACCCTCTACATGCAGATTATCTTCGGCGGCATGATGTTCCAGATGCTCTACAACTACGGCAGCGCCATTCTGCGCGCCGTTGGCGACACCAAGCGCCCCCTCTACTATCTGTCCTTCGCGGGCATCGTCAACGTCGTCCTCAACCTCTTCTTCGTCATCAGGTTGAACATGGATGTGGCGGGTGTCGCCATCGCCACTGTCATCTCCCATGCCATCTCCGCCGTACTCGTCTGGAACGCCATCCGCACTGGCGATGAATCCTTTCACCTTGATTTCCACAAAGTTGCCATGGACTGGTCCATCTTCAAGAGGATGCTTTCCATCGGCGTACCAGCGGGACTCCAGGGCGCCTGTTTCTCCTTTTCCAACATCGTCGTCCAATCCTCCGTCAACTCCTTCGGCTCCATCGTCATGGCAGGAAATGCAGCCGCCATGAGCGTGGAGGGAATGGTCTATATCGGGTCGGCTTGCTTCCACTTTACCTCGCTCAGCTTCGTGGGGCAGAATTTCGGCGGAAAACAATACGCCAGAATCAGCAAATGCATTATCTACGCCCTCATCCTTGTCAGCATCCTATGCGAAACCATGGGACTCGGCTGCTATTTCTTCGGCAAGCAGATCCTCAGTATCTACAACCCTGACCCCGATGTCATCATCTGGGGGCTCAAGCGCATGAGCATCCTCTTCACCACATATGCCCTTTGCGGCATGATGGATGTCGTCTGCGGTGCCCTGCGCGGTCTGGGCTACTCGACCGTACCGTTCCTCCTCACCTTCTTCTCCGTCTGCGTCATGCGCGTTGTCTGGATTGGCACCGTATTCCGCGTCCACCGAACGATACCCGTACTCATGTTGTCCTACCCCATCTCGTGGATACTTGCCACGCTAACTAACGGCATCTTGCTTTATTACGCCTGCAAACGCCTCAACAAGGCAAAAAGAAGAATAGTTTGAAAAAGTCTCTTTTCCTGCTCAATCGTTCTCCTCACATTTCCTTACGGCTTCCACGGCGCTCTCATAGCCAGAAAGCACCCCGACAATGCCCCGCGCGTATGTTTTGATGGTTCCCATGGGCACATACAACAGGCGATGCATCTCCTCCGTGGGACTGCCTTCCAAGGCCTGGTGTGAAGTGGCTACCTTAAAACGCAATTCGCCATCGTTGAAGTCTAGCATAAAACTTCCTGTGTTAAGTCCATAGTTTGCGCGCATGACAAACTCCGCCATCTGCGGAAGACATTCCTTGGCGCTGACAGGTAATTCATAATAGCACATCACCTCCTTGTCGGTAACGGTGATAAAAACACGCAGGCAGCTCAAGCAATGAGACGAATGGACATCCCCGACAAATGAAATATACTCCTTATTGTTGATATATCGATATTTCCAATTATCGGAGTCCAAAAATTCACGAACCAATTTTGCAGTTTTCCTGATCCCCATACCTTTACTCCTCCTTTTCGTCGTTTTCTTTTTTGAGCTTTTCATCATTTTCTTTCTCAGCCAATTTGATCGCCGCCTCTGGTTTCATAATACCAGTCATAACCTGAACAAGACCCTTGATACAGGAATCCACTGTAAAGGCAGGCTTGTAAATCAAAAGACCAATATTGTACTCATCGGTCAGGATGGAGTCCAAGCTCGTATCCAGTTTGAAACGTATCTCGCCATCACGATAGTCAAACTCAAAATTCCCATATATCAAATGCATGTTTATACGGCATAAATATTCAACTACACGCTTCACATGCTTCTTCACATTGAATGGCAGGACCGCATAGTTCAAGACTATCCTATCTTTGATGAGAATGCAGTAACGAAGTGACGAGGCGTATCCCTTAAGGCTAATCCCAGAAAAAATAACCCCGCTATTTTCATCATAGTCGTAATTCCAATCATTCGCTTCCATGAAAGCAATGATTTTCTTTCTGGTCAGTTCCTTCTTCGCCTCGGTTTCCTTCTTTGCTTCGGTTTCCTTCTTTTCCATGTTCTTCTCCTTATTCTTCCCTGTATTTAAGCACGGTTATTAAACGACACAAACAACCTAAAGGGCCCAAACGACGCAAGGAACGCACAAAAAGCATAACACTTTTTGTTGTCTTTCCCCTCTGTGAGTCAGCTGTTTTTTCACAACATAATTCCCTCCCCCCTTTTTCTCCCTTATCCATAATATGCTTTCTTTTTTTGGGTTTTCTCATTCTTTTTGCTATTTTCAACTCTTCTCCCTCCTCTTCTGATTTTTCATTTTTAGAATTATTTTGCAAAAATCTACTTGACAGGATTTTTTCGTGTGTTATACTAGAAATATTCATTAATGAAATCCATATTATTTTAAAGAGCAATCTAAATTGGATTCATAAATGGACAACACATAAATACAAGGAGGCAACATGAAAAACGATGTCAACACACCAGAATTGTCTTGTCAGGGATTCTCTTGTGGGAATGAAAAGGAAATGATGGACATGATTGAAATCCATGAAACCCCACTGCCCTACCCAACGAGCAAACTGAGAAACAGCAAAGGAGAAGAGTATGAATCCTATCAGATTCCCATGGAAGACAAAGCAAAGCTACTCAAGGAATACTACCCCTTTATGCCTGTTCCCAAAATGGAGGAAACCCTTCTGGACATCCATGAAAACAAGCTTTTTACAGTAAAGGAGTTCCTCATTGTCCGTGAAAAGGGACGCAACTACCTGGTCAGCCCTTACTACCCGCACTCTTTCGGAACTGTTTTGGACTGGGTATCACCAGAATCCAACTTCCAATGCTTTGTCAATGCAATCAAACCTGATTCTGAGCTTGCAAAAGAAAAAAGCAATCTTTAAACGATCCCAAAAACCTAAACGACAAAAAGGTCGTGCTCCCTTGCGTCGTTTAGGTTCCTTTTATCTCCTTTTGGCACCACTAATAACCTGTTGAATCTCGCCAAGGGAATAATCCAGCCAAAGGAGTTCCACCTGAAAGCGGCACGTCCCCGCCTTCCTGAGTTCAGGCAGAAGATAGGTGTAGTCCAACGGCTCGTTGTTGACAATCACGGACATACAGTCGTTGTTCACCGCCGTAAACGTCTCGCCACGATTTGTCTTCATTGAGAGCGTCTTAAAGTTGCAGTTGGCCTTTCCTGGACAGAATCCCCTGGTGCTGTTCATCACGCATACAGCGGAACGGGCAAGAGCCGTATGCTGGTATATTGGAACCACCAATCTGTCGCCCAGTTTTTCGGCAACCAAGAGCAGATTATCGGTCGTATCCTCTGGAACGGCGTTAACCCTCTTCAGGCCTTGACCAAACCAGAAATCCGCAGCCTGCGTGTTCATTGCATATAAAGGCCAGTCGCCTGTCACATCGACATCCAGCTCTCTCAACATCTCCAATGCGCCAACATTGGCTATCTCCCAGTGGTGCCAATCCTCCGCAACCAGCTTTTTCACTGTCTCCCTCCACTGCGCTGCGGTACGTCCGCGGCATATCACAGGCAGGGAAAGGCGCACGCGTTCACCCCTCCCAAAGCGGTTCCGCAACGCAGCCAGTGTGCCGTCCAACTCATTCCAACGGATTCGTTCCAACGAAAACACTACTTCGTCGTATAATTCCAATTGATTGTCATTCAATGCATCCAGGACATTGACATTGTCAATCTTCAGCAACCATTTCTCCTTTTTGTCCCCGCCATCGACATGCCACATCGCAACAGCCTCTTGAATATGCCTGGAAAGATGGTTTGCCGCCATATCCAAGGCATCCTGCGCCTTGGCAACCACCAGACGGCGCAGTTCATTGAGCATCCCTTTGGGTACAAACAGATTGGCTGGATTGTCGCATGTCACCGTCTCCAATGAAAACCCGCTCTCACCCAGGCGTGAAAAACAATCCGTTACCTCAGCGACAACCTTTTCTGGCTGACGAGCAGGCGAAAGTTCCGTATCCAAATCCATCACGGCCTGAACAGGTGCCTGTTTGCGACCACAAACCATCGTGGTCATCTCCGCTGAAAGACGATTTGGCTTGACATGCACAGAAAAGCTGGCAGGATGACGCAGGCACCACAAGCTATTGCGTGCCTCTGGCCATTTGTACTTCCGCTTCACGGCCTGTGAGGAGGCACAGCACACCTTGGCACCAATTGGTATATCTGGATGTCCATCGGGCAGAGGCACCTCGATAATGGTTCCAGGCTTCGCCTCAAAGACCGCCTCCCAGCGTTCCTGGCCGCCCTGCTTGAAACTGTGCAGCTCATCAACGCCAAAGCCATACGGCTTATCCACGCCAGGTATCTCCACCTGAAGACCATCGTGCTTTTCGATGGGACGCGTGCGAACGGTAAAACGTAGCCAGTCGCCGCTTTCACTTCGGCGCACACGAGCGACCTGCCCGATTTCAATGCCGCGGGGACCAAGCATCATGGGGTCTGTCACCCCCGTATTCCGCACCTTGTGCGCGAAAAGCTCCGTCCAAGGGCGGCTGAAGATGGTTTTCACATCGAGCTTCGCATCTTGTTCTTCGCCGTTCTTGAAGCTCTTGTCCAGCAACTTCCTATAAAAATTTGTCACGGCAGCGACATAAAGCGGGGTCTTTTTACGCCCCTCGATTTTCAGGGAGACAACTCCCGCGCGCCTCATCTCCGACAAGGCTTCCCCCAAAGCCAAATCCTTCATGGACATCGAACAGCATGCCCCAACCCGTTCCCCATTACAGTTCGTAATCTCGAAGCGTTTGCGGCAGACGTATGTGCATTCACCCCGATTGCCACTGCAACCATTGGTACAGGCCGACATCAGGCACAATCCACTATAGGAGTAGCAAAGCGCGCCATGGATGAACGCCTCTATCTCCATGCCTGGGACAGCGGCCATCGCCGCCAGTTCATTGATGCTCACCTCACGGGCGGCAACAACCCGTGTGAAGCCCATCTTCTGCGCTTGACGTACGCCTTCCACATTGTGGATGGCCATCTGGGTGCTGGCGTGCAACTCCAACCCTAGGTCAAACTGCGACACCAGTTCCGCGACAGCAACATCCTGCACAATCAGCGCATCCACATCCATATCCCGAAGATGCGCTAAAAGGTCTGCCAAACGCCCCAGTTCGTTTTCCCGAACCAGGGTGTTCACAGCAACATAGACCTTACGACGACGCTCCAAAACCTGATGGGCGAATCCTACCAGGACAGACAAATCCTCAAAGCTGAAGTTGCCCGCATCCGCACGCGCGGAGAACTCCTTCATCCCAAGGTAAACCGCATCGGCACCATACTGGAACGCGGCCAACCCGCACTCCAACGTGCCCGCTGGTGACAACAGCTCCACAAGAACAAACTAGAACTTCACGGCCTTCAGCCAGGCGTCCGCAATCAACTGATGCCCTGCGAGAAGCGGATGAACGCCGTCCGCCAGCCAATATTCCTTGGAGGAACGCTTCGCTGCCTTGTTCAGAATCTCCTGCGTTGGAATCAAGATCGCATCGAAATCCTTTGCAAGTTTACGAACAACCTTGCGGCGCGCGTCAATCTCGGCAATCCAGTCATCTCCAACGGCCCCGAAATTCAGGACGTATGGCTCCAACAGCACTAACTTGATGGCAGGCAGGGTGTTCTTGGTCCACTCCAGCAGCTCACGATAAATACGAGCATAGCGAGGCACCTCGACACCGTTGCCGTTGGCCTTTTCATGCCAGGTATCGTTCACGCCAATCATGATGCTAAGTACATCGGGCTTCAGGTTGAGCGCATCTATCTTCCAGCGGGCATACAGGTCCACCACGCGGTTTCCGCTGATGGCGCGGTTCATGATGTTCCACTCCGTCTCGGGATGGTCGCAGAAAAGACGCGCCGCAATGAGCGTGGGATAACCAGCTCCTAGCCCTGCGCCTGGGCGCAGATTCGCGTACTCCCGTGAACGCCCGCAATCCGTGATGGAATCCCCTTGAAACAAAATACTGATTTTCGACATGGTTTTACCTTATTAGTTGATAACTATTCAGAGAGGGAGCAAACAGACATAGGTGACCAGACGTTCTGCGCCGTGCCGCTCCGCTTCGCTACGCGGCACGGCAAAAAGGTTCTGGGAGATATCGCCTGCCCGTGGGTTTCACTCGCGCCTAGCGCTCGCTTCACCCACGGCTATATTCCTGCCGCCGCTACGCGGTTTACCCTATCTGGATAGTTACATTAGTTGAAAAATAAACTCAAAAGAGCATCGGCTGCGCGGCCTCATCGCGGTGCTTTTTCAGGACAGGCAGCAACTTGTTGAAAGCGTTTCGCTCGGCCAAGGCAACCAGTTTTCCCCAGTCAGGGACCTTACGGCGGATGGATTCCAATCCCTGCCAACCATCGGGCAGCACATTGTCCAAGGCAACCAGCTTGCGGTTGCGGACAATCAACTCGCGCGATTCCTCCAGCTTGGCAGCCAGCTTCGCGTTGGAGACTTTGCCGCTGATGTCCGCCAGGATGCCATCCAGCCCACCGCACTCCGTCAATAGCTTGGAAGCGGTCTTTGGACCAATACCCGCGATGCCTATGATATTGTCGGAGGTGTCCCCCACCAGAGCCAGATAATCCCCCAGCAGGGCTGGTGGCACACCGAACTTGTTTTCCACCACTTCGGGACCGCCGAAGCTCCAGGCATCCCCTTTGTCACAGGTAGCAAGATGCACATGCGGGTCTTCCGTCAATTGCGCAATATCCTTGTCACCTGTGATGATGTGGACGTCCTGATTCTCACGGTGCCGTGAAACGGCGGCAATGATGTCATCCGCTTCAAGCCCCTCCTGCATGAGGATGGGCCAGCCAAACGCCTCCAGCAGCTCCATAATCCTGGGTATCTGCGGGCGCAGTGCCTCTGGCATAGGAGGACGCTGCGCCTTGTACTCAGGACAGAGTGCGCAACGGCGTGTCGCCTTTCCCTTGTCAAAGACGACGGCACCGTATTCGCTGGGAAGCCCCTTCTCGAGACTGAGAAGCAACCTCTCAATCCCCATCAGCGCATTCACTGGCTCGCCTTTCGGATTGTTCAGCATCGGAACTGCATAGAACATCCGAAAAATCTGCGAATAGGCATCTACCAGAACGATGGACATAATCAGCAGCCCACGCCACAACGAACCAGATAGTCATGGCTGCGGCGCGCCGATTCCGTCATGTCGATATTGGAGCGATCGAGTTCCACGATAATCTGCGAGATTCTGTCGGGCAGGTTGGCGGCGATACCTGGGATGTCGAGCTGGCCTTCCCCAAGGGGACGCATGTCAACAGTCTGGTCCGCGGGATTGGCGGGGAACATGCCGTCCTTGAGGTGCAGCAGCACCATGCGGTCAGCATAGCGCTTCACCAGCGGAACCGCCTCGTTGGCACCGAAATTGGCCGCCCAGAAGATGTCCAGCTCCAGCTTCACCTTCGGAACCAGATCCAGGTAGTAGTCGTATTTGATGCGGCCATCCAGCAGAGCATATTCCCAATAGTGGTTGTGCTGGAAGACGGTGATGCCATTCGCCTCAAAATCGTCGATGATCTTATTGGACTTCTCGGCGGTCGCCTTGATGGAATCCAGATCCTTGAACTGGTCCTTGCCATAGCCGATGCAAGCCCACTTGAGTCCCAGGGTGCCCAGAATATCGACCGCTTCGGCGATGTTGTCGAAGGGGACGGAGTGTGCGGAGCAAATGGTCAGGCCGTTGTCGGCGCAAGCCGTGGCGAATTCCTTCGGGGTCAGGTCGCCAAAGCCAGCGGGCTCGACTTCGGAGTAGCCCATCTCTTTGACCTGCTTAAGAACGGCAGCCATGCCCTGTTCCTTGACTTCTGCGCGCAACGTGTAAAGCTGAAGACCGATTTTCCGTTTCATTGTTTTTCCCTTTGTTGTTTTGTATTTCTCTGGTTCGCGCGAAGCGCGAACATATTAAGTGCTAACATGTTAGACGTATTTTTCCCTAATTTTCTGGAGAAGGCAAATGGCCTCCGCCACATCCTTCTGCTGTTCGAGACCGTATGGCAGCTCGCGTTCGATGATGAGCGGTCCGCGATAGCCTTTGTCCAGAAGGTGGTGCATCAGTTGGACAAAGTTCGTGCCGCCCTGCCCCAGGACTGTCTCATGACCGTGAGGCTCGCCAGGCGCGGGGCGCACGGCGTCCTTGCAATGCACCACCTTGATATACTGCCACATCTCCTCCACAAGTACGGCGGGATCGTCCTGATTGTAGTAAAGGAAATTCGCGGGGTCAAAGTTGATGCCGAGGTTGGGGCTGCCGATATCGGCAAAAATCTTCTTCAGGCCAGCAACCGATTCAGGCCCTGTCTCAAACAGAAAATACTGGTCATTCTCCTCCGCAAAGCGAAGGAGTTGCTGGAAGTCAGCCACGAGCCTTTTGTAGGCATCGCCCTCCCCGATGTTGGAAAGGGCGCCGACATGGCAGGTTATGTATTGGATCCCGTGCTTCTTCGCCCAGAGCAACTGGCGCGTGGCAAAAAGCATCCGCGAGGTGCGCCATTCCTCTGTAACGAAGCCATCGCCTGCTGTCCCTGGAGCCATCATCATAAACAACGAAACGCAGTCAATCCCGTGTTCAGCCAAGAGACGTAAACTTTGTTCAGAGCGCTCCACGCCTGCGGTACCGTTCATCCAATCGTCGCTGGCTCGGGCAATCTGCGACGTCTCCAGTCCCGCGCTTTTTAGAAACGCAATCATCTCGGCAGTCATCTGCGGCAGGCGCAACAACGTCCCGATTCTCAATTCATTGCTCATGTTATACCTCAATGGAAAAAACTATTGGGGAAATCCCCTTGCCCTTAATTTGCTTGTATTTGTCGTTTTTACAAATCGCCGCGTCGTATTTTCTGCTTTCAACTATGGCACCCTTGTTGTCCTATCCTCATCGACAATAAGAAAAGAGGTGCCTGGGTGCTTGTCGGCCAGTTTGCGGGCGAGGTGTTCGCCTCGCACAAAGACGGCGGTGGAAAAAACATCCGAATCGACACCACGCGGGGTGATGGCACTGACAGAGGCATGGAACTCCCCTGGACGACCATCTTTCGGATCCATGATATGCCCGATGCGCCTGCCGTCAATCACGCGACTGCGCTCGTAGTTTCCGCTGGTGGCGATGGAGCAACCCTTCAGTTCCAGCACTTCAAGTACCTGCTCCTTGTTCATTGGATCCCGTATCCCTACCCTGAACAGCTTCTGCCCCTTGGGCGGAAGTTCCGATAGCTGGATGTTGCCGCCAAGGTCTATCATATATCTTGTAAAGCCGCTAAAACGAAGCACTTCCGCCACAATGTCGCAGGCATAGCCTTTGGCGATGCCGCCAAAATCCAGCGCAACCCCCTCCCGTGCAAAACGCACCGTATGCTTCACGTCATCAAACTCCACTTTATCCAGCCCCACCTTCGCCAAAGCGGAAACAATCTCCTCGTCTGTCGGAATGGTATTGCGCTTTCCGTGGAAGCCCCACAGTTTCATTAGCGGTCCAACTGTCGGGTCGAATGCACCTTCGGTCTCGGTGTAGGCCTGGCGCCCAGCGCACAAAATCTCCCATAGCTCATCCGAACAGTGAAAATCCGCCTGGAAAGCGATTGAATTGAGTCGGCTCAATTCGCTTTCGGGGTCATAAACGTTGATGAGATTGTGCAGGGCTGTCATCCGCTGGATGATCTCCTTATATGCCATCTCCACCTTAACATTCTCATAGACCGTGACTTTGCAGACAGTGTTGAAAACCATGAACGTCACACTGTCCTCCTTCAACCGACGTCCCCTGCATACAAAAAAAAGCACAATCAGAATCAAGACTGTTGCCAGCCCTTTGGATATCGCTGTTTTTGTGGACATTTTACGACGACACACTTTGAATGTCAAAAATGAAATGGTACATTAAAGTCGTAATGGAACCGATGCGACTTCCCCGATTCATCAGTTTCATCGGTCGCACATGTCCCATAACATACATCACTCCACACTCAAAAACAAGTAAAAAACATGCAATATCTCTTTGAAGATGGCAGTCTTCGCCAAACACATCTGAAAGGCGTCAAACGCGTGGTCATCAAGGTCGGCACACGCCTGCTGATGGACGTGCCAGGCGAGGCCCCTGAGGAGCGGGTGCAAAAGCTCATAGCCGAGATAGCCGAGTTGCGCAAGTCAGGACTTGAGGTGGTGCTGGTCTCGTCAGGAGCCATCGGCGCCGCCCTTCGCGTGCTCAAGACAACGCGCCGTCCAAAACGGATGGCGCTTCTTCAAGCATACGCCGCTCTTGGCCAATGCCATCTGATGACCCTCTACGAAGAAGCCTGCAATCCATACGGTTTCCACTGCGCACAACTCCTCCTGACCGCTGCCGACCTGCATGACAGGGAGCGAAACCTCAAGGTCACCCAATGCCTGGAAGAACTTCTGGCGCAGGAAATTCTGCCAATCATCAATGAAAATGATTCTGTCTGCACCGATGAAATCAAGGTGGGCGACAACGATACCCTCGCCGCCCTCGCCTCCAGCCTCTGCCGTGCAGACCTCACCATCCTCCTCACGACTATCGACGGGTTGCGCGAACGCAATCCCGAGACGGGTGAACTGGGCCGTCGCATCAGCGTGGTCAACCAAATCGGCGCAGAGGTCATTGCGCAGGCACAGGGAACGGATGGCAACAGGTTTTCCGTCGGCGGCATGATTACCAAGTTGCGTGCTGCTAGCATCACCACCTCCTGCGGCGAATATCTCTGGATAGCCGACGGGTTCGATTTCGGTGTCATCAGACGCATCTTCGCCTACGAAGATATCGGCACTCTCTTCATGCCAATGCACAAGGAACGGATGCACGCACGCCAGCGTTTCATCGCCTTCTTCTCCGAACCAGAGGGCGAACTCATCATCGACGCAGGTGCCGAGGAAGCGCTTCTCCACAAGGGCAAAAGCCTACTGCCTAGCGGCGTCATCGGGATGAAGGGACTGTTCAGCGCTGGTGCAACTGTGCGCATTACCAATATTTCCCGCAAGGAGCTTGCGCGCGGCACTGTCAACTTCGGCACCGCCGACCTCTCCAAAATCTGCGGCGCGGGAACCGCCCAGCTGGAAAACCTGCTTGGACACAAGCCCGCCGCCACTGAAGTCGTCCACAGAAACGCACTTGTCATCACTACATTCTTCTAAAGTAATATGCTGAAAATAGTTTTTCCTGGATTTAATTCAAAGGTTTCCCTTCACAATCACAGCGACTGGAGTGATGGACAAGATACGCTGGAGGCGATGTGCCGCGGCGCAAAGGCTGCTGGTCTCCGTCTATTCGGCATGAGTGACCACTGGGTCGCCGCACCAAAACCAAACATGCGCGAAGAGACGTGGAGCATGAAACTGGAACGCCTCCCACAATATGTTAAAACTCTGAAAAAACTCCAGGACGAGTTGAACGACAATTCATTCCAACTACTAATTGGAGTTGAAGCCGACTATTTCCACGAAAACTATACTCAGGTCTTCGACAAGCTGAACAACGCAGGACTGGACTACATCATCGGCTCCGTCCACTACTCCGACATCTTCCCGATCGACCATGACGCAGCCGATTGGCAGGGACTTTCCCAAGCGAAAATCGACGAAATCTGGACCATCTACTGGGAAAAGATGATTGCCGCCGCCGAATTGGGAACTTTCGAAATCATCGGGCACCTGGACCTCCCCAAGAAATTCGCCTACATGCCATCATTTGACTACATGCCCATGGCCATCAAAGTCCTTGACGCCGCGCAAAAGACAGGCAAGGCAATCGAGCTGAACACGGCTGGATGGGACAAGCCCTGCCAGGAGCAATACCCCTCCAATGCGCTGCTTGAGGCCGCTCGCCAGCGGCACATTCCCACCGTCATCTCCGCTGACGCGCATGCTGTCTCCCAGCTCACCAGGCACTTCGACGAGGCTGAAACCATCTGCAGAGCACTACCTTAAGAGCCAATTGCAAACAGGAGCATATCATGATTGAGTTTTATGGACGCAAGTTGAATGCCTACAAGGCATCCCTTCATACCCATTCCACCAACTCCGATGGCAGATTCACCCCTGAAAAGGTGATTGAAATGTACAAGGAACATGGCTACGATGTCCTTGCCTTCACTGACCATCGCTTTGTCACGCGAATCGGAGAACTGGACGGGAAAGGTCTCACTCTCATCCAAAGCCTGGAGATGCATCCCATCGGCCCCCGCGGCATCCATTGGCACCTCGTCGCCCTGAACGTCTCCGACGATTATGTGTACGATGAATCAATCGGAGCCCAGGGCGTCGTTGACTATGCCGTCGCCGACGGCGCCATGGTCATTTGCGCCCACCCCTACTGGTGCGGCTTCACCTCCGAGGAGGTGGCTTCCTTGAAAAATCTCTCCGCCATCGAGGTTTACAATACAAGTACCCGCTACATTGGGAGACAGTTCAACATGCAACTTTGGGATGAGCTTTCCGACAAGGGGCTCGTCTATCCCGCCACAGCAGTCGATGACATGCACTCACCGCATGATCTCTTCCGTGGCTGGACGGTCATTGCCGCCGAAGACAACTCCGCACCTTCCGTGATGAATGCCTTGAAGCAGGGCCATTTCTATGCCACCATGGGCCCCGAATTCACCAAGCTATCCTTCAAGGACAATGTGTTTGAGGCTTCATTCACTCCCTGTAAGGAGGTCATCGGCTTGACCAACCCCTCACGGGGCTTCTGCATCGAGGTTGAGGACAAGGAGGGCTATGGCATGGGCTCCATTATCCGCACTGAATGCCGCATCGAGATTCCACCCCTGCCTGGCAAGGAACGCTGGTTCCGCCTCCAAATCAAGGACGAGGCAGGACGTTACGCCTGGACAGCCCCCATTGTCATCCCACCACAGCAATAGATCCAAACACCAAGAAATCAATAAAATTGGGGCACTCCGTTTCGAAGTGCCCCTTCTTAATTCTATAATCAACATAATCAATGGCAAGAGGCATTACCGTCTCCCGCCATTGTAATTTTGCAGTGTCCGCTTATTCCTCTTCCTCTGCGGCCAACTGCTCGGCGACCTCATCGCTCAATTCCATGTCATTGACCACTTCCTGGGCATCATCATAGTCTTCCAGGGCATCCAGGAACTTCTGGACAGAGCGCGCCACATTGATGTCGGAGACAACCGTGGTGTTTTCAGGAATCAGGGTGATGGTGGATTCCGTGGCCTGAATCTTGTTCTCTTCCAAAATCTTCAAGATATCAGAGAAGGCTTCGGGGGCCGCCGTGATCTCCGCCACGCCGTCATCCACGCTGATGTCTTCCACATCCGCGCCGCCTTCCAGCAACAGGTTGAAAAGCTTTTCCTCGTCGGCATCTGGCCCTTCAATGACAAAGCGGGCCTTGCGGTGGAACTTCCACGAAACGGCGCCATTGTTGCCGAGGTTGCAGTTATGCCGTGTGAAGAAGGAGCGGATGTCCGCCGCCGTCCTGTTGCGATTGTCCGACAGGCAGTTGACGATGACGGCAACGCCGCCCGCCGCATACCCCTCGTATGTCAGGGAATCCATCTGGGTGCCTTCGCCACCACCCAAACCTTTCTTGATGGCGCGGTCGATGTTGTCATTCGGCATGTTCGCCGCCTTCGCCGCCGCAACAGCCGAACGCAAACGCGCATTCAGGTCGGGGTCACCGCCACCTTCCTTGGCCGCGATGATGATTTCTTTCGAGATGCGGGAGAAAATCTTGCCGCGCTTTGCGTCTGCCGCACCTTTTTTGTGCTTGATGGACGACCATTTATTGTGCCCTGACATTTGAAAACTCCTTGGGTTATGACTTCTGCTATTGTCGAAAAAGCAATTTTTCTTAATTTATTACACAAATGCCATATTGTCCAATTCAGTAATAAAAAAAAATTGCTCTGGTTCAAATTAAGAGACTATCGCCATATAAGAGTTTTTCCGCTAAACCGTATGGAAATTAGGGAGTGTTACATTATATTAGCTTAAGTGTTTAGGCGTTCGGAATACTCTGGACAGAGGTTATTTCAAAACTGGCGCAAAATGCGCTAAAAGATGGGCGCAGTGGCCAGAGCAACGACCCGAAGCCGCACTCTCGTGCGGCGAGAGGCGTTGCCACCGCCAATGTGTTCATATCGATGCGCATTTCGATGATAGTTTTGAAATTACCTTGACATTCACCTGCCAGTCCCCTGGCATAGTATGGGCTTCAACGAATGGGGGTATATGAGTTGGAAGACTTTCTCAGATTCAAAGGAATAAGCAAGTGCTTCGGTGCCACCCGTGCCGTCAACAACGTCAATCTTTCCATCAAACGCGGTGAGATATTCTCGTTGCTAGGGCCAAGCGGTTGTGGTAAAACAACCCTTTTGAGAATGCTTGCTGGATTCGAGACGCCAACGCAGGGGAGCATCATCCTCGGTGGCACGGATATTACGGATGTTCCCGCCAACAAACGGAAAGTGAACACCGTTTTCCAAAGTTATGCCCTCTTCCCCCACATGACCGTACGCGAAAACATTGCCTACGGCCTGACCATCGCGCATGAACCGAAAGAGCTGATCCGTGAAAAAGTGGATCAGATGCTTACGATGATCCAGATGCAGGAGCACGCCAACAAGAAACCCTCGCAAATCAGCGGCGGACAAAAACAGCGCACTGCCATCGCCAGGGCACTTGTGCTCAAGCCCGAGGTCCTTCTCCTTGACGAACCCCTCGCAGCCCTTGACCTGAAACTGCGCCAGAAGATGCTGATGGAACTCTCCCTCATCCACGACGAGGTCGGTATTACCTTCATCTATGTCACGCACGACCAGGGCGAGGCAATGTCCATCAGCGACCGCATCGCCGTCATGAACAACGGCCACATCGAACAGGTCGGAACTCCCGCAGAAATCTACGAGGCGCCACGTTCCTCATTCGTCGCCGCCTTCATCGGGGATACCAACTTCTTCGACGGTAAAATCAGCAAGGTCATCGACGCCGAATACTGCATCCTCGACGTGCCAGACCTCCCGCCAATCCTCTGCTTCAATGACAAAAAGCTGGCCCTGGGCGCCAATGTCCACCTCAGCATACGCCCTGAAAAATTCCAGATATCTCTGGAAAAACCACAAGTCAGCGACAAGTACAACGTGCTTGAGGGCAAGGTCGAGGATGTCGTCTATCAAGGAGACCATACCAAGTACTGGGTGACCATCGCCGACGACTGGAAAATCGCCCTGACACGGCAGCACACACGCTTCATGCTCGACGAAAAACCCATCACCTGGAACGACCATGTCTTTGTCTATTGGTTCGCCGATGACGGATTCATGCTGGACAGATACTCCGTCGAAGACGAAGACCTGCTTCAGGTCCCGCCTCAGGCCGTCGGCGAAACGGAAATCGACGACGCAGCCATCGCCGAACTCCCGAACGCCACTATGTTGAACATCCAGCAGGAGGATGAACAATGAACAGCACCCGCAAGAAAACCCTGCGGGAAGTTCTGCTCACCATTCCATCCTTCGTCTGGCTGACTGTCTTCTTCCTGCTCCCTACCCTCATCATCTTCGCCATCGCCTTCAAGCCCGCCTCCTTTGACGGACGCGTCGCCGACGGCTGGACCTGGCGAACCCTCCTCTCGCTCAGGAACCCCAATTATCCGCAGATCATCTGGCGGACGGTCTGGCTCAGCCTGGCCACCACCGTCATCTCCCTTGCCGTCTCCATCCCCATCGCATACTACATCGCACGATGCGCGGCCTGGAAACGCAACCTCATCCTGTTTCTAACCATCATCCCATTCTGGACGAGCTTCCTCATCCGCATCTTCGCCTGGAAGGCAGTCCTCCATCCCGATGGTTTCCTGAAGCACGCCATGGTCTTCCTCCATCTCATTGACAACGACACGCTCCTCCTCTATCGTCCCGAAGCCGTGCTCATCGTCATGATCTACACGGAACTCCCCTTCGCCATCCTCCCCATCTACGCCGCAGCCGAAAAGTTCGACTTCGCTCTCATCGAGGCGGCACTGGACCTGGGCGCATCCAAGCTGAAGGCCTTCTTCGACGTCTTCATCCCAGGCATCAAGGCGGGCGTTGTCTCCGCCTGCCTGATGGTGCTCATACCCAGCTTCGGCAGCTATGTGGTCCCCGATGTGGTCGGCGGACTGGGTTCCGAAATGATTGGCAACGTCATCGTTGCACGCACCTTCACGGACAGAAACCTTCCAGCGGCAAGTGCCCTTGCATCAGTCCTCATCCTGGCGCTTCTCATTCCCATGCTCTACTTCCTCAAAGGTAAAAAGCAGGGGCAGAATGAACCTAAACCCGCGAAGGAGGTCGTCTGATGACTCATCTGGAAAAATTCATCCGCGCCATCCATACCATCCTGCTGGCGTTCCTGACATACGGATTGGTCGCGAACCTACTGGGGAAATCGTTCCCAATGGCAACCACGCAGACAATCCTCTTTCTGCTTCTGCTAGTGCTGCTCTCTCCAGTGCGTAGCCGTATCGCCGCCTTCATTGATAGGCATCAACCTGTATTCAACAAGTTCCCTGGCATCCTGACCTGGGGAATCCTCCTCTTCTTCTATCTACCCATCATCCTCCTCGTCATCAACTCCTTCAACGCCTCCAGAACCAGCGGCAGCTGGGATGGCTTTACCTTCAAATGGTATGTCCAGCTCTTTAAGCACCGCGAAATCTGGTATGCACTGAGAAGCACCTTGATCGTCGCCGTCATCGCCACAGCCGCCTCCACCATCCTCGGCACCCTGGCGGCCATCGCCCTCCACAAATACAAAGGGTATATCCAGAACGCACACTACTGCCTGGTTTACACCCCTCTCATCGTGCCTGAAATCCTGCTGGGCATCGGTCTGCTGCTCTTTTTTGTCGCCCTCAAGGTCGAACTGGGGCTGACAACTGTCATCATCGCCCACATCACCTTCTGCCTAAGCTATGTGACCATGGCCGTGCTTTCCCGATTGCAGGACTTCGACAACAGCATCATCGAAGCCTCCGAAGACCTGGGAGCAAGCTCCTGGACCACCACCTGGCGGGTACTCATCCCCGTCATCTTCCCAGGAATCCTCTCTGGCGCACTCCTCGCATTCACCCTCTCACTCGATGACTTCGTCATTTCATTCTTCGTGGCTGGGCCTGGGTCAACTACCCTCCCCATCCAAATATACAGCATGATAAAGCGCGGCTCCATGCCCCTTATCAACGCGCTCTCCACCCTTCTTCTCGCCATCACGTTCATCGCAATTCTCATCTACCAGATTGTCATGAACAGAAAAAACAAAACCTGAAAGGTAATTCAAATTACCTCCTGAAACAGCCGTGCCAAACCATTGGTATCTTCGCCATGTCGGTGGTATGGTATTCGGCATTGTCTCCTTCACCCACCACCCCAACACAGGTACCCCATCATGCGCAAGGATAACTTGAAAGTGTCGCACCTCAAGCTGAGAAAATCCGTGACAGACTGGTTGCTTGCAGGTGAAAAAGCCCCCACCGCCATCGCATACGATGTGCCTGTCCGCATCAACAGCGAACGGGCAGATATCCTGTCCGCTGCCTTCTTCAGGGGATTCCATACCGCCATTGACCACAGGCGCGATAATCTTCTTGCACAACGTGTCTCCATCAGCGCTTTCGTCTGCTGTGCAACCAAGCGTGAATGTCTGCTGGAGTACGCGGACGCCCAGGAGATGTCCGAGGAGATTGCACATCTCCGCGAGGAGCGCGCCAAACTGGAGGAGCAGATTCGAAAGGAGGAGCCAGAGCTCAAGGACCAAAATGTCCTTTTCGAGGAACTTGCAACCTGGAACTATGAAAAATCCTCCAATCCGACCTACCGCAAAATCCAAAAAAGCATCGCCTGGTATGAAGAGGTCCTTTACAATGGCACAAAACTGCAGCATTTCCAAGAGATGGAACTCGCTGACTTCCTTTATATCGTCGTCCCCGAAAAGATGATTCAACCCGAAGGCTTCCGCGAAGAATGGGGGCTGCTTTGGGTCGCCGAAGACGGCACTGTCACCCTCAAGCACGCCCCAATGCAGCTCAAGACGCAGGATGCAGTCAAGCTCCTTATCCTGAAGCGTATGCTTGAAAACAACACTCCTGCCAATGTCGCTCTCCTAAATAAAAAATACAGAAAGTCTTTGAAAAAACTGTAGATTACACTAAAATATAGAGGTAATTAAAGGGTTAAGGCAATTAAAGCCCTTGAAACCAGCCTACTGAAAACCAAAAGGAAACAGAGATGATTCTTGACACACTTGCAAACTCCGCATACTATGAAAAGGCCCACCCGCTTTTTGCAAAGGCCTTCGAGTTCCTTAAGACGGCGGACCTGGCCAATCTCCCCTGCGACCGCTATGATATTCAGGGCAACGACCTCTATGCGATGATCCAGGAACCAGAGGGAAAGCCACAGGAAGCCGCCAAACTCGAAGTCCACAGGAAATATATCGACCTCCAGTTCGTCGTATCAGGCAATGAGACCATGGGCTGGGCACCTATCTGCGGACTTGGCCATGCAACACCATTTGATGACGCAAAAGATTTCGGCTTGTTCACTGACAAGCCTCAGTCTTGGTTCGATGTCCGCCCTGGCTGCTTTGCCATCTTTTTCCCAGAAGACGCACATGCCCCCAATGTCGGGACTGGCAAGCACCGCAAGGTCGTTATAAAAATCGCCATCTAATTTTCATACATGAAATATCTTCTGACATTTCTCCTTCTGCTCGGTTTGCCGCTTCTGGCACAGCAGTCCCAGGAAGGTCAGCCAACTCCATTCCAGTATCAGGAACCTCCAAAAGCTGACCCGCTCCAACTCATCTTCGATACAGGGAAACGCGCCTTCAGCGAGCGTCTCTACGATGCCTCCATCCGCTATTTCACCGAGTATCTGGAAAAGGTTGGCAACAATCTGGAGCTCTTTACACAAGGAGCTGACTATCTTGCGCAATCCTGGCTGCTGAACGACAATCCCCAAAAGGCGCTGGAGGTCATCACGACATTGGAGAAAAAGCTCTCCTCGCCGCTTTCCTCCTCCTTCCTTTATCTAAAAGCACGTGCTTTAGCCAAACTCTCCAAATGGCAGGAGGCATACGACACCCTCGCGCCCGTCATTCTTTCCTCCCAGCAATCCACACTTCCGCCAGAGGCAACCCTTCTCTGCGCAGACTGCCTTATGGAACAGCGGAAATGGGAGGAAATGGAGCTTTTCATCACCAGCATCAATGCCATCAGCGAATCCACTAGGGGGGATTTCCAGTTGCAATACAGACTTGCGGAAGCCCAGATCGCCCTGCAGAAATATCAGCTAGCCCTGGACACCATCAGCACTGTCCAGCCTCCCAAGCAGAATGAAAGGGAAAAACTGAAATACGATATCATCAAAATCCGCATCCTTTCCTTGCTGAATCAAGTTGATAAGGCAATGGAGGAATTCGCCAATGCTAAGCTCTCCACCTCAGCGAATTCCGCTGACACACGGCTACAGATGTGGCAGATGTTCGTGGCCCTCGCAGATTCCCTCTACTCGGCAAAACGATATGACGAGGCCATCCCAATATACCAGAGGGCCATCGGCTACGCAGCCGACGATGAACAAAAAAAACACTCGATGGAATATGTCATCCGCAGCTACATTGCCGTCAAGTACAACAAAGATGAACTTATTAAAGCCCTTGAGAGCTTCGGGCAAACCTTCCCTGCCTCCCAGGAGGAAATCGAGCTGACCGAACTTTATGCCCAGTCTCTTTACAGCGAAAAAAACTATTATGAGGCTATTGAACGCTTCAAAAAGCTCTGCCTCCTCAATCCAGAACAGGATAAACTCTATGCAGCCTACATGAACATTGGCAAATGCTACAGATTCCAAGGAGACACCAACAACAGCATAGAGGCCTTTGAAAAAGCGGAACCATTCGGGAAAGATGAGGAAGAACGCGCCGACGCCCTTTTCCAAGCCGCAGACATGGCAGCGGTTTTTTTCCACAACTCCCTTCAAAACTCCAAGGATGCTGAGAAAATTAAGCCATACTCCACCACTGCCATCACAATCTTTAAAAAAGTTGCCACACAATACCCAAAGACCGACAATGCTCCGATGGCCCTTTTCAAAGAAGCCAATATCCTCTATGCCTTGAACGAATTCAAAAAGGCGGCGGGCGAATATGCCATCCTCACAAATAACTATCAGACAAGCGATAAATACGAGGAGGCGCTTCTACTTCAGGGAATGTGCATGAGACGATATGCCGCCTCTCCTGCCGAAAAAACGGCAGCCAACCATTTTCTTGCTGAAAGTGCCACCAAAATGACGCCGAACAGTCCCTTCATTGACTGGGCAAATCTGGAGGCAGCCCAGGCAGCCGAAGAAGCGGGCAATGTCAAACTCGCCGAAACTATGCTCATGGGCGTCGCCAGCAACGGAACATCTGAAAAGAACAAAGTTGCGCTCTTCAGCCTCTCCATGCTTCAATTCAATGCATCGGATGACGAGGATGCACGCAAAAACGCAGAGAACTTCTTTGAAAAGTATCCCGCAGACCCACTCTCTGACGAGCTTTGCATCATGATAGGAGACTCATACGCCAACGAGGGCAATTGGGAATTGGCCGCCAAATACTATATCACCCCGTTGAACACCACCCCTGTCCGCAACCCACTCATTACACCATACGCCCGCTATGAATCAGCCAACGCAGCCTTTCATTTGGAAAGGTTCAACGATGCAATTGACCATCTCACCACCCTCATCGCTACTCTTACCTCGCAAGACCAGCCTCTCCCTGCGCAATATGACCAAAATCTGCTCGCTAGGGCGTTTTTTCTTAAGGGGGATGCGCATGCAAAACTCCTTGATTATGCAAATGCTGCAGATGCTTTCAGCAATTGCTTCAGGGAGGCGCAGGATTCCAACCTGAAATACTCCGCACTTGGACGACGCGGCGAAATGCTCCTCCAAATCGCGCGCAAAGGCCCCATCAGCGAACATACGGACTACTTCAGGGACGCCGAACAGTGCTTCCGTGAAATCATCCGCCAGGAGGGACTTTATCATCCCCTCAACATCATGGCACGCTATTTCCTCGCGTTCACGTTGAACTGCCAGGACAAAACAGAAGAGGCCATCAAGGAATATGAGGATTTCTACACCAGCTTTGGCGAAAAGGCCTCCCATGACACACCTGTCGATAATTACTATTTCGCCAATGCCATCCTCGAGCTCGCAGAGCTTCTGGAAAAGGATGTGAAAAACCTTGAACGCCTCAAGAAGGCGCAGCACTACTACGCCGTCTTGATGAAGGCAAACCTTCCCACCTCCCCAACCGCCAAGGAACGATACATCAAACTGATGAATACCCTGAAATAGCGTGGTGCACGCGAAGCGCGAACAGGAAGCTGGGCGCATGAAGCACGCACATATAACAACCATGATACAACTTTCCATCGAGAATTCCAGAGAATGTTCCATCGCCCTTTCCACTCAGGAAGGCATCTTTTCTCTGGAAAATCTGGGCTTTCGCCGTGAAAGCGACAGTGAATTCATGCCCTGTCTGACGGATTTCCTCGCCCGCCATTCCCTCACCATAAGGGATGTCGAAGGGTGGACCGTTGGTCTTGGCCCAGGCAGTTTCGCTGGCATACGCTTCGCGCTCGCTCTTGTGAAGGGAATCTGCACAGGCACAGGTGCGAAGGCACGAGGCGTCGCCAGCGGCTATGCCATCGCAAAATCCATCGGGAAACAGGGACGCATCGCTGTCATCCACAATGCACGCTGCGGAAAACTCTATGCATCGCTCTTTCAAGTCGCCGACAACGTCACGCCTGTCGGCAACTCCATGCTGTTCTCAAGAGCCGACGCATGGCCGAAAGCCCTTGAAGCCGACTTCACCTGCTCTGCCGATGCAGATCTAGAGGGGAAGTTCCCCATTCCCCTTGTCATCACCCCGCAACCTTCAGCCAAGGAACTGCTGGACGCGCCTCCAGCCTATTACCCTTGGCTGGGCACCCCCGATATCGAACCCATTTACGTCAGGCCTCCTGTCGATGCATGAGACCGTTTCAATCCCACTTTTCAAATGAGGTAATTTCAAATTCCAACCTTCTCAAAAAAGGAATCACTACCATGACAAGAACTCTCTTCGCCTTCCTGCTTTGCCTCTGCTGCGCGGCATTTGCGCAGACCCATTCCGACGATGAATACGAGACATGCTATGCCTTCATGAAAAGAATCAACCTCAAGACAACCTTCGAGAATGCCAAGAAAAAGGCCATTGAGGCGCAATTGAGCCGCAATCCGATGATGGCAAACTTCAAGCCTGAAATCGTCGCCTTTGCAAACAAGTACTTCAAATACGAATCCCTCAAGAAGGAGATAGCCGACCTCTTCCTGGAGCATTTCACGGCCCCTGAACTGAAAAAGGCTGCCAGCGTGGAAAAAGACAATGCGAAGGTTGCCGAGTTCTATCAGTCTGACCTAGGGAAGAAATTCAAGGAGAAGCAACCGCTCATCACGCAGCAGGCCATCAAACTTGCCAGCCAGAGGCTCGCAGCACACCAGCCAGAGCTTCAGGCCGCCATCCAGAAAAAGATACAACAAGTACAAGGAAAATAGTTATTTCTTAACTTCCCACAAAAAAACACTAAGGAGAAAACACATGTCAAAACTTGCCATCAATGGCGGCTCGAAAGTCTTTGAGACACCAGCAATTGTTCCAAAATGGCCACCTGTTTACCCTGAAACCGCTGAAAAGCTCAAGGAAATCTACCTTGGACACAAGTGGTCATTCTACGGCCCACAGGAAATCCTCTTCAACGAAAAATACGCTGAATACACTGGCGCAAAATACTGCGCCATGATGGCCAACGGCACCGTCACCCTCGAACTCGCCCTGCAGGCGCTAGGCATTGGCGACGGCGATGAAGTCATCGTCCCCGCCCACACATGGCTTGCCACTGGCGAAGCGGTCGTCTATCGCCGCGCAGTCCCTGTCGTCGTCGATATCGAACCCGACACCCTCTGCCTCGACCCCAATAAAATCGAAGCAGCCATCACCTCCAAGACCAAGGCCATCATCCCCGTCCACCTCTTCGGTTCCATTGCCGATATGGACAGGATTCTGGAGATTGCCAAAAAGCACAACCTCTATGTTGTTGAAGACTGCGCACACGCTCACGGCGGCTGCTGGGACGGCAAGCACGTCGGCACCCTCGGCAATATCGGCTCCTTCAGCTTCCAGGAATCCAAGATTCTTGCCTCTGGCGAAGGCGGTGCCTGCATCACCAACGATGAGCAACTGGCTGAAATCCTCGGTCGCCTCTCTCACATCGGCTACCAATATGCCGCCAAGCAGGGCCAGAAGGGCACCCCGCCGCCAATGGGGCTTCTCTGCCACAACTACCGCGTCACCGACTTCCAGGCCGCCATCCTTCTGAGCCAGCTTGAGCACCTCAAGGAGGATACCCAGCTCCGCGAAGAAAGCGCTGAATACATGCGCAAGAAGCTGAACGCCATCCCTGGCATTACCGTCCAAGCACGCGGACGCAAGGCCACCACGCAGAGCTTCTATACCTACACCATGATGGTTGACAACACGCACCTCAAGGAAGGCATCACGAAGAAGGATGTCTGTGCAGCCGTCACCGCCGAAGGCGCAGCCCTCTGGGAAGGCTGGGGACAACCCATGTACCGCCAGCGCCTCTGGTCCGTCAAACCCGAGGATTACCGCATCGCCAGCAACGAGGTCGCCGAGGACATCGTCATGAACAAGATCATGATGACCTCCCTGACATGGCTTATGACCTCGCGCGCCGACCAGGACAAGTACTGCGACGCCGTCGCGAAGGTCATGGAAGAGTATTACGTCGATTGATCTCCTGTAGTCAGGCACTCACATGCCTGACGAAAAAAAAGGGCTGTCGCACCTGCGACAGCCCTTTTTTCATAATGCATTAATCTTCAATTGTTTATTCCCACTCGATGGTGCCCGGTGGCTTCTGGGTGATGTCATAGACGACGCGGTTGACTCCATCCACCTCGGCTATGATGCGACTGGACATGGTCTCAAGCAGCTCCCAGGGGAGCCTCACGACCTGCGCCGTCACGGCATCCACGGTGTTGATGGAGCGGATGGCAATGACGTACTCATAGGTACGCTTGTGGTCCTTCATGCCAACGGTCTTGACAGGCACAAAGATGGCGAAGGTCTGCCAGGTCTTCTGGTACCAGCCCGACTTCAGCAGCTCGTCCGTAACGATGGCATCCGCCTCGCGCAGGATGGCCAGCGTCTTGCGGTCGATAGCCCCGACATGGCGCACACCAAGCGACGGACCAGGGAAGGGATGACGGTCAATCAGCTCCGACGGCAGACCAAGCATGCGTCCCACCACTCGGACTTCGTCCTTGAAGAGCCGTTCGACAGGCTCCACCAGCTTGAACTTCAGGTCCTTTGGCAGACCGCCAACGTTGTGGTGGCTCTTGATGACACCAGCAGGATTCCCGTCAAACGGGATGCTCTCCAGGATGTCGGGGTAGATGGTTCCCTGTCCCAAGAAGGGGGCGTTCACTTTGGCAGCCTCCTCGGCAAAGACGTCGATAAACTCCTTGCCGATGATTTTTCGCTTCTGCTCTGGGTCGCCCACCCCCGCCAACTTGTCCAAGAAACGGTTGGATGCATCGACATAGACGAGGTTCATACCGAAGGTCTTGGCGAATACCTTCTGTACCATTTCAGGCTCGTTCTTGCGGAGCAGACCGTGATTGACGAAGACGCAGGTGAGTTGCTTTCCAATGGCCTTGTGAATCAGAGCCGCCACAACGGAGGAATCCACGCCTCCCGAAAGCCCCAGGACGACCTTCTGGTCGCCAACCTGCTTGCGAATGTCCGCTACCGCCTCGTCAACGAAGTTCTCCAGCTTCCACAATCCCTGGCACTTGCAGGTGTTTTTGCAGAACGCCACAGCCTCCGCTATCTCAGTGGCATGGTCACCCTTGTGAATGGTCAACTGCAGCAGAGGAATGCCAAGCGCCTTGAAGCGCGAAAGAGCCTCGTCGTGCGCGGGAGCGTTCTCGTCCACACACACAACCAACCCAACTGGCTTCTCCTGCAACAGACGCTCATCGCCCACCGTATAGGGCATGCACATTGTGTAGATGTGCTCTGCACGAATACCGCGGGCAATCTTCTGAATGTCCTCACAGACGAAGTTCAGAAGAACGACGGTTTCAGGTGTCTGTTTCATTGATGTTTCCTTATGGTTAATTGATCAGGGGACTGCGTCCCCTCGTAAAAACTACGCGGCAACGGCTGCAGACTTTCTGTTCTTGAACAGCATCACGATGGCACCGACTGCAACCACCAGCAGGATGACCCCCAATACAGGACGATAGACAATCCAGGCAATGGCAATGGTCACCAGCGAGCAGGGCAACGCAATGAGGAAGGAGAGCAAGCCCGTCCCCATGCGAACCAGACTGCCCAGGAAGGGCAGGACATCTGCCAGAACACCAAGTGGGCCAAAAACCATCTTGAGGCCAGTGAACATGACGAAGAAGCCAATAATGCGCAGAAGCCAGGTTATCATGGTGTTTCCCTTTTGAGCGCTGGTAAACATTTCGTCAGCGGTTTTGACACCATTCTGTAACATCTGAAGGCTTCTATCCTTAGTGATTTGGTAGCTCGCGAGGGTGTTGCCGTTCTGTTTGGCAATGATGCTGACATCCTTCTGCTGCGGAACAACAAAGAAGGAGATGCGCATATCCCCCACAACGGGTGCACGTGTGGTACCAACAGCGGCATTGGCGATGGTGTTGCCAGCCTGCTGAGCGGTCTGGGTGCCACTCTGGACGTTGTTGAGGCCATTCACAATGGCGCCGACAGTCTGCGTCGCGGCGGCCACCACCTTGGGGGCACAGCCAGCAGGGGTGCCGATGGCGTCGCCTGCAGCCACGTAGTATCCAGTGCCATCAAGCAGACGGTAGGCGTTCGGAATGGCGGTTAGAACGGGTGCGGCAGCGGCTTCGTCAATCGCAAAGGGCATGTCGCCACCAATGCTGGAAATCATGTTTTCAGGCAGGATAAAGGCTCCGACAGTGACGTGTGAAGCGACATATTTCTCGGCTTTGTAGTTCATCGGAGGATTAATGTGCCCCTCCTTGTTGTAGAAATTGGAGGAGTCAACAGCGTTTTCGTTCCACTCCTGCGCGTATGTGTAGGTCGTGGTCTTTTCTTCGGAGCCGCCGACCTTCTTCTTGGTCTCGGTGGAGGCATTTTCAACCCACTGGAACATCTCAACCTTGCGCCTCAGGACGATGCCGTTGTAGTTGATCTGGAAAATCGGATCCATCAGCATATCGACCGTGGCGGTCTTACCCGTAAAATGAATCAACTTGTCCTGGTTGGCGGGATCCACCTTGTCGGATGCCACGGAGATGACCGTTTTCGCACCTTCTTTCAGGGCTTTGGCGGTTTTTACAGCACGTCCTTCGTTCCAGAAAAGCAGCGGAAACGCGACGATGAACAGGATTACCCCTATGCCAATTCCTTTGATAGAATTGCCGATGCGTGAAAAATACGATTGGGTTGTCACAACAGTGTTGCTGTCAGCCATAGTTCAACTCTCCTTAATGGTGCATTTGCAATAATACAGAGGCTTGTTAAGAATCACCTCTATATAATAACTTAATCACTTGTATGCATTTTTCAAGACACAAAATGCCTTAAAAACTATGTCAGCATATGCTGGCGAAAAAACTCCACAGGCATTAACAATTTGATCTATTCATGAAGCGCTTATGGGACCAAGCACGCATAAATAGAAATGCAAGTTAGATTTTTCAGGTAAATATGCTATACTAATTGGAAATTACCTCGAAGGACAAAATATCACAGGCGAGAATATGAAAATAGCAGTTCTGGTAGCCATGTTGCTTTGCGCGGATATTTTTGCGGAGGAGTCTCCACTGGCCCATTATTACCGTTTTGACGGAAGTGAAATAATAGACAGCATTGGCGGCTGTAATGGCAAGGTTGCTCGACTTCAGCAGGCGGAAGGCTTGTATGGCAAGGCTCTTTATTTTCCAAAGCAGGACGATCCAAATGCCAGAAATGTGGCGTGTGGCGTCTCCATACCGATTGCGTCCGATACATTCGTGAATCCATTCACCGCCACCCTATGGGTTAAACTGGACGAAAACAGCACCTATCGTCAATTCAAGGAATTGCTTTCCCTTGGTGGAGAGCGGGGGCCAGGATTCAGGCTCACTTTTTTCTACAACTCGCTGGCTGCGCGCACGGGAGATGGCAAGAATGTCCACACCGTAAGCACGAATTCCTCCACGGTGCTTCTTCCTCTTAAGCGCTGGTTTCAAGTGGCTGTCGTCTATGATGGTGAATATTGCATCATTTACATTGATGCCGTCCAAAAGGCAAAAGACAAGATTCAGTTCACGCTCGGAAAAGGCCCCTTGTCTGTCGGGACGTATCGCAGCGGCTATGCCTATCCTGCACAAGGCGCGTTGGACGAACTGAAAATCTACAAGGGCGCATTGTCCCACTCGGCTCTTGTAGAAGCGTATTTAGCTGAGTTGAAATAAACATGGAACTATATGATGGAGAATGACATTATGTCGAAAGGTGCATTTGCTTTTTTGTTGGCGTTGCTGTGGTGTGTGATTTTGTCTGCAAATCCAATCGAGGTGCGGGTTTCATTTGCCGAAGTGGCACTGGTTCTTGACGGCGAAGCCACGGAGGCGACCTGGGATAAGGCTCCCTGGAACGAAGGATTCACAAAACTCGGCAAGAAGAACATCGAGGCTGCCGAGCAGGCACGATTCAAGGTTCTGAACGACAACAATGGGCTGTGGTTCTTCTGGGATTGTGTCGATAACAGCGTCAAGTCAGAACCACGCCCGCTGGATGATTCAATATGGCACGACGACTGCATTGAACTCTTTCTCTCGACCTCGCCCGACATCAGTCCAGACAGAAACATCAGGGAGTATTATCAGATCATCGTCAATCCAGCGGGCAGCGTGTTTGATGCGTTCAACAGAGGCGGGGCCGCCGACACCCAATGGACTTCCATGACCAAGGCCGTCGGCAAACTCAAGGAAGGCGGCTGGCAACTTGAAATCTACATTCCTTTTGCCGCCTTCCCGAATTGCCGCGGTGGCTCCTGGAGATTCCTGTGCGGACGTGAAAACTGGGGGAAGGAGTATGAACCTTCCTCTTTCCCCGCCGCACTGAAATTCCAGGAAATGGATGACTATGCGCTACTCAGCGGAATAACCATTGACCCTACGCGCTTCGACAATGAGCTTTTTTCCTCCGATGTACTTACAGAACTTGGCAATGATGCCATGAACTGCTTCGTCAAAGGCATAATCAAAACCGCTATCGTAGGAAAACTGGATTTGAAATGCCGCATACTTGATGAAAACGGTAGCCAGATTGACTTTGTGGGGGACATGATGATTCCCAAGGACAAAGCAATCTCATTCACCCTTCCCGTAAAAATCGCAAAAAGCGGTAAATATAGTTTCTATTTCTATCTTGCGGACGAAAAGGGGCTTGTCTTTACAGCGAATGTCGCCAAAAGCATTGAAATAGCCCCCTGCTCCGTTGAAACCATCTGGCCCTTCTACCGCGACAACATCTATTCCACTATGAAGGACAAGACCGCCCGATTTAAGGTGACGCCGTTGGTCAGCCCTGCAATTTTCAAGGAGTGTCGAATCGAGGTAGAAGTCAAGCTAAGCTCTGGTAAGGTGATAATTCCCCCAAAAAAGCTTTCTCCTTCTGAATTGGAATGCTTCACCGTGCCGCTGGCGAACGTGAAGCCTGGCAAGCTCCTTGCGACTTTCACGATGTTTAGGGGAGAAAAGTTGCTGGGACGCATGGAGAAAACCATCAACATCCTGCCGCCGCTGAAGGGCGGCAACGAGGTGTGGTTCAATTCAGAGCGGTGCATGGTCGTTAATGGACAGCCTTTCTATCCCAGGGGCTTCTTCGGTTGCGCGGAAAACGCCTTCCCGCTCATCGCCCAGGCTGGCGGCAATGTCGTCCACTCCTACGTTGTCAACACCTTCGATTTGCCCAAGATAATTAAGTTCCTGGATGATGCCCAGGCGAATGGCCTGAAAGTCGTCTTGAAGCCTTACTACAAGTTCAACATCGGTTTCTTCGGCTTTACAGTCAAAGGCAAGAAGCAGACGACCTTTGACCAGAATCTCCAAAACCTCGCCAAGGAGCTGGTGGATGGGATTTCAAATCACCCTGCGTTCTTGGGTTGGTATCTTTATGACGAACCGCGCGGCGCCGAATACTCTAGAAATCTGAAAACCGTCTATGAGTTCCTCAGAGAGTACGATCCCTACCACGTGGTTGTCGGCTGCGACAACTCATCCGAAGGATGCATAAACAAGGTTGGCCATTGCGACGTCCACTGGGTTGACATCTACCCCAGCCCCTATATTGAGCCAAAAGACTACTTGAGCATTCCCATCACGTCGCTTTACAATCAGCTTCACAACGTGGTGGAAAAAGTGGGACGCGAGGCAGTCTGCTATGTCCCGCAGGCCTTTGAACGGAACAGCTTCAATAAGAAACCAGGTAATTACCGTTCGATGACATACAGGGAGTTAAGGGCCTCTGTATTTGCTGGCATAACCGCTGGTGTTCGGGGCACGGTTCCCTATAAAATCGGGGATATTAAAACAAAATACAGGGAACTGGTGCCCAATGCAGGCATTTTCAGCGACCCCAATATGAAATTGGGCTTCCTGAAGGGCATCATGCCAGAACTCAATGCGCTGAATGACGCCTTGCTGGCCCCGATTGCCGCCAAACAGGCCACCGTTGACAAGGAGGACATCAGGCAGATTACCCTTGACCATAACGGGGCACTCTATGTGTTCCTGCTAAATCTGAAGCCTGAACCCAAGGGACTTGTGAATGTCACCTGGCCTGGAAAGGATGCATCAAAGGTGCGACTGCTGGGCGGAAATGGAAAATTGCTCGCAAAGGGCAGCACCATCGCCATTGATTTCGGAAAATACGATGCATTCGTGCTGACCGATGACGCAAATGCGAAGCCAACAGTCAACGTGCTTGCCGTTGAAAAGGAAATAGAAAAGGAAAACAAGTAGCAAAGCCTCGTCCCTCCCGTCCCTTTGAGTTTCAAGATTTCTGGAGAAAAAACAATGAAAACAGGATTTGCCGTAAGCGACATCACCCCTGAATTGGGCATCTATCTGACTGGTTATGGAAGACCTGAACGCCTGGCCGAATCGGTGCATTCCCCCCTGAACGCCACTGCCATATTCCTAGAGGACGGCGGTTCACAGGCAGTAGTGATTGGATTTGACTGGTGCTTTGTCGATTGGGAACTGACAAAAAGCATACGCAAGGCAATCACCGCCGCGACAGGCGTGCCAGAAGCCCACATTCTTCTATGCTGTTCCCACACCCATTCCGCCCCACATACGACCTATATGCGCACACTGGGGCGCGTGGCCGTCGATCCAGAGAATAAGGGCATTGACTATGTGTTCAAATCCATCCCCGCCATCGTGGATGCCGTGAAACGCGCCAAGAAAGCCGCGAAGGAATGCGAGGCGGGCTTTTCCACCTGCAAGACAAAGGCCTGTACCTCGCGCCGCGGCACGGATGAAAACGGCAAGATATCCATGTTCTTCTGCGATGACGATGCAGTTCACGATGACAACATGACAACGGTGCTGTTCCGTGAGCACGAAACGGGTGCGTTGCTGGGAATCTTGATACATGCAAGCGGTCATAACACTGCAATGGGCGGCTTTGACACAAGCATCTCCAGCGACTGGTGCGGCGTGATGAAGTCGCGCATCCACGATACCTACAAGGTGCCCGTGCTGTTTGTCAATGGAGGCTTTGGAGACATGGGGCCGCGCTCCAACCGCTGGACGCAGAACGCCACGGGCAAAGGCTATTCGGCTGGTGGTGGCGCAGGTTCTGTCACAGCTTCGGCTGTGGGACTCGTCGCTGCAACAGAGGCCTTGCGGACGCTCGCCGACATCAGGGATTTCCAAAGCCAACTTCCATTGGCCGTGAATGTGGGCGAGATTCACATGCCGCAGGCCCTCTCCATGAGCGAAGAGGAGGCTAAGCGCATCATCGCCAGTTTCGACGCCAATGTGGAAAAGGAGGCAGAACCTGACTTGAACTACCAGATAGCCAAGGCAATTGCCGCTGAATACAAGAAACCGTTGCAGCCTGAATACGTATTTGAGCAGACCATCGTCGCATTCGGTCCCCTTGCCTTGGTTCCGTTCCCCTTCGAGGTCTTTTCCGTGTTCTCGCTTCGGCTACGCAAATACGGCCCCTACCAATACAACCTGGTATGCGGCAACACCAATGGACGCAATGCCTATCTGCCCGATAGAGCAGCCTTTGCCATGGGAGGCTACGAGCCAGAATGCCTGAAGACCATCCGTCCATACGTCATCAAACCCGAGGCTGGTGACCTGGCCATTACCCAGAGCCTGGCTTCCCTGCGCAAAATGAAGAATGTATTATAAGACATTCCATAAGGCATGCTTTTACCTCCGTTGATACCACTTGCGTCATCCAAGTCGTTCAGCAACCCTTTTGGGAAAAAACCAATCGGACAAAAAATGAAAAGCAAAACAATTAGCTCATTTTTAACAGCATTCCTCCTTTTGGGGGTTCTTTTTACCTTATCTGCAGAGGATGTCAGGCTTTTTCTTCCTGAAGTCATTTATGCTGTTCCAGGCGTGGAAATGAATGTCTATTTCAGCAATATCATTACCGTTGTCAATCCAGCCAATTATGCTTTTGACGTGGATTGCGCCAAGGGATTGCACTTGCAGAAAAGGTGGTGTTTTACCCCTGCGGAAAGTGATATCGGGACATACGAATGGAAGATTCGCGTCATAGGACAGTCTGGCACTGTGGCCGAAGGCAAAAGCAAATTGGTTGTCCTTCCGCCAAACGCAGGTGAAGGGAAAAAACTATACGTGCTGATGGTGGGAGCCAGCCAAACCAATGCTGGACATTATGCCAGTCGCCTGGTGGAACTGATGGAACGCCCTGGCAATCCTGAACTCACAACCATTGGCACTCGCGGCAAGATTGGCAAACACGAAGGCTATGGCGGGTGGCGCTGGGACAGTTTTCTGACACGCTGGGGCTATACTGGCAAGAACACGATGGATGGCATGCATCCCAATCGAGCCGTGATGTACAACAGCCCATTCCTCTTTCCAGCAGCCGATGGACAGGAAGCAGAGAAAGGCGTTTTCGACTTGAAGCGCTATTTCCTTGAAAAAAGCGAAGGCAGGCTTCCTGATGTGGTGACGTTTCAGTTGGGCCTGAATGACTTTTTCTCGGCCAATGATGACACCATTGCAGCCGTCACGGAAAAATCCCTCGCAAACATGGAACTATTGATTGCGGAGTTTAAAAAACTTGATCCAAAACCAGAAATACTGGTATTCCAGCACATCCCTGGGGCCAGTCAGGACGGCTTTGCCGCCAGCTACAATTGCGGGCAGACGGGCTGGCAATACCGTAAGAATCAATACTATTACAATCGAATGCTATTGGAAAAAAGCTGCCAGTTGGACATCGGGGTCATTCCAATGTATATCAACATCGATACCGAACACAATTACCCTGTGCTGGAGCAGCCTGTCAACCTGGACAACCCTCAAACGCTTGTGCTCCAGAACAATGGCGTCCATCCCGCCAAGGCAGGCTATTACCAGATGGGAGATACCCTTTACTGCTGGATCAAAGCCCTCCTGCAACGAAAGGCCGAGGGGAAATGAATAAACGCCAAAACCTCTCAACATCGCTCTGTTCCAAGGTAGTTTACGGAAGCGGCACGGCGCAGAAAAACAAGCAAATCATGCCAATAATGCTCCCTCCGAATTGTTACCGCGAGCTTACTGAATAAGGATGACTGCCTCTGTGGGAAGCCAGCAGGTCTGGTTGTCGGCAAGCTGGATTTCCACCCAGTTGCCGCGTGATTCGAGAAGGCGGAACTCGGTTCCTGCGTGCAATGGAGCTTGGAAGCTCTTGTCGTAGGACTCGCTGTTGCCCTTGCGTCCTTCAACCTCGGACGCGACGATGACACCATAGATTGTGCCCCTTTCGCTCAGTTCCGTTGTCAACATGGAAGTCGCCATGACGATGGCCATAAGAAACAATACGACGATGGTCGCAGTTAGCCAGCTACGCTTCACCTTCAAGCGTACAATGCCCAGAAAACACGCCCCGCAAAGGGTTATCACAAAGAGCAGTTCGCGCAACCCCAGCGGAAAGTCATAGTGCCAGAAAAAGAGGGTCTTCAGCACCTTGCGGCTTTCGGGCTCCTGGATATTGTCCTGGCAGTTTCGCCGTGCGTAAGCAAGGTTTTTCTGGACATTGGCATCACGGGGGATAAGCCTCTGTGCACGGCGGAAGTTTGCGATGGCGTTCCCCATGTCCCCCAGGCGGAAATAGGCGTTGCCAAGGTTGTAGAACAGGGCACCATTGACAACCGCGCCCTCTTTTATAACCCGCTCGTAGCGTGCCACCGCCTTGCGCCAGTTCTCCACGGCACGCTCATGGCTTACGGCAGCCACCTCGTTACCGTCGTCAAAACAGCGTTCCGCCTCCCGTAGCAAAGTCGTACACTCTTCGTGAGAAAGAGCACAATAGGCATTTATGCAGAACAAGATGCAAAGCAGACATATTGTCTTTATAAACATATTCATATTCATCCCTCTTTAAAGCGTGCGTGAAAGGAGCTTGGCGAGGCGCTGCGTCTCTGCTTGAAGGCTGGTTGCATCTGCCCGCCCACCTGAGTAACTGGCTGCCTCGAAAGAGTCAAAGAGCTTGGCCAGGCTCTCCCTGTCCTCCGCTTTCAAACGTGACTTTTCGAGTGGGACCTTCACATCATGGAAGGTCAACGCGCCTGGTGGCAGCCGCAGTTTGGCTGCCAATACCCCCTGCAAGGCATTGAATAGATCCGATACATCCGCCTTGCCCCCCTGGATGACAGCCATCGCCTCCGATAGACGGTGCTGTGCCGCTAGGCGGGCTGGATCTGCGTTTCTTCGAGCAACCATCCAATTCAATGCTCCGCACACCCCGTACAAGAACAAACATCCCAGGCAGACCCACGGTTGCCATTTTCGGGAACTCCAGTTGAAGAATCCCGCACGGTCATCATGCAATAGTTTGTCGTAGGAATAGTTGTGGGCGATACCGTCATCCAGCGCCTTCACCTCGGTGCCCACGACAGGAGCCGCCAACACAGTCCCCTGGGCATCGGCAGCCGTAACCGTCTTCACCGCGTGGACAGTGATGGGGATCGGCTGGCTCACCGCCTCCGTATAGGTGCCAGTGGGACTGTCGAAGTAGGCGAGGGATAAGGCGGGTATCTCCTTGACATCGCTGTTCTGGGCGCGCAGAGTACATTGGAAAACTTTGTTGCCGTCCTGCACCGTACCGCTGTCCTGGTCGGAGATACGAAAGTATTTTGCGAGGTCGGACTGAGAAGTCAATGCCGGCAGACGCGCCGTGTCGGGATAGGCAAGTCCCTTGAGAGCGATGGTCAGAACAATCGGGTCGCCCACATTCACATCGACGGGCTTCGCAGTTGTCACAATGGAGCATGCGCCGATGATGCCGCTGAAATTGGCAGGGCGCCCAGCCTCAGGAAGTTCTTTCACCTTTAACATGAAGGACTTGCCATCTATCATCACGGAGCGCATGGGCTCGCTGTCGAAAAAGTCAAATGGCGAGCGGCGTGTACGGCGGGCACGCTTGTCAGGCACGCTACAAAGCGCACGCCCTGCGGAAAGCCGAAACTCTCCTGCCTTCTGCGCGGTTATCGGACGTGAAAACGAGAGGCAACGCACTTGCATTCCATCGTAGTTTTCGTATGAAAGATAGGCGATGACACTGTCCGTATCCGAGATGGGGATGCGCCTGTAATTGTCAATTTTCGCATTGTCGATGGGAGCCTCGTATGGTGGGAAGGAGAATTCGCTGTTTTCAAGCAAAGGCAGTTCGATGCGGCTCAACTGGATGTTGCGCGCAAAATAGAGTTTCCAATTTGCCATGACGGTCTGCCCCACATAGCACTCTGCGCTCGAGCATTTCAGCTCCAGGACGATGTCGGTTATCTCCTCGCCCTTGCTGGAGTGTATGCGAACTGGCTGCGTGCGAAAGCTCCTGCCGTCGGCAACCACCGTCAAGGAGGGTATTACAAGATTTCCCTCCTGCTTCGCCACCAGGCGGAAATTATAGAGAACCTCCCGCTTCTCGATTTTAGTGTATTTCCCGTTCACAATGCTGATCTGCGTACTGTTGTTGTTGGACGGTCCCAGCGGCTGCACCATAAACGCATTCGTTGCAGGAAAGGCAAAATCTTTCACATCCTTCGCATTGGAAACCACTACCTGAAAGATAAACGCCTCCCCGACGAGAACATCCCTGCTCTCAATGGCAACACGGACAGTTACCGCCTCCTGAGCAAAGCAGATTATAGCGGTCAAAAACAAAAATGACAATAACGTTTTCATTATAATGCGTATTTCCAAATCAAGTTACCAGTCCATCGGGACGGCACGGTAGTTACGTTTTTCGCCTTGCTCGCGCTCCTTCGCTCACATCTGCGCCCTGCCGCTTCGCTATGCTTCGCGGCACGGCGCAAACGAACTTAAGTGTATCTTGACCGTGGGTTTCGCTTCGCGCCTACGGCGCTTCGCTTCACCCACGGCTATGTTCCTGTCGCCGCTAACGCGGCTCCTAACGACCTACCAGTCCATCGGAACAGCACGGTAGTTACGTTTTTCGCCTTGCTCGCGCTCCTTCTTGTCCTGGCGTTCACGGTCGATTATCTCCTGTGCTTCCTGAGCATCCTCCTTGGGCTCTTCCTTGTTCTCCTGTGCTTCCTGCTCATTCTGCTCCTGTTGTTGCTGCTGTTCCTCCGAATCGTCCTGCTTGTCCTTCTCCTGCTCCTGCTTGTCGTCACCCTCTTTTTCCTGCTCCTGTTTGTCCTTATCTTGTTCCTGCTTATCGTCGCCCTCTTGGTTCTGTTGCTGCTGTTGCTGTTGCTGCTGGCCCTGCTTGAGAGCCTCCTCCAGCTTCTCGGCAGCCTCGCGCTGTTTGGCCTCGGCTGCAGGCAATTGGTTCTCCTTCAAGTTCTGCGTGGCGTCATCCTGCGCCTGACGAGCCTGCTGCATCGCCTCCTGAATGGGATTCTGCTGTTGCTGTGGATCTTGTTGTTGTGGCTGCGGTTGGTTCTGCCCACTCATTTGTTCCATCAGCTCCTGTGTCTCTTGGTTCAACTGCTCCTGTTTCTGAACATCAGGCTTCTGCTGGGCGGTCTCGTCGGCGGCCTGCTTCTGACGTTCCGCAAGTTCCTTCAGTTTCTGTGCCATCTCCTGCTGCTTCTGCTGTTCCTTTGCCTGCATATACTTGATACCCAAGATCTTCTTCAATAGCATACGTGCCGCCTTGCGGTTCTCCAGGAGAGCGGCGTCTTCTGGACGTATCCGAAGGGCCTCGTCGAACGCGGCGACAGCCCCCAGGCACAGGGCAGAAGCCTGATCCAGATTGCTTTCCAGCAGAGGCTTCGCCTGAAGGAAGCAGGCGTTGCCCATGGAGGCAAATGCACGCGCCTCCAACGCAGAATCCCCGCGTTTCTGGCTGGCCAGCTTCTCAACCGCCAGCTTGTATTCCTTCATAGCCTTTTCGTATTCGCCTTGCTTGAAATAGGCGACACCCTTGTTGAAAATAAGATAGGGGTTTTCTGGACTTTCCACCAATGCCTTGTCATAAAGCGAAAGCGCATCATCGTACTTTTCTTCATTCAAGGCATTGTTGCCCTGCTTGAGCAGCTTTTCCGCCTCACCCGCAAAAGAAATCAGGCAAAATGCCATCAACAATAGCCATCTACGCATCATGCAGCCCTCCTTATCCCGATGAATGGCTCCACCAACAGAAGAAACAGGGCTCCAAGCAGGAAAATCTGGTATTTCTCCTCATAGCGTTCTACCGTCTCGCTCTCCACCAGACGTTTCTCCGCTGTCGCTATCAGCGAGCGATAAATTGCGCCCAAGTCGAAGTTTCCAGTGGCAACAGGCAGATAGCGTCCGCCTGGCGTGGCCGCCACCATTTCGCGCAGCGTGGCACCGTCCAGCTTGCTGCGCACAACCTCGCCTTTGTTCTTGATGAAATCGCGGCTACCGTCCTCGCCTGTCACGAGAATAGGCGTGCCATTGACTTCGTCGCCAAGGCCGACCGCCAGCAGACGCACCGACGCCTTGCCAAGGGCCTCTGCCGCCTGCACGGCAAAACTGTCCTGGTCCTCGCCGTCCGTAATCAGCACCACGTCCTTGAACTGCTTCTCCTGGTTGTCGAACACCTCCTTCATCACGAGGCGCAGGGCATCGCCGATTTTCGTGCCGCCATGCCCAACGCTGCGCGGTTCCACGTCGGCCAGCATCATGCGGAAAAAACCGTAATCAACAGTCAACGGGCAACGCACCATCGCCGTGCCAGCAAAGACCACGAGGGCCACACGATCGCCCTCCAGCACATCCAAGCAGTCGCCAATGGCAATCTTGGCTCGCTCCAGGCGGTTTGGCTGCAAGTCGTCCGCCAGCATGGAGCGCGAGACATCGAGCACGAAAACCACATCACGCCCCTTTCGTGAAACCTCACGTGCAACAGGGTTCCACGCTGGACGCGCCAGCGCTAAAACCGTCAAACACAACGCTGCCAATATCATTACCTGCTTCCAGCGGCGACGCACAAAACTCACGTTTTTCAGAAGCCGCTCCTGCATCCCAAGAGCCGCAAAGGTCGCCATTCCGCGACGACGCATGATGCCCGCATACACAAACATCAGCACGAACACGGGCAACACCCACAGCCAGTTCAGCATATTCAACGACTGCCAAATCACGGTAACCTCCTGAAATAGGTGCAACTGAGAAGCTGCTCCAGCGCCAAAACCGCAAACCCGCACAGCACAAACGGCGCAAACAGTTCCTTGTAATCGACAAAACGCGTCGATTCAACCTCGCTCCTCTCCATCGAATCAATCTCCTCATACACCCGCTGGAGTGCGCGCGTGTCCCCTGCCGAGCGGAAGAAGCCGCCTGTATCTTCGGCGATTTTCTCCAGGTCCCGCGTGTCGATGCGCTGCGCCATGACGCGTTTGGAAACATTGCCAAAGGGTGTCTTGACCGTCTGATAGACGTCATCGCTCGTCAAGGCGATGACATAAAGGCGAATCCCCCACTTCTTCGCGATTTCACCGCCTTGCAGCACGTTTCTCCGTCCGCAGTTGTTTTCGCCGTCAGTTAGCAGAATCATCACCTTGCTCTTGATTTTGTATGCATTCGTCTCCTTGTTGTTCTGCCTGGCAAGTGTTTCCTCCACGGTGTGGAGGCGCGCGGCGGCCAGGGCAACGGCGTCACCGATGGCGGTGCCGTCCTCCGCCTGCGTGTCCGCCAGCCTAACCGTGTCCAGGAAGGGCTTGATGACATTGTGGGTGAGGGTCAGCGGGCAGACGGTATCTGCATAGCGCGCAAAGGTAACCATGCCAATCAGGTCGTTGCCGCGCCCTTTTAGGCTGCTGCCATGCCCGAAAACGAAGCGGCGGAACACCTCCTTCGCACAATCCAGACGGTTGCGCAGCTTCCCCTCGAAGTCCATCTCCAACTGCATGGAGCCAGAACGGTCGAGCACCATCTCTATGGCAACACCCTGGCTGATCTCCTGCACCTGTTCGTGACCCGCCTGCGGACGCATCAGTGCGACAAGCAGCAGCGCACACCCTAACCACCGTAACGCCATCGGCATCCAGAGAAGACGCTGACGCAACGACCGTTTCAGGCGCGAAACATTCCGCACCGATGAAAAGCCGACTGCCGCCCTGCGCATACGCAGACGACGGCGCACCAGCCACAATACCAGCGGTATCAGGGCCAACAACGCCATCAGCGGCGATTCAAATCGTAACAATCCAAGATTCATTGATTCTCTATGATAAACTGCTTGCAGGCGTCAAAGGTCGCCTGAATCTCCTGTTTTTCGGGGGTATGCTTCGCAAAGCGCACCAAATCGCAGTGCGTGAGGAATCTCTCCAGCAGCTTCTGGTGCTTTCCGATGGGGGAGCGGCTGCCGCGCAGTTCATCGAGAAACTCCTCTGTAGTACGCTCAGGCGCGTGGATGTCAAACCGCGCCTCAATGTAGCGCCGCAGAATCCCCTGGATGGCGTTGTAGAACCCCATGAAGTCCCCCTGCTCTACGAGATGCGCCTCCACAAGGCGGCGAAGCTCCTCCAAGGCAATATCCTGCGGCGGAATCGGCGGCGGTAGCTCCACTGCCTTGACGCGCCTACGACGCAACAACACGATGACCAGCAAAACCACCAGAAGCAGACCGCCAGCGACTGCACACGGCCACCACCGTACCTTCCTCTCCAGTTGCTCGACTGGCTTCTCCGACAAGGCCGTATCAACCGTCAAGTTGTTCCAGTACTCCTCTGGCGGCATCTCGACGGTGATTTCCACTTCGTCTGTCGAAAGAGCATAGTGCTTTGTCTCACCACCAGCTTTGTCCGCTGCGGCAAACTTCACTTCCATCGGCCTCACGGCTGTCTTATCGACAATCAGCAGCGGTTCCAGCAGGATTTTGCGCGAATAGTGAAGAAGCCCCCCATCCTGAAGTTCAGGCGTGGAGAGGGAGACTGGCTCCCAGCGAAACTGCTCCAGCCCGCTTTCCAACTTGGGTAGTTCAACGGAATACTCCTCTGGCGCCCACACCTCCAGTTCCAACTGAATCACCTCGTCCAGCCGCAGATGCGTCCTGTCGAGGGCCAGGCGTATTTTCAGGGGACCGCTCTCAAACTCCTTGGAATAGGGAGTCGGCTCCAGTTTTTCAGCAGCCTGGGCGGTCGTATCCGCCTTGCCTGTGGCAGCATTCTGCCTGTGACATCCAAGTAAAAGGAACGCAACCAGAAAAAGAGCGGTTATGGTTTCCAGGAACCTCACTTAACGCCTCCATTCGGTGGATTGTACTTGGGTTCTGGCACGGCGGAGTCCGACGCGGTGTTCGCATCTTCTTTCCCACTGTTCAGATTCCAGGCAACGCGGTAACGCTGTGCCAGTTCCTGCATGACCCTGTTTTGCGCCTCATGGGATTTACGGTCCAACAACATGTTCCGCGCATTCTCAAAGACCTTCTGGTCCTTGATGTCCTGCACTTTCTCCGCACGCTTCTCCAGCAATTTCACGATATGCCACGTCTTGCCGCCCTTGATAACGGTTGGCAGAAGTGCTCCCTTTGCCAGCTTCTCGTCAGCCAAGAAGGCTTTTGCGGCCTCGCGGGTCCACTCCAAGCCGCTTGCGGCAGTGAACCAGCCGTTCATCAAGCCCCCCTTATCGGCTGTCGCCTTGTCCTGGGAGAGCAGTTTCGCCAGCTCGGCAAAATCTTGCTTCTCGACCAGGGACTTCATCGCCGCCTTTGCACTCTCTTCATCTGCAAATTCGATGTGAGCCAACTGCACAGCCGCCAAATCGGTGAACTGCTCAGGATGCGCCTTGTAAAAATCATTGATTTCCGTGTCGGAAACCTCAATGCTGGAAAGGCGCCGACGCATATACGCCTCGGCCAGTGCCCCGCGCTCACGCCGCATCACATCCTCGCGGACAGTTGCGTCATCCATCAGCTTCTCCTCAAGCGCAGCTCGATAGAGCAACTCCTGCGAAACCACCTGCATGGCAAACTGCATCAGCCCCTCGCCCTGGTTCAGTTGCTTCAGCATCTGTTTCTTCTGCTCCAGTTTCTTGTCGTCAGGCATTCCGCTGTTGGCGATCATCATGTCGATTTCCTTCTCGGCCATGGCCTCCACATCTTCGCGCGTCAGCTTCCACTCGCCAATGGCCACCAACGGCGCCGCATTTTGAACCGAAGCACCTGCCGTGGTGCGCTCCTCCAAATTGCGCTTCATGGCGACGGCCTTGCCAAGAGCGGCAAGGCACTCCTGGGTGCGCCGTGTAATCTCCGTCTCCAGCACGGGAACCTTCATCGCCATGTCAGAGCGATAAAAGGAAGCCAACGCCTCTTCATAGAGTTTTCCATCCTGCTGAATGGTGGCAATACGGTACCAAAGTTTCGCCTCCTTCTCGGCATCGGGATTCGATGCACGCATGTACTCCTTCCACGCCTCCGTCGCCTCCTTTGCCAGCCCCTGCTTCTCAAGCCGCTGGGCTAACTCCAGCAACTTCTCTGCATCGCCGACAGAAGCCCCAGAAGATGCCGCCGTACCGCGACGCATCCCAAAGAAGGCAAGCAGCACGCAGACAAGCGTCAGCAACTGAAGCACGCATATCAGCTTCCACTTGCTGCTGTCAGTCGCTTTTTCGCTTGCTTTTGGTAAACTGAAATCAAAATCGCTATCCGCCATTATTAAGTCTCCTTATTACTTATCGTGCCTTTTCACGGTGTCGGAAGAACTGCACGAGTTTCCGCGCGTAGTCCTCGCCTGTCATCAACTCCAGCAAATCCACTCCCATGGAGCGGAAGAGACCCTTCAATTGGGCGTGCTCATCCGTCCCAAGCTTGCCATATTCGCCGCGAATGGCAAGGCTGGAGGTATCGACCATCACAAGCTCGCCTGTCTCGGCATCCTCCAGTTCCAACAATCCCACATCGGGCAACTGCAATTCGCGGCGGTCTGCCACGCTCACTGCAATCAAATCATGGCGGCGCGCAAGCACGCGCATGGACTTGGCAAACTCGCCGCCCTGGAAGTCCGAAACCATGAAGACGACGCACCGCTTGCGGATGACCTTGCCGAGGTAGTCCAGCGCACCAGGGATGTCCGTGTTGCGCCCTTCGGGCCTGTGTCCCATCACCTCGCGGATGATGCGCAGCGCATAGCTGACCCCCTTCGCGGGCGGAATGAACCGCTCGATGCGGTCCGTGAACATGATGAGCCCCACCTTGTCGTTGCTTTTCACAGCAGAAAAGGAGAGCAGCGCGCACAGCTCTGCCGCCAGTTCGCTCTTTGTCTGCGTCCCCGTTCCAAACATGCCCGAGGCGGACAAATCAACCATGAACATCACCGTCAATTCGCGCTCCTCATGGAAGCGCTTGACGTAGGGATGCCCTTGGCGTGCGGTCACGTTCCAGTCGATGGAGCGCACTTCGTCACCAGGCTGGTACTCGCGCACCTCGTCGAACTCCATGCCAGAACCTTTGAAAGCACTCTGGTACTCGCCCGCAAGGACGTCGTTGACCGTCTTACTGGTGTAAATCTGTATGTAGCGAATCTTCTTCGCCAACTCTTTCGGAATCATGGCACCTTCACCGTGTCCAGAATTTTTTGTACAATCTGCTCGGAGCTGATCTCCTCGGCCTCCGCCTCGTAGGTGACCATGATTCGGTGACGCAGCACATCCTTTGCGACGGACTTCACATCCTGCGGCGTCACGTAGGGGCGCCCTTCGACAAACGCCTGCGCCTTCGAGGCCATCGCCAGGAAAATGGTGGCGCGTGGCGAAGCACCGTAGCGTATCAGTTCCTGGATATCCTTCAGACCGTACTGGTCGGGATGGCGGGATGCATCCACCAAATCCACGATGTAGGATTCAATCTTCTCGTCCATAAAGATGCTATCTGTCAGTTCACGCAGCCGCTTCACATCGGTGGGCTTCAGCACGGAGTTAACCTGGAGCGCTGGCGCAGAGGAGGCCATACGGCGCAATATCTTCAGCTCTGAATCCTTTTCAGGATATTCGACCTTGACCTTGAACATGAAGCGGTCAACCTGCGCCTCAGGCAACGGATAGGTGCCTTCCTGTTCAACGGGATTCTGGGTGGCAAGCACCAGGAAAGGATCGTCCAGCTTGAAGGTGCTGTCGCCCACGGTCACCTGACGCTCCTGCATCGCCTCCAGCAGAGCACTCTGCACCTTGGCGGGAGCACGGTTGATTTCATCAGCCAAGATGATATTCGCAAAAATCGGCCCTTTCTTTGTGCTGAAATCACCTGTCTTCGGGTTGTATATCATCGTGCCGACCACATCGGCGGGCAGCAGATCGGGCGTGAACTGGATGCGGTGGTAAGTGGCATCCAGGCAACGCGCAAGCGTGGTGACGGTCAGGGTCTTCGCCAGACCAGGCAATCCCTCGATCAGCACGTGGTTGTTGCACAGCAACGCCATCAATAGGCGGTCTATCAACGCCTCCTGCCCCACAATCACACGCGCCATCTCCGCGCGCACACGCACCAACAGCGAGCTCTCCTCAGAGACCTTCGCACCAATCTGCTTTACGTCAATCATATATTCTCCGTTGTTGTCGTTCTAGAGAGTCTAATATATCTAGATTAGACACGACCTTGTCGGTTTTGTTCCCAATTCATGCCCTTTTTTGAAAGGAATGCTCTCCCGCCGCGTGAAGGAGCGGGGGGGAGAGCATTTTCCTACAGAGCCAGTAGGCTCTGGCTACAGCCGATTAATTGTGGTAGTAAAATTCCCGCCAGTCCAGCCGAAGACATGCAGACGCAGAAGCTCCTTGGCGCTGTCGGGAGCATTGACGAACCATTCCAGCAGACGATTGCCCGTCAAGCCAGCCAGATGCCCTAGGTCCTTGTGGCCTTCCGTGGAAAGCAACTTCACGCCCTCAGGCAATTCCATCTCCACGCGCACGGGACGGTGATAGTTGAGCTGACTGCCGCGGTTGGAGATGTTCGTGGGGAACGGACCGTGGTTGACAACCCGTGCGCGGACGCGGTAGTTGCCACCGCCAATCGCCTCCACAGACACATCCTCAACGGCAAGCTGAGGACGGAACGCAGCATGCTTCAAAGTGAAGTTGTACGTATTGGCCGCTATCTTCTGCAAATCTGGCATAAGCGGGTTGCCGAGGTGCTGCGAAATCCAACCGCCGATTTCGACCTTTCCAAGCTGTGGATGCTGGTACTCCTTCCAATCGCAGAAGAGCTTGTCGTGTAGCCCCTTCGAATCCACCCAGGCAAGTGCCTGGCGGTAGAGTTCGTCCAGTTCCTGGGCGGTCGCCGTCCCAAATACCTGCTCGGTTTTGATGCCTGCGGAGTTGAGCAGGGTGCCCAGCTCGAATTCATAGACGTACAACCCTAGGTTGCGGTAGCCAAAGTCGTGGAAATGCCCGTGATAGCGGGTCTCCCTCGCACGTTCGCCAAGACGCTTGAAGTAGTAGCTGCAGACAGGGATAATGGGGAAGCCTGTGCATTCGGAGGCAATCTCAGCTATGCGGTGCATCGCCCGCAGGTCCCATTTGTCGATGTCGTCATCGGTTCCGCTTGACGGCGGACGCAGTACGCCGTTCGTGCCCGTATGGTAGCCCAGGATGGCAAAGAGATTGTGGTGTGAGTGGATGAACTCGCCGATGGCGTGCATCTCCGTCTCGCTGAACGGGAAGTCGCCCGCGCCCCACTGTTCGGGCTCGGGTTTCCAGTTGCATGACCAGTTACGGTTCCAGTCGAAGGTGCGCCCATGAAACTTGAGGTTGCGGGAGCCATCCCACTTGTAGATGGAACCCTCGGGCATCAAATCGTAGTAGGGACCAGGGGTATCGGCTGTGCGCCCGACCATCAGGCGCGGATCTTTCGGGTTCTTTGCCCAGCCGCCGTTCGGGTTCTCGATGCGCATGTTGAGAATCATGCCATCGCCGTTCATATCGGCTTGGTAGAGGGTATTGGCCACCTTCTCGGAGATGTCCATGCGGCTGCGGCAACTGCCGTTGGTGGTGACACAGAACTCTGCGCCGTCGGGGTTGAGGCGCGGAATAATGTAGAAGGCCATCTGCTCAAGCAGCCCGCCCTTCTTGTGGTCGGCAACCAGCTGCCTGGCCGTGTAGAGCGAGGCGTGTGTGCCTGCCAGTTCCATAGAGTGGATGTTCCCATGGATAAGGTAGGCGGGCTTGTCCTCGGCAGCCCCTGTACTGAAGTCCGTGATGGTCAGCATATACAGCGGACGCCCCTCGCGCGACTTCCCGATCTCGCCCAGCTTCACCAGCTCAGGCGCGGCCTGCGCCAGCTCCTTGACAAACGCCTCAACCTCGGCAAAACGGTAAAAATGCTCAAACGGCAGTTCAGGAATGTTCATGTTGCTCCTTTTTGTTTTTACCTAGACAATCTAGACAATCTAGCCTATCTACTCTGCTTGCATTAAAATGACTTCATCGATGTAAACCGCTTCAAGTTCGTCAGCGGGGTGTTGAACAGGTGCGAACCAGATGCAGGTCTCCTTCCCCTGAAGCTCCTTGATGGTGAAAGGCCGCGATTCGATTAGCGCATAATCCTTCCCCTTGCACTCGGAAACTTTTACCTCCTGTTTGCAATGGAACAATCCTGTCCCGTAGATGCCAAAATGAAGCGCCTCCCCGTCTGTTGCGTTACCCTCGCAGCGCACGCGCGCCACGATCTTCCACTTTTTAGTTGCATCATATTGGTCGATGGAAACATTGGCCTGAGTGGCCCATTGGAAATGATCGTTGGGCATGCGAATCGCCCTCTTTCGGATCGCGGCAGGGTCATCCACCCGTTTTGCCCACTTTCCCTCCTTGTAGATGCGATAGCTTCCAACTGGGAAAAAGTCCCAACTGTCCAGTGGCTTGCCCTTGCAGATTTCTGGGACATAGCCGCTGCCATAAAGCGTTTCAAGGGCATCCTTGAGGTTGGTAGCATAGTCAGCGAACTTGATTCCCTCGCGCCAATTGCCAGCTTTTTTCGTCAACTCGACAAACTCATCTGCCAAATCCAGAATCTCCTGCCTGGCTTCAGGTGTTTGTTTCACCTTAAGACGATAGAGATTGGCCTGCTTGATGGCGTACATAATGCGTACCAAGTCCAAGGGGATGCGCTCACGCCGCACCCGCGTTGCAAACACCTCGTTTCCTTTGACCGCCTCTTCTGCGACCGCATACAGCCTCATAGCCTCCTCAACCTGTTCGGGCTTGAACCAGCCAAAAACATCATTGTTAAAGCACCGCAGATAGAAATTGGACTGCTCGACGCAGTCGCAGAGGTAGTCAATGTATTTCAGCAAATGCATCCCCGCAGGCCCGTAGTAGCCATTAAAGAACTTTCGTGTCAACTCCTTTTCGTCCAAATCTGGGTTCCAAAGCAGATGTGCGATAATCCACTGGCGTGGACGAACAAAGTCCCCAACCTTGCAGCCTGCATCTCCTTGCTCGAACAACCCGATGGCGTGGTGCTTCAGGAAGAAACGGATGTCAGGCACTAGCCCGCGCCAGTTTGGCTGCGGCAGCAAATAGTTGGCAAAATTGGTCACATAGTTCCAGACAAAAAGGTTGGGCGCAATGGCACTCCAATCCTCGATGTCCTTGCGGAAGCTCGCATTGGTCTCTCCCGTCTCCAGAGGCTTCGAGAAATCCATCTCAATGCTGCACAGACGGATGACCACGTTGTTCGCAGGGCGAGTGACCTTCGGTGCCTGGCGCGTGTAATGATAGGCAAGCGTATCAACCCAAATGTCGGGGTACTCCTTGGCTATTTCGGCAGCAACATCATTGACAAAGCGAAGCAGCGGTCCCGACGCGCTTCCCTCCACCTCCTCAATCGCCTTGCATTTTGCGCACTCGCACCGCCCGTCTTTCAGGTCGTTCTGGGAAACGGATATCATCTCGGCCGTCGGATTCTTGCGAATCTGTTCCAGGCATACTTTTATGAACTCCGCCTTCATTTCGTCGTTGGTGAGACAAAGCTGTGCCTTGTCGCTACGTTTGCCCTTGATTTCGCTATACCATTCGGGATGCTCGGAAAAAAACTTGGAAGGAGGGAGGAATTGGTTGAAGGTGTGGCAAAAGCCGATGATCGTGAAGCTCCTGCCGTATTCCTCCTTTATTCGTGAGTAATGGCCGTTGCATTTCATATAACTGGCGAAAACCTGGTTGTGCGTTCCACCGTAGAAGGTCTCGCGGCTGATCAGCTTCGGTGCATACTCGTGGTCTTTGGCGGAAACAACTAGCGTGGGCTTGTCGGGGCTGTCATGTTCCTCAAGCGTCCACCAGTTGACACCAACATAGTCTTCCAAGAACGTATAGGTGGCGTAGAGTGGTCCGCGCGGCATCCGACCATTCAGGTAAATGTCGGTTCCCTTGAACTTGATGGCGATTTCATCGGGCTTTCCTTTGGCAAAAGTTGGATCGCTGAACACAGCACTTGCCGCTTTCGCTGGACCGATGACAAAGGCGGGCTTCCCTGTTGGACGCTCCGCCTCCACCACAATCGGCAACTCTGCCTTGGTCACTTCCTTCAGATAGCGTCCTAGTTCCGCCGCCGCAGTCTTCAACACGGGCGCAGCCCCATCTGGCACGACGATGCAGTAGTCGCTTTTCCCCTCCTGACTGATCTGTATGCTCTGTGCCGCAACCATCCCAAGACAGGCGATTCCAAGCAGTACGGTTAACTTCATGATTTCTCCTGAATTATTCCTTTGATATTCTGATACCAAATGTAATGAATATTATTGTCAATGACACTGCTTCAATATAGTGCCTTTAAGTATATTTTCAAAATACTCTGTTCTTCAAGAGGGTAGCTATTTGCTTTATTTACTTGTCCTCACTTCAGCGGCGTAACTGTGGCAGAGTATAGGCCTAGTCAAGTGAAGCCCTGCAAAAGCGAGCGTAGCCTATAGCGATTGTTCCACCGCTCCGACGGAGTTCTTCACACTACCCCCCTTGAGAAAAAAAGCGTTCTCCTGATTGGAAACCTTCCATGAAAACTCACTACACTTTCTTTCCAGCACCATCAGCCTTGAAAAAATAAACTGCCATATTACATTCTTAATGTGTTTGTATTCCAAACAGTGAACAACCCAAGGAGAATCTTTGCATGAAATGGTATTGTATTCCTGAGCGTTATGATTGCATAGACGCCCACAATCACGTCTGGGGGACCCCAAACAACGGCCCCTTGAACGTGGAACAAACCAAGCAGCTGCTCTATTCGGCGGACTGCCTGGGGATTCGTAAGCTCTGCGTCTCCTACCCCATCACAAAACCTGGCGTGACTGTGGAGTCCATGCGCTATGTAAATGACATCGTCGTGGAAGCGATGAAGATGAGCGACCGACTCATCGGCTTCTGCTTTGTCGATGCAGCTCTTGGTCAGGCGGCTGTCGATGAGGTCAAGCGCTGCGTCGTAGAGAATGGCATGGCAGGTATCAAGATGTACCATCAACAGTTTCTTGAGGATGATGTGCAGGCTCCTGTGATGGAACTGGCCGCCGAACTCGGCGTTCCCGTGCTGATGCACGCAGGGAAATGCACCGACCCCGCCACCATGGCTTCACAGCCTTATCTAAGCAACGCTTCGAATTTCCTCAAAGCCGTGAAGAAGTTCCCAAAGACCACCTTCATCCAGGGGCACATCGGTGGCGGCGGCGACTGGGAATGGAACCTCCGTATACTGGAGGAAATGGATTCCGACAACTACTTCATCGACATCAGCGGAAGCGTCATCGACGCGGGCATCGTCCGCCGCACCGTGAACGCCGTTGGCATCGACCACGTGCTGTTTGCCACGGACTGCTCGATGGAAGAGGGCGTGGGCAAGGTGCAGGCCGCGGACTTGACCGAAGACGAATACATGAAACTGTTCTCTGGCAATATGAAGCGCATCTTCGCGCGCAGGAGGGTATGATGCTTTTTGATATCAACACAGCAGTCGGCCATTGGCCATTCCGTCAAATACCAAACCAAACGCTTCCCGAACTTAGACGCTACCTGGTCAGCCAGGGCATCGGCGGAGCCGCTGTTTCCTCGACAAACGCCGTCTTCTACAAGAACACGCAGGACGGCAATCTGGAGATTGCCCGCGAACTGGAGGACTACGACGGCTTTTTCGTTGGCGTCGCCACCCTGAATCCCCTCTATGCCGCCTGGGAGCGCGACCTGGAAACCTGCGCCAAGCTGGGCTTCCGCGCCCTCCGCATGCTTCCCAAGTACCATGCCTACGAATGGTCTGCGCCCGAGGCACAGGCGATGATTGCCAAGGCGGGAGAGCTGGAAATGCCCATCCTTGTCCCGCACGAGCTGGTCAACTACCGCCAACGCCACCACCTTGAGCCTGAAAAGCCCTTGAACTTCAATGAGTTCCTGAAGGTGGCCGAGGCAAATCCAAACACCAACTTCATCTACATGGAAACAGGCGTGAAGCCTGATGGCAACTACCCGAAAAACCTCTATTTCGAGATGTCGCGCTACCGCTCCTCCTACGGTGACGTGCTGGCCACGCTTGTCAAGAACGTCGGTGCCGACCATGTGCTTTTCGGCACAGGCTCGCCCTTCAAGGCGGCAGAACCTGCCATCCTCAAGCTGCACACCAGCAAGCTGTTTGGCGATGAACTGGAGCTGATTAGCAGCGAGAACGCAAAACGCCTGCTGAAGCTGTAGGATCTCGCATTTCATGCCGCCGCGCATCCTGTTCATAGACGTCGCGCCCTTTGCAGGCGGGGCGCAAGACAGTTTCCGCACCCTCATTGAGTGCGCGGAAAACTGTGACCAGGCCCTTGCAATGGGCGACGGACTATGGGAGTGGGCGCGGCAGAAAAACTTTCCATCCCTCAAGCTGACCACCACACACTGGCGCGCCAACCTGTGGGGGGGACTGCAATATTGCTGGGAGTGCTGGCAGAATCGCGCACCGCTGCTGGATTTCATCCGTAGCTTCAGGCCAGACATCATCCACTGCAACACAGTGCGCTCCGCACTGGTGCTTTGCGCGTTGCCGCGCCTGGAAACGAGAATCATCGTCCATGACAGGGATTTGCGGATGCCGTTACTGGCGCGGCGCCACGTGGCACGAAAGCTATCCCCCTTCATTTTCGCCGTCTCTTCAACAGTCTGTGAAAAGTGGCGTGAAGTCGTGCCAGACGACCACAGGATTGTCCTCCACAATGGCTTTGATTTGGAGGCTATTGCAAGGACTGTACCCGCCTTGCCTGACACTTCACAAAAAACCTGTGGAGCGGGCACATGTTACGACGGCGAAGACACCGTCGCCACACCCTGTGTCATCATTGCTGCGGACTTCGAGCCTTGGAAAAAGCATCGTCTATTTCTGAAGGCATTTCAACTGGCACAGGCAGAGCGTTCCCAACTTCACGCCATTCTGAAGGGACGGCAGCGACCTTCTTCCTCAAAATATCTGGAAGAACTGCGCAACCATGTCAAAGAATGTCAGATGAAAAACGTGCGCTTCATCGTTGACGACACGCCAGCCCTGCCATGGATTGCCTCTGCGCAGGTACTTGTCACCTGCTCGGAAAACGAGCCATTCGGGCGCACTGCCATTGAGGCACTGGCACTTGGCAAGCGCGTTGTCGCCACCGAAGCAGCCCTGGCTCCCGAATTGTTCCAACTAGACGGTGTCACACGGTGTTCCCCCACGGCCCTTGACTTCGCGCAATCCATTTTGAAAGCCATTGAACAGCCGCACCCCTCCCCTGACCTTACCCCCTTCTCCAAGGAAACTCTCGCAAAGGAGTTATCAAAACTCTATAGCCTAATCCAGCAAAACAACCTCTGTATAAAATAGTTTACGGATGCCGCAAATTGTCACGTCTTTGTACTATTAGCGTGACGAATTCTCCCTACACTTTGTTCCTCAGGTAGAATAGAGCCCTGTATAAGGGGCGGCAGAAATCCTCTGTTGTCTCAGGCTTGAGAAGTAATTTCAAAATAAGCTCTTGAAAAAAAGGGGGAATTATAAACTTTAGTTGCCGATTGGACTTTACCCACAGAGAAGAGCCGCGTAAGCGGCAGCAAGAGCATAGCCGTGGGTAGAGCGAAGCTGCGACAGCGGCGAAGCAAAAACCACGGTCAGATGCCCACCCCAGTCCCCGTGCGCCTTGCCGCTTTAGAAAGCGGCAAGGCGCATCCAGGCCATCGACCAATGAAGGATAATGTCATCAGAAAACTCAAGTATATAATTCCCGAAAAAACCTTGCCTACTGTGAATTTTGCTTGCCCACGGCTATACTCTTTCGCGGCTACGCCACTTGTCTGGTGGAAATAAAAAACGTGCAGACAAAGCAGATTCCTACCCTGTAGCGACAAAGTGAAAAAAGCTCAAGGGAGCATCATTCCCTCCAAAAACTTCACATCAAAACCAGGGACATTGTTGAGATGCAGCTCGGAGACCGATTGTCGCAAGGAGGATAGCTCAGTTGCATGGGTTGGCTCTGCAGCTAGACGAACAGCCGCGGCAAGCGAGGTGTTTCCAACAACAAATACAGGTCGCTTAGGCAGCATGCCGATGGCAGCGGCATTATCCAAATCCAAAAACTGCGCGAAACCACCTGCCAGAATAAGCCGCCTGCATGGTCCCCCGCAATACTCCTCTAGGCAGCGGATTCCTGCGGCAACGGCTCCTTTTGCCGTCAGCAACTGCTCGATGTCCTGCTCTGTAATGTACACCCCCTGCGCAATCTCTTTCTTGGGACAAGGCGGTTCAAATCGTCCGAATCTGCTCAACAGGCCTGCACGTCGAAGCACCGCCAGAGCATCGACCATCGCGCTCCCGCATAATCCAACAGGTGTTCCAAGCAGACCATCGTCGCGGGGAATCATCTCAAATGCGTCAAAACCACGGTAATGGCAGATTGCACCAGGTACGGCACGCGTCCCGCAGGCGATTCCTGCACCCTCGAAGGCGGGACCAGCAGCGGCCGCTGCGCCGACAAGTGTTCCATCCATTTTGCAGAAAACCATCTCGCAGTTAGTGCCGATGTCGATGAAAAGGTCGCCTGGTTTAAGGTGAAGTTCTCCCAATCCGCCAAGGATGTCGCCACCCAAGAAAGCCGATATCAGCGGCAATGTGTGGATTGGCACACTGGCTGGCAACCCTAGGCAATCGCCCGAAACGGGTGCAAAATCGCTCTGCGGCAATGCAAACGGTGCATGCCCCAGGGAAACGGGATTAACTCCATGGAAGAGACTGGTCATCGTGGAGTTGCCAGCGATTGCAACCCGTGTGGGAGGCGGCATTTTCCGCAGCATGTCTGCCAGTGCATCCAGCAGTGCTTGACGCATCTCCTCAAGATGCGTTTCTGCCGCGCTGATGCGGGACATCACATTGTCGCCGAAGCGAGCCTGAGGATTGAAGCAGGCCTCACGTGCTATGATTCTACCTCTTTGAAGCGCGGCGGCAGCCAAGGTTGTGGTGCCGATGTCAATGCCGACAACCACCTCGTCTTTTACAGGCATCGGAGCGATATTCTGCCAGGCGTCAGCAAAAAGCCCCTGGGTACTTGGCAAGCAGGAGGCAAAAGGGATCTCCACGCTTCCCGTCTCGGAAACCAACCATGTGCGGCAAGCCAGTGCCTCGGCTGGCGCATTCACCGCCACGCCATTTTCAAGCCAGCATCCAGAGAGCAGACGGACACGGCAGCGTCCGCAAGTGCCGCGTCCATCGCAGCGCATATCCAGCGGGAAGCCGAACCTGCGAAGCTGCTCGGCCAACCCAAGGGTTTTATCGTGTATCTCTATGCGCATGGATTCATTGCGATATCAGTTACGCACGCAGATGATTGTCAGCGTAGTTCAATGGCGGCGATTTCGTTCCAGTCGTCAATGGTGACCTTCACCTTCCAGGCACCTGGCTCCCCTGTGATGTCGAAGGCCTTGGTATCCTTGACCTCCAGTCCCATGTTGTTGAAGTGCGCCACCGCAGGCTTGTTTTGACCACCAACCGTGTAAGTACCCGATTTGCAGACGACGGTGCGCTCCTTCGCAACCATCACGCCCTCGCCCAGCTTGACAGGCGTGAAGGGGAACATCCAGTTTGCGACGCCCAGACCGCCCGCATCAGGACCACTGGTCTGGATGTTAACGGTGTAGTAGTAAGGCAGCACGCCGTTCCGCAGCGCAATGATGAGCCCCTTGAAGAGGACACGCGCCATCATGCGGGGCTCCTGGGAGTATCTGCCAGGACGTAGGTTAAGAATGATAGGGGAGGCTAGATGGCCTGTCGCCTCGTAGCGGAGCTCGGGCGGCATTTCGTCGAGGAATGGAATGGGGTTGCAGCGGTCGTTCTCCATCTCGGCGAAGCTGAGACGGCCTGAGTTCTGCTCCTCGCGTGTGACGGGATGGCCGTTGGTCAGCACAACGCCGCCTTTCGAGGTCACCTTGCGCACAATCTCCATGCGTCCCTCTGCGCCTGTGATGGCATAGTTGTAGCTCTTGGAAAGGATGCGGCCCTCCTTGTCCAAGACCACGCTGTATCCATCCCAGCGGTCGAAGCTCACGCCGTCCTTCAGGGTCGGGTTGAACTGGTCGATGTAGATGCCGTCGAAATCGACATTCTTCATGACGAATTCAATCTGCTCCATCATCTGGTTATAGCGCGCGTTGCCCTTTTCTAGCTGGGGCATCAAATTGATCCAAGGCTTCTTCTGATAGACATAGACTGTGTCAACCATGATGTTGCCGTCCTTGTCATGAAGCAGCGAATCGCGAAGTGGCGTCACCTCGTTGAGCTTGCGGGAAAGTTCAGGCGAGAGGTACTGGCCGTATGCGGTAGCGGGGTTCTTGCGGTCGCCGTAGGTCAGGGGCAGTTCCTTTCCCCAGGGCACCGTCGTTGAATCGAAGTTCACGAGGTTTGTCTCCAGCAATGCCATCAATTTGACGCCAGGGAACTGCTTGCGTAGAGCCGCCACCTTCTCAGAAGTGGTCTTCACGTACTGCTCACGCGTGTACTCCAAGCCGTCCGCATACTCGAACCAGGGGGAGACGGAGGCGAAGCGGAGGGTCAGCCCAGGGAACTGCTGGGCGCGAATCAAGTAGGGGCCTGGCACCGTGTTGTTCACGCCCCAGTCCTCGCGCACCTGGTTGATGAAATCAAAGTAGTCCCGTTCATCGCCCGCCAGCGGGTAGATGCACCACTCAACGGTCAGGCTCTTGCCAGCGGGAAGCCCGACGCCCTTGGAGGCCATCTCGAAGATATTGCCACTGGCCTCCATCTCCAGCAGAATGCGGCTCACCGTATCCTCGACCACGAAGCCTGCAGCACCCTTCTGGGCTGCCATGAAGATGGTTGGGTTGGCAGAGGCCATGCAGGAGCTGTCCGTTGCCAGCGCGCCTGTAAGCCCTGAAATGCGCCAGTTTTCAGGCATTTTGTTGCTGAAGGCGAAGCGGTTCTTCCACTTGAGCCCCTGGTCTTCGTCAAGGTTGGAGATGATAATGTCCGTCACCTTGATGTGGCCAGACACAGGCGAACAAAGGCGTTTGAGGGACAGATTCGGCGTCTCCAACGTAACCATCACGGCACCATTCGGAAGTTGTGCGACAGTGGTTTTCACGCGTGGCTGGTTGTCCATCTTGCCGATGCCCAAAGCATTGTACTTCATTTCAGGGGAAGCCGCATAGCTGAAAGCGGATTCGATGAAGATGCTCTCGCCGCCGATTTTCAGCTCCATCCCGCCATTGGGTGAGAATATCAGCTGGCAGCCAGCCGCCTTGACAGTGGCTTCTGGCTTGGAAACAGCCTTGTATTTCGCGTATTCGATGCCAGAAAGGGCGTTGAGGAGGGAGGACGGCACATAGCCGAGCTCAATGTCCTTGACCACCAGTGTCGAGTTCAGGATTTTTCGGGTAAGGATGTTCATGAAGCGCAGACGGTTCGGCGCGTCGTTCTCAATGCGGTTGTCGGCGCCGATGATAACCTTGCTCACGATGTCATCCACATCAAAGTAGTAGTTGTAGCCGTCGTCACGGTCTAGAATGCGCGGGTCAAGTTTTTCGGTCTCGTCGGGCGTGAAAAGCGTCAGAAAATAGGCGGAACTCTGGCTGCTCCAATAGGGGACCCTTTCCTCGCCCTTGTAGGTTGTTTTCATATAATTGCCGCGCAGCAGCAGACGCGGGGTGTGGCGAGCGGTTCGTGGCCCCAACTTCTGTCCATTGAGTTCAAGGGCGCACCAGGGATTCCATCCGTCCGTGTCCTTGGTCACCTGGCGGATATTGAGGCGCAGGACAGCGGTCATGCCCTCCTTCTGGGGTAGGGCAGGCAACTGCACAACATCTGAAACCATGAGCGCATCCCCTACGGGAACACGCACGACCTGCTCCGATTTGAATACTGGCGAAAACTGCATCTTTTCGTTTGCCATGCAGCATAGCCCGCAGATAACCGACAAAACAATCCCGAATCTCAATGTCTTCATCTTTCTCACACCTTTTGCTTTTGGGGTTCGGAGAAAAATTTAGCCTGATTTTAGGGGCTTGTCAAGTCGGCATTTTGAAAATCAGTTGATCCATTTGTTTTCTTAATAGAAAGATGTATAGAAGGAAGCAACTTGTAAACCCTGCAATAGCTGGTAAGTTATTAGTTGAGCTGAAACATGGCTCTGCTTAACACTTGCTTTACAAGTTGCCATAGCAAAATGCTAAAAAGCAAAACTACGTTGTATTGGAGGCTCTTATGAGAAGAATCACCCTGTCAGTGCTGTCAGGCTTGCTGTTTGCCTTGCTTTTTGGCGGTCAACTGCCGATAACACCGATGGCGCAAGAGCACCTGATTGACGGGCAGAGGAGCCAGACTGTGGAGTTCACGTTGCCTGAAGACTTGAAAACGGGTGAATACCTCAATCTGGAGTTCGACGGCTATTTGAAGTTCAAGCGTTACAGCGGCTACGACTGCTGTTTGTCAGTCGAGTGCAATGGCGAATTGATTGCGGGGGAGGCGTTGCTGAACGTTCCCGAAATGTTTTTGCGCAGCAATGGCATGGATTCAATCAGCTACCATTGGCGAAACAACCGTTTTTATCTGCTGTATGCTCCGTCGCTGGAGGCGGCACGAAGCGAAAAGAATGAATATCGACCACTTCACTGGAATGGGACGACATACAGGTTTGATATCTCCAAATATGCAAAACCTGGCAAAAATACCCTGACATTCATCAACGGCCAGCCGACTGAAGTGCATAAGCTCTTCAATGACGACACCCCCATCCCTGCTGTCATCAGCAACATCAACCTTTTCACCTCTGCTGAAAAAACCATTCCCGCAGAGGAGTGGTGGATTACGGAACTGAAAGAACTCAATGAGACCCCCCGCTATGTCGAACCACGCAAGAACACGGCAGAAGATTTCACCTATCAACTTTTGGAGAACGGTCAAATCGTCATCCGTTCGGGCAGTGCGGTCTATAGGCTGGATACCTTTTTCTCATATCCCCATGGTGGATACAACTCCTTTGGGAGCCGCCATCTTGAACAGCCCGAGCAGGAATTTAGAGTTGTCACGTCTGTCAACGGTCGTGGAGCCACGGTCAATGGCGGTGGGAAATACTACACCGTCGAGCGTTCTATTATGCGGCAAGGCAATTATATCAGCGTCAAAGACATCCTCACGAATCTGACCGAGACGCCGCTCGGAGTCATCGTCCGTTCGCAGTTGACCACAGACAAACGCAACGACAAGCCAATCATGGTCAGCGGGCTTCCAGTTGCCACCAGGACAGAGATTCATTCCCCTGAAAACGCTTCCGTCTTTCTGCCCTCTGGCGAAGGTGGCTGCGCCTTAGTGCCCAACGATGACATCTTGCAATTCCAGGCGCTGACATACGTCGTCGATGACAACAACTGTGGCCTCAACAATCCATCCCTGGTGTTGCAGGGCAAAAAGCAGGTCACGCTGGAATTTGAGATTTATCCCGTCGCCAAAGGCGATATGTTCACGTTTGTCAACAACGCCCGCGACAACTGGGGGCTCAATGGCATCGAGGCAACTAAGGGCAAACGCGCATTAATCTGGGAAAAGGAGTCGCTCCCACGCCTGATGGAACGCTGGAAACCATACGAGGAGGCCATCGGCTCCATTTACGTATGCCATTTTGCTGGATGGACCAAAACCACTCCCCGACGGACAATCTGCAAGTGGGGATGGGCGGTCCTCCAGGACAGCGACATGCTCAATCATCGCAAGGAACTCTTCGAGGTACTACGCAGAGATTATCCCCTTGCCAGAAAGGTGCCGCTCTACTACTGCATCATGGCACCATACGGCAGTAACCATCCAGACAATCTGGATGACAAGCTCTTCGGAGAATGGCTTGTTATCAACAAAAGCGGTGTGAAATTGACGGAGGCGGGGTATCGATTCTTTATCCTCACCCAGGACAACGGCCCTGGCAAGGCTCTCCGCCAACTCGTGGATACCGCCATTGATGACTGGAAGTGCGACGGATTGTTTTTTGACTATCTGGAGGGTGCCAAAGCCTATTATACCTATAATCGAGCTGATGGAGTCAGTGGTGACATCCATCCCACGACCAAGCTTCTGAGCTGCGAGAAGGCCTCCTACCAGCTGCTTTCACAGGAGTTCATCATCAACTTGATGCGCTATATCATCAATGAGCGCAAAGTGCCCGTTGTGGGCAACCGCAGTTTCTATACCCGCACCACGCGCGAGGCGCTCAAGGAGCTCATTCCCATGCGCTTTGGAGAGGCTGGTTGCCTTTTTCACGTGGCACGCAACTACTTTGCCCCCGTGCCAAACTCCTTGCAACGCACCTACCGCAATACACCAAAGCAGTTTTTAAGCGCACTTTACCTTGGGGTAGTGCCACAGGAATACGATTATCCATACACCTGGACCGACTGTCCCGACACGGCAGCCTTCCCCATTGCCATAGACGAGCTGGGTCGCGGCTATATTCTGGGTACCGACAAGATAATCACGGCCATAAGCGGCGATTTCAGTTTTGGTAGCGACGACCCTGTGAGAGTGAGCCTCTTCAACTATGAAGGCCATCGCATCCCTGCAGACTTCAAGCAGATTCTCCTCAATGGCAAAAGGGTCACACAAGTACGTATCCAATTCGGTGAAATCGCATTTATTGACCGTGTGAAATAATGGAGTAACGTTTAAGGCGACATGGTGCCCGATGGACATCAGTTCTGTAAATTTCCAACTTGCTTTTTTCATAAATACCATCATAGTATAAGGACACTTCTGCTCTAGAAAACAATCATACTAAAATGAGTACATAACAATGCACAATATCTTTTTCTGCTTCTTTCTAACGTGTGTCGCAACTGTTTTAGCAGATAGTCGCTTCAAGCTGGTGGAACTGGTGAGCCCGAAAGTGGTCGGCTGCGGGCAAACCGTCAGTTTCACGGTAAAACTACGTGCGGAAACGGTTGACGAACCACTTCATTTCAGACCAGAAGCTTCCATCAAGTGGCAGAAAAGCGGTACAGCACAGTCCATTCCGCCATCGGCGTTGGCACCCTGGAAGGTCGATGGCATCAAGGCGGGAGATACATTCGACGTGACGGCGACCTTCACCATCGATGCCAAGGTGCCCGCTGGTGACGCAGGAATTGTCTCCTTCGGACTGTGGCGGAAAATCGACGGCAAGTACATCTGGTCGCCCATTGATGGCAAAACCAGGCTCACATTCGACATCGCCTGCGGCAAACCTGCTGAACTTCAGACGAACTCCAATGGCCGAATGCTTCAAATGACCATCCCGCCTATGAAATCCCCCGCCATTGACGGCGTTCCGCAAGGACAGGAATGGAAAGACGCAGTGGAGACAAGCGTGTTTGTCTCCAGCAAGGACGGGAGTGCCTACAAGCCTGAAACCACCGTCCAGTTGGGATATGACGCATCAAACATTTACCTTCTGTTTAAGACAGTGATGCCCGAGGGCTATGAGGAGGCGCAGAATCAATATCCCCTGCATGACAGCTCGCTCTGGAATAACGACGCAGCGGAGATGTACTTCTGCCCCGACCCTGCCGAATGGGACTACTACCAGTTCATCTTCGATGTCATAGGGCAGAAATACGATGCCTTCACCAACGACTTTGCGGGGTACAATCCCGTCTGGGAGGCGGCTTCTTCCAAAGCCGACAACTATCGTTACTTTGAGGTGAAAATCCCCTTTTCCGCCATCACGAAGAAAGAGGTGAAGTCGGGGACGGTCTGGCGGGCAGACTTCTTCCGCTACCGCGAAGGAGGCCGTTCCCTTTCGGGCTGGAGCCCCACCTATGGCGGGCACTCCCAGACACGCCGCTACGGCTATTTGATTTTCGGTTCCGCAAAAGACGCCATTCAGCAGGCCACCGCCTTCGCCGACTCCGCGAAGGCAAAGCTGGGCGATACTTCCGACGCCACCCTGGCTGAGCTTTTCACACAGGTGGAAACCATCAGAACATTTGCGAAGAACGCCACCGAGCAGGAGGCGGCGGACCGCTACCAGGAACTTGAAAAGGAACTGAAAGGTATTGCATCCAAGATGGAAAAGCAGCTTTTTGCGGCACTGTTCAAAAACAGCGGTGCGACGCTGATTCTCCAGGAAGCAGACGCCTACAGCAACAAGTTGCCCACGCAGGCCGTTTCGCTGGACGGCGGAAAGACAAGTCTGTTCAGCCGCCTGGAGGCCACGTTCATGGCGGATGAGCTCAGGCACTTTGCCTTCAATGCCACGAATATCGCGCAGCAGCCTGTCACAGTTCGCTTCTCGTTGCATTATGGTGACTTTGAAGGCTATAACTTCCTGAAGCTTGGGCTACCTGGCTATGCCACCACCTGGCGGAACGCCGTGACAGTTGCGTGCAAGGACGGCAGTCTCTCGTCTGACACCATGCCAGAGAACCATGGAGGCGTCTATCGCCTCGGCCCTGGGGAGACCGTGCAGGTGTTCCTCTCCGTCGAGCCGACAAAGCCCTCGAATGACGTGAAGGGCATCATCTGCATGGAGCCCATTGACGGCAGCGACTTTGCCCGTTTGGAGATACCCGTGCATTTCACGACTAAAGGTAGTCGTCTGCAGGATGCCCCTGAGCAGCCCCTTAGCTTCGGCTGGGACTTCCTGCTCTCTGAAATCTGCGATGAACGCCCCGAGTTCGCGGAACAACATTTCCAGACGCTACGCAAGTATGGCTTCAACACCGTTGGCATCAGCTCGCTGAGAAGCCTGCCGCGCCCCAAAGCCAATATAAAAGGCGAAATCCCCGAAAACCTGGACTTCACCAAGCTGGAGAAGCTCATCAAAATCGTCGGCACCAAGTTCGATGCCTACTATATGAACGTCGATATTATGGAGAAGAAGTGGCAGCGCAAGGATCTCTTCGGCATTGATGTCAATGATCCCCTCTTCGAGGTTGCCTACAAAAGCTGGATTGCCAAGGTCATTGCCAAGTGCGATGAGCTGGGCGTCACCTCGGACAAGCTGGTGGTCTGCCCGTATGATGAGAACTGCGGCCCCATCTCCCTCAAGATCGCGCGCTGGACCAAGGAAACCTCCCCGAAGACGCGCATCATCATCGACTGCTCGTCAACCGACATGGAGACCGTCAACAAGATGAACGAGTTTGCCGACATCTGGATGCCGCACCTAAAGACAGTGAACCAGGAGGGCTACAAGCCCTTCTACGAGAACATCGCCAAGGCAAACAAAATCGTCATGAACTACTATTACTGCAACAGCAACGTCGAGAAGCTCAAATCCCCCTACTGTGACTACGCGCTGAACTTCTGGAGTTGTTACGAGAGGAATATGCGCGGCCTCGGCTACTGGGCGGCTGGGCAGTACTATGGCGACCCGTGGTACCGCAAGACCTATAAAGGCAATTACGACACGGCCCTGATGTATCCGACGGAAAACGGCGTCATCCCCTCCAGGCGCCTCTTCGGCTGGAAGCGCGGAATGCAGGACTTCCAACTGCTGAAGCTAGCTGAAAGCAAACTCAAAGCCTCTGACCAGTTGGAAGCAATAGAGAAGCTGAAGAGCAACGTCAAGCTAGTCCGTTCGTATCCTAACGAGCCAGAACGCGCGGAGACAATTCGTGAGTATTGCCGACAGCTGTGCGAGTAAGTGGTTAGTGATTAGTGGTTAGTGATTAGTGGTTCAAGACAATAACAATAAGGAGGTTAACAGTGTTAAAACATCATTCTGCTTTAACAATCTTTTTCTTGGTCTGTATAAGTTTCTTATATGCAGACGACAATCTCATTGCGAACCACGACTTCAGCCAATTCGAGGGGAATGGGAAGCCTGCGGGGTGGGTGATGGGGTCCAATTTCAGCGTTTTGATTAACGGTGGAGAGAATGGCAACTGTCTGGCGTTTGAGAACAAGAGCCCTGAAACCTACCATCTCTGTGTTCAGAACATCAACTGCCGTCCTGGCGATATTTTTGTCTTTGGCACCTACGTGAAGACAGAAAACATGACTGGCGAAGACAGCGGAGCCACCGTCTGCCTGGAGTGGTACGACAAGGACGGGAAGTTCCGCGGCGGCGACTACCCAAGCGGCAAAAAGGGAAACACCCCGAATTGGACGCTCATTCATATGAGGTCAGGACAAGTGCCAGAAGGCGTGAACACCGCGCGTTTTGCCCTCTATGCCCGCAAGGGGATGGTCGGCAAGGCTTGGTTCGACCGTCCATACTGCCGTCTGTTCCAGCCAGAGCTGGTGGGGCCGATTTCCGTCGCGCCTTATCGCGGCATCACGGACGGCAAGGAACTTGAGATCACCGTTGCACTGAACCTCCGTCCCCTGCGCATTGAGCCTAAAGATGTTTCAGGGCAATTCGAGATTGTCGATGCCGCTGGCAAAACCGTGCTTACGCAAAAGGCGGAAGGCATTGAGCTGACCCAATGCACGGCAAAGCTCGACATTGCACCACTTCTCGCAGGGAAATATACCGTGAAGGCAAACTTCGAGTGCAAGAGCAAGAAGGGCAGCGCGCAACGCACTTTCACAAAGGCCGCAAAACTTGATTATGGCCGTTGCTATATCGACGAATACAAGCGGCTGATTGCCGATGGCCAGCCTTTCTTCCCGCTGGGGCTCTACGTCTCCAACGCCGCCGAGGCGGACTTGAAGGTCATCGGCGCATCGCCCTTCAACTGCATCATGGCATACGGGCCTCCTGGAAACATCGAGGGAATGGACAAAATCAGCGAGAACGGCCTCAAAATCATCTACTCCATCAAGGATGCCTACCCAGGCACCAAATGGTGCCCCAAAAGCATCAACACCGACGAGGACGCCGTGAATTTCATTGAAAAGAGGGTCAAGGACTTTGCGAAGCATCCTGCGCTCATCGCATGGTACATCAACGACGAACTTCCTCTTAGCATGATTGACAAGCTCGTTGCCAGGCGGGATTTGATGGAGAAGCTCGATCCTGACCACCCGACGTGGGTCGTCCTCTACCAATATACGCAGATAAGCGAATACCTCAACTCCTTCGACATCATCGGGACAGATCCCTATCCCATCCCTGGCAAGGGCGCCTACGAGGCGGCGCGCTGGACGCGCATGACCCGCGACGGTGCCTTCAAGCACTACGCCGTATGGCAGGTGCCCCAGATTTTCAACTGGGCTTGCTACCGCAAAGGTCCTGCCGCCATCGGCTGCCGCAAGCCGACACTTGCCGAAATCAAGTGCATGTTCTGGCTCTGCATCGCCAACGGTGCCAACGGCCTCATCCCCTACTCCTACTACGACCTCAAAAAGCCCGCCAACGGAGTGCCGTTCGAGGAGGCCTGGGCGGAGGTGTGCGAAGCTGGCGAGATGGTGAAAAAGCAGATACCCGTGCTGCTCTCCGTCGAGCCCGCGCCTACGGTCAGCGTCAATGCCGAAAAGATTGATACGCGCACCTGGCACTACAACGGCGCGGACTATGTGCTGGTTGTAAACGGCAATGACAAGCCTGTCGAGGTCGAGGTGACCGTCGGCGCAACCGCCACAAAAGCAACTGCCGAGTTCGGCCCTGCGCCTACGCTGAAGAGCAACAGCTTCACGCTGAAGCTGGCAGGCTTTGAACCCGCGTTTGTCAAGTTGGTACCATAAGCAACAAGAAAACACCATGAAGAAGACTGCGATATTGCTGATGACGATGGCGGTGACCATGTTTGCTCAGGAATCGAAACCAAACAAGGAAGATGCGATGGATTGGGAGCAGAATGCCCGCATCGTCTCCTTGCGCATTGGCACAAAGTTGCAGGGGGAGGCATTGGAAAAATGCCTCGCCGAACTGAAGGAATGCGGGGTCAACACCATCGTTGACCATGGTGGGATGCAGTACTTGCCTGGGCTTCCAGACAACATGAAGTCCCAGTGGCAGTCGCAGGTCAACTACGATCTGGCGGTGCCTTTTTCGCAAGCGGTCAAAAAGGCAGGCTTCAGGCTGATCCACCACACGACCAGTACCTTCACGCGAATTGAAGCGATGGAAAACTCGCAGTATAGGCCATGGGTAAGCGAGAACCTGAACACAGGGGAACCTGCCCTTTGTGCACCGAACAATGCATACGCAACAGCCTGTTTTATGGATATGAACCACCCTGGCTTCCGCAGCTTCCTCTTTGGGCGCATGACCGAATACGCGCAGAAAACGGGCGTTGACGGCTTCCAGACTGATGAGGTGGAGTGGCTACCAGATATCTACGCCTGTGGCACAAAGGAGGGCTCTCGTGCCGTCTATCGTCAGAAATATGGAGAGGAGATGCCGACAGGAAAAGTGGATACCAGCGACGTGCATTGGCGCCGCTATGTGTCGTTCCGTTTTGATTCAGGCGGCGACTTCTACGGTGCATTGCTGTCAAGTCTGCGCCAGGCCAACCCCGATATGCAGATAACAGGATGCCTGGCGGGCATCTCCAAGTACTATCGCCGCGTGTGGGCGATGGGGGCGGAAAACTGGCTGCGAAACTGGACGATGGGCTTCTACGAGATGGAGGAGGCAGGGCATCCGAAAGGGAAGCGCTGCGGCTTCATGTCCTGCACGGAGTTTCCTCGCTATGTGCGTGAGATGGCACTCTACCAAGCGCATGCAGCAAACTACAACTGGAAGTGCTGCTATTGCATCGGATACCCCTCCACTTGGAAGCGCGAGAACTCGGAGCAGTTCTACCTGTGGGCGCTGAGCCTTTCCATGGGCTTTCGCTATGAGATGCGCGACTACCAGATGGAGGGTGAGCTGTTCAAGTGGGAAGCCGCCCATGAAAAGCTATTCGTCAAACCGCGCGAACGCAACGACATCGGCATCTTTTTCCCCGAGCAGAGCCGTGACTTCTCGGAACCAGAGGAAGCGGAACGCATCATCAGCGATTGGGGAGGCTTCGGCGAGGCACTGGCGTGGCACAACATCCCTGCGTCACAACTTGTTCGCGGTAGCTTCGCGAAGGAATTGCCAGCCAACCTCAAACTAGTCGTAATGCCCTCCAACGACTATGTCTCGCCACAAATGCTGGCCAGACTGAAGGAGTTTGTGGAGCGTGGTGGCATCCTGCTTGTCTCTGGACCATGCAGAATGGCAGATCCGTTCACGGAGGCTCCAATGGCGCAGGATGAGCTGAACGCTTTTCTCGGCCTTGCATCCAGGGGCGAGAAGCTGGATGGACGAATTGAGGTTCAGGTTGTCGAAGGCAAAAGCCTGCCAGCAGGCACCTATGTTTTCATCGACGGCATGGAGCGCATTCAGCCAACCGCTGGTACAACCATTCTTGCCACGACAACAGAAGGCGTTCCCGCCATCATTGAGCGTCTCTACGGCAAGGGGCGAGTCATTGTGTTTGCGGGTCGCTGGGGCTGCGGCATGACGCATGTAGGAGCGCAGAAAACACCAACCTACATTCGCAACTACCTGCCCGAACAGCGTCAGCTCTTTGCCGAGACCGTGCGCAAGCTTTTGGCTGGTCAGATGGCCGTGGAGGTGAAAAACCTTCCAGCCAAGGTGCTCTTCAATGCACATATCGCGGGAGATTCAGGAGCGAGAATCCTGCATTTCCTTGATTCCTACGGTGGTTGTGAACCAGGTGAAATCATCCCAGAGAACCAGCCGCTCCGCTTTAAGCCATTCGCTGAACGAAATGACAACAAGCCTGTGAATGTGCTGTTGCGAGACGGTTTTGTTCCCGCCGAGGTTGTGCTTCATTCCTACGACAACCCCGATGCGCTGCGTATTACCCCGCAGTTCAGTGAAGCGGATTCCGCATGGAGAATTGATGTTCCCGCCACCGCCTTCGGGCGCTATTCCGTTCTTGAAATTCCCATGAAAAAATAAAGGCTTAATCCAAATGAACGAAGACTCTCCAAAAGACCATTCCATCGATGCCCTTGCGGTTGTGGAGGGGACAACGCCTATGCGCGTGTCGAATGTGCCTTCCACAGAGCTTGTCGTGCGGGATGGGCAGGTACTCCTGCCAGAGACGCGAAGTGTTGCGCCTGCCGACAAGGAGTTCGAGGAGCATGTTTTGGCAAAGGCCATCCCACGTGATGAGCTTCCAGAACTGCTGGAGGCTCTGCACGGTCGGCGCCCCGCCTATACACCCGCCATGAAGCTGCTGTTTCTTGTCGGTTTTGTGGCAATCGGGTTGCTAGTATATTTTTGTCGTCCACGTTTCCCGAAACTCGTTGATTCCTCCGATGTGCTAGTCATCGACACGCAGACATCGTCAAAGGTGAGTTCCGAATATTCAGCCTTGCTCAAACAGGCCACCGCCGCCTACGACACGGGGCGGTTTGCGGAAGTCAAGGAGATAATCGCCCCTAAAATGGATGCGATTTTCATGGACCAAGAGAGTTTCCGTGCGAATGCACGGCTAGCCTCCCTCTTTTTCTCCTCGCATCAGAAAAGTGGCTTCCCGAAAGATGCACCCGAATTGGGAAAATGGCTCGGCATGGCGAACAAATTTGACCCAGATAACCTTGAATGGTCAATCTACAGAATCTGCCTAGATTGGCAGCCTTTCCAAAATATCCACAAGGCAGAATACCGTGTGGAGGCTGTTCTGAACAATGAAATGCGTTCTTATCAAGTCAGAATGACCTGTTTGAGAACCCAAACGAAAATCGAGAAAATTCGCAATCTGAATGCCAACAAGCCACCCGAAAAACGCTTGACCGAGACCACCGTCACCACCCTGGATCTGATAGAATGCCAGGTGCTGATTACAAGGTGGCGCATGGAAGGCGGCAAAACCCTCCCCGACGACGTGGGCGAACCTGGCGTAGAGTTCCGTGAACAAGCCTATTCGCTGGCGGCAAAGCATGAAAATGATATTGCGTTTCTCGATTTGCAACTTCTCATTGCCCAACGGGTGCTTGACGGTTTGGTTCCCATTCCATTCTTCCCCGAAAAATACTATTTCAATGGAGAAAACCACTGGGAAAGCAAAGACCTGCAGGAGATTATCGCCGACATTAAATTGAAAAAACAAAAACTATCTCCAACCAGAAAACACCAATGAACCAACTTGTGCAAAAAGACAAAGGCAACAGTTTCTTTTGGAGACCGATGCAGGACTTCCTTTTCACCCCGACCACCACGGCCTGCGGAGTGGAATCATTGGCCTCGTTGCGCTTCTGGCTGGTGCTCTGCTGCTACCTTGCAAGCGTGCTCATCATCCTGCGCGATCCATTTTTCTCCCCAAACTACAGTTTCCAATTGCAGGGCATCATCCCCCTCATCCTGGCCTTCCTGATAGCCAGCGACCTCAACTGGTCCATGCTCTTCACAGGGCGCCCTGGCGGGCCAAACCTCTTCCTGCAAATCGCGATGATGGCACCGCTCTCCCTGCTGATTTCACGCATGATCGGACCATACGCCCTTATCAAGAATGCCGATGAAAACAGGGGTATTCTGAAGATGGTATTTGACACTTTACACAATGGCGTGATGACACTTGCCCAAGCCTTGCAGGCATGGCTGCCCAAATGGCTTCTTGAGCTAGCCTTCCATCCGTGGCTGGCCCTTCTTGTGATAACCGTGCTTGTGGTTCTGTGTTTCCGCAGTTCCCACGTGCGCCTCTCCATCCTGTGCATTGTCCTGCTGGTAATGCTTGCAACAACTATCGCCAACGGTCTGAACTGGCCCTTCCTACTGGCGGTTCTGGTGTTTATCGCGGGTGTCACGCTCCAGTGGAATCCCTATGGAAAAACAGCTTATTTATGCAACATCCACAAGCACCTGGGCAGTCAATCAGGCGATGCGCTCATGTTTGAGGTTATTATAGCCACAATGGAGAGGCTTTACGAGAGCGGCGAGATGAACGGTCGCGAATTCGAGCAGATTGTGCGCGACCGCTATGCTCCACGCATCGAATACTCCCGCGATGAACAGCGTCTGATGATGAACGAAATCATACGGCGGATGGTGGAAGGGTATCGTCTTGTCTCGCTGGATGTCACCATCAACGGCACGGTCATGCACCCTATCCCTGAACTCTACGAGTGCAACCGTCTGCTTGCCAACTTCACGGTCGTTCCACGCTTCATTGCAGTAGCCTTCATCGCTGTCGTCTGGACTATCATGCCATTCGATGCCTTTCCCGATTCCATCCCAGTCATCGGCTTGCTCGACGACCTCGCTATCTGCTGGATTTCCGCTATCGTCGGGAAGGACAGCATACAGAAAATCAAGGCGCACCACCAGAACCGCTGAAAACCACTATTCGCCATACCCTGAACAGCCTATTTCACCATAATGGACCACATGATGCAATGCCCAAACAACAATAGCCAGCCTTCTTCGCCACACCCCACTGCAGAGGATACCGACCTCTCCTGTCCGTCGCACCCCACCGCAGCGGAACCCCAGGCCGTGGACTGCCAGGCCACCCCATCTGGCGTGCCAGATTCCGACCAGTCCTGTGCGCCGCTGACGGGAGGGGAGCCGACAGTTGACACCCTGCCAACCGAAAATAAACGCACACCAGAACTCAATGCGAAGGTAAACTACATTCCTGCCATCAACCTTTCCCTGGAGCAGAACGCCATCAACGTCATCCAGGAGATTACCCTTGTCAACCAGACCGACCATGATTTGGAAAACCTGGAATGCCACCTAGCCTCCACGAGCGAGTTCTTCGATGCAGCCACCATCAAGATTGAGCGCCTCAAGGCAAAGGAAGAGCTGCCGCTGCACGACATTCGTCTCACCCTTAACTACCAGCTTCTCTCCACGCTTACAGAACCCCTGAAAGGGAAAATGACCCTGGAAATCACACAAGAGGGAAACACCCTTCTGCATCAGGAACACGATATGCTCGCGCTTTCTGCCGACCAGTGGCTGGGCACGAACATCTTCCCCGAACTCATCTGCGCTTATGTGACACCCAATCTGGAGGTCGTCAACCACCTGTTGTCCATCGTTGCCGAAGAGCTGAAGAAGGCAACAGCCTCCGATTCCATCCAAGGCTACCAGGCAGACAGGCATCGCGTCTATGAAATCTGCGCCGCCATCTACCGTGCCATCCACAGTTGGGGCATCAGCTACTCCAATCCCCCCTCCTCCTTCGGCACACCAGGCCAGCGCATCCGCTTTGCCGACAGCATCTACAAGTTCCGCCTCGGCACCTGCCTGGACACCACCCTGCTTTTTGCCTCGGTCATGGAGCAGTGCGGCTTGCACCCTGTCATCTTAATACAGGAAAGCCACGCCTACATCGGCTGTCATCTCCTTGACCGCTATTTCCCAAACCTCCCACTTGACGACCTCCAAACCATCCGCAAACTGGTGGATTTGGATGAGTTTGTTGTCATTGAAACCACACTTGCCACCAAAAACAGGACCTTCTCGGAAGCAGAGGCAGTCGCCAGAACCGAGCATCTCAACATCGACAAGGACTTCAAGTGCGCCATTGACGTGGTGCGCGCGCGCCTCAGCGGCATCCACCCTCTCCCCTTGAAGCACAGCACGGAGGGGATGGAGTTCGAGCCACCAGAACGCAACGTAGATGCTCTCGGCGAAGAGCACAAGAGAAAGCTGCAAGAGGCAATTGATTTGGCAACGTTGAAGGAGACGGAGCTCCGTTCAGGGCGCATCGCACGCTGGACACAAAAGCTTCTGGACCTCTCCCTGCGCAACCGTCTGCTCAACGTCCGCAACACACAGTACGTCATTCCGCTGGTCTGCCCTGACATCACGGCGCTTGAGAACTACCTTGCCGCCAATGAAACCCTCACGCTGAACTCCATCATCGCCGAATTGGGCGAAAAGGATGTCCACGACCTCGCCATGCTCCGCAACAGTGAAATAATGACAAGCCTTAAGGAACTGCTGGACAATGAATTAAAGCAAAAGCATCTTTGCACCAACCTGTCCCTGAATGACATGTCGCGCCGTATGACGGCGCTCTTCCGCCAGGGGAAAACCGATTTGGAGGAAGGTGGCGTTAATACCATTTTCGCAGGAATCGGCTTTCTCGAATGGAGGGTCTCCCCGCGTGACGAAAAGAGCTATCTGGCTCCTATTCTGCTGGTGCCCATACGTCTGGTGCGGAAATCCATCGTCGAGGGCATCAAAATCGTCCGTCTGGACGAGGAGACCATCATCAACGAAACTCTGCTGGAGCTATTGCGCAGCCAATTCCACCTGACCATCCCTGGACTGGCTCCGTTGCCGACGGACAAGTCTGGAGTCGATGTGGCGCTAGTGATGCAGATTATCCGTCAGACCATCAAGAACATGCCTGGCTGGGAGGTGCGCGAAGAGGCCTGCATCGGCCAGTTCTCCTTCGGAAAGTTCATTATGTGGACGGACATGACCGCACGCGCGGAAATCCTGAAAAAGCATCCGCTGGTCAATCACCTAATGGAGGGCGGCGGCCTCTTTGACGATGGCATCGAAGTATTCCCGCCCGATGAAATCGGGAAGCACATTGACCCAAAGCAACTCTACTGTCCAATGAGCGCGGATTCCTCGCAACTCACTGCCGTCCTCTATTCCACGCTTGGCAAGAGTTTCGTCCTCCATGGACCGCCTGGCACAGGCAAGTCCCAGACCATCACCAACATCATCGCGCAAAACCTCGCCATGGGCAGGCGCGTCCTTTTCGTCTCCGAAAAGAAGGCGGCGTTGGATGTGGTTCACAAGCGCCTTTCGCAGGTGGGGCTACGCCCGTTCTGTCTGGAGCTCCACTCCAACAAGTCAGGCAAGAGCGAGGTGCTAGCTCAGTTCTCCGAGGCCCTCAACGTCCCTGAAACACAAGAACCTGCAGAATGGCAAGAGCTTACCAATAATTTGCAGGTTCTTCGGGAACAGTTGAATGACTATGTGGGGGCCTTGCATTTCCAATACCCCAACGGCTTCTCTGCATACACATGCTTCTCACACCTGATGCAAGCGGAGGAAGTGCCAGATGATTTGCTCGGCATCTCCTGCCTGACCCAGACACGCGAGGAATATGGGAGAGTTGTCCAGCTTGTCAGCGATCTGTCTGGCGCATTCAAGGTACTCGACGCCAATGCACGCCAGAAACTCTCCTGGTTGGACCCCGCTGATTGGAGTCCCGTTTTTGAAAAGACGATGCTTACCTCCGCCAAAGAGGTTAAAGATGCGCTTTCCGCCCTGAGTAGCGCTTATTCAGTGTTCTGCAATCACCTCGGACTGAAACCATCTGACGAGATGGCTACGATTAATGCCACGGCACGCTTCGGAGAGACGCTAAAGACAGTGCCTGCGATCCCAGAGGCCTTGCTGTCGGAGAGTATTATTGAGGATGCGCAGTTTCTCTCCACACTCAGCGAGATTGCGCTACAGCGTCGCAGCCTGATGGAAAAGCTTAAATCCTATAAGTTAGAGATGATACGCTCGCTAGACACAAATGGGCTGGAAGCGCGAATCCGACAGAACCGCCAGGCGTTCTTCCTGGTGCGTCCCTTCAAGAATAGTGCCCTTCTAAAAGAACTGGCTGGTTTGAAGAAGCTCGGAGGCGCCAAGCTCACCATTGAGGAACTGAGCCGTTCGCTTCCCGTCTTCGCTCAGTGGAATGAGACATCCGAGAAATACGAAGGCATGGTGGAACGTGGGAAGAAACTCCTAGGAAATTTATGGCAGGAGGAGACCACTGACTGGACAACCTTGCAAGCTGTCATCGAGGCAGCTCAGAAAATCGTCGGCCTTGCACATGAAATCACTGGGAATGAGACTACACAGCGTGAAAGCCTCCTGAAGCGTTGTCGGGAAAACCTGCCCAAAGCCATCTATGCAGACGAAACACCTGAACACAAGCTCATCAACGATTTCCTACTGTCCTGGAACAGCTTCCAAGAACATATGCAAAGGTTCTCAAGTGACTATGCAAAGACGCTCGCAGAGGAAAAAAGCCTTGCCTCTCTTTCTGAAAAAACGGAGGCACTCTTTGACCATCGCGAAAGTCTACGTAATTTCTTGCGATATAAAAAGTTCTATGAGGAGGCTGCGACCAGCAATATCCAAGGTTTCGTGGAAGCCCTGGAAGATGGTTTGATTCCTGTCCAGCAAGCCTCCGAGGCCTTTGACACCGCCTATTTCAGAAGGATGCTGGACGCAATTCTCAACGAAAACCACACGCTCTCGCAATTCAACGGTCTCAACCAGCAGCAGCGCATCGACCGATTCTGCGACCTGGACGACAAATACATCCAACTCTCACGAAAAATCGTTTTCGCAAAGCTGGCCGCCACTCTCCCGCGCCGCCGTTCAGGCCCCTGCCCCGAAGGCACCGAACTGGGCCTGCTCAAGCGCGAATGCGAGAAGAAGACGCGCCAGAAGCCTGTCCGCCAGTTGCTCTCCGAGATTCCGACACTTGCGGGAACACTCAAGCCCTGTTTCCTGATGAGCCCGCTCTCTGTGGCGCAGTATCTGCCTGCTGATTCCGCGCAGTTTGACCTGGTTGTCTTCGACGAAGCCTCCCAGATTCCCGTATGGGACGCCATCGGCGTCATCGCGCGTGGCAAGCAGCTCATCGTCGTCGGCGACCCCAAGCAGATGCCGCCAACCAACTTCTTCCAAAAAGGCGACAGTGTGGATGACGACGAGGAAATCACGGACTTGGAAGACATGGAAAGCATCCTGGACGAATGCCTCGCGGCAGGCGTTCACTCCAGTTACCTGAACTGGCACTACCGTAGCCGCCATGAATCCCTGATAGCCTTCAGCAACCACTACTACTACGAGGACAGGCTCTTCACCTTCCCTGCCGCACGCCTCTCCGAACGTCTGGGTGTCCGCTTCCATTTTGTCCCCGACGGCATCTATGACAGACGGGTCACCCGCACCAACCGCAAGGAAGCAGAGGCACTCGTGCGCTACGTCTTTGAGCAGCTTGAAGGCAACTCTGATAAAAGGCGTAGCATCGGCATTGTGACCTTCAGCGAGGCGCAGAAGAACCTGATTGAAGACCTACTGGAGGCGGAACGCTCCAAGCACCCCAGTCTGGAGGATTATTTCAGCGACCAAAACGAAGAACCGCCCTTTGTCAAAAACCTGGAGAATGTGCAGGGCGATGAGCGAGACGTCATCCTGTTCAGCATCGGCTATGCGCCTGACAGCACAGGCAAGTTCTCCATGAACTTCGGGCCGCTGAACCGCCAAGGCGGCGAACGCCGCCTGAATGTGGCCATCACGCGCGCCAAGGAGCAGGTGGTTGTCTTCTCGTCCGTCCACTCCTACCAGATTGAACTTTCGCGCACCATGGCCGTCGGAGCCGCGCACCTGAAGTATTTCCTCGACTATGCGGAAAAGGGATTCGACATCCAGACGGTACGCCCTGCCAGTGCGGAAACCGAGAACCTCGCTGCCGTAATTGCGCGATTCCTTCAGGAAAAAGGCTATGTTGTTGAACGCAACATCGGTTGCTCTGGCTACCGCATCGACGTCGCCGTGCGCCATCCTGAAAAAGAAGACGCCTATCTGCTCGGCATCGAATGCGACGGTCCTGCATACGCGGCACAGAAGACGACACGCGACCGCGACCACATTCGACACAGCGTGCTTAAATCCCTTGGCTGGCATCTCTGGCAGACCTGGAGCGTCGATTGGGCATTCGACCGAAAGCAGGCTGAAAATGCGCTTCTGAATGCTCTGGAGAAGGCCAAGTCGGAAGCGACTTCTACACCCCCTGCTACCCCGCCATCCTCCCCAAAGCCAGTCATGGAAAAACCAATTTGTGCAAACGTCGTAGTTGAAAAACCCAAAAAATACTATGAGGCTTGTAGCATCGTCTGCGAGCGTCCTCAAGAGGAGTTCTACCTCTTGGAGACACGCCTGTTCATCCGCCAGCAGATGATGCAGGTCATCCAGCAGGAGGCTCCCATCTATGAACGTCTCCTGAAAAAACGGATTACCAGGGCATGGAAATTCCTTCAAGCGGGCAAAAACATCCAGTCCATTCTGAATGACTGCCTTCCCAACAACATTCCTGTCACACTGCTTGGGGAGGAAAAAGTCTATTGGCAAAATGATCAGATTCCTGAAGAATACCACGAATACCGCGCAAATGGAAACAACGATGTGAACAAACGCGCCATTGACGAGATTCCCATCGAGGAACTGGCAAACGCCATGCTGGAAATCCTGACCGATTTCGCCTCCATTGAGCAGGAAACCCTCTTCCGTGAAACCGTCAGGCTCTTCGGTCTATCGACTGTTACGCAGAAAGCACGGAAATATCTCGTCTTCGCCCTGGAAGCCTTACGGAAATCAGGCAAAATCTAAACAAGTCATTCGGTCTTGCAGAAAACATGAACATCCTAAAGAGGTAATTTCAAAACTAGCGCCAAATGCGCCCGTCTCTTAGCGCATTTGGCGCTAGTTTTGAAATTGCCTCTTTACAAAAAAAGCATTATGGATTTGCGCATTTGCCATTCAGGATTATATTAATGAGTAGTTGAGCCGGAATGGCGGAATGGCAGACGCACTAGACTCAAAATCTGGCGCCCGTGAGGGCGTGTGGGTTCAAGTCCCACTTCCGGTACCAAATATAAGCACAAATTGCCCTGGTTTTAGCCATTTTTTGGCATTCAGGGCTTTTTTATTGCTTCGCAGTGTTCCTATTACGAAAGTTGTATTTTTCAAAACTATCATCGAAATGCGCTAGTTTTGAAATTACCTCTTTATCCAATCTGGTGGTTTACAGGACTGGTTTGAGCTTCGGCTTCTAACAAGCGAATTGGAAATCTTAAATTGAAAATCAAAGGATAACAGGAAAGAGTCGGCGGTGTATTTGCCAATACGCCTTGCCGACTCTTTTTTTCAAGGAGACAAGTCTAATGAAACATATTTTCTGGACTACTCTGCTGGCTGCGACATTTTCGGTACTTGCTGCGGATAATCTTGTCAAAAACGGGGAAGCAAGCAGCGGGCTAGCCCTCTTGCCAGGCGTCGAGACAATCGACAATGGGCCAAACGGCGTAAAATGCTTCGCAACCAAGGGAAACGGCAAAATACTGCTTGGTGTCGAATACATTGAAATCGACCCAGAAGGCACCTACGAACTGAGCGGAAATTTCTGTGGAGAGGGGGACGACAAGGCAAACCACGTCGATTTCGGCCTTGCGCTCTATGACAAAAACAAGCAGCTCATCACCCATTCGTCCATGGATGCCATGCCAGAAAGCGAGGCAGTGCTGGCCGAGGACGTTGCAAAGGGCGCAAAGGAGCTGAAGCTCAAGGACACGGCTGACTGGGCTAGCCTGGTGAAAAAAGGCGGCAGGATTGTTGCAATGGGAGCCGAAGAGGACTATTCGGACCTGCCCAACAGAAACCTCTGCTACTATGTCACGAAGTTGGATAAAAAAGGTGACATCCTTTGCGTCGAGCTAAGCACACCTGCATACAAGGGATATCCAGCGGGCACGAAGGTACGCCTGCACAAGGACGGCGGCTACCAGTGGTGCCTGCTGGAGTTCAGCTCCATGACACCGACTTGGAAAAACTACAAGGCACGTATCAGCGGCACAGCCGACAGAGGCACTCCACGCAACCAGTTCTGGAAAACCACACGATTCGCCCGCCTGGCGCTCTGCGTCAGAAAGGACCAGAAGGTTTTCTTCGACAAAATCTCGCTGAAACGGGTAGATGAAGTGCCTGAGGGCATGGTAGCGGCCACCAAACCGCTTGTCCCTGAAAGCGACGCGAACATCATCACGACACCGATGGCTGCCTGGCCGCATCGCCGTTTCGCACAAAAGGCGGACGGCTCCATCGTCATAGAGGCAGAGGCCCCCTGGGAGTTTACGGCCTCAAAGCTGGACATTCCTTCCATCTGCGAGGAAAAGGGGTGCGGCGGCGGACGCTTCATGCAGCACTGCAAGAACGCAACCTATCCATTCACGGTCGAAAAACCAGGAACATACAAACTATTCCATCGGCAACGCGTGCCCTTCTCTGGCGAATGGTGCCACACCATGGTTCTGGACGGCAAGTCGTTGCGCATCACCGACAGCATCCCCGCCACTTTCCCCACCTTCAGCCAGTGGAACTGGAACGGCACGCAAGTGGTTGAACTGACTGAAGGCAAGCATACGCTCTCCATGGACTTCCAAGGTGGCGCCATGCTCGACCAGATTGCCTTCATCCCTGTCGATAGCCAACTTGCGCCCAAGACTAATGAGCCCTTGAGTCCGCAATTTGAAAACGAGGGCCTTTCAGGCGAGGCGCTGTATGGCGGCTTCCTTGCGGGACCTCGCTACTCGAACGCCATTCTCGCCTACAAGGTCTCGGGAAAGGGCACCGTCAATGTAACGTCGTCGCTGGACAACGGCGGCACCTGGTTCAAGGTGTCGCCTGGCGACAGACTGCCTGACTGCACGCAGAACACGCCTCTGCTGGTCAAGGTCGCCATCTCCAGCAAGACGCCCGACGAGTTGCCAATGGTTGAGACGCTGAGGGTCAACTACCTTGTCTCGACCGAACTGCCGCCTGAAAAAAGCCGTCTGGACAAATCTATGGAGACCACCAGCGGCAAAATCATGCTCCAGCCCGCGAAATGGAGCGGAGCACGCTGGCAAGAGGACGAACTGCATTTCTCGAAGCCGCTTGTCCAGGACAAGGAGGGATGCATCTTCGCCAAAATCACCGACGCCGACAACATGGTGCTTGCGCCGAAGGAGCGCTCATGGCTGGAAAAGGACGAACGTCTTGGAGGCGAAATGGTGCTCCACCAGGGGCGCCTGAACAGCAATTTGGTTTCATTCGACTTCACCCTGAAGGAGCATGGCAAGTACCGCCCCTATTTTCTTATGCGTATGGTACTTCCCACCACCGCCATCATTATGGAGTTCAATAGGCCTGAGAACGTCTATCTGAAATACGGCTATAGCATTGACAACAAGCGAGTGGAAATCACGGGTGCAGGAAAGGGTGCTCCTCCCACGCAGGGTGCCTATTACAAGGGCACCTACTACTGGTGCGGGGGGAACCCAACCGAACTGGCAGCAGGCGAGCACTGTCTGCGCCTGCTCTGGGGAATGCACTACATGAACTGCGCGGCCATTGCGCTAGTCCCCGAAGGAGAAAAGGCCAAGGCCCCCGAGAAGACCACCATGCCCAAAAGTTCCGCACGGCAGCTGGCCACCACGGCCACGATAGAGTACGCCGAGGTGGAGGGACGGCTCATCTCCATCGACTGCGAAGAATCCAATTTCGAGATTTCATTCGACAGCGGCAAGACCTTCGTGCCCCTCACCCTGCCCATGAAAGAACGCCGCGCCTTTGTGCTGCGGGGCCATTTCAAGGGTGCGATACCGACCGTGACGGCACAGTTGGCGCAAAGCGCTGCCATCGCCTTGCAGGACAAAGACCAGCGGCTGCTCTTCGACCGCACCACGGGCAACCTGACAGGGTATTTTCTGACGGACGGCAGGCCGCTTCTCCCCGAGGGCTGCAATCTGCCGCTGTTCAACTTCCAGATAGGCACACAGAAGGCGGGCTACCGCCAAATCGCCCCCGAACCTGGCAATCTTGTTGAACGCAGCACCCGCAAGGAAGGCACGAAGCAGGTTTTGACGCTCAAGTACGCACTCTGCAACGAGCAGGTTGCCGCTACCGTGACAATCACCGTGGAAGATGGACAGCTGCCGCAATGGGAACTTGCCATCGACAATGCCTCCAAGGAGGATATCAGGCACATCACTTTCCCCACATTCAGGGATGTGCGCCTTTGCAGCGAACCCGAAAACAGCTATTTCACGTCCATACGCAACCTGTGCGCCTTCGGCTGGCCAGGTGCATCTCTAGGGGGACGCGGACTCATTGACGGCCCCTGGCCAGGCTCGTATTCCATGGGCTACGCGGAGATGTACGCAAAAGGCATTGGCTCCTTCACCATCCAAAACCGCAACCCAAACGGCATCGGCGTACACTTCACTTTCAAGCCGAACGCAGGCGGCAGTGCCGTCAGAATGAGCACCACGCGCTACTATATGGTCGAGGCGGGCAAAAGCGCAACCGTCAAATACGCAGCGGGCTATTACAACGGCGACGAGCACGACGTCTGCGAACTCTACGGGAAATGGGCGCACACCTGGATGGACTTCTCGCAGGTGAACAGACCCATCGCAAAGAATGTCACCGCCTGCACGCATGCAGCATACTACCCGCCCGACAGGACGGAGAACCAGATGATACCGCTCTATCGCTGGCTGGGCTATGAAATGCACTGGCTCGTCTGGGGCAGAGTGGGCTATACGCACCTCTACTGCCCCAACTACGGCACGCCAGAGGCCGTCAGCGCACAACACCAGGCCCTTGCGGAAGCGGGGCAGCCCGCCATCCAGTACTGGGACCACTACGGCTGGTCGCTCAAGTACGAGACCGAACCGACCATTAAAAACTTCCCCAAAGACGCCATCCCCTTCATCGAAACCCTGGCGAAGCCAGGCATTGCGGAGAAGGCGGGCAACCGCAATGAGTTCGGCCGCCTCTGCGTATGGAACTACGCGCCGCCCGACTGCACCATGTGTACTGCCTCGCACGAGTGGACCGACTACGCCATATTCGTCATGCACGACCACTACTTCACCAGGTACAAACTCTCTGGCATCTATGCAGACGAATCCTGCGTCTATGTGAACTGCCACAACACTGCCCACGACCACGGCAAACAGTATGGCATGAAGATGGTAGGATTGGGCAGGCTCTTCACAGCCGTCCACGAAAAGGCGCGCCAGTCAGGCAGGGATTGCATCATCAATGGCGAGGGCTCGCCCGACTACCTGCTGCAATTCGAGGAGATGGGTCTGCGCAGCGGAGCTGACGCCCTCGACGGCGCGCCGCTGCTCTTCGCCTTCCCTGAAATCAAGTTCTTCCGAGGCGAGGGCAATCATCCGCAGGACGGCGTGCCGAACTGGGACGAGGCTCTGCGCGACTACCATCTCATCGCCCGTTCCGACGTGCCTGTTTACGCAGGAAACGCACGGCATTTCATCATGCACCGCGACCGCATCAAAGACTGGATGTACAACGGTGTCTTCAGGGACGACGTGGGACTGGAGCCATCCTGCGTCGGCATCATCGCCAAATACTTCCTGCGCAATGGCAAAGATTATTGTGGCCTCCTTGTGAACATCCGCAACGAGGAGAAGCGGGCGGGGGCGAAGCTGCGTTTCCGCAGGAACATTCTGCCAGCCGACGCGGAGCTGCCCGTCAATGCACTGGCCTATCTTATGGAGGGGCAGCGCACCGAGCCCGTGGCCATCGAACAGGCAGGTGAATACTTCTCCGTAAGCGTCCCCGCAGACCGCGCATTGTCCTTGCTCATCCCCGTGCGCATGCCCGCAGGCGAACTTGTGCGAGCCGATTTAATCTGGCCACAGCAGAAGGGACCAGACGTGCTGCGCATCTCGCTGATGAACTTCGGCGAGGGACGCGTGGAAGTTCCGCTGAAGCTAGCCTTGCCAAAGGGTCTCAAGGTGACAGGACTGCCCACCAGCGTCTCCCTGCGCAGCGGCGAATATCGGCTGCTCGAAGTGCCCTTGCAGGAACGGGAAAGCCTCTTGAAGCTGGAGAGCATCACGCTGGACGTAAACGACATCCACCGCAAGGAATATGTGTTGCCGACCATCTGCAACGGTTCCTTCGAGAGCCATACGGGCAAGACGATGGCGGCAGACTACTGGGGCACCAATCCGCAATATTACATACACGCCATGCAGCAGCTGGATGGAAAACCGCTGGACAAGCAGGCCCTGGGCGGCATCCTCGACGAAAGCGCACCCTACAAGGGGCGCTATGCCCTGCGCCTGCCCGCCCGCACGGTTCCGCTCCCCTTCCCGAAGACGCTGGCTGGTCCCTACGGACGCTTCAACTACCCGAAGGAGACCGCTCGCCTGCCGTGGTACTACAACTCCCAGCAGAACGTCGTGCTCAAGCCAGCCACAAAGTACCGCCTCACGTTTGCGATACGCTTTGGCGGTGACGAAGGTGAGCTTCGGCTCCAGTCCTTCGCCTACAGCGAGCGCCAAGGCCAGGTCTCCCTGACTTTCAAGCCCGTCACCTATAAACCAGAGGTGGGAGACCGCGAATGGAGCGTCAAGGAGCTTGCATTTGAAACTCCAGACACTATATTCAACTGCACGCAGACACCTGTGGTGTTCGTGAACATGGGCACGACAGATGTCTGGGTTGATGAGGTTTCAATTCGTGAATTACAAAACTAAGCTATTCAGAAGGGGAGCAGCGTAGCGGCGACAAGAACATAGCCGTGGGTGGCGAAAGCGAAACCCACGGGTAGACGAAACCCCCAGTTCCTTTGCGTCGTGCCGTGTAGCGAAGCAGAGCGGCAAGGCACAGAAAACCCAGTGGATTATGCCAATATGCCCCCTTCTGAATAATTACAAATCAAGTTGTCATGAAAAAACTTTTTTGTCCATTGTTGGTATTTGTCACCGCGATGCTTCAGGCAACGGTGATGCCGTTTGCGGAGTTCATGCGTGATGGGAAGCCCGTTCTGGTGCCAGGCGTCCAGAAATACGAGGCGGGCTTTGAGTTGGCGGAGGATTTTACGCTGCCGCAGCTGTTGACGGTATCGGTTCCAGCTGGCGAGGAGCTTATCGTGGAACTGTTAACAGAATCGCTGCAGCGCTTCCCCGAGACCAAAGTCCAGCTAGTCCAGGCAGGCACCGAGGCCCATTGCCGCTTCATACTGGACGAAGCCACGGAGCCTATCCACCCAGAAGGCTACCTCCTGCACATCGGAAAGGATGGCGTCACAGTCCGCTCGCGGAGCGGGGCAGGCCTCTTCTACGGTGCGCAGACGCTCTGCAACATCATCGGCGACATACCGTCGCCTGCTCTCCCAGGCTGCCGCATAACCGACTATCCCGACCTGGACAAGCGCGGATACTTCTTCACCATCCGTTCGATGCCCCCGAAAAACATCCCGCAGTTGAAAAAGATGCTGGATGTGCTCGCGAAGCTGAAAATCAACTGGATTCTGCTGGAACTGGCGGAGGCGTTCCCCTTCACGGAGAATCCCTTCCCGAACCGCCGCAATGCCTTCACGCGTGAAGAGGTGCTGGACATCCAGGACTACTGCACCAAGCGCCACATTACCATCACTCCAGCCCTGCAGGTGTGGAGCCATGCCCTCTGGATGACAGGCCACCCCGACTGGGAGAAGATGTCCGAAGGCACGCCGCGCAACGCCTGGTCCAACCAGCCCTGCCCCTTGTCGCAGGAGGCACGCGACCTCACCGCCATGGCCATTAAGGAGCATCTTGAACTCTTCAAGCCAAAGGATTTCTTCCTGATGATGGACGAGTTCTACCTCGGTCCCTTCGGCAAATGCCCAAAATGCAAGAACGCTGACCTGCTGGAGCTCTTCACGGGCATCGTCAAACAATATGAGGGGCAGGTGTTTGAGGCGGGCGCAACGCCAATCGTGTGCCACGACTCCTTCCTGAACCAGGCAGGGGGATGGAATATCGGTGACGCCCTCCGCGAGAAACTGGACAAGCGCACAAACATCCTCTGGTGGAACTACACCGATGTGCTGCGTGAGCCAAACATCCTCCCCTTCAAGGAGTTCCCGCTCATCGGGCATGCCGTCAACGGCAAGCCGCTCAATGTCTGGAACATGTCGCGGCTCATTAAAAAGCACGGTGGACGCGCCAGCACAATGGTCTATTGGTACTTCAGCAACGGCGGTATGCTCTACGACCTCGACAAGGAGACGCCCGACAGCCTTGGCGGATTCGTCAACGGCGCAGACTATATGTGGCGGCTTACAGACACCCACTACGCCTCCCTCGGCTATGATGGCACATTCGAGATGATGCGCCGCCTCTACCCAGAGAAGGTTGTTGCCAAACCGCGCCTTGAGCGTGCGGAGACAGTACCGCTGGAAAACTCCGTGAATGCCGAACTCTCGGGTACGGGACGCTTCCCGCATTTCACCACCGACGCGGAGACAATGGAGCTGAAGACGATCCTTGCCTCCCTGCCAGAACGCTTCCACCTTGTCACCTCCCCAGGCGGGAAATACTACGGCCTACGCGTGACGGGTTACAAAGACGACCGCACCAACCGCCAGGGCATCGCCGTTGACATCGGTGGACGCAAGGCCTCGCAACTCGCCTTCCTGATGACCACCTCCCGCTCGACAGATCCGCGAGCCTACGCAGGCGGGAGATTCTACGGCGCAAAACGTTTCCAGTATCCACCCGTCTCGACGCTGAACGTGGTCTATAGTGATGGCACCAATGCTGTCGTCGAACTGGCCTACCGCCGAGATATCGTTGACTGGAACCGCACATTCGGCGGGACAGGCATGCGCTTTGCCGTGCGCGGATTGGATTCCGAGCAGCGCTACTACAGCTTCGGCATCTACGATTGGCAGAACCCCCACCCCGAAAAGCCCATCAAAAACATCATTTTCGGCACCAAGAAGACCGACGGTATCTCACCTGTCCTGCTGGCATTATCGGCGTATAGCGCAGACCGTCCATTCCCCAAGCCTGTCGAGCCCTTCAACCCAGCCGTAATGGTGAATCGCGTCGGAGTCAATGACAATGCCGCACCGAAACCGCACATCGTCGCCGACTTCGAGCAGGGCATGGGCGACGTGAAGGTGAATGTATCACCAAGCCTGGAAGCTAACACACGCGTGGAGATTATTGACGACCCGACCTCGCCTTCAAAGAGCAAGGTTCTGAAAATCACCGTTCCCAAAGGCGAATACACGGGACGCCAAGAAGACGCCAGCTACCTGCGTATCTCCATCGATTTGCCCTACTCTATCGCAAAAGGCACCAAGGCGGTGCTGCTCGACCATCGGCTCGTCGCCGCCAAAACAGGCTTCAGCTTCGCAAACAACTACCTGGTCGATAGAATCTCCCCCGTCGCAGACCCCGCTGCACACTATCTGAACCACCGCATGTCCCCCACCAACAAGTGGACACAAGAAATCATCCCCCTCTGGGCACGCTCCGATGGACAACCCAAACTGACCGACCCCACTGCCACACAATACCGCCGCATCAGCTTCTTCTTCAAAAGCATCGACGATATCACCGAAATCTATATCGACAATATCGGCGATACCACCCTCGACATCTCAACCATGCCCGAATGGACCCGCGGCACCGAGCAGGAACCCATCTAGTCTTTTCCCAAGGCGAAGCTTTTTCTGGGGAGGAGCTTTTTCTGGGGCGGGGGGAAGGGCCATGGCCCTTCCCCCCGCCCCAGCCCCCACCCTCTATCCCAGATGCTTTTCCGCGCCGCTACGCGGCGCGGAAAAGGGTTTTCTTATAGGTATTTAGGGTATGTTTTTTCTAGAAGACTCAACCTAGAAGACTTACCCTAGAGGACTTACCCTAGAGGACTTACCCTAGAAGACCTACCCCCTAGATGACTTAGAAGACTTAGCAGACTTATCCTAGTAGCCCTAGCAGACCTACCCTAGCAGACCTACCCTAGCAGACCTACCCTAGCAGACCTACCCTAGAAGACCTACCCTAGCAGACCTACCCTAGCAGACCTACCCTAGCAGACCTACCCTAGAAGACCTACCCTAGCAGATCCAGACCCCAGCAGCCCCCCTAGGAGCCCCAACCATGAATCACGACATAAAAAAACTTGAGCTATCTTTTGAAGGTCAGACCCTGTCTGGCATCCACATCGGCGGGGTACAATTCAACGGCTATGCAGGAAGCGTCACCGTGCCTGACGGCGTGGAGTGGAGCCAGTCTGTAAAGTCCATCAAAGGTGGGCTTTCGTGGAGATTCCACCTGCGCGAGACAGCGGGGAAGCCCCTGCGTTCGGGCTTCCTGAAGGTAAAAATCCCATACTCGAATCCACCATGCCAACTGATGACCTGGGCGGCAAACAAACGTTTCCCTGAACCGCTCTGCGACCTCGGCGGGCTCAACCTCTACTATGGCGGCGTCAGTAACGGGACGGTCATCCCGTTGGTCTGCCTCTACGACCAGAAACGCAATATCGGCCTCACAATTGCCAAACCGCTAAAACGCACAGGTGGACGCTTCTTCTTCCATTTCGGTGCCGATCCCGAGGAGGGTATGGAGGTGGTATTCAGCGATTTCGCCCTGAAGCCAGGTGCAGAAATCCAGCTGGAGCTGCTGCTGTGCGGACATGTCGGCTGCTGGAGGCCAGGCCTCCGCTGGTTTGCCGACTGTTACCCCGACTACTTCCTGCCGCCGAATCCGAAGGCGTGGAAATACCACGGCCCCTTTGCCATCACGAGCCCCTTCTCCACGCCCGAGACCGTGAAGCGTCTGGAGGCCCACGGAGTTCGCTGGAGCGAGCTCCACAACCACTTCCCGAACTACGGCAATTATGCGCCAGAGGTTCCCGACTGGGAAAGCGTAGTACTTCACGATTACCCCGACTTGAAAGGCGAAATCCCATCGCGCATCTCGCCCGAGCTCATACACCAGCAAATATGGCGACTGCATGAAAGCAACATACTGGCTATGATGTATATACAGTGTACAGGCGATGGCTTCATCCCCTGGGCCGAGAAGTATTTCCCCGACGCCATCGCGCGCGATTCCGCAGGTAAGCCCTTCCCGACCTGGAGGGAGTGCTGCCTCCTCAATGCAGACCCATCCACCCAATTCGGGAAATTCATGAATGACCAGATTGACCGCTTCCTGGAGAGGTACTCTGAAATGGACGGAGTCTTCATCGACCAGCTCTGCTACCACGCCATCGACTACGCCCACTCCGACGGCTATACCTGCGTTGATGGACGCCCCGCCTATCAGTTAGGTATCTCCTACGAACACGGCATCCAGAAGGTGACGACAGCCATCCACGCTGCGCACAAGCTGGTCTGGGGGAATGGCCCCTTCGACATGGAGATAGCCAAGTACATCGATGGCATGATGTGCGAAGGGACGACTGGATTCTCGCAAGGGCAAAAGTACCTCTGCATACGCAAGCCACGTTTGGTGCATACCTACCCGACAGATAGCTTCAAGGCGGAGGCGATGCTGCGCTATTGCCTGCTGGCGGGTGCTGCGTGGTCTGTCGGCGGCTCGTCAACCCTGCGTAATCCGCCCGTTCAGACGCCTGCCATACGCCAGCTGTTCGCGGAATATACGCCTTTGATTGAGCCGCTGCTTCAGACGGAGTTCTGCCTGGAGGCGAACCCCGTCTCGCTGCCGCTTGGCTATGAGTACGAGGTGTTCCGCAGCCTCCAGACAGACAACTACTTCTTTGCCTTCCTGGGCAACTCGTCGGTGGAGACGCTGGAGGTCACCGTCAACCTGCCCCATGGACGCACAGCCCGCTGCCGCGGCAATAAGGACAGTGCATGGCAGGAACTCCCCTTCGACGGTGATCTTCTCCGCATCCCCAACACCTCCGCCGCGTATGTTGTGGAAGTAAAGGAGTAGCTCCAAGATAAAAGTGTCAAGAAAAACGAACACTTTCTTAGTTTTTTATTAAAAGTGTCAAGAAAATCGAACGCTTTTACAAAAGAGTATCATCAGCGATTTTGCCCCTGCCTATTTGAAAAATGCCTATGGGATATTATATCATAATCTAGACAATCTAGACAATCTAGACAATCTAGACAGTCTAGAGCATCACCTGGAACAGACACGCTGAATATGACCACTAGAAACCAGCTTCTAATCATTCTTCTTTTTGCCGCCGCCTCCCTTTGGGCGGAGATGGAGCTGCCCAAAATCTCGCTGTTCGAAACGCATAGCAACGTTTATCTCAGCAAGGGACGCAGAAGCTTGGACGGGTGGATACGGGAGGATTCACTGTACGGCGAGTGGTATGGCTTCCACGCGGGCATCTGGTCCTACGCCGATCTGGAAGGCAAATCCCATAGGCATGGCGAGGCTATTGAATGGGACTACTACGCAGGCTATGGGTACCGTTTCGCTCTCGACTGGCCTGTTGTCAAATCCGTCAAGCTGATCTTCCGTTACAACTACTACGATGAGCCAAGCCACTCCAGACACGACTGCGAAGACGTGCGCTTCTTCATCAATACGGATTTCGACTATGGCATAAAAAGCGAGCTTCAAAGCCGCTACACGACCAAGACCGACCGTACCATGTTCCGTTTCAGGCTTTCCAAGAGCTTCGACCTGTCACCAAAGTGGGTGCTGAACAACTCTGCCGACATTTGGATGGGCAGCGCAAAGTTCAACGGCGTGGCCTGTCCAGGCGGTTGGAAGACGGCAAGGAATTACAAGCGGGCAGGAAATCCATTGGGCGATTGCTATAAGGACGGCGTTCACTCCTTCATCTATACGATTGGCCTGGACTACAAAATCAACAAGCATTGCTCAATCGGACCAATGATGAGCTTCGGCTGGGCACTTGACCACGATGTCCGCGAGGGATGGAAAGCACGCCAGCACTGCAACGCCTTCAACTCCAATGTAGGATGCGTCCTGAAACTGAGGTTCTAGATGGACTACCTGGTCCCTGATTATTATCCGTCGTTCCGATGCAAGATTGGCGGCTGCCGCCACTCCTGCTGCGAAGGATGGGCCATCTCGGTGACGATGAAGGACTACTTCAAGCTGCTGAGCCTCCCTTGCAGCGAGGAGCTTCGACGCCGCATCGACACGGCGTTACACCTCTACGACTACCCGACGGAGAGCAAATACGCGCAGATTTCACCGCGCTACGACGGCAACTGCGGAATGAGGCTTCCCGACGGACGCTGCGGCCTCCACGCAGAACTGGGCGAGAAGGCACTCTCCGATGTCTGCCGTCTCTACCCAAGGGGCATCCGCACCGACGGCGTGTACGAGGCTTCCTGCGCAAACAGTTGCGAGGCTGTGCTAGAGACGCTAATCCACCACCAGGCCCCCATGCGCTTCGTCACAATGCCGCTGGCACTGGACGCACCCTCTAGTTCCCGCAAAGCGGAAACGGGAACATCTCACCTCACCCCCGTGGAAGAGCAGCAGTTACGCCTTCACTTCATCCGCATCTTGCAAGATCGGAACTATTCTCTTCCCCAACGGCTTTTCACATTGCGACAGGCACTTCACGAGGCGCAAGCAGCCATCGCTCCCCCTTCCATCTCTGGGAACCTCGAATACGGGCTGAACATTGCCGAAAAGATGCTGCAGGAGATAGACACGCGTAGCCGCAGTGTCCACGACTACGGCGAGGCCGCTTTGAACTGGTTTGGCACAGGCGAGGCGGCCATTGCCAACTATGCAGAGGCAAAGGCACGCTTCGAGAAACTCCTGCCCGACTGGGAGATTGCCTTCGAGCAGATGCTGGTGAACCATCTCTTCTTCGAGCGCTTCCCCTTTCAGGAACGCCCGATGGACTTCGCGGACAAATTTCTAGGCGTGTGTGCCGTCTATGCCATGCTGCGATTCCTCTGTCTCGGATGGCTGGCCGAGCACCCGTCGGAGACAGAGTTCATCGACGTCTGCGCCGCCGCCTTCCGCTTTATCTCCCATACCTCTTTCGACGCATACGCAGCCAACCGCCTCAAAGAGCTGGGCTGCACCGAGGAACAACAGCTGGCCGCCCTACTCCAGCTATAGTCGCAAGCTCCTGTGGCGCACGTAAATGCGCCATTTGCCAGCCTCGCATTATTTCAACGCGAGGCTAAAAGCATACCTGTCCCATGCGCCGCGCTTCAGAGCGGCGGAAAAGGTACCTCTATGAAAACCACCCTATTATACTCCCTGCTATCCCTACAGATTCTTGTGGCACAGGAGCTCTTTTTCACCAGACAGCCAGAGGACTGGCAGGCGAAGAACAACGCCACTGTTTCGACTTCAGCGGGAACAGTTCGCACGGAAATTGATACAACACGCTTCAATTTCACCTGGTGGCGCGCTGCCATCCCACCGTGCGAGTATGGCCGCATCCAAGGGTTTGCAGGGCGTGTGCGGCTAGTCAGCGGCTGCGGGGGGCTCTTTTCCACAAATATCGTCATGTTCCGCGAGCCCATCCGCTATTATCATCAGACAATCATGTACTTGCGACAGGGCGATAACGGCTGGCACGAGTTCTTTCTCCCCATAACCGCTTTTTCACCGCACGGGGGCACGGCAACGCCATTTTCCGTGAAGGAGCTGATGGAGGGTGACAACCTGCAATTCATCCTGGAAAAACTGCGCAGTACGACAGTTGCCGAGCTTGATTCCCTGCACGTGGTGCAGGATTCCGCCCCCCCAACAGAGCTCAAGCGGCTACGGTCGCTGCATATAACCAACCGCCTGCGCGAAGGCACGACAAACCACCCGAAAATCCTACTGAAAGGGGATTTTCTGGAGAAGGTGCGCGCCAAGGCGACGGCGGGCGGCATGGAGCAGACGGGCTACGAAACTCTGCTCAAATGGGCCAACAGCTATATGGAGAACGTGGATGAGAACGAGCCGCTGAAGGCAGTGCTTGCCTTTCGTAACAATGAGGGTGTCAACTTCCAGAAGAACCGCGCCGCCTTTGAATACCTGCTTCGGGATGCATCCACCCCCGTGGAAATTCTGGCGGCAGCGGGGCTCATCACTGGCGATGAGAGCTATTCGCGCAAGGCAGCCACCATGCTGGCAAATATGGCCAAGCAGCTTGACGTAAGCAGCCCAGAGCTGGCGTTTGGCTTTTACTACACGCGTACGCTCTATGTGCGTGCCCTAGCTATGGGCTACGACTGGTGCCATGATTTTCTCACGCCAGAGCAGCGAACGACCGTCAAAACCACTCTTCTTGGCTTCGTCCTGGAGATTTACAACCGCAGCTGGCTGGAGCACTGGGGAAAGCATCCGCTGCAACGCATCTGGAACTGGAACCCTGGCCTCATGAGTTGCGCGGGACTGGGACTGCTGGCACTGGAAGGCGAGACAACCGAACCAGAGGCCGCCATGATCTTCGAGTGCAGGCGCCACCTGCGTGACTACCTCACCCTCGGTATTGACTCCGACGGCGCGTGCATGGAAGGTCCCGCCTACATCAACTACGGCATCGGCTGCGGCATCATCTTTATGGAGGCACTGCGCCAGCAGGGACGAGGCGACCTCTTCACCGACACCAACGCACACCTTATCGCCCCATGGCTTGCCTTCGAGATGCTGCCTGGACGCACAAGCTGGAACGACCTCAACGACTGCAATCGCGCACTACCTTCGGGCGGGCAATTCTACCACTATGCCCTGGGGCGCTATGCCGAGTTGGCACAGTCAGACCCAGCTAGAAAGGACGAAAAGTGGCCTGCCTCCCCCGCTACCATGACAAGTCTAGAGTACCTTCGTCACTTTTCTGAGAAGCCAGGCGAACGCCCCCTCAGCTACGAATCGCTTGGACGGCTCCTCTCGTGGAGCTGGAGCGCAGGCCCGCTCTACAAGAACCTGGCTTTGATGGATGCACGACTCTCCCTCATCAACACCCTATTCTTCAAGTACATGCAACCTGTTGACGACCCAGCGGAACTTCTGCCCGAATCCCAGCATTTCAGGGGGCGAGGACTGGTCGTCAGCCGCATCGGCTTCGGCCCCGAATCCCTGCATCTCGCCGTGGAGGCAGGCCCCCACGCCGCTGGTCACGACCAGGCGGACAAGGGCAGCTTCACCTTGTCGGCGTATGGAATGGACATTTTCATCGACAGCGGCTATGGCAACGACGGGCAACTCCTCAAAAGCAGCAGCAGCCACGCCCACAACATGGTGCTCATCGACGGCCAGGGGCAGCACCTCTCGCCCTACCACAACAACAGCGGCGGTGCCATCACAGGCTACTCGCATTCAGATGACTACGACTGGATTCGCGTGGATGCGTCTGAGGCCTGGAACACGGAGTACATCAACGACTTGTATCCCGTTCCAGCCGATGGCAACGTGAAACGCTATGAACGACAGTTCCTGCTGTTGCGCTCCAGCGGAGACCACCCGCCCTGCCTCGTCATTTCCGACGACATCTGCAAAAACGATACAGCAAAGCATACCTTCTCGTGGCTGTGGCACTTTGGTGCACACCTGAAAATCACGGATAATGGCGCACAGGTCACACTGGGTTCCAACAAGGAGGGACTGCTCGTTTTCACCACGCTTGAAAACAAGGGCGATGCCTCCGCAACCTTCTCCTTCACAGTCCCTGCCGACGGTGACTACAAACTGGCTGGGCTGACCGCCGCACGAGGTGCCTCCATTGGACAGTCCGACAGCTTCTTCCTGGACATCAATGGCGAGGAGCTCGGCACATGGGACATCGCCCCTACACGGAATCTAGCCTGGTCGGAGGTAAAGGGACGCGGGGAAGCCGTACCCCGCAAGTTCACATTGAAAGGACAGGAAAAGGTGGTTGTCCGCCTGCGCAAGCGTGAATGGGGGGCTGTCCTCGCCAAAATGGCACTTGTGCCCTACGATGTGGAGATAGGCGCAACGCCCGAGGTTGCCTCCAAGAACACCGTGGTACTCACCATTGCTGATGCAGAGCAGGACAAGGAGAAGCCGTTCGAGGTGCGGCGCTTCGGTGCGGAGGAGGCCAGCGAGGTCACGGCAACCCTGTTCATCGTCGGCACTCCTGAAGGGCACAACTCACACGACTGGTACGAGACCTCGCACAACGGTTCCCACCAGCGCTTTATCCACACAGTGAAGGATGTGGAGAACCCGCACTTCCTGATGGTCGTCGTCCCCAGGCGCGACAACAGCCAGCCGTTGCCGACTGTGGAGAAGCTGGCGGAAAAAAGCCTGCAAATCCGCTGGTCAGACGGTCACCAGAACACTATCACTTTCGACCACCTCGCGATGCCGACAGTACAGAATGCGATACCTTGATTTGAAGGTGCTTTGTTCCCCAAGAGTAGGCAGTGCGTTTATGTCGATGCGCATTTCGATGATAGTTTTGAAAATTACCTCCAGAATTAGAAGATGAAGGGCGAATCGTCCACGGGCTCCAGCTCCTCCGAATCCACCCAGCCAATTCCCGCATATAGAAGATGCTTGAAGAACTCATTGTCGCAGGCGGGCACATCATGCCCCAGGGAGAGATAGTAGATTCTTCCCTGCCCCCAGCTCTTGGTCCAAACGACGGGCCAGAGCCGACCGTTGAAGGCGGCCTCCGCGGCGACATTGACGCGGGTGTCGTAGCGAATCAGGAACTGCTCATCCTTGACCTTGCATTCATGCACCCTCCAGTTGGCCCACTCCTCTGGCGGGGTGATGGAATCAAAGTACTTCATGGCAGGATGGCCAGGCTTGACCGTCACGTAAAACTCGCGGTACGGCGGATGCTTGCGGAAGCGGCCCCCTAGCATTGCCTCGTATTCGGGGCAGTCCTTGAAGGCGGTGGCGGCGCAATGAACCCCCACGAACTTGCCCTTCTCTGCGCACCAGGAGAGCAGGTCCTGCTTCTGTTCCTCGCTCAAGTGGTCCTTGGTCCAATAGAAAACCAGGATGTCCACCTGGTCAATGGCCCCCCGACGGAGGCGGTTGAGATCGTTGATGGAGACCTCGACCTCATAGCCTGGCAAGGCACGGAGCTGACGCGCCATAACCTCGCTGCATCCCTCGTAGTCATGGAACTCCCCTCCCCCCATGATCAAAATCTTTTTCATATCAGACATTCCTTTCGAATCGGCAGCATGTTGGTGGCGTCAACGGCGCGGTTCAAGCGCGACGATTCGGTGATGAGCTCCGCGCAGCGGATATTGTTGCGGGCCTCCTCGGGCGACACCAGCAGCGGCGCACCCCCCGCCCAGCTCTCGTAGAAGAAGTCATACCAGGCCTTGTCCAGGCTCTGGACAAACTCGGGCCGCGTAAAGTCAGGCTCAGCATTGTCGAAGTAGTAGGAGCTCCTGCAGAGGAGCTGTTCGGCAGCAGGAATGTGGCTGAGGTCGGCAATGGCAAAGCTGTCCTTTGTGCCAGTGACGCGGAAACGGAAATAACCCCTGTAGGGATGCTCGTCCGCAATAGCCTGCTTCATGGGCAGGGGAAGCAGCGAGACGGTGATGCTTGGCAGCTTTTCAAATACCAGCAGCGCCGCCCCGTAGCCGCAGCTCGACATGGGGTCGTTGCGATGCGCCGTGCAGGCCATCACCTCCTTCAGTGGAGAACGGTTTATCGCCAGCGCCTGGTCAATCATATGCACGGCATAGTTGCTGAAGTCAATCTGATCATACCAGGAACGCGGCGAGGTGATCTCCACATTGACGGCCTCACCCACATGCCCCTGGCGTATGACCTCCTTGGTCGCCTTCAGGCAGACACTGCACCGAAGATTGTGGTTGACCGTAAACAGCACCCCCTTCTCCTTCGCCTTCGCAATCAGTGCATCGCATTGCTCAGAGCTGTAGGTCATCGGCTTTTCAAGGATGACATTCCTCCCCGCCTCCAGCAGCCGCATCGTCGCCTCATAATGGGTATCCACTGGCTTCGTCGCGACCAGGACCACATCGGTCTCGTCATCCTGAAGCAACTCCTCCATGCTGCTGAATACATGGTATTTCCCCGCCGCAGAGGCAACCGCATTTTCCTGGAAGACATCGTAAAAGCCGCGGATGGCAAAACGGTCGGCACGCTGCTCCAGCATGGGAATATGAAAGGCGCGCACCCATTTGCCCGCCCCGCAAAAACTGATTCTACAAGGTTTCATCGTCAAGATTCTCCTCCTCGAGGGATGCTACAGTGGTTAGTGGTCAGTGATTAGTGGTTAGTGGTCAGTGGTCAGGGGTTAGTGGTTAGTGGTCAGGGATTAGTGGTCAGGGGTTAGGGGTCAGGGATTAGTGGTTAGTGACTAGTGGTTAGTGGTCATTGGTCAGTGCTTAGTGTAATCTGGGTTTCTAGAGCTTCTAGACTCCTAGGTTTCTAAGTTTCTAGAGCCTCCAGAAGCCTAATCACTAATCACTAATCACTAATCCCTAATCCCTAATCACTAATCACTTTTGAAAGGGTGTCTGTTTTTGCACTGTGGTGGTCAGGTCGCGCTCCAGGATTGTCGCATTATTGCGCTTGACGCGGATTCTGCCTCCTAGGCCATCCTCGCTGAAGAAGACAGTGTATTCGGTGCCGTCGATGGCGTTGAAGCGCACGCCATCCATGTCGTTCTCCTGGAGGTATTCCGCCTGGACCATGCTCTGAAGCTGCTCCTTCATCCCCACCTGGAGCATGTTCAGGAAGCGCACCTTCTGGGACGGCTCTCCTGAAGCAAGCTCCATGCGCCAATTACCCCAGAGCGGATTAGTGACGTTGCGTTTCTTGTACTCCTCCAGGCGGGTGTTTCCCAGGGGGTAGTTCTTGCCGTCCACCCAAAACTCCTTGCCAGGGCCGCCGACCTTCGTGCGTTTATAGCCCTTTGGCAGGAAGGTCTTGCAGTAGAGGCGACCAGCCAGTTCATCGAAATGGAAGAGGTCGCCCTCCTCGACAGGCTCATTCTGCGAATGGAGCAGCCAGGTCTGAGGCTGGTCGGAGGAGACGCTTTCTACGCTGTCGCAGATGACAAAGTAATCTGGTTGCACAAAGAGGAACTGGCGAACCATCTTCTTGCATTTGCCAGGATGGTAGCAGGCGGTGGAATCGCCGCATACGTAGGTAAAGAGGTCGTTGGTCTCAAAGGCCTTGACCACGCCGCCTGTGGACTTGCGCATGCCGCCGTGGTTGGCTACCGCAAATCTCTGCTCAGGCCAGCCGTTGAAGGTCTCCCCCTCCATACGGATGAGCACCACGTTGTGGGCGATGCTGGTGGCGGAGTAGTTGTTGTCATGCCAGCAGTCATCCAGCCAGTCCTTCCAGCCAGAGGCCGTCCGAGTGCCGCTGTCCAAAGCCAGGAAGCCGCCCTTGTAGATCACGAAGTGGTTCTCGTCATTCTGCTTGTGTGCCGCCGACTGTGCGCCGCAGGTGAACAACGCATAGGTGTCCTCCTTGCCTCGGCCGCTGAACATGTAGGTCTGTCCCAGCTTGGGAAAGAAGTAGGCCTTTGGAAACTGCTCGAAGCGCGCCATGTCGATCTTGAGATCTGCCCGCCTGGTGTATTTGTACATGAAGGGCATCCAGGGCTGATAGCCTGCAAACGACCAGGAGCCAGAGAAATAGATGTATTCGTCGCTCTTGAAATCATCCTGCAGGGAGATGAAATAGTCCACCAGCCAAGCAGCGGGGTGGTTGTCGAAGAAGGCGCGGTATTGCGCCAGGTATCGCAGATTCATCTTCAGCTGATTGTCGATATGCCAGGCTCCGCCCGTGCCATGCTCCAGCAGCTTGCCGTCCATGGCGGGAAAGGAGGCGTAGAATAACCAGTGTGGAAGCATCCCGTTGCCTGGGAAGTCCATCGCGATGTTCTTCCCAGTCAGGCTGCGCCAGCAGTGATAGAAGTACCATTCGCAGACGGGTGCGTCGCCGAAGGCATAGCCTGGGGAGCTGTTGTTACCGCCGCCGTCCTCGCCCGCCATCTCCGCACGATAGCTCAGCATGTTCAGATAATCCGACAGCCCACTCTTCAAGTAGTTTTCCGCGCAGGCGTCGTCAATGCCAGCGTTGAGGAATGCCAGTCCTGCATAGAACTTCAGGAGGGGTGTGCCGTAAAAGCTGGCCTTCCAGTTGCTGGTACCCTCGCCCTTGTGCTGCATCCCAGACTTGATAATCCAGGTTGTGTCCTGGGCAGCCTTGACATGATTGAACAAGGCGGTGCCTATATTCTTGCGCTCATCTTCGGTCATGGCTTCATAGAGCCAGTCGTATGCGCACAGGGCGTCAATGCGCGTGAAGGCCGTCCAGTCGATGGCGGTTTCCGCGGCATAGCAGTCATTATACCATTTGGCGGCGGCCGCTACCAGCTTGATCCCCTTGTCACGATACTGCTCCCCACCTACCAGCTTCCAGACAAATGCGCAGCGCAAGGCGGTCGGCCCGAACTTGTCACGGGTGTAGAAAACCTTGCTCCAGGCCTCTTCGCTGATATCCTCTGGATAGGCGTCAACCTTGCCCTTCAGGCGCTCAAAGCCCTTCTTCAGTTCCAGATTATGCAGCATGTCCTCCTGCATCTGCTTGAAAACGGCATCGGTAAACAGCACCCGTGGGCGTCCAATGCCATTCGGAATCTGCGTCAGGTATTTTTCCATCAGCGGGTGGAAACTCTCGGCATGAGCAACCATCAATCCAAGCACACCCCAAAGAAGAAAAGTTTTAGAACGCAAAGGCAATTTCATTCTTCCAAATCTCCCCTGTTTCAAAGAAGTGTTGGCATAACGGCAGATATACGCAAACACCTGAATCCGTTAAGAAAACTTCAAAAAACTAACAAAATGCAGGCATTCTAAATGACAACTCATTTGTTTACAGCATATTATGAACATAGAGAATCAATCAAATCACAAATGAGGTTGTCATGTATAAATTTACTCGCTGTTCCGAAGGAATCAACTCAATCGCAGGCATTTCGCTTGTCCACCGCCTTCCTGACTCGAAAGGTAAGCGACTCCTCATACCCATCGGTGAGGCATTACCAAATAGCCGTCATTCAAACACGGCTTCGCCGAAGGTCTCGCGGTCATGAAAACCTGCGTTTTCGAGGTTCGGCGACCAGAGCGAAAGCTCGGGGACTTCGTTGCCGCTGCCGCCGATAATGCGCGATTCACGCCCAACGTTCAGCGTCCAGGTGTTTCCTGGCTTCGGGACTTGGGTCTTCAGAGCTTCAAAAGGCACGGTGAAAAGGGAATACCACTTCCCGCCTTCGCGGCGACACGAATAGCTCCAGTCGCCGTCCCACGAAGGGTCGTTCTTGTTGTAGAGGGGATGCAGCGGGTCGGTGATGAAGCCAAACGCCTCGTCATAGCGCGATTCCTCAGCGGGCGTGTAGATCACGTGGTAGAAGCTCTGGCGGTCGCCAGCAGGGTCCAGCAAGATTTCGATGCAGTCGTTGCGCCAGCAAGGACCGTCCTTGCCTAGTGAATTGAATGTCTTTTTGGGGTCTAGATCGGAAACGAAGGCAAGGTAGAAATTCTTGTCGTCGTAGGCGGCTTTGAAGCGAGTCTTCTCGACGATTGGCCCCAGCTGGATGCCCCCCAGTTCCTCCCATGGAAGAGCCTCCCATACGCCAGTGGCAAAGTCGTTGAACACGGCATCACCTTTGATTCTTTTCACCGTGAGTTTTTTCGCCGTAGTACCTGGGAGAATGCCCTTCTCCTTGAGGAAGGCGGTGTTCCAGTTGAAGGGGGCACCCAAAGTCGCGCTGCGCCCATTGTCCGCCAGGTAGGCCTTGGAGGCTCCATCGAAGAAGCGAACTTCAGGGAACTCCGACAGGCGTGCCGCGCGTCCGTTTTTGCCCAGCATGGACGCAATCAATGCGTTCCGTGTGTCGATTTTCTGTGCAAGCAGATCGAAGGTCTCCCAGGAGGGAGCGGTGCGGTAGGCTTGATAGAGCCGCACCACATCCACAATGGATTTCAAGTAGTCGAACTCCTTGCGGACAAGCAGCAGCCTCGCCTTGACCTTCTCCTGTGTCGCCTGCTTTTCCGCACGGGCAAGGTTCTTTTCGAGCGTTTCCATCACATCGGGCGGATAGAGTGCGCTGAATACATTCCTCTGGTTGGAGAAGTAGCGGTTCTCCTTGTTCCAAGACATAAACTCCAGCGCACGGTGGAGGGTGTCGAAGAAGGTGCGCATGGGTGCCGCGCTTTCGTAATAGGCCCTTGCGTAGTATTCCTTGAGCAGCGCTTCAACGTTCAAGCTAGGGTCTTCCAGCATCTTGCCATAGAGATAATAGACGGGGCCTTCCAGTCCGCAAAGCTCGCCGCACCCGCAGCGATAGACACCCTTGACACCATTGGCGGCAAAGGTTCTCGCCTGGGCGGCAATATAGGAGGGCGGCAGCTTGGGCGTGTACCCCGTCACCTGGTAGTCGCCCCAGTTGTAGATATAGGTGAGGAAGCCGCCAGGCACCTTGACTTTTTTCCACTCGTTGAAGAACTCGTCTGAGTAGCGGCAGAGTTCAATCATGGTGTTGGCGGGAAACTCGCTGAAGCTCTTCGGCGGCTCGGAGTTTGGGGGATAGCAGATGATGACCACCTTCTTGCCAGGGCGCTCCTTCAGCAGACGTTCCGCCATGGAGCGATGGAGAATCCAGAGCTTTTCGCCATAGTCGTCAGTGTTGCCATAGGCTTTGCATTGGTCGCAAAGGCAGGGTGTAAAGCCGTCGGTCTGCGCCAGCTCCACGGCCTCCGCGCCCCCATCCAGCTTACTGAGCATCTCCTTGTAGATGAGCTCCTGCACATCGGGATTGGAGATGCAGAGGTGGTTGCCAAGCGATGAGCGCTTGCCGTCGCGCCACGCGAAATACTCTGGATGGCTTTGGGCGTACTCCTTGGCTGGAACGGCGGTGTAGTAGGAGTGCCCTCCGTAGAGATGGATTCCACCGTAGCCAGGGTTGGAGTTGGAGTAGTCGTAGAAGAGCTCGTTATAGCGTCCGCCGCCCATGATGATGCGCGGGGAAATGCGCCAGGTGAAGTTTGCTGGAACGGATAGTTTTGCGCACTCTTCAAAGTCCAGCCCGACGCTGCCAGGAAGGAGGAAGCGTCCGTTGAGGTACTTTTCGACGAAGCGCACAGTGCCCGTGACTGTGCCGAGCACGCACTGGTTGCTGCCGCGCACGGCCTCTGGCTTCCCGAAACGGTGGCGGTCGTTGCCTGCGATGAAGATGTCATTGCCGCGCGTGGCGATGACGGCGTCGAAGTTCTCAAACGTGGCTGGCTCGAAGCCAATGCTGCGGATGGCCTGCGTGTTGCCAAGGAAGAAGGTGTGCCCCTCGAAAGCGTTGCGCTTCCCTTCGACTTCGACGGGTGCGTCAATGCCCAGCGTTTCCTTCAAGCCGCGTCTGATAACATTGGCGCACTGCTGGAGAAATGTCTCAATCCCTGGATTGGCGTGCTCCGCTGGAATGACGATACGGACAGCACTGCTTTTTGTCAGCTCAATGAACGGAAGGCTCCCTGTTTGGAGTTTCCCCGTTTGGAGGTTCTTTGTTTCAGGAACGCTTTTGCAAGCGGTCATTAGCAGAAGAATGCTACAAAGTGTGAGTAGATGTTTTTTCATGGTCTGCAATTTCCTCAATTATATAATCTGATCACATTTCCTTTAGTTTGCTGAACGCATCAAGGAAAAACTCTTTGTTCCAGAAGTCAATATCTTTTGGATTACGCAAAAATGGTCGCACATCAGCTTTCATTGCCTCGATATCCACCTCTTCGAGGCGTTGTGTCAAAAGCTGCAGGACTGTTGATGCTGTCAGAGGTTCCTGTTTGTCATAATCACCTGATTGTCTTGACCTCATTTCCAAATGCTTTCGGTTATATTCTGGATGTTTAGCGGCATACCATGCCAGATCATACCAGTCACGTCCCTTTATGCGCGTACGCCATTTGCGGAAAAGCACGGCATGGAGTTTTCCAGATAGCAACGTGGGCAGTGTGCATGAACGTATGGCAAATGGTATGGGCTGATAGACGTAGCGAATCTCTGTATGCACGCCCTCTGGCGGGCATACATCCACCTCCACCTTGATTTTGATTTCGCTTTGAGGATGAATGCGTTTGATTAACTCTTCGTCCAATCCTATGGAGAGCAACTGCACAAGAGTATTGCTTTTGAGAAAGCCAGACTGGATGTTGTTTCCATCAGCCTTTAGCTTTCTGGAAAAGACGGCATGAAGTCCAAAGGAGCTGAACTCTGTTTCCAATTCACTTGAATAATCCTTCAAGTCAAATGATTCATCTTGTTCCAATAACGTGAAATCCATATCTTCAGAGCCTCTGTTGAGGCCGTAGAGTATGCGAAGAGCCGTTCCACCGTAGAAAGCGGCTTTCTGAAAAAAGTCTGTACGCGAAAGAGCAAGCAGGGCGACATTCTGCATGATTTCACGCAAAGCCCCAACCACTTCCCTTTCGTTTTGGCAACGATAAGCTGCCAACATTTCTATTATGACTGGATTTACGCTCATAGTTTCTCCAGAAAGTGATACAGTTTTCTCAGATGTCCTTCCATAAAAGGAGCGAGGTCATGAAGAGTCTGCTTGTCCTGCGTTTGCAAAACTTCCAAGTCGATTCGCAAATCCTCTTCCAGATAGCATTCAGGATCGTCGCCATCCCAGCGCGTATCGTTTAGTACTTTGTCGTACAAAGCCTTAAAGGGGGATGCTATAAGAAAGCGTTGCTTCTCTGCACCAGCTAGCATGACCCCGATGGAGTAGGCCTTGGAACGGCAATAGCGATATGTAAAAACGCCGAAATCATTGGAAAACATCCTGGAACGCCCCATGGCAATGGAGGTCACCATACCAGGCGTTTCAGGTATAAGGCCATGATAGCTTAGGGCAAACTCCTCGGAAACATAGCTGGGGCCGTAAATGCTGTTTGCCATGACACCATCGGACAAAGGCCCTCTTCTCAATGGTTCAGAAAAGGTATAAAGCCCTCGTCTTAAAGAAATTATATGTCCACTATGAAGCAAAGATGCTATCTTGGCCCCTGGATTCTGATAGCCTTTTAGGAGTTCTTTCAGTTCCAGGGTGGTGAATATATCGTTAGGTATTTTCCCACGAATATAGACTATGTCAATGGCTTTGTCCATGACGATTAATCTAGCTTGTCTTTTTACAAATGCAAGCCATATCTGTAGATAAAATACATTTTTTATAGATTTAGTTTACAATTACTGCGCTAAAGAGGTAATTTCAAAACTACCCTTCTTCTTGTTTGTCCTGTTTTGGCGGTGAATCTAGCTTGTATTCATTGCTTTTTTTCGCTCCTGATGAACGCATGCGCAAGCACAGGTTCAAAACGGCTAACAGTGAAATAATAACACATAGCCAGAGTAACCGTTTCCGCCATATTGCCCAGAATAATGCCTTGTCTATGGTCTTGGCTATATCCAGCAGATTCGTTGTCTCAGGCAACGCTACCAGGTGTACAATGGTACCTCCGCGAACAAAACAGAGCTCAGACGCTGTGATTTGATTATCACTAAAAGTCCCTTTTTCCATTATACCGATATTACCTAGAGAATTAATCCTGCTTAATCCCCTTGCTCTTAATTCCAAAGGTGCTGATGTAAAAGAAAAACGCTCTAAGAGCTTAAACTTAGCTATTAGCAAGGACCTGCATTCTGTGACATCCATTCGTGCGACTACATTATCGTGTGCATCCACAACCAAAGCATAAAGATGTCCAAAAGTGTATGGATTATCATCGTACAGATATTTCCTTTCAGGACGTATCAGGTAAGTGGAGATTGGTGTTTCCTCATAATGAATAAAAAACAAATCTGTCTTCCCAATCGAGAAGTCAAAAAGAGTTCTGGGGACTCCTAATATACGAGCTAAGCTTGAAATATCGTTCAAAACATGTTGGTCATTTTTATCCCAATGATAGCTTCTCTTTAGTTTGTAGTAGGAATAATAGTTAAAAAGAACGATGCCGAAAAGAATGATACCCACAATGCCAAGCAACGTTCTTATCTCATATTTCGTTTTGAACATTGTTGTATCTTTGACTATTTATTGCAAACGTTTTATGTTGCTCAAGAGAATAGGTAACGGCAACGTTTTTTGTTGCGCCCTAGCGGGCGCGAAGTCAGGAGGGCGGCCTTCCCCCAATGCTGCGTACCCTACGGGTGCTTGCATTGGGCTACGATTGTCGCGCACTCCGTGCGCTGGCCGCTTACGCGACCTACGCTAAACAACTCTCTTGGAGAAGAAAGCAAGTTTAGAACTCCAGTGTTCCGATAGAGGTGTAGCGGTGGCGCCAGTTCAGCAGGTTGAGGTTGTATTCCCAGGTGTACACCTCTTTCTTGAAATGGAAGTTGAAGTCGATGAAGCGCTTTTCGCCAGGCGTGGCGGGACCACCGAAAAGCTCAAGGGGGATGGTGATGCGAGTGAAGGGGCTTTCGCCCTCGTTGGCGATGAATTGGGTTTTGACGGGGAACTTTTTGAGCAGTTCTGGGTTGTTTTCATACTTGTCGTCGTAGTCGTTGCCCTCCTGGACCTTTGTGCGAACGGCGATGGCGATGTCTCCGCCGAAGGCATTGCACCACACGCGATAGCGCGGAGACTGCGCGTCCTTCTGGAGCCGCACCCAGATGGTGCCCCTCTTGACGTCGGTCTCCAGGTTGTCGTAGCGCATTTCGGCGATGAGGTTTTCGCCCTCCACGCGGCAGCGCACAAAGACAGGGTGCTCCTTGACGTAGGCGTTCTGGCCGTTGCCGAAGACATCGATCATCTGCTGCCATTCGCTATCCCCCGCCTTCAGGATTCTGCCTGACGGGCGTATGTGCTTTTCAAGGTAGTACTCCACATCCCAGTTGAAGGGGGCCTTCAAGGGGGCGCCCAGCCTGCCGTTGTCCATGACCATCTCCACGGGGAAATGCCCCAATGTGGGGAGATAGAGGTTTCCCTTCATGTATTGCTTGCCGCCTACTGGATAGGTAGGCAGGGCTTTGATGAATTGCTTGCGGTCGATGATGCGTTTTGCTAACCGTTCAAACACCTCCTGGGTAGGGGTGGCGTGATAGGCGTAGAAGTCGTTGCAACCTCCAGCTGTGAGCTTCAAGTAGTCCATTTCAAGACGCGCCCGTTCCAGCAGCTTCCTGCCACTGGTGGCCTTCTCCTCCCCGTTTTTCAACAGGGTGTCCAGCTTCGCAAGCATCTCGTCGGGGTAGCGTTGATGGAGCAAAGCCACATTGGGCGCAAAAACGCTCTTACTCTGCTTTTGGGCACCAGGCATGGTGTAGTCCTCTTTTGCTGCATCAGACAGGTCGATACGGGAGTAAAGCAGAGTGTAGAACTGCTCCATATAGGAGGCGGCTTCTGAACCGAAGCTCTTTTCGCAGAAGCTCTTGAGGAAGGCCTCGGGCGAATTCGTGTCACCTGCAAAAGCACGGAGGTAATAGGTGACGACGGGGCTGTTCATGCCTGGCAGCTCCGTCAAACCGCAGAAGTAGATGGCGTTGATGCCATACTTTCTGAACAAGGCAGTCTGTTCTTGCGCCTTCTTTATGGAGAAGGAAGGCGTCAGGCCTTCAGTGTGGTATTCGCCCCAGTTGTAGAGATATACGTCAAAACCGCCAGGCACCTTGCACTCTTGCCACCGCTTGAGATAACTTTCACTCATTTTCTGGCCTGCAGCCAATGTGACGGAGACATTCTGCGGGAAGACCTTTGTAAAAGAAGGCGGTTCGACGGTGGGGCCGTAGGCAATGATGCGCACGAATTTGCCTGGACGCTCTTTTAGCAGGCGCTCTGCCATCCTAAGGTGCAGCTTCCACAGCGCCTCTCCTGCGCCCTCCTTGAAGAACTCCTTGCAGGCGTCGCACTCGCAGACGCGGAAGCCGTCGGTCTGCGCCAGCTGGGTCTCCTGCACGCCTGGAAGGTTGAGCGAATCCAGCAGCTCCTGATAGATCAGCTTCTGGACTTCTGGATTGGAGAGGCAGTACTGCGGTATCGAGGCGTAGCCGTTGCGCTTGCCATTGACCACAGCAAAGTACTCCAGATGCTCCTGAAGGTATTTGGCAGGGGGAATGGCGGGGATGTGTGAGTGTCCACCATGGCAGCGGTACCACGGCGCGGGCAGCATGTCGTTGGCCATTGCGTAGTACGGTTCTGTGCTGCGCCCGATGGCGAAGCGCGTGTAGGGGACGGCGGTAACATCCAGCTCCTCTGGCACCGCAAGGCTTGTGCTGTGTGGGACGTAAATGCCTTCCTTGTCGGGATAGAGGAAATCGGCGCCCACAAACTTTTTTGCAAACTCCAGAATGGCCTTCACGGAGCCCAGACGCAGACGGTGGAAGCCCTGTTTCTGCGTTGGGACAGGATCGTTGTCATCGCCCAACAGGAAAACATCCCCTTTGTCCGCCTTCATGCGATACTCGTTAAGGAGCCATTCGCTCTTGACCAACCCACGCGATTTTGCGGCGGCGGTCGGTCCGACATGGATGGCGTGAACGTCTGCTTCCAGTGATTTTTCAGGAACGACTTTCAGCGTCACGCCTGTGCGTTTTGCGATGAGTTCCTTGAGTAAATCCGCCGCATTACGGTACTGGAGGAACAGATTCTGCGAGGGACTATCGGCATAGGTGATGACATAAAGCGTCTTGCCTTCGTTGACAAGCTCTAGCTCCGCCCCGAACAGAACAGGAAGAACAAATGTCAGAAGCACCAAAAGCTTTGCCGCCATTCTGCAATGCGTGGATTTGCCCATATTGTAATATCCTCTAGAACTTCATTTCTTCTGGCGGATTGGTGAAGGAGTAGATGGTCGATGTGACCGTTCCTGGTTGGAAGTAGAGCACCATCGTGTTCTCGTCGTCGGCAGAATAGCCGATTTTCTTCAGGGATTCATATTCGCTGAGCATGGAGGCCTTGGCCTCGCGGCGCGGGTCATCCACAAGTACGCCTGAAACACGGATCCACTTGCCGTCCTTGAAGGCGCAGATTTCCGCCTTGCCGTTGGCCAAAAGCTGCTGCGCCACGTTCTTCTTGCGGCCCGTCTGGATATAGAGTTTGCCCTCGAAAATGTGGATGGTTCCGAAGGGGCGCACGCGGGGCTGGTCCTTCTCCACCGTCGCCAGGTAATAGGTCTTTGCGTCCTTGATGAACTGATAGGTCTTTTGAATTGACATCGTGCGCTCCTCCTCTGAATTGGTTTTGTTGCCCTCGGCCGCCTGGCATACGCCCAGAACAGCCACTAGAATGGTTGCTAAAATCGCTCGTTTCATGTTTTGGCCCTTTGATTGTTTGCTGGTAAACTAGAGGCTCTAGAGGTTCTAGAGGTTCTAGAACTATTACCCTAGACAATATATTGAATATATATGTTTTGTCCACCATGCCATAAGTTATTTTCTGTTTGATGGTTTCTGTTGCATCCAATGGCCTGCGAGATAGTATGACCAGGAAATCAGGAAGCCAGTTCCGAAGCCGAAGATACCATTCCACCAGATGACAGAGCTGCCCAGAAATGCGCTGTAGCGGAAAAGATAGGTAACTAGAACGCGCATCCCCAGTGCTCCGATGGCCACGATGGCGGGGACGCCACTGTGCCCCGTCCCCTGGAAGACACCGAAAAGCGGGATATAGACGGAGAGGACGATGTTGATAAGGGCTACGGCGCTAAGATGCCGCAGGCAATAGCCGCCTGCTTCGCCTCCAAGACCGCAAATCGCCACAATCTCCTCTTCAAAAGTCCATACCAGCACCGATATGAACAGCGTCAGCATCAGGGACATTAATAGAGTCTGTCGGGTGCCGATGCGGATACGGGATAGTTTCCTTGCTGGGTTTGTGAAGCTGGCCTCAACGCCAATTCCATTGTTGTCATCAACATATTTCGCACAATAACCTAAATCAACAAAATATCGCTGGCTATAATGCAGATTGAAGATATATTAACGCTTGTTACCGCGCATGGATTACAAATGGAACACACATTCTGGTGTTTTCCAACGCCACGACTCCGCGTTTGCCATTGTCATGGAGATGCAGCCGTCGCCAGTCAAGCCGATTGCGCCTGAAAGCCGTCGCCACTCTGCCGAATCGTGGGAAGGCTGGACGCCAGACAACAGCGTTCCCGTCTGGGTGCCAGGTAATTAGCTGATTGAACTTCAGACGAATTAACCAATATTCACAGTTCTACAGTTCTATGAAAGAGATTGTTTTGACATCAGGAAAGAATCGCCTCTCTTTTTCCAGGCGAAACGGCGCCCTGCGCTCCTTCCTACGCGGGGATTGTGAACATCTGAAACCAGCAGGGGAGCTTTTCAGTCTGACCCTGGATGATGGAACCCGTGTCCATAGTCGTAAGTTCACTTCGTTTGTCTTCGAGGACAACGAGTTCTGCTATGGCGCGTATCCAGGCCACCCCGAATGGAGCGTCCGTCTTCGCATCCGTTGCCGAAACGGGCGGTTCTATTTCCGCTATGTCTTTGAAAACATGTCGGTACGTCTGCTCGACCCGCTGGTGATTGTCTGTGCTGATAACGGGAAGGTTTTATCACCGTACAGCGAGGGGGTGCTCTCCGATGACGCGCACAACCGCATCATTCATTTCAAACCAGAGCAATATATCCATATCTATCCAGGGCGCTGCCAAATGCAGTTCATCGCACATCTGCTGGCGGGAGGCGGTGTTTTCTTTGCCGCGCTGGACAAACAGCACGGCCCCAAAATGCCAGAGTTTTTCGCGGACAACCACGGCAATTTGCGCCTGGCAATTGAAACCTTCGGCAATCCTGAGTTCGAGTATATGCTGACTGGCTTTGAGGGGGACTGGATGGATGCCGCGGAGATTTACCGCGACTGGATTGAGTCCTACCGCCCCATGCCTAAGAACCCGATGCTGCCGAAGTGGCTGGACGAGTCTCCTGTGACGATGATCGTGACAGTGCGGGGCGGAGCGGAGATAGCCGACGGAGCCAACGAGTATTTCCCATACTCCAACATCCTGCCCCATGCGGGACGTCTGGCCAAGGCAGTGGACAGCAGGCTGCTGGTGATGCTGATGCGCGCCGACCAGCACGGTCCCTGGCTTCCCCCATACGTCTGGCCCCCTATGGGAGGCGAGAAAGCAATGGCGGAATTGACCGAACCCTTGCATCGGCAGGGACATCATATCGGCATCTATGGCTCTGGAGCCGCATGGACGCAGCGCAGTACGACCAACAGCTATTCTGGCGTTGCCGAATACCGCAGGAAAAAGCTGGCTCGTTTCATGGTGTGCGGCACCAACGGCAAACCAAAACGTTTCTTCTCGCGCAGAATCCGCATGGGGTATCACCTGTGTCTGACCGAATCATTCGGTCGTGAAGTGCTGCGTGAGCAGATCCGTGCCGCCGCACGCAACAATATCGATGTGTACCAGCTTTTCGACCAGGACCTCGGGGGCGGGGCGCGGTGTTGTTTTTCTCACGACCATCATCATCTGCCGCATCCCTCCGCTGTCAATACCAAGGCTATGACGAGTCTGCTTGCGGAAATGCAGAAGGATATCCGCGCCTTGGGCAAGAACATGCTGATCGGGACAGAATGCGCCGCCGCCGAGCCTTTCATCGAGGGACTGCCAATCAACGACTTGCGACCACAGTTCGTAATGAACCTGGGAACCCCCGTGCCGCTCTATCAATATGTCTTCCACGAATACACCAATAACTTCATGGGCAATCAATGCCAGTTCCCTTCAAAACTGGCCGTGGAGAAGTGTCCGCACAACTTTTTGTGGCGTCTGGGATACGCTTTCCATGCAGGCGATATGCTGACGGTTCCCCTGCGGGAAAACGGTTTGATCAGTTGGGGGGCGGCCGATGGAAATGCGCGTCCTCCAGAACAAGAACCTATCTTGTGTTTGCTGAAGAACCTGAACGCCATGCGCAGGAAGTATCCTGAGTTCCTGCGCCATGGCAAAATGCACAAGCCACTGCACGAAATCACATCTGGCACGTGGCAGCTGCATTTGAGCAACGGTGAGGTGCGTGAATACCCCAGTGTATTCCATTCCAGCTGGGAGGCCCCCGATGGACGAAAAGCGACCTTCCTGGTTAATTTCCTCCCGCAGCCGCAAACCGTCAAAGTGGACGGCAAATCAGTTCGCCTGCCATCGCTTTCAGCAATCAAGCTGGACTTCGTTGAATAGGCTAATGGAAACGCTCTGTTCCCCCGAGGGTAGTTTTCGGAGGCCGCGAAGCGGCCAGCGCACGATCGTGCGCAACAATCGTAGCCCAATGCAAGCGCCCGAAAGGGCGCGTGGCATTGGGTAGGTTTGCCCCCAAATATACGCGCCCGTTAGGGCGCAACAAAAAACGTTGCCTTACCTACCCTTGGGGGAACATAGCTAATGGAAAAAACTAGCGTTTTTTTGCACGCAAAAGCCTGCTTTGAACAAGAAACAAGCATTTGAAAGTGGTTATAATCAGCTAAATCTACTAAAAAAAATGACTTTTAGCTGGATATAATGCATTGTTGAGGTATATTAGCGTGAAAAACACTAGTGAGCAATAACGGAGTAGAAGCATGTTCATAGGGCGTGAGAATGAGCGGCGCAGGTTGTTGTCGGCGCTGGAGAGCGACAATTCGGAGTTCATCGCCGTTTATGGTCGGCGTCGTGTTGGCAAGACGTTCTTGGTGCGTAAAACCTATGCAAATCAGATTGTTTTCCAGCACACGGGGTTGGCGTCTGGGGACATGAAGCACCAAATCAGGGAGTTTTGCATGTCACTCCAGCAGGCAGGGTGCCGCGAGAAATGCATGGCGAAAGACTGGTATTCGGCGTTTCACTTGCTGGAGCGTTTCCTGGCTACATGCCATGCAGGGAAGAAGGTGGTGTTTTTGGATGAACTGCCGTGGATGGAAACCCCACGCTCGGAATTTGTAAGCGCATTGGACCATTTCTGGAACGGATGGTGCGCAGCCCGTTCCGATATTGTGCTTGTCGTCTGCGGTTCGGCCACTTCATGGATTATAGAGAAAATCATCAAAAACTACGGTGGTCTTCACAACCGAATTACGCGCAGCTTGCAGTTGCTTCCATTCAGCCTTCATGAATGCGAAATATATGCGGAAAAGAAGAAGCTGGGGTGGAATCGGATGCAGGTGCTTGAGTGCTATATGGTCATGGGGGGAATACCGCACTATTGGAGCTTCATCGAGAGGGGGGAAAGCGTATCACAGGCGATTGACAGGCTTTTCTTCAGGGAAAACGGTGAACTGCATTATGAGTTCAATGCCCTTTATGCCTCGCTCTTTCGGCAGCCAGAGCCCTATTTGGCGATTGTGACGGCACTGGCTGGCAGGCTTTGCGGTTTGGGCAAGAAGGAGCTGCTCAAGGCGACTGGCCTTTGCGAGAATGGCCGTCTTACAAAGGTCTTGGAGGCATTGGAGCACTGCGGATTCATCCGCTATTATCGGGCAATAGGCAAGAAGCAAAAGGATGGGCTCTTCCAGCTTGAGGACCCATTCACGCTTTTTTATTACAGATTTATGAAAAACAATAGGATAAGCGGTGGCGGAGCCTGGCAGAACATGCTGAACTCCCCTGCATATCACGCCTGGATTGGGATTGCCTTCGAGCAGGTGTGTCTGCTTCATCTCCCACAAATAAAAAAGGCGCTCGGCATCGCTGGCGTCAGCACAAGCGTCTCGTCATGGGCCGTCAAAGGAGATGCTGAAGAGGATGGTGCGCAAATTGATTTGCTGATTGAGAGGCAGGACCAGATTATCAACATCTGCGAAATGAAATACTCCAGGACGGAGTTTGTCGTGAGTAAAGAAGTGGAAAAGGATATTCTGCGTAAAGAGGAGCTGTTCATACAGCATGTCAAGCCACGTCAGGCGGTCCACTTGACGCTTGTCACGGCAAATGGTGTGAAGAACAATCTGCATTCAGGACTATTCCAGTCCGTCATTACGCAGGATGACCTCTTTGCAGAGGCATGAAGAAGACTCAACGATTACTCTTACTCTTTGCTGTTTTTTCACTTGTTAGGCACAAAAAATAGACTAAATTTTGTTGCATCAAACTGCCCCAATTAACCAAACCCATCCCATACCGCCATGAGCAAACTTTTTTCTTTTCTGGTTGTTGTCCTTACAGCGTTTTCATTAACCGCGAAGGAGACTGTTTTCGAGGCGGATTTTGAAAAAAGCGGGCTGGTTGGCTTCCAAGTGGCGGGACGCTTGGTGCCGACAGTCGAGAAGGGGCAGGTTTCGCTTCTGCGCAACGACAGCCTGAACCAGGGGGCCGATGTCTCACTGGTGCGCACTTTTACGCCGCCAGCAAGTGGCGTGTTTCTGGCATTGCGCCTGGACGCCGCCATCTTCAACACCACCCCAAACGGCAAGAGCCAGTCATCGGGGCGCTGGGGCATTATCCTGAAGGATGCCGCCTCCAAGTCCACTGTCGGCTTCTACCTCTCCAGTGGACGCTACCACCGCAACCGCAAGGCCTCGTTGATGCTCGGCGAGAAGAACCTGGAGCTACCCTTCAACTTCCCCGTCGATTCCCCGCTCTCCATGTTGCTGCTTCTGGACACGAACGAAGGACGCGCCGCCGCCGTTGTGCAGGCCGACGGACAGACGCTCTTCAGCACGGGCCTCCAGAAGTGCATCGCCTTTATCCCAGACACCGCCACCATCCATTCCGCAACGGTCAGCGTCAACGACGGCATGAACTTCCGAATGGACAAACTTGCGCTGAACACGCTGAACGAAGGCGAACTGACCTCGCTGGCACGCCGTCCAGGCGAGGCCGAAAATGGTGGCGAGGAGTACTGTGCAACGGCCCCGAGGCACTACCAGCACGTGAACACCGCCCTCTACAACGCCGCCATCGTTGGACTTGCAGGCGACAACCAGAACGACAGGATGGCGTTGGCCACACCAGAAGCCGCAGAGAAGCGCGCCAAGGAGCTTGAGGAGCTGGGCTTCAACGTCGTCCTCTACAGCGGTCGCCACTTCCGCGCCAACTTCCTGGAGGAGTTTGACAAAATCAACGAGGCGGGCAGGCTGCTTTCCACCGCCCTCAAGACGAAGGGCATCGAGCTCATCGAACACCATGACCCCACCATCATGAGCTATAGGGGCTATCCGATGATGCTCCACACGATCGACTGGCTCCAGCGGGATATCCGCACAGGCGAGACAAGCTATTGGTACTGCCCGCAGAACCCTGATTTTGTGCGCTATATGATTGACTATCTGCGGCGCTACCAGCAGGCTGTCGGCGCAGCGGGCTTCATGATTGACGAGCTGACGTATGGCAGCGGGAACTTCTGCGCGTGCGACCACTGCCGTGCCAGCTATGCAAAGGAGACGGGCAAGTCCGCGCCCGACTGGTCCAACCCAAGGGCGATGGATGCGGTCCAGCGGGACTACCGCCGCTTCGCCGTAACCAAGGTTCTGGAGCTGGAATCCGACATGCTGAACGCCATGCAGGAGATACGCCCCGACACCATTATGATGACCTATTGCAGCGACTATGGCGATGCCGTCAGCGCCAACGAGGACCTGACGCGCACTGCCGCCTACAACTGCCCCTTCGTCGGCTGGGAGAATATGATCTACAACACGCGCAACAGTTGGGTGAGCAATATGCGCAACCTGAAGATGCGCAACGGGTACGGTGACTTCTACAATATCCCCGTCTGGAGCCTGAACCGCGAGTGTGTCACCCCGAACGCCAACTATGTGAGCTGGATGATGTGCCAGGCGGGCCGCCACGGCATCTGGTACGGAAACAGGGGGCTTACAACCGATGATGAGTGCAAGGCATTCTTCAAAACGTACAACAAGTGGACCGACAGGATGCCGCACCGCTTTGCGCGCCCCTTCACCAAGGTCGGCATGCTCAACTCCACGCAGACGCAGAAGGCCTCCAACAGCCGCGAGTTCGCCTGGTTCGACTACATCGGCACCGCAGACACCTTCCTGCGCAACAACCTGCAATACACCACGCTGCTGGATGGAGACTTTTTCTACCCCAACCGCCTTGGACAATACACGGTGCTCATCCTCCCCAGCCAGGCCGCCCTCTCCGCCACGCAGTGCAACAACCTCGTGAACTGGGTAAAGGCAGGCGGCACAGCCGTCATCACGGGCAATACTTCGCGCTTCGACGAATCTGGCAACCCCCTGATGAACTACCGCCTCGCCGAAACGCTCAAGGTCAAGTGGGACGGTTCCCTGAACGGCACCGCAACCATTGCCGCACCAGGCAGCTCCACCTCATTCGAACTGGCAGGAATTGACAAGCTGGTGCCGACGGACAACTCCGTCAAGCTCCTTGCCGAGGCAAAAATCGGCGGTTCACGCCACCCATTCACCTTGGAAACCTCCTGCGGCGAGGGACGCTTCATCACGGTTGGCGGGCAAATCGGCACGCTGCTCTACGAGCTGGAGATGCGCAACGGCAGTCGCTACAACTACCGCGAGAACCCAGGCGCGGCAGAGTTTCTCTGCTGGCTCTACCGCCATGCCGTCAAGGATGCTCTGGTGGAGTTCGAGGGCTTCCCGAAGGATGTCCCCGCCATCGCCAACCAGTTGATGGACGGCTCCGACGCGGGCACCATCTACGTCCACCTGATGAACTTCAGCGGAAAGGATGTTGAATACGGCAAGACCTACAGCTATGGAACACCCGAAAACATCACCTTCCCCGAAATCAAAGGAGACTTGGCGGTGAAGGTGATGATTCCCTGCGGAACAGACGCGCTCTTGGAGCGTCCCTTTGAGGGGAATATCGCCATACCTGGGCACAAGGTGGGCTCTGCCACGCTTTTCATCGTCCCTGGCAAGGAGCTCAAGAGCTTCGCCCAACTGAAAATCGGTGGTGCCAAGCCGCAGATGAAGATACTGGAGCCGCCGATGGTCAAGGCGGGCGCGGGCAAGAGATATGCGCCGTTGGAACAGCCGTTCCGCGCCGAGCAGTTCTACAAGCCCGCTGAAATGCGCGGCGAGATTGTCGAGGCTCCAAAAAGCTTCGAATCTGGCGATTTCACCGTCAATGCGGACGGTGCCGTCTATCTGAAGGGCGAGCTGCTTTTCACGGGCGAGCTCTGGCAATCTGAAAACGAGGTGACGCTGCCTGTGCGACACGCCTCCTTCCAGGAGAACGCCACTACAGTCGGCTGGAGAAACGGCAAGAACTGCGGCTTCCTGACCTCCATGAGTGGCATGGAGGGCGACTGCTCCGCCGTGCGCGAAACCGTTTTGCGCGACGATGGACGCCTGGAGGTGACGGTTGGCGGCACGCTCCTTCCCAAGGACTACCAGCTGAATGGCTTCGGCTATGCCCTGCGCATCCCCAAGAAGCTGCTGGCGGGTGCCACCGCCACCGTCCATCACGGGATGCACCGAAGCGATCCCCCGCCCAAGCAATACACCTTCACGGGCAAGGAGCCTGACGGGCACTTGCGGGAACTCAGCCAGGTGCGTGACATCCAGATCAACGGCAAGGTTCCCTTCAGCATCGACTTCACGCCCATGGGGCCGTGGGGCCTCTTCAACGACGACCTCTCCAGTGAAACCTACTCTTTCTTTTTGGTCGATGGCGACAGCTATGTGGCCTTTATGGCCAGCGGACGTTTCCGCTACGGTGCAAAGTACTGCCACAAGATTGTGGTGCGCTCTGGCGTGACGGATTTCGACCGCATCCACCCGACCCGTTTTGCGCATTATCAGTACAACCGTGGCGCCAGCCAGCGCATCCAGTTCACGGACGGCAACACGGCCATGGGCATGGCGATTCATCCGCAGAGGGTGATGTACTCTAAGGAGTTTGAGAATGGCTCGCTGAAACTATGGAGCAAGCCTGTCTCCATCGTGAAAACCCGCCTTGGCGGACCGCTCTTCTCCGCAGGCGCAAAAGTAAGTGGTGATAATTCGCTGACGCTCACGCATCCTGACGCGCTGGTGCTGGTCAATGTGGCTTTGGCGGGACCATCCAAAGGGACTGCCTCCATCAACGGCAGGCAGGTTGCCTTTGACATCGCGGAAGGTTCCAAGAGAACCGTTGTCCTGCCCGCCTACATACGCAACGGCAAGGCGACGCTGGCGATTTCAGGCGAAGCGATTGTCTGCGGCATTGTCGTGCAGCCCCTGCTGTTTGCCGAGGAGGACTACCTCTTCGACCGCACCTTCTGGAACACGGGCCTCGTCCCATATCTGATTCCGCAGCTCAAGTGCGACACCCCCGCCTGGCGTTTCTGGAGCGATGTCGCCTACCGCCAGGCGAAGGAGTAGCCACCTCCAAATGCTTTGTTCCTAAAGAGGGGGAGTGTTTTAGGGATTCGATAAAGGCAATTTCATGACCTTGCCGCTCTTCTCTCCTGCTGTTTCCCGCCATTCTTCTTGGAACTCTTTCTTTTCTTGTCTGAAGGCACATCATCGTGTTCCTTGCCGCTGTGTCTATCTTCTAGATTGCGCGTTCCACCAGTTTTCTCGGCTATAGTACTGTGGACGCAGCTTTCATCAACTTCTTGAAAGACACTGTTGACGTTGCTGCTAGTATCCTCATCAGCACTGCCTGCGTCAAGTTCCGTTGACACATCAGTTTCAAGTACTCCTTTGCGAGCATCGACATCCGCCATTGTGCAAGTGCAGCTCATATCTTTCTCAAATGAGTTCAGGCCCCGCAGGGGCGGCAAAAACCGCCCCTGCGGGGCCTGAACTCAAAAACAGCTTTCTTTCCATGCACCACGTTCGCCTGATTTCGCTTGCCAGCGACTAATCTCTTTCGCGGCTACGCTGCTTGTCTAGTTGAAGCGATAATATGCAAACAAAGCAGCTACCTAACTCTTATGGGAAACACAGTATTCTGTTAAAGGGTGCTGTTTAGGCAAACTTGCAGGGACGCATACTATACCATCCTGGAATCCAGTCACAAACACCTTTCGGTTAAAGGGTGCTGTTTGAGTCCAGGTTTGGTGTGCCTGTACCATCAGGTGTTGGCGGTCTCAATCACCTTTCGGTTAAAGGGTGCTTTTTGAGCATCATGCAGAATATGTATATTGTGCATGGAAAACCCGCGTCTCAATCACCTTTCGGTTAAAGGGTGCTGTTTGAGGTTTGCCCGATCCGACCAACCGCGCAAAAAGCGGCTACGTCTCAATCACCTTTCGGTTAAAGGGTGCTGTTTGAGCGGGGGACTGTGGAGACAACTACAACCCCGACGAGGACACGTCTCAATCACCTTTCGGTTAAAGGGTGCTGTTTGAGCCCGAAGCCGCCGCCTACGGGCTTTGCAAGCGCATCCAGAAGTCTCAATCACCTTTCGGTTAAAGGGTGCTGTTTGAGCTGGCAGGAAGACTTGAAAAAGGCAAAATGGTATTACAGTCTCAATCACCTTTCGGTTAAAGGGTGCTGTTTGAGCTGTGTCTTGTGTGCATTAGGTGTGTGTGGCGTGCCTTATGTCTCAATCACCTTTCGGTTAAAGGGTGCTGTTTGAGATTGTTTGCCGTGTCGAAGAAGCTGTATCCCACGGATAAGGTCTCAATCACCTTTCGGTTAAAGGGTGCTGTTTGAGTGGCGCAAAAGTCATGTACAAAGATATGGAATATCAATTCGTCTCAATCACCTTTCGGTTAAAGGGTGCTGTTTGAGGGCAAGGCGGTTAGAGAGATATCAACACTCGGAGCTTGCAAGTCTCAATCACCTTTCGGTTAAAGGGTGCTGTTTGAGTCTAGTTGGCAAGTCGGATTATGTCCAAAACAAAATTGGGGGTCTCAATCACCTTTCGGTTAAAGGGTGCTGTTTGAGTATATGCGCGTGTGATGGATTCGCGTTTTCGTGTGGCGTGTCTCAATCACCTTTCGGTTAAAGGGTGCTGTTTGAGTGCAAAATGCAAGTTGAATTGATTGAAAGCGAAATAGTCTCAATCACCTTTCGGTTAAAGGGTGCTGTTTGAGGCTATGGCTATTGGTGATTGTGATGTGGAGAAACTGGCGTCTCAATCACCTTTCGGTTAAAGGGTGCTGTTTGAGGCTAGTTGACGGACGCGGCAACCTGATTGCCACCTTCCCGTCTCAATCACCTTTCGGTTAAAGGGTGCTGTTTGAGGTATCGGATGGACGGGAAATATGTTGACACGATAATGTGTCTCAATCACCTTTCGGTTAAAGGGTGCTGTTTGAGCGTGTGTTTTAGTCTCGATAATACGTGTGGCGTAACCGTCTCAATCACCTTTCGGTTAAAGGGTGCTGTTTGAGCTTCCACACCCGCTTCAACAATGGCAATGGCGATTACCTCAGTCTCAATCACCTTTCGGTTAAAGGGTGCTGTTTGAGCGTGTGGTGAAATTTAACTTTAGGAGGTTTATTATGGCTAGTCTCAATCACCTTTCGGTTAAAGGGTGCTGTTTGAGCCGTTGAGTTTGCGGTTAGATTCACGGAGGCGATGCAGAGTCTCAATCACCTTTCGGTTAAAGGGTGCTGTTTGAGTGCGAGAAGCACGAATCCGCTAGCTGGTGGATTGAAAACCGTCTCAATCACCTTTCGGTTAAAGGGTGCTGTTTGAGAGACCTTGAAGAATCAAATCATGTCTCTCCTTGGAAGTCTCAATCACCTTTCGGTTAAAGGGTGCTGTTTGAGTAAGTTGGAAGAGGAATACGCTAAAACCTATTGTGAAGTCTCAATCACCTTTCGGTTAAAGGGTGCTGTTTGAGAGGATTGGCGCCGTGGTTAATGAAGTCAAGGAGTTTTTAGTCTCAATCACCTTTCGGTTAAAGGGTGCTGTTTGAGAAAGGCTGAACATGAACAAGACACCCGAGGAGATTCCGGTCTCAATCACCTTTCGGTTAAAGGGTGCTGTTTGAGTAGGAGCTTGCAAGGCAATTAACAGAGTTAGCAACAACGTCTCAATCACCTTTCGGTTAAAGGGTGCTGTTTGAGCCACGCTTTCTTCGTGGACAACGCGCAGGGCGGGCAAGGTCTCAATCACCTTTCGGTTAAAGGGTGCTGTTTGAGTACAGGGAGGGCTGCGGCATGACAAGCATCATCCTAACGTCTCAATCACCTTTCGGTTAAAGGGTGCTGTTTGAGAGCACCGAGACATAAGATAATGCAAAAGAAGGATTATACAAGTTTGGTCGGCGGGAATACTCAACACAACGCAAGAATAGTAGTATAGAATTGTGTAGTGCTACACTGTTAAAAAGCAATAACCACTTGTTATTGCAATGTCGGCGGGAGGTCTGCATATTGGGGGGCGAGAGGTGAGCCGCCGACAGGGTGTCAGCAGCATCCGCAGACATAGCAGAGTCGCTTCATCGGGCGTTTGATGATGCCCATGGAAAGGATTTCCCTAGCGGCATTCTTGGGGATGGGGTAAGCGATGACAGCGTCATCGTCTTCTTCGATAATGTCCATAAGTTCACACCAGAACTGAGTAAAAAGCTCATCGGTCAAGTCTGCTTCAAAGACGCTTTTCTCGATGCGGACTCCGTAAAGTTCGCATATTTTGGCTACCTTGCGCAAGCGCGTTGCATCGCAAATGTCGTATGCAATGATTCTCATCATATTTTTGATATCTTGATCGATAGGGTCATACGGGATTCGGTCGGCAGGGTAGTACCTGTCTGGCCAGTTGATGCCTCTGTCATATTCGTCAGTTAGTGTCGTCATGGCATCAGAAAGAAATCCCTATCCTCCTTGTCCTCAATTGTGTTGCAGATGGCATGAATCATGTTGAAGATGACCTTTCGGAAGTTCACGTGCATTCCTCCTTTTGTTTCGGCGAATCGGCGCAGCATATACTCCTCGTACTCATTGAAGAAGATGCCACGTGCACTGTTGTTGAGATAGACTCCGCCGTCGTCCGCATCCCTGTGGAAGTGTTCCTTCTTGATGAGTCCGTGGTTGACAAGGTTCATTACAAGCAAATCGCACAGCGGTGCCCGCAACGGCTCAAGCAGGTCGCAAGCCAAAGAGGAGCGTCCAGTGGAGATTTCATGCAGGAATCCAAAACAGGGATCCAGTCCTGCGCAGCGGATTTCCGCCTCAATTTCTGCCATCACGATGGTATAAGTCCAAGAGAGCAGGGAGTTGGTCTCGTCCTGTGGGGGGTGTCGACTTCGCGAGACAAAGGGGAATTCGGGCGGGAAAAAGGCACCAAGCCGCTTGAAATAGATGGCTGTAGCAACGCCTTCATAGCCTCTGACGGATTCAAGCAAATCCGTCCGCTCCAGATCGTTGATCAGGGCGGCAAGGGAGTTACATGCGTCGAGCTGCTCCATATCTGCTGACTGTTTACGATTGGCAGCCAAACGTTGCAAAACGCGGCGCATATTCCGTATCTTGGCATGGACAAGACGTTTGGCAACGCGCAACTGCAGGTCTTCATCGCTAGAGACCTCATACTGGCGCAGACGCCGTGCCCCGTTCATGTCGTTGTTTGGCATCATGCTGCCCAGCCAGTGGCCGTTGTAGGAAAGGAGGAAAACGGGTATTTCTGCCTTTAGCAGCGAGTGCAGGACTGCCATCGAGATGGATGGCATCCCGATGATCACAACGCGGTCGAGGTCGTGCAACGGTACATCCCTGCTGAAAACCTCATCGTTCTTCAAGTCCATCCAGTTGATAGCCAACCGCCTGTCATCCAGATTGACCTCCGTGTCTTTTCCGTTGATGTAGAGTGTAGGCATTAACTTATTCCCAGACGATTTTCAGAATTTGCCAGCCTATAATATTGGCCGCATCAACCTCTGCTCCGATAGCGGGACGGAAGCCAGGACGGTAGTCGGGAGAGAAGATAAAACATGCCTGGTACTCCACTCCATCCAACTGCGGCAGTTTGTTTTCTGACAGGCATAATACAGGACGCTCTGATTTTGGCGTTAAATCCAAGCCGAGCCAGCCATTGACAGCCGCCAAGGTGTTGGAATGTCCCCAAAAGGATGCTATCTGGCCGCCTTTGATTGTAGCAATCAGATCCACCTCACTTATTGGTTCAATTCGCACGCTACGCCGAATCAGAGACAGGGGAAACGAGTTGCCGATGAGAACGGATGATGTGTCTATAGTGGTCATAATTCTCTTTCCAAGATAGCTTTAAGTTTTGATTCTATATGCTTAGGGTGCAGTTCATTAGCCCTAATGATTTTAATACGATAGCTGTCTGCGCGCTTTAGGTCTGCATCATTGAGGTCGCGATAGGTGACAAAAATGTTGTTAGTGCGGAGGCCGATGTTCTTTGGACTTCCAATGGCCAGCAACTTGTAAAGAGCTTCCGCCGCGCTATTTTCATTTGAGTAATTACGGGTTTTGCACTCAAAGACAAATAGTTGATTGTGTGTCTGTGTCAACACGTCGATTTCATTCCTTTCGCCGCTTGCGCCTTTCAGGATGGAATTGAGATAAGTTGTGTCATTATAGGGCACAATCCTCTTGATGTAATGGAACAAGTATGCCTCCAACCAGCCGCCATTGGCAAAAAACCTGGCTTCATTTGAACGGAAGAGCAGCCGTGTTTTGTCGCGTGTAATCTCGTTTGCCCAAAGACTTTCCAGAAGATTCATCCATTCCGTCGATGAAACGTCCCCCTGGCCCCCATCCAGAGAGTTGCGGTTTTCGGCTTCCTTGGCCAAGCGATTAAGCTGTCCAAGCAGATTGCCGAAGTTTCTGTTACTGGCCTTTTCTGCCAGTTCCTTCGCAAACTCGAACCATTCTGGATTCTTAAAAGCCTGCTGGCCGCTTTCCAGCGTAACGCCATGCAATGCGAGGTATGTGGCGGTCGTGATAGGTTTGGTAATATTGCATTTGACACTCCATTTGGGGGTGTCCAGGCTGCTGTCCAGCCACCAGACCTTGTCCGTATCGACATCCACATAGAAGACGGGCTTTCGAAATCCTCGGAAAACTTCCTGCGCGGCAATGGCCATTGGTTTTGTCCCCCCTGTGACATTCAGAACGATATCCTCCGTTTCATGGTTGCTAACCCATTCAAGAAAGATATCCTGAAGCTCGTCGAACGAAGCGGCGTCCGCGCCCAAGCTTAAGATGTCAACCATGATGCCGTGTCCACTTAACTCCTGCCTCAGGCGTTCACCCTGTGTTTTCATTTTATCAGTAACCGCCAAGGTGACTTTGGAAGGCTTAATCTCTTGCGCCTTGATAGGCAGATAGTTTGGCATCGTCTGGTCAGAAACTAAACATAAATGATGAGACATAACTACTCCTTTATAGACATGGTTATAGAGAAAATGCGCTAGGGATAACGACCATCGTCAAAAGGCCATCACCCCACGCCTCCGCAAGCTTGTCGCTCGCGCACAGGACAGCCCCCCTAACGGGGGGCGGGGGGCTGCCCCCCCGTTCTTTGGCGGTGGCAGTTCCGCGAGCTTGCGCCCTCTGCATAGGACAGACTCTTTTTTTATCCCCAAAGAACCTCTGCTCCGTTGAAATCGAACTCTTTGTGCCTTGCAGGATTCATAAGTACATCAAACAGCTTACGACTTGCTGACGCATTCATTACTCTTCTGGTTCCTATGACGTTAACCTTGAGGTCTGTGCCTTCGGGCATACAATACCTTTTCAGAAAAATAGCAAGTGGGACATGGTCTTGATTTAGTTTAATCACCTTGAAGATCACAGGACTTGCCCAGCGGCTTTCTTTTTCATCATCCGAAAGAGTAATACTATATTGGCCTCCCCTTTTATATCGAATTGGCATGGGAAGGCCCAAGGCAGGACGCGATAATGTAGAGGGATTCTGCGACCTGATTCCTTCATTGTCCTCACTACCCCACTGTGAAGCGTTTATCGCTGGTCCATTGCTTCCACAGCGAGCCTTATGAAGGAAAATCGAACACTGACTAATTGCATTACTGTAATCATTTACCACCTTTCCCAAAGACAGAATCCTGATACCTTTCAGGTTGAATTCCGTTAATTTATCTTTGAATACCTGAAGCGTGCGGGGAACTGTCATTTCCCAACCGTCATCACAAACGACACTTACAGGATAAATGGAGCCATATCCACGGCGTGAGCGTGTGCCAAGACTGCCTAGAAGAAGAGCCATTTCAAGGACTTTTCTGAAAGAAATACTATTCGTTTGTTCAGCCCTATCAAGGATTTCCAATTCAATTTCTGCACCTGGACGGAAGAAACCACGGTTATTAGCTTGATGTGCTAGCGTCCAGAGAAAATAATCATTTCTAGGTGGTACAAGCTCTATTGATTGTGGTTGTCTACTAGTCATTCTAACGACTATTTTACCCGCTTTAGGGGACTCGCCCAGTTTGCCAAAGAGTGTTTCCTCGACATCTCTTCCCATACCAGCCCATCTAAGCCAAGAACGAAACAAGGCACGTATTTCTGGTACACGGATTTCTGCACTTTTCTGGCCAGCCCCTGCGGAAATGCAAGGGGTGACCAATTCGAATGTCACGGTGTATGTTTTCATGCCTGGCCTCCCTTTCGTGCCATAATGCGGTCAAAGGTTTCTCCTTCATCTCCAAAATAACGTTTAAAAGAGTTCCTGCTCTTTTCGATATCCTTTGCCTGTATTTTAGAATTATCGGAGATAATCTGTTCCAATTCTGATTTTTGTTCTTCAGAAAAGACAATGCCTGCTTTCAGTAGTTTTTCTATCTTCTTCTGCATACTACTCCATCCTATGTCTTCAAATCCTTCAAAGCCTTTGCTAGATAGTTTTTCTTTTTTTGCGTTGGCTTCCTCTTCATTTTGCAGACGAATACGTTCTGCTATTTCACGTTGAATACGTGTTTCTTCTTCGTCTCGTTTTTTTGCAGCTTCTTCCCGTTCTTGCTTTTTTGCTTCTAAGCCTTCTTTTTCAATTTCCGCCTTTGTCTTTCCATCGTCAAACCAGCCATAGCCAGCAGAAGTCTTGGAGCCAATTCCATTATACCGAAGTGCGTGGACAAGCATATCTTTGCACCATGCCAAATCCCCTTCTGTTGGCTTTAGAAGAAGCAGTTGGAATACAAAGCGTACTCCACTTTCGATTGCAAGAAAAGGGTTGGGGATAGGAATCTCATTATCTAGTGCAAGGCCGTTGTAGTGTTCAAGGTAATCTGCATCTTCTGCGTAATACTTAAGATGATGTGGAGTTACGATATCCTTCACCAGTCTGGGAGTTGTTTCGGGAATACCTCCCAGAAATGAAACAGCCCCTGAAAAGATAGTTTCCTGCGTATATTCTTCAGGTTTCTGCTCGCGAAGATAGTCATCCAGCTTTGGTTCCCTCTTCGAATCTCCTGTTGGAAACCCAAAGTTCTTGGCAATCTTTTCTGCCAAAGCCAGCTTTTCTTCTTCTGGTGCCTCATTCCACTTTTCCCAGGCATAATGGCGTGTCACCCCTTTGACCGCACTGCCTGGGATATATGGTATCCCAAGATTGCGATGAAGGCAGAGACCGCTATTCTCCAACACACCTCCCGCCTGGTTGATGATTAAACGTCCCCTAAGCATTAACCTGACGTTTTCCGCAGCTGGATGTATGAAAAGCAGATTGCAATTCCTTGCACCTTTTTTATATGCGTCAATCACGCCGTTGATTTCACGAGATTTATACTCTTTGGTGTCTCCGAGTATCACGTATTTTTCTAGCCGCAACGAAGGGGAATCAGTCTTTTCGCGGACTTGAATATCTCTTAAGTAATTGGGAATCATCGTTTCTCCTTTGCTTGCTCTCAAGACAAACGCCGCATATAGTTCATGAATGCCATAGTTTCAGCTGTAATTAACCGAAGTTGTACGGCCTCCATGTTGCAGAGAAGTCTAATAAACTCAACTATGCTTGCTGGACGAGTTATCAAATGAATCTCTGCATCAGCCAGATGCTTGTATATAGTTTCTGTCACTTGCTGGTACTCTCCACCTTTTTCCTTGGCAAAGGCACCCGTGGCAAGCAAGCCATTGTCCATAATCATAGTGGTCATCGCCTTTGCAGTGTCAACCAAAGATGCACCTTCCTGCTTGGGCATAGCGTTTTTAGCGCGTATCTGTTCAAGATTTTTCATGGTTGTTCCTCCTACAGATTGATAAAGTTGACAGAGCAGAATCCGAGGCCGATGGTGGCATCGCCGCCAATCTGCAAAAGATTATTGGCTTGTTCGACCTTGGTTTTAACCTTATCAACGGCATTTATGGGTTGACTCCTAGGAAGCTCAAGTTCACCAAGAATGGCATAAAGCATGGTTTCCGAGGGAAGTTGCTCTTGATTGAACAACGCACCTTTGGCTACACTCCCGATTGTGTCTTCTATGCGGATGCGAGTCGTCACCTCACAGGCGTTTTTGATAAAATAGGAGAAAATCTCGTCACTGACAATAACAAGACGGCTCGCGTTAGTATCTTTCCAAAGAGGCTCGTTTGATAGAGCTTTGAAGATATCTACTATTTCTTGATTGACTGTACCTTTTTTCTGGAACAAGTATTCTTCCAAGACGACGTTGCCATCAAGACAGACTTCATCAGGTGCAAGACAACTTTTCTCATCAAGCTCTAGAAGATTTGGCATCTTTTTTCCAAAGTCTCGATAAAAACGTTGCAATACCATTGGTGAAACAATCCAGACAAAGGAGTTTTTGGCAGAGCGAACGGGGAACGCAACCACCCTGGCCTCGCCAACCAGCAACTCGCCTGCACAGAATTTGTCTTGAGAATCATCGCCAAAAATCTCCCTGGCCTCTTCTCCACGCCCTAGGACATCAACCTCCTTGCCATCGACTTTCTTAGTACCAATCTTTTCATTCTTCCAAAGGTCAGCCAAGACCCCTTTCAGGGAGGAACCTGGAATCAACGCCACATTGGTGTGGCGTTCACGAATGATGGGGGAATCAATGGCACCGACAGAATTACCTGCACCGACATGAAGAGGGGTACGCGCAAACAATGTAACAACTTTGTTGAGTTTCATAATAGCATTCTCCTGTTTAGATTTGATTATTCCAATTACCACAGACACCAAAACCGAATCCCTGTTCGCCGCACTCATCGGAGTGCATGCGGCCATGCAAGACCGTTGCGAGCATCTTCGCGTTCGAATCGTCATCGCATTCGAAATAGAACACACTGCCAGCTGGGACAAGCCGTCTGGAGGCCTTTGGCTGTCCAGTAGTGGAACCATTGAGCTTCCATCCAGAAACAACCTTGTGCTTGGGGATGCGCGCCGCCACTAGTTTCGCATTGATTTCAGAAGCCTGGCGCATCTGCCTGCGCCATTCGTCCCGTGGGAGTTTTCCACGGGGAATAGTATCCTGTTTCAGGCGAACCTTTCCTGTGGCATCCACGAAGCCTGGTCGCCAACCAGCCGAAAAGAGAGCGGGAGCCAAAAGAATCCATTTGAGCCGTCTCGTCGGTTTGATGGGAGGTAATTTGAGAGTTTCCTCCTCAAAGGCAACCTGCATAGCCACACCCTGTTGTCCACCAAGTGTGATATGCTCCAAAATGCGCTGTTCTTTTGCGTTCGCCATTATGTCTGTCTTGTTCTTTCCATGATAGCCAGAGGCTTCGTATGAGGCATAGACCCGCAAGGCAACACCTTGTTCCAAGCGCATATACTCAGCAGAATACAGTTTTCCATCCTCGACAGTCTGCGTCGAGGCATCAATGCCGAGACCCATTCGCCATTCCGACTTGTAGATTTCAGAGGTCTGGATGGACTTGAATGCGGCACAGCCCTCTAAATAGCCTTCCAGGTCATCCCACTCCATCCAGGAGCCTGGTTCCTCCTTGGAAGGAGGAAGAACTGGCGCAACTAACTTTGTCAAGGGACTCGGCAGATTGTTTTCCCCGTCGTTGTCGAGAATGTGCATCAACTGGAACGCCTTGTCCGCCCCCATCTGTAAATCGGCTGGAATCGGAATGAGCATTTTACCATTCTTCACGGGGAAAGGACCAATAGTCTGCGTGCCCCCAAAGCTGAAACGCACACCGCTCCCTTTTTGTCTTTCACGCTTATTCAAACTCGTGTGTTTGGACTCTATTTCGCCGACCTTCTCTTCAAGCCCCCGATGCATGGCCTGTATCAGTGCGGAATTGACAACCGATGGTAATGGCCAATTTGAGCCATTGCCAGCCATAGAGCCATCCGCCTCATGCCCATCACCAAAGTAGAGTAAATCTCGTGCTTCAAAATCGATTCTGTATTTCATCATTCACAAATCCTCCCTGTTTCTCTCGATGAATGCCGCAACCAAAAACAGCTTGCCAAAATCGGCAAGAGTGTCTTTCCCATCAACATGGGAGAGTAGCAACTGGTCAAGGTAGTGTTCTGCCTTGTCTCGTAACTCTTTTTGGACACTTTCAGGCACATTGGCCATTTGCCGCGACAGGACATGGTCGAACTCTTGAAGAAGAACTCCTTTTACATCGAAACCATCCACGAACTGTCCCTTGTCAAGGCCGTAGTTGTCCAGTAGAGCTGCAAGCGCGTATGGGAAGCGTTTTCCAGGGGCCTCTTCGCCTTCCATGTCGCACAAGGCATTATATTGATTGTACAGCTCCACGGCACCAGAATTCCATTTGGTGCCCCAATGGATAATTTCGCCGCTACGCTTGAGAAGTGAAACAGCAACCGCTCCGCGCCCATGGTGTGTCTTTGCCCGTGTCTCCGCTTTTCGCGCCTCAGCCACGATATTCTGCAAGGGGTATTTGCAATGTGCAACCGCAATCCCGCAGGAAACATCCGCATCACAGCCTGGAACCAAAAGCTGCTTTGAATCTGCCTCGACAAAGCCGTTCTGCGTTGCCTCTATCTTCTGCTGCTTCAGCTTTGAATAACCAGGCACACACTCTTCAAGGAACTTCCAATCTCCCCTGAATAGTCCACGCAGAGCGCAGGCACATTCCAGAGCCTGGTCGGCAGGAAGCATGGCTATCACATCATCTCCTCCAGCGTAAATCAACTGCCCATCATAGGTGTCAACCACTTTTTCAGCAATGTAGTTGGAGAAGTTGGAAAGTGCCTCCGAGAATTGGAGATGCCAAGAAGGCGTCAAGGAGCGTTTGATGTCCTCATATCCGTTCGCCTTGAAATACTCCAACGCATTACCAGCGAGAAGGTACTTGTATTGCGGTGCCTTTTCCCCGCTGAGCCATTTGCCCATCTCGTCACCATCCAATGCGATTACCGCCACGTATGGGCTGCTGCTTTTACCATTCTCCTTTCTTCCACGCCTGTTTTTCTCGGCAACATCCAGCACGGAGTCAAATCGAATGGCCTTCTTGAACTCCTCGCGTGAAATGCCAAGCTTCGCAAGAAGATAACTCTCATTGCTGGCACACCATATCCGCTTGATAATACTCAATGCCCCATAGCACTTCTCGTTGTAGTTGAAGAACCACCGTACGTCATCTTTGGGCTGCCCCTTTGGGGCGCGCAGTTTTTCTTTCCACAATTCCTCCGTGCCGATGACTTCCGCCATGCCTGTTAGTGCATCCTTCGGCGCACCTGCCTGGAAATCATCCGTCTGGAAAGCAAGGAAATCACGTGTGTTTCTACGGGCAGCCAACCTGTGTTCCGTCTGGGCATAGTTCAATGCCCAAGCAATCCCCCAACTTTTCAGACGGGTCTTAGATGCATCTGCATAGTAGCGTTCATCCCGTTCTGCCACCGGCATTTTCACCGTAGCGAATTCAATCATCTTCTTGACATTGTTCAATTGCGATGTAAGGGAATCCTGTCCAGGCAGTTTCACGGCCTTTTCCAAAATGGTCTCAATATCTGTGTCAGCAGGATAAACCTGCCATGTGATTTCAGGGTGAAGAGCAACCTGTTTCCGCCAGCGTTCTGCCCAGCTTTCATCAAAGGCAACTTCCTTCTTTTCAATGTGCTTCTGAAACTCTGCAAGGCATCGTTCAGAGATTCTCTCCAATTCCTTGCGAAACGCATTTTCGGCATTTTGCGCAAGCTCCTTTGCCTTCCAAGCAGGAACCACGGCAAAGAAGCGGTTGGGCAGTGTCGGGTTTGTCAAGGTTTTCACCATCTCCTCACGCTTGCCATAAAGGCGATCCCAAAGCGTCTCTGTTTCCCCCGCTTTTCCAGTAAATGAAATCTTGTCGTAGATATCTTCTTTGTTAAGGATATCAAAAATGCCATTACCACGCAAGGCAGGGAAGATAATGGAATCGGGACCGCACTCGTCTGTAACGGCCTTGATTGCGTTGCCTGTCAGCCAGGAAAGCATATAGGAGCCACTCCAGAGGTCGCGCGTTGACCGTGCTGCCGCAACAAAGCTCTGTACGGGGCCAGCTTGGAATATCAGAAATGCAGGTTCAATCTTGCCTTTTTCAAGATTAAAGCATCCTTGCAAGGCGGATGTCACATCCAAATGTGTCCAAATTGAATGGTCTGGAATACGCGTATCTGCAGGGAAGAAAGCCAGCTCAGACATGTTTTGAAGTACACTTTCCTCACGCCACCGCCGCCAGTACAAATAGAACTTTTGTTTGACATCTCCTTGAATACCCTTCACGGCATTATGCAAGGCCTCTTCATATAGCGGCACCGTCTTCAAATCGACTTTATACCAGTTGTCATCACTGCTCATAAAGGGATGGCGGAAAGAATGAGAGTGCTTTCCGTCAAAGAAGGATGATGCCACGCCCTGTGGAAAAGGGAAACGATCTATCGAGGATGCCAAATGATCTGCCTGCTTTGCCTCTACAGAGAACCGTTCGTCCTCGGGGAATTCTGCCTTCAAAAAGCTAGCTGCAATCCTTTCGTGTTCCCTTATGTCCATGGCCTTGCATGGTGGGTCATGCAGATAGGCCTTCAGCTTTCTTTTCCAAACATTTTCATCTGTTGCCATTTTTTGTCCTTTTCTTAAAAAGAAGTTATTCTCAAATCGTCAAAATTATGCTTAGCAAAAACCATGCCAATTATCGTTACTCATCAAACTCCATCTTCATCCCAAGGCTTTTCATCATAGAATCTAAACGCTGGTAGCTCTTCATTCCAAGTAACTTATATGCAATTGACTTGCTTTTTCCAGATTCTTCAATAGCCTTATGAATCAGCCTTTTCTTCAAGTTGCATACGGCCAAGTCCAGATTTAACTCTTCTTCCGTTGAGTTGCCATTGTCATTCTCTTCCTCTACAGCTACCTCATTCATCTTTTCATCCATGTGTAAGCCAAGATCTTCTGGATGAATTGTATCTCCAAGTGCCATGACAGCACCCTGCGTGATGACGTTAAGAAGCTCACGCACGTTACCAGGCCATTTGTTCTTTTCGATGGCATTTATTGCGTCAATAGACAAATGCTTCGTAATGTATTCAGGTCTTTTGCCAAGTTCCTTATTGATTCTGTCCAATAGACGTTCTGCAAGCAGAACTACGTCTTTTCCCCGTTCGCGAAGAGATGGCAAACATATTGCCGTAGTAGCTAGACGATAATAGAGGTCGAGGCGAAATTGTCCCGCATTGGATATTGATAAAAGGTCTTTGTTAGTTGCGGCGATAATCCTAACATCAGCATGGATTGTCTCCGTGCCTCCTATGGGCATGAACTCACGGTAGGTAAACGGCTTTTCGGCTGGAGGCTGGAGTACACGAAGCAATGTTTTCTGCATTTCAAGTGAACATTCTCCTATTTCATCTAAAAACAATGTGCCGCCATCAGCTTGTTTAAACAATCCAGCTTTATCGGCATTTGCGCCAGTGAATGCTCCCTTTTTATATCCAAATAATTCAGAAGCAAGCAGTTGTTCTGAAAATGCCCCACAGTTCACTGCTATGAATTGTTTATTATGCCTATGTCCTGCCAGATGTATTGCTCGTGCAAACATCTCTTTGCCCGTACCACTCTCCCCTGTCAAAAGCACATTGACATCATGCAATGCAACCATTTTTCCCCTAGTGACTGCCATTTGAATGGCTTGGCTTTCTCCAACAATACTTTGAAAGCCACTATTATCCATTAACATATCATCTGATATGCCGTTTATATTTTTATCATTATTAGTTAACAACTTATGTATAACATCCACACGTATGTCAAATGGTAAATCCGTTGGGATGACTTTTCCGTTGTAAACCTGCAAAAAAGAAGCAGGATATTTAGTCTTGCCAAGAAGAAGCCAAATGGCAGTCATGACAGGTGTGCCTGATGAAAGAAGCATAACTCTTTCATTATCAGATGAAGAATCCTCACTCTGCAGGAGATTATCCACAATATCGTAAATCTCAGCATAGTCGATTGGATTGTTAACTCTAACAGTAATCGCATGACAGTTTGCCCCTAAAAACTTCTGATACGCTGACAAAAGTATAGTATCCGAATAGCTCCATAATAACACAATTCTTGCATATTCAGAGTGATGAATAGCGGTCTCTATGGGGCCAAGAGTAGAAGACTCAGACAACACCTTTTCTTGTCCAATTATTCGTTGAATTCTATTACGATATTGAAAAGCTTGTTCATTATTATAGTAACTCTTCAAATCTGCATGACCTATCCAACTGTACAATGTTTTCATTCTCAATATCCTTTTCAATTATTTTTACATAATATAATAAAAAATATTTAAAAATCAAACAATAGACAAAAAAACACCTGGTGGAAATCCGCCAGGTGAACATACGAGGAAAATACCTCTCTACATACAAAGTTTACTTCGTGGTTTCCTCCCATCCCAAATCCAACTTCATAAGCCATTGGCGGACGTCTTCGGGGTAGGAGAGGGTTTCGAGGCCCTTGCCCATTTTGCGCTGGACGACATTGGGACCGCGGAGGGCGAGACCTTCCAGGAGAGTTGCACCTGGGAGTTCGGCGGCGAGGTCGGCGAAGGTATGGGAGGCACCGCCTCCGCCGTGGGTGCAGAAGGGAATGACCTTCTTGCCAGACAGGTTGCTCTCGGCAAGAAAACTCCTGACAGGCGGCGCAAAGGTGCCGAACCAGACGGGCGTGCCAAGGAAGACGATGTCGTAGTCATTTGCTGTTTTGTCCAGCGGCTTCAAAGCGGGCTTGAACTTCTCCTTGAGTTCACCATAGGCCTGCTTCACGGTAGCGGCATAGCCATCGGGATAGGGGTTCACAGGCTCGATTTCCATCAGGTTGCCACCCGTCATCTGCTGAATCCAACGCCCCATCGTCAACGTGCTTTTCGTGTTCGACTGCGAATAGCAGACGATTAATACGCGCCCCTTTGGTCGTTTTGCCACTTCGGGCACCGATGCAGGCGCATGTCCGTGGCAACACGCATAGAACACCCCGCAAACCACCAACACCACAACCACCGCAATTCCAATCGCCATTTTCTTTCTCCGCATTGTTTGATTCCTTGTCATTTAGCCACGCAGGAGGCGAGGGGTTCCGACTAGTCCCGATGGGGCGGCATACCGTTCCATGCGGTTGGCCATGGTATTAGAACAGCGTAGCACCAGATGATGCTTCCCGCTGGGGACATTCAGCGCAAACTGCCACGGTCGTGCAACCACAACACCCTGCGACACATCGTCGATGATTAGCTCAGCAACGCCCGCCACCTCAAAGGCAAGCACATCCCCTTCGACAACATCCAGTGTCCCTAGATCGTATTCAACTGTTCCCGAGTAGAAGAGACAACCTTGCTTTTCCCAGCCCGTGTCGGCGCGTAGATGCGTTCTCCTCGGCGACAGAAATGTCAGCTCCTCTTCAGGCTCGTAGATGGAAAGCATATAGGTTGTTTTAACGTGCCGCGCATAGTCGCTCTTGCGGCGGGATTCCACGCTGAAATCCCCCTCCAGCAGGGCAGGTGTCTCGAAAAATGAGCTGCGGTTTCCCTCCAAATCATGCACTTTCAGAGAGTGCACAGCCTCGTCCTGCACCTCAAAGGCATAGCTGACATAGTCGTCGTCCCACAGAGAATTGCCGCCCTCTGTGACGCTTCCTGAAAAACGTATGGCCACCTTTGGCTTCACGCCATTGACAAGCAGCGTGCCGTCCAGCGTAGCAACAGTTCCTGCTGGAAGATAAAGGCGCAGACGTGTCGGCTCGGCAGCCTGAAATTCCAGCTTTTTGTTGAACGGCACGAGGTTGTCGCTTCCCCAGCGCACTGGCAGGGGCGTGTCCCATACTCTGGCCACGTTTTTCGGCTTCGAAACCATGCGATATGATTCGTATGGACCGCCTACGACGGCGATTTCACCAGGCTCCAGAACCAGCTGAATCTGCCGTCCAAAGAAGGATAGCACACCAGATAATGCCTCGTTCGACCAGATATTCGCCACCAGCAGATACTCCGTGCCATCCTCAAGCTCCCGCCTCATAAACAGCACATCGCCGCCGCTGAAGGCAATGGGAACCTGTGGCAGGGAAACAGCTTCCGCATTAGCAACGATCATGGAATCAATCACGCAGGAATAACGGTTTGCCATTGCTTTGGGGCAGATGACATAGCCGCCTGCATAGCGGTTCAGCCTGTCGAATAGTTTGAAGAACATTTCTGAGGAGTTGCCTTGCCAAACCTCTTCTGTCGGCTCCAGCAGGGCAACCTCCGCTTTCAGGCGACCAGCGGTTGCCGCCTGGCAGTACTCTGCCAGCATGTCGTTAAACGTGCGGATGCCGTGCAGATTGGTGCCATGGATGAATTCAGGCGGTGCAAAGAATTTCGACCAGTCCATAAAGCGGTGATGCACCGCATGAGGCACGATGAAATTGATGCCCTGCATGATTTGCCAGGTTGCGATGCGGCGCAAATCCTGATAGGTGGCACCCCAGTTGGTGGCGGCAAACATCTCGCACATCGCACGTGACACCCCTTTCAACGCCGCCACGCTTCCAGCGTACTTGGCGCGGGCGTCGCAACTGGTGTCATTGAATCGCGGATGCCACAGCTTTTCGGGAGCCGCGCCGCGCGTGACCTCGGGAGTGAAAAGTCTGCTGTCGTAGTGGGTGCCGCCATCCAGCACAAGAATCTCGTGGTCGGTTCCAGGCATGGGGGAGTGCATCAGCAGGCTGATGGGATTCCCCTCTGAGAAAAGGGAGCTGCGGTGGCATTTTACCCACTCCAGTGGTCCAGTGTCAGAGGTGTGGAAGGTATAGTTCAGGTGATTCGCCGCGCACCACTTGGCATTGTTCGCAAACCACTGCTGGTAGAGTTCCCCGCAAAGCTGCCAGTAGTCGCGGCAGACAGACGGCTCCGTGCCGCCGAACAGCCCATTAAGATGCTCCGTGATGGCATAGCCATAGCGTGTCTGGAAGGTTTTTTCAAAAGTGCGGCTCCAGGGGTAGTAGCGTTCCTGGCCTAAAATGCGGTCCAGTCCAGAATTGAGGCGGCGATTGTCCGCATCGGAGAAAAAGCCTGTGATACCATTGCCGAAATAGTGTCCAAGGTGCTTCTTGTGGCCCTCATAGACGATTTCGCGGAAAAGGCGGGAACTTTCCTCTTCTTCGAATGCAGGAAAGCCCCAGGGAACTTCTACGACTTCAAGACGCCCTTCTGCGTTGGGGCGGATGCGCTGCTGCTTCAGCGTTGGATTTTGCTTTTCAATGCGTCCTGCTGCGTCACCTGGCGGAAAATTGAAGCCGTCGTTAATCCACAGTGCAAGTTCCCGCTCACGGCAGGCCAGTACAAAATGCTCCAACACTTCATAGTAGAAATCGGATAGATAGGTAGCCTCGTCGAAACCATGGGGCGGCTTGTTGAAAAAGACGATTCCGCCGAAGCCAGCAGCCTTGACGGCATCCATCGCGGCACCGACAGCCTCCGTCGTGTAGTCGTCTTGGTTGCGTGTCGTGAGAAAATAGAATGGAATCGGACGAAAGGTATCAAGTGTATTTGCCATGGTCATTTTTCTGAAGATGGATGCACAACCTCGAAGGACCGCCTGACACGGTTGTTATGGTTATTGAAGTCTTCTGCAGAGCGGACTTCCACGGAGGCCGAGAGCTTGTCGGAAAACTCTCCGTCGCTCAACACGACCGAGACGCTTCCACCCACGGGAACATTCTCGAACACCTTTTCCTCACTGTAAACCGTTTTTCCCGTCAATGCATCAGTCAAGGTACACACCAGCGTCATGCGCTCCACCTCCTCCGTCCCGCGGTTCTGCGCCGTAAAATAAACGCTCTCCACATGCCCTGCCGCGTTTTTCACAACGGCCACATCGGCGGCGGCGGCATCGAAGATTCCAGGTGTGTCGGCATTCAAGGCACGTTCCACGCTGACACCGCCCAGGCCGTATTCAACATCATCTGCGGGCTCCCCCATGTCATTGGCGTTCTCCAAAAGCAACTCCGCCGCCTTGGTAGCCGAAACCTCCTCCTTCGAACTCATCAAATAGGCAAGGCTGCCTGTCACGCAGGGGACAGAGGCGGAGGTGCCGCTGAACATGACATAGTCGGAACCATCGTCGGCCAGCAGCCCCACGCCAGGGGCGACCAGAGCCAACTCCGTGCCCGTGGAGCTGAATTCAGGGCGTAGGCTGTCCGCATTGACGGCGCCCACCGCCAGCACGCCTTTGTACGCGGCAGGATACAGGATAGTGCTTTCACCTGCCGTGGCACTCCCTTCATTGCCAGCTGCCGCGACAATAAGCACTCCCTTGGAAGTAGCATAATCCACCGCCATCTCCAGAAGCGCGTCGCCTTGTGTGAAACCCATGCTCATGGTGATTATCTGCGCACCACCATCAACAGCCGCGACTATCGCCTGCGCGACATCATGCGAAGAACCATAGCCAGCCGCATTCATCACGGGAATCGACAAAATGCTCGCCGAAGGGACGCAGCCAACAACACCGTTGTCGCCAGCCAAAATCGAAGCAACCATCGTCCCATGCAAGGAGGTCGCCTTCTCACTGGCCTTCCCCAAACCAAACAAATCCTGCTCCTGGATGGACACACCCTCAAGGGAAGGCGCACTGGCATCAATGGCCGTGTCCAAGACGACAATTTTCACGCCTTTGCCTCGATTTTCAGCCGTCTCGTCAATCCCCAACCAACGCAAAGCACGAGTGCCGAATGGACGGCCAGACGATGCAGACAACTCATCCTCGTCATACTCGGGAATGAGCCATTCGATGTGATTCTCATAGACAACCAGCTCCGAAAAGGCATCATCCGACAACAGTCTCTTCAGTTTTGCCGATGTGCCACGCAGACGCACAGCGCGCAATGCACGCATATTCGAAAGCAAAACACCCGCCTTGCGGGCGGCTTCGAGCATCGCAAGAAACTGCTCGTCGTCCTTGACAATAACCGCCAGTTCGGTCGGCTGCTCTTCATTCTCCATACCATCCAACGCAACAGATTGGGCATCCTCGCCGATTTGCCCCCTCGTGTGATGCCTAGCACGATTTCGCAAATGGACAGATTTCTGTGACGATTGACCCGTTTGGGGCACCCTTCTTTCCCCCAAAGAAGGCCACAGAAGATAAGCCGCCAAGGCAAACATCATTAACAATGGCAGAATGAGCTTTTTCATAGCCTGGATGACTTATCTTAGCATTGAGGGACGGGAGAGACGTGAGCGACGGGAGCGACAGAACTGGGAAGCTAACGATAATTCGTTGTCGCTCCCGTCTCTCCCGTCCCTTTAAGGTTCGGTTCACTCTTACGCCCTGCGTATGACAAAGAGGGCCTGCTCGCCGATGATGTTATGGGACTTAGTCGGGTCGAAAACCAGGACCTTGCCATCGACGAGTACCCAGGCCTCCAGAACATCCACGCCATCGGAGCGCACCCAGTCCATGAAGTCGCTGATGCTACACAGGTGGATGTTCGGGGTGTTGTACCAGGTATGCGGCAGGGATTTTGTGACAGGCATGCGCCCGCCGAGACTGAAGGTAAAGCGGACGCTCCAGTGCGCGAAGTTCGGGAAGGTGACGATGCATTTGTCCGCCACGCGCAGCATCTCATTCATGACATCCAGCGGGGCATTCAGGGTGAAAAGGGTATCCTCCAGCACAGCCCACGTGTAGCTTTTGTCAGGCAGAATCTCCAGAATATCGCTCAAATCGCCGTGGCAGACAGGGAGGCCACGCTCCACGCAGCGGTTGACCAAGTCCTCGTTGTTCTCGATGCCCTGAAGCCAGCAATTGCATGCATACGAGAGGCGCGCCATCAGCTCGCCGTCGCCGCAGCCCAAATCCAGCAGGGAATCATCGCATTTGACGAGACGCTTGATGATATCGTCATGCCAGCGCTGGACAGGGGTGTCCGCTGGGGTGGAATCGTACATCATCGAACACTGGCGGAGCATCTCGAAGGAGCAATCCGCCTCGATTCCAAAGTTGCTCAAGGTGCGCTTGAAAAGCAGGTCGTTGTTGAAATGGGATTCATATTCCGTCATTTTGCACCTCCTTTGCGACAATCGCTGTCGCCGCGTCCGCGCAGTTTGGCGGGGGCGGGGGTCATCAGGAAGGAACGGATGATGCGGGTCACCTTCTCCTCCTCCACCAGGAAGGCGTCGTGACCGCAGTTGCTGGTCACGTCAACGGAGGTGACGGGATGATGGTTCTGCAAAAGAGCCGTGACGATGGAGTGGCTTTCCGTGCTGGGATAGAGCCAGTCGGAGGAGAACGAAACCACCATCATTTCGGCACTGATACGGGACATCGCCTTCGCAAGGTCGCCATCGCCCCAGCGCTGCTGCACGTTGTAGGCATCCATCGCGTCGGCAATCAGCAGATAGCTGTTGGCATCAAAACGCTCCACGAAGCTCTCGCCCTGGTGGGTCAGGTAGCCGTGGACGGAAAGTTCCAGTTCGCTTTCACTGTCCCCTGCGAACTCGGTCGATTTCGGATTGACTTTCTGGAGTTTGCGCCCGAATTTGCTTTCCATTCCGCTGGCGGAAAGGTAGGTAATATGCGCCAGCATACGGGAAGAATGGAGGCTTGGCAGATGCCTGTCCTTGATGGCATAGTAGCGCAAATCAGGCAAAGATGGATCCTGCTCACGTGCAAGGTCAATCAGCGTGTTGGGTTCGCGCACATTCTCCGCGTAGATATTCCCGTTGTTGAATTTCGGGTCGCAGTGGATGGTGACCTTCGCGACATGGTTGAAGCCCAGTCCCTGCGTCGGCAACTTGCCGCCCGAGGCAAGCATGATGCACTTTCCAACGCGCTCTGGATAGGCGATGGCCCACTCCAGGGCCTGCTGTCCGCCGAGCGAACCGCCGACGACGGCATAAAGCTGGCGGATGCCAAGGTAATCGACCAGCGCAACCTGCGTCTTCACCCAGTCGCCTACCGTCACCATCGGAAAGGAGTGCCCGTACGGGCGGTTGCCGTCATCAGGATTCGGGGAGGCAGGTCCCGTCGAGCCATAGCAACTGCCGATGACATTGGCGCAGATGACAAAGAAGCGATTGGTGTCAAAGGGCTGCCCAGGGCCAACGAGATTGTCCCACCAGCCTGGTCCCTTCAGGCGCCAGGGACGGTAATTTGCGTTGGCGGTGCTATCCCAGCCCGCCACATGGGCATCGCCCGAAAGAGCGTGCGTGATAAGGATGGCGTTCGACTTCTCGGGATTCAAGGAGCCGTAGGTCTCGTACTCGATGACCACGTCCTTGAGTTCTTTTCCGCTTTCCAGAACAAAGGGCTTCCCACCGTTCTCGCGGCACAGGAAAAACACCTTGGGGCGCACCCAGCCAACAGACGCCACGTTGTCGGGCGCCTTCACACTGTTTTTGCGCTTCCAATACGGAACATTGCTCTGGTTCTGCTGCGGTGTGTCTGACATGATGGCGAAGGTCGTATCCTCCATTGGGTTGTGAGATTGATTGAAAACCGCAGGCTGAAGTCTGCGGCATAGAACAGGCTTTTTCGACGGCGGGACGCCGCCGCTACACCCTCATGCCTGCATAAGCATGTCGTTGAAGCGGCGTTCCGCGTCAAGGGTGCGGATCTGGTTCAGGAGGTTGCCGAGGTTGCCCTGCATAATGTTGTTCAAGTCGTAGAGGGTAATCTCGAAGCGGTGGTCGGTCACGCGGTTCTGCGGGAAGTTGTAGGTGCGAATCTTCTCGCTACGGTCGCCCGTGCCCACCTGGGACTTGCGCTCGCCCGCGTTCTTCTCGTCTTCCTCGCGCTGTTTGATTTCCAGCAGGCGCGAGCGAAGAATCGTCATGGCGATTTCCTTGTTACGGTGCTGGGACTTCTCCTGCTGGCTTGCCACGAACATGCCTGTCGGAATGTGGGTGACGCGAACAGCTGAGTCGGTGGTGTTGACGCACTGTCCACCATGTCCCGAGGCACGGAAGACATCGATGCGTAGCTCCTCGGGGTTCAGTTCGAACTCAACGGGCGTCGCCTCGGCCATCACGGCCACCGTAACCGTGGAGGTGTGGATGCGCCCCTGGGTCTCGGTGACGGGTACACGCTGGACGCGATGCACGCCACTTTCGAAGCGGAGATTTGTCCAGGCCCCCTCGCCCGCAACGGTGAAGGAGCAGCTTTTCAGCCCGCCGAGGTCGGTGTCGCTGTATTCGACGGTCTCGGTGTGCCACCCCTGCGTTTCGCAGTAGCGCATATACATCCTGTAGAGTTCCGCAGCAAAGAGAGCGGCCTCCTCGCCGCCAGCGGCGGGACGTATCTCGACGATGACGTTCTTGCCCTCGTTGGGATGCGTCGGGAGAATCAAGGTCTTGATTTCGCCCTCCAGGGCATGGATTCTATCCTTCAGCTCCTGGATGTCGGACTTGATGACCTCGCGGAACTCCTCATCGGTCGTCTCCGCCAGCAGTTCATCGTTGCCCTGAAGATCGGACTTGCTCTTCTGCAACTCGTTCCAGGCGTCCATGATCCGCTTGAGCTTCTGGTACTCGGTGTTCAGCTTCTGATACTGCGCCTGGGTGCCATTGTTGAAGTCAAACACAGAGATGGCGCGCTCAAGCTCGGCGCACCTCATCTCGGAGTTGTGTATGTAGGACTCAAGTGGATTCATAATGAGTGGATATTAAACACAACAGGCGCATGGCAGAATCCCATGCGCCCGTACTTCGATTTTGATATGGTTACTTGCCAGCCTTCGCGTAGCGGCGGCGGAAGGCGTCAACACGTCCTTCCGTGTCAACCAGCTTCTGCTTGCCAGTGTAGAAGGGATGACACTTCGAGCAGATGCCGACGGACACCTTGGCAACGGTGGATTCGACCTCGAACTGGTTGCCGCAGGCGCAGGTCACGATGCACTTCTGGTACTTGGGATGAATTTTTTCTTTCATTGTCGTTCTCCATTATATGGAACCGTCTTGCGTGCGGTCCCTGGGTTATCTTAAGTTCTAGGGATTAGGGGGTAGGGATTAGGGGGTAATTTTCAAGTCACTAACCCCTAATCCCTATTCCCTAACCCCTGTTTTTTAGTTTTCGGACAGGGCGGCCTTGCGGCTGAGGCGGATGCGCCCGCGGTCATCGATGTCGATGACCTTGACGGTGATTTCATCGCCGACCTTGCAGATTTCCTCGACGTTCTTAACGCGGTAATCCGCCAGCTCGGAGATGTGAACCATGCCCTCCTGGCCAGGCAAGATTTCAACGAAGGCACCGAAGTCCTTGATGGTCTTCACAAGGCCGCGGTAGGTCTTGCCAATCTCCGCCTCGCCCGTGAAGCCTTCCACCATGTACTTCGCCTTTTCCATCGCCTCAGCGTTGTTGGCGTAGATTTTGACGTTGCCGTCGTCATCGACGTCAATCTGCGCACCAGTCAAATCGGTGATGCCGCGGATGTTCTTACCGCCAGGGCCGATGAGGGCGCCAATCTTCTCGGGGTTGATCTTCATGGCGGACATCTGCGGCGCATACTTGCTGAGCTGCTTGCGCGGCTCGGCAATGCAGGCCTTCATGACGGCACGAATCTTCTCGCGGGCAGCCTTGTTGCGAAGCATCGCCTGGTACATGCCCTCGATGTCAAGACCCGCTATCTTAAGGTCGAGCTGGAAGCCCGTGATGCCCTTGGTGGTACCCGCAACCTTGAAATCCATGTCGCCGTAGTGGTCCTCAGAGCCGAGGATATCCGTCAGGAACTCGCGCTTGTCCTTGCCCGTCACCAGACCGATGGAGATGCCGACCACCGCGTCGGACAACGGAACACCCGCGTCCATCAGCGCCAGCGTAGAACCGCAGACCGTCGCCATGGAGGAGGAGCCGTTGGAACCAAGAATTTCGCTGGTCACGCGGACCGTGTAGGGGAAGTCCTTCGGCATCGCGCCCGCGACGGAGCGTTCCGCCAGCGCGCCATGGCCGATTTCACGGCGTCCAGTAGAGCCATATTTGCCGACTTCGCCCGTGCAGAAGTTCGGGAAGTTGTAGTGCAGGATGAAGGTCTTGGTCTTCTCGCTGCCCGTAATGGAATCGTATTCCTGCGCATCGCCCGTGGAGCCGAGGGTAGCGGTCACGAGGGCCTGCGTCTCACCGCGGCGGAACAAGGCACTGCCGTGGGCGCGCGGAAGAAGGCCGACTTCGCAGGAAAGCTCGCGGATTTCGTCCAGCTTGCGTCCATCCTGGCGGATGCCCCTGTCAAGGACGAGCGAGCGGATGTTCTTCTCCATCATGGTCTCCCAGATGAGCCCCAGGTCGGGGGTGGTGCCGTCCTCGGCAGTGAAGCGCTTGGTGAGCTCCTCGAAGAGGGCCTCCTTCAGAGCATCCTGCTTGTTCTGCCTGTCCAGCTTGGAGGGCGATGAGCAAGCGTCAAAGAGCTTGTCGCCGACGAACTCCTCGGCTGCGGCGAGGACTTCGGGTTCTGGCAGATGGGGGGTGTAGGCATATTTCGGCTTGTTGACGCGGGCCGCCAGCTCCTTCTGAGCCTCGATCTGCTTGCAGACGATGGTGTCCGCGAACAGCATGGCGTCGCGCAGGTCCTCTTCGCTGACCTCGCTGGAGCGGCCTTCAATCATGATGGCCTTGCCAGCAATACCAGCATAGACGAGGTCGATGTCGCTGTTTTCCATCTGGGAGTTGGTGGGGTTCGCCACGAACTGACCGTTGATGCGGCCAACGCGCAGGGCGCCGACGGGTCCGCCGAACGGGATGTCAGAAACCATCATGGCGCAGGAGGCGCCGAGGATGGAAAGCACGTCGGGCTCGTTCTCGCCATCCGCGCTGAAAAGGGTGGAAACCACCTGGACTTCGTTGATGAAGCCTTCGGGGAAGAGGGGACGCAACGGACGGTCCGTCATGCGGGCCGTGAGAATCTCCTTCTCGGTCGGACGCCCTTCGCGCTTGAAGAAGCCACCTGGGATTTTGCCAGCGGCGGCGAAGCGTTCGCGGTATTCGACGGAGAGTGGGAAAAAGTCGATGCCAGGCCTCGGGTCAGCCGAGCAGACGGCCACCAGCACCATGGTCTCGCCCAGGGTCACCATGACGGAACCATTGGCCTGAAGCGCCAGCTTCCCTGTTTCGACGGTGATGAAACGACCGTCGCCCAAATCCATTTTCACATTTTCAATACTCATTGTAATCTGTTAAACTCCTGCCATTTGTGTTGTTCTGGACGCTGTCATAATGGCTTTGCTTTTCAAATCAGCGTCCTGCTGTGCGCTCTCTTGATTCGATTGCGTTCTCCAGTGGCAGGCTGTCGCAGCTTTCAATTTTGCGGAATTGCGGAACGGATGGTCAGGCTCTTCTTTTACTGGCCGCCCGTGCCGACGAATTCCACAAGAGGAAAGGCTCCCACCAAGGGAGATAAGAAATACGGCCGCGCACAGCGGCGGCCGTATTCGGAATGATACAATTAGTGACGCAGACCCAACTTCTTGATGAGTGTGGAGTAGCGCTGGAAGTCCTCCTTCTGGAGGTAGGCCAGGAGGCGGCGGCGGCGGTTGACCAGCGCGAGCAGTCCGCGCTTGGTGCTATTGTCCTTCTTGTGGATCTTCATGTGCTCGGTGAGCTCGCCAATGCGCCCCGTCAAAATCGCAATCTGGACCTCGCTGGAACCGCAGTCCTTCTCGTTCAGTCTGTACTCTTCAATCAGTTTGGTTTTGGTTTCTTTGTTCATTAGTGTTTCTCTATAAATCCTGCCCGCCGAGCCGCCAAGGCATACTCCGAGAATCCTTTTCCCGATAAGACAGTCATGCCCCAGGTTTCCATAAACTCTGGCCTTTAACAAGATTTTGAATGAGATAATATATACCAGAATTCTCTTTTTTCCAACTGCTTCGACGTTTTTGTGCTTCATTACCAATAAAACCATCGCTAAAAAAGCGTCAATGAAGCATCTTTAATTTGGCAGTTTTCGCAGAACCAGTCTCCCTCATCGTCCCTCTCCATAAGCTGTCCGCATACGGGACAGCGCGGCACCTCCTGGGCGATGCGCAGCACATCCGTTGGCGTGGGGAGCGGGAGATAATCGGCTTCGGCCTTTGATTCGCGAATGTGCCTCTCCAACGCCTGATATTCATTTCGCGCAATCACCAGGATGCTGTTGACGACCACCTCGACGTCAACATTGTCCAGCCAGGGAGAAAGGCGATGCCTCAACGCCTCGAAATAAAGGCAATACGCAGAGAATAGGTCGCCATCCTCAATGCTCAATGGTGCGTAGGTGGCGGAGGACAGCCTCATATAGGATTTGGACTGGCAGCTCCACGGCAGATGACCTTTTCCCGCAATGCAGCTCTCCAGGCTGCCCAGCACCACACTTAGACGGTTTTTGGCGGATTCCAGCAGAAGAAGCTCGACATCCCGTTCTTCAGGGGAGAGTTCCAGAGCCTCGATTAGCGACATCCAACTGGCGCGCGTCTCCTGGCTCAGCTCCTCCCAGTCCAGCCCCAATTCCGAACTATGCCTTCTGATTCCCAAAACAGAAACCTGCACGATGCTCCCCAAAGCACAGCAACGTACACGAAAACAGGCACGGGAACCACTTTCTGTTTGGCTTTTCGGCATGGATAGCAGGAGATTTAGATTGCATTTTATTTCTATTTAGAATAATATATTGGCAATTTTGAGATTTCAAATATGATTGCAAGAAAATTTCTAAAGGGACATGAGCGACGGGAGGGACGGGAGCGACGCAAGTGGCACGAGACTAGCATGCCTTTATAGGGACATGAGCGACGGGAGGGACGGGAGCGACGCAAGGGGCATGAGACTAACAAGATTTTTAAGGGACAGGAGGGACGGGAGCGACTTGAGCGACGCAAGGGGCATGAGACTAGCAAGATTTTTAAGGGACATGAGGGACGGGAGCGACGGGAGCGACGCAAGGGGCACGAGACTAGCATGCCTTTATAGGGACATGAGCGACGGGAGGGACTTGAGCGACGCAAGTGGCACGAAATAATTATGCCCCTTGCGTCGCTCAAGTCGCTCAAGTCGCTCCAGTCCCTTAAAAAACTTGTTAATGGTCTCGTGCCCCTTGCGTCGCTCAAGTCCCTCCCGTCGCTCTTGTCCCTTAAAAAGCAATCTTGAAAAAAACCAACCAAATCAATCGACAGAATGGTTGACTGCACTTATATTACTAAAGAGGATAAAAACAATGAAAAACACCCTGCACACATTGCTCTCCAAGGGACGATTCCGCTTGTCCTGCCACCGTCTTCTGGTTGGCATTGCGTTGGCGTGCGCAAGCCTTTTTGCGTTGTTCGGCTTGCTGAGCCTGGTTCAGGCCTTCTGGGGACTGCGTGAAAATACGGTGATGCTCATCGGAACCCTGGGGTGCCTTGCCGCCATCTGCGCTCCCCTTTGCCACCTGTTCTGGAACCACCGCCGCCATGGCAGCCTGAAGGCAATGGCATTGCTGGTGGAAGAGGCCCATCCAGAACTGATGGATTCCTTCATCTGCGCATACGAACTGGAATGCACGGCAAATCAACGGGAACTCCGCCCCATAGAAAGCCAATTGCTGGAGCAGATTCATGAGCGTATCGAGGACGAACCTGAATTTGTCCCTGCTGTTTTTCGCAGGCGCAGCCGCTGGCTTTTGCCTCTTGTAGCCGTGTCCGTCCTCATGTTGTTTCTCATCACTCTGTTGCCTGCATACGAGAAGTTCGCCTGGGGATGGCGTGCCTTGACAGTCGGCGACGCGGGAATCGACATAGAAATATCGGGAGCTGAAGCGGCGCGCCATAGCGACTACACCATCAAAGCCACTGTCCATCGCTGGGAAAAGCAGGCAAAGATACTCTTCGATTCAACTAAGTCCCCCAATGCCAACTATGTAATGAACCATGTGTCGGACAACTCTTTTTCATTTACCTTCTACGATGTGAATGACGACTTCAAGTTCAAGGTGACAACGCCGTCGCTTGCCAGTGGCTGGCATAGAATCTCCGTATATGATCCGCCTGTCTATGAAGAGCTTAGCATGGAGGTCGAGCCTCTGCCTTATATGCAGAGAAACGCACGGAAATACAATGAATACTGCGACTTGGAGCTGGTGGCAGGAGAAACGGTCAAGCTCTCATTGAAGACCGCCCCCGATGTCAAGGCGTCTCTTGAATGGGAGAAAAAAAGCCAGCCCCTTTCCAATGACAGCGACGGTTGGCGACGGCTTGATTTCTCCCCAGCAAAAAGCGGTCCATGCACCCTACTCCTGGAAGACAAGGCAGGTCACACCAGCCATTATTCCATGGAAATCACGGTGATACCAGACATGCCGCCCGTTTTGGCATTGACGGAGCCGACCAAGGATGTGACGCTGAAGCCAGGCGACAGCCTGCGCATCATGGCGCAGGTTTCCGATGATTTCGGCCTGGAGGAATGCCAGCTCCTCTATTCTGTCAATGGCGGTGAACGTCATTCGCTTTCCCTGCGCAAGGCAGAGCCATCGACGATTGAAAAAGAGTGGGAGATTGTCAGTTTGTGGGATATTCCCTCTTTGAAATTGGAGATAGGCGACCTCCTTTCCTGCATGTTAATTGCCAAAGACAACCGCCAGCCCAACCATCAGCAGGCAAAAAGCGACCTCTTTTTCGTGGTCATTCGGCCTGACCAAGACTCCATGGAAATGGAATCGGACCAAGCTGGTGAGGAAAAAAAGGCGGACATCTCGGACCTGATTGCCGAATCAAAACGCCTGATGCGCCTCTCATGGGACATCATGGGCATGGATTCCTCGTCACTGCGCGACCGAATGGAAAAAGAGCTGGTCGTGGGCTTGAATGAACTGGAGCTTGAAGTTCGCAAGCGTGTCACCTCCCTCGCCAAAGAGGTGGGAGGAAACCTGGGAGAACCCTTGACCTCCCTCTTTGCTCAGGTCTCCGAACAGCTCCTGGCCGCTTCGCGCATGGCCGAGCGCAGGCTTTTCGAGGAAAGCATCCCACCGCAGGAGCGCGCCCTAGCGGCATTGGTCGCCATTGAAACGGAACTCATCAAGAACTCCATGAAATCCAAAAAAGGCAAGGGAGAAGACCAGCAGTCTGAAGAGGGACAGAATGATGAGAAAAAAGAGGAGCAGTCATCTTCCGAAAAACCGCAGCCAGCCAAACCCGACCTGAAGGCGCTGAAAGAACTGATTGAGGAGTTGCGCAAAATCATTGCGCAACAGGAGAGCATCAACAGCGGGCTTGCACGGGAAGACACAATCTTAGAGAGCATGGCAGCACGGCAAAAGAAAAACCAGGAGGCGACAGACGCATTGAATGGACGTGTCGAGCCCCACAAGGAACTTGGACAGGCTTCCCATTCGCTGAAACGCGCATCCACGGAAATGAGCAGCGGCACAGAAGCCCTAACAGCGGGAAATCGCCAGGTGGGCGGCATCCATGGCGCGCGTTCGCGAATGCAACTGGTCGCGGCCTTGCGGATACTGGAGGAAGCCCTGCGCAGTGCCTCCGCCAACGAGGTGAAGCGCCTCTCCGAAATGGCGGGTCAACTCTCCGAAAGCCAACGCCAGGAAGCACAAAACTCCGAACAACTCTCGCAACAGGAAAAACGTGATGAACAAGCCGCCTCTGGCGCCAGGGAACGCCAGAACACTTTGAACGAGGCAACAGAACAACTGAAACGCGAGATACGCGAGGCGATCGGCGAGCTGGAAGAGGATTACCCAAAGGCGACGGAGGCGATGACAGAGGCCTTGAAACAGGCGGACACCCGTGGTCTCCAGCGTGCCCAGACGCGCGCCAAAAACGCCCTGCTCTACAAACGGTTTGACCGCGCCGCCCGCGAACAAAATGACGCTGGTAACTTCCTGCAGGAGCTTGCAAACAACCTGCATTCCGCTGCGGAATCCATGCCTGGCATGGGCGAGCAGGAGCTGCGGGAGATGCTGGAACAACTGCAGAACACCGCTTCGAAAATGCAGAACGCCATGCGGGACGGTAATCAGGAACGCGCGATGAAACAGATTGACGAGGCACGGGAGGAGGCGGCACGTATCACGGACGAGGCCGCCAATGCCACCAAGAACAGGCGTCTTCAGGAGATTTCCAACAACCTTACTCTTCCCTCGAACGGCGAAAACCCAACGCAGGCAGGCGGCATATCCCTGCGGGACATTGCAGAGGCCGCCACCATTATCGGCAACATGCTGGACGACATCACCGCGAAAAAGCAGCGCCAACTGCTGCGACGTTCCTCCGCGCCACCAGAAAAATATCGTCGCCAGGTGGAAGACTATTTCCGCAAGTTGGGGAATGAATGATGCTGACGGGGTTGTTGACCATAGCGGCATTTCTCATCTTCTGGGCCAACTTGCGTCGCTGGCGACTTAGAAAACACCTGGAAAACAACAACGGCAACTGGCACCTTTGGCTCTCCTGCGGGCTGATTCTATCGGCATTGCTCTGCATGTTCTTTGGTCGGCGTGTACAAAAGGAGAGTCCACCTTGCATAGTCTTCCTGCTTGACTGCTCGGAAAGCATGCGTGCGCAGGGGAGAGAAGGCACCCGTCTTGAGGAGGGCAAGTCCGTCATCGCAAGAATGGCAAAAGCCTTCTACGAATGTGAAGTGGCGCTGGTCACCTACGCAGGCTCCGCATTTGTGGATTGCCCTCCGACACTAGACCATGCTGCATTCGACACCGCCCTTCAGTCGGCGGGACCTGGCAAACTCTACCTCCCTGGATCCGCGCCAGAGCAGGCCATTCGGCAAGGGGAACAGCTTGAAGCAGCCGCATTGGTGCTCGTCAGCGACGGTGAAATGAATCCTCCTGATGCCTCGTCACAAGTGATATGGCAAGGCAGACGGCTCCCTCTCACAGCCGTCTGCTGCGGTGAAATCGGCGTTCCAAAGGAGATTCCACATGGTTCAGGCGTGTTTTTCGATGAAGCTACTGGACGTCCTGCCCTCTCAATCCCCACGACCGACAACATCCTTCATGCCGCAGCGCTTTCCCCTGCCCCGTTTGAAGGCGTTAGCGAGGCCACCAACCAGGAGTTGCCAATGGCGTTTCTGCGGCAATATGTCGGCAATGGGAAAAACAGAAACGAGTTCCTCCTCCTGTTCGCCATCATCCTTTTGTTCCTGTCGCTGTGCGTCGAGCCAATTGTCAAACGCTTTTTGTGCGGAATAATTCTGCTGTTTCTATGCGCCGTTGGCGAAGCGGCGGAATTTGGGACACGCCCTCCATCCCCTACGAATGACGTTCTTGAAGGAATGCGCGCGGAGCTTCGGCAGACAAGGTTGTCGCCTGCCGTCCGCGCCCGCCTTTACAGCAACCTCTCCGCCCTGCTCTGTGAACGTGCGCAACTGGAGCCTGAACAGGCTGGAAGATTTGCCTCCGAAGCCGTTTTTGCCGCACAGGCAGCCTTGAAACTGGATCCTGGCCTGAAGGCCGCAGCCTCCAATCTGGAGCTGGCGCAACGCCTGCTTCTGCAGGATGGTAGTTCCGCTGGTATGCCGCAGAGCGACGACCGCCAGAAATCAGGCGAGGAACAGACACAGGCAAGTTCTGGAAACGCCAACGGGCAGGAACAGGCTGATGACAAGCAGGACAGAAGTTTTGGAAGCTGGCGTGAACTCCAGGAGGCAAAGGCCAGACGGCAACTGCGTGCCGCGCCGCAGGGGGTGAAGCCATGGTAAGCCCCCAGAGACATCAAGATAACGGCAGGCAATTCAACAAATTGACGGCCTTCGTACCAATGACGCGCGCAGAGATGGACGCACGGGGCTGGGACGCCATCGACATCCTGATTGTCTCGGGCGACGCCTACGTCGATCACCCCACCTTCGGGCCTCCTCTCATCGCGCGGGTGCTTCTGGATGCTGGCTACCGCGTCGCCATCATCGCACAGCCAGACTGGAAGAACGCGGATTCCCTCAAGACCTTCGGACGGCCCCTCATCGGCTGCGGCGTGGCCAGCGGCAACATGGATTCCATGGTCAAGCTCTACACGGCTGGTCGCCGCCTCCGCCACGAAGACATGTTCTCCCCTGGCGGCAAAACAGGCCTATGCCCGCCGCACGCATCCGTGGTCTATTCACAGCTGGTGCGGCAGGCCTTCCCTGGCCTTCCCGTCGTCCTTGGCGGCGTCGAGGTCAGCCTGCGCCGCGTCGCCCATTACGACTACTGGCAGGACAAGATGCGCCCCTCCATGCTTGTCGATTCCAAGGCGGACATCCTCTGCTACGGCATGGGCGAACTCACCATGCTGGAGATTTTCGCGCGCCTGCGCGACGGAAAGCCGCTGGACGGCATCCCTGGAACTTGCCGCTACCTGGGCGGACGCGAAACCGATGCTTTCCAACTGGACGAGCACTGCATCGAACTTCCCTCATACGAGGAGTTCTGCTCCGACAAGACTGCCATCATGCGCCAGACAAAACTGGTCGAGCAGGAGATGAATCCCTGGAACGGCAGGCGGCTAATCCAGCGCACCAACGGGCGCATCCTCCTGGTTGAGCCGCCGCGTCCCCCCATGTCCCCAGAAGAGTTCGACCATTTCAGCGAACTCCCGTTCACTGGCGTCCAGCATTGGAGCTACAAGGAGAAGATTCCCGCCTGGGAAACGGTGAAGGATTCCATCACCGTAGTGCGGGGCTGCCCAGGCGGATGCGCTTTCTGCGGGCTTGTCTGCCATCAGGGGCGCAACATCGTCTCCCGCACGCCTGAAAGTATCGTCCGCAGCATTGAACGGCTGGTGAAGCAGCCCTATTTCCACGGCACCATCAGCGACATCGGCGGCGCGGCAGGCAATATCTACGGACACGGCGGCAGGGATATCGAACGATGCAAAATATGCCGCCGCACCTCCTGCCTGTTCCCGAAAATCTGCCCGAATTACAATGCGGATGAGAAGCCATTGATGCGGCTGATTGACAGAATCATGCGCATCCCAGGCGTAAAACACCTCTATATCAACTCTGGCATCCGCATGGACCTGGCGCTTCTGCAGCCTAGACAGACGGAGAAGATTATCCGAGACCATGTTCCTGGACAGCTGAGCGTGGCCCCCGAACATCTTGACGCCACTGTCCTAAGGCTAATGCGAAAAGGCGAAGCGGGCGTTTTCGAGCGTTTCCGCCAGGTGTTTGAAAGGGTAAGCCGTTCCGTCGGCAAAAAGCAGTTCATGGTCCCCTACTTCATCTCGAACTTTCCAGGATGCACAACGCGACAGATGCGGGTCGTCGATGACTACCTGACCCGCGAGCACTGGAGTCCCCAGCAGGTTCAGGACTTCATTCCACTGGCCATGACGATGGGAGCAGCCATGTACTGCGCGGAATGCACACCCGAGGGCACTCCCATCCAGGTCAACAAGGGGCTTGCGCAACGCCGTACCCAGCGCAATATGCTACGCAAAGGGTGAAGCATATTGAGGAAATTTCAATACTAGCGCGAAATTACCTCTATCGGTTCAGCACAGGAAAACTTCTGAGCACCTCAAGGGCGCGCACCAGTTGGGTGTCTTTCTCCAGATCCACCCTGTTTTCTTCAAAACCACTTTCAAGGTCGCGAATCACAGCCATGCGCATCGGCTCCGTAATATCGGGTACAATGCCGTTTTTATCAATGGTTGGCCGATTCGGGTCGGGGGTATAATAACGGGCAACGGTCAGCTTGACGGCGCTGCCGTCCTCCAAGTCGATGATGCTTTGCACGGAGCCCTTGCCAAAGGTCTTGGTCCCCAGCAGGACAGCACGCCTGTGGTCCCGCAGGCAGCCAGCCGTGATTTCAGATGCGCTGGCGCTCTCCCCATCCACCAGGATAATCATCTTGACCTTGTCGCTGAAATGATATCCAGGCAGGCTAAAATGCTCCTGGAAACGCTCGCTTTCACGGTTTTCATGTGAATCGCTGTGCTGTTTGACGGTTACGACCAGCGACCTTTTCGGCAGAAAAAAGCTACAGACGGCGACAGCCGATTCCAGCAGTCCACCTGGATTGCCACGCAAATCCATAATCAGGCCGTTGACCTTCTTTGACTCGAAATCTACCAGGACTTTTTTGAGGTCATCCGCCGTCGGCTCCATGAACTGCTTGATTCGCACAAAGCCGATATTGCCATCCAACACCTGAGCCGCCACCACGCTGGGCATCGTAATCATGGTACGCTCAACCTCGAACTCAAGAGGTCTCTCATCGTCCAATTCTCCCTTTTCATCGGGGCGCAATATGGTGATTTTCACCTTGGTGCCTGGTTGGCCACGAAGCCGCAGCACCATGTTCGAGGTGTCCTCCTGGGTGAGTTTGATGCCATCCACCGCGTAGATGACATCTCCAGCCTTGATGCCAGCCCTGTCGCTGGGGCCGTTCTTTGTCACGGAGAGAATGACGACTTTCCCATCGACGGTATTCACGGTGACGCCGACTCCTCCAAAGTGCCCGTCCGTTTCTTCAACGAGAGACTTGTATTCAACAGGAGGCAGGAAGTTGCTGTATTCATCCAGGCACTCAATCATGCCCTGAAGCGCACCCTTGAAAAGCTCCGCCGTGCTCACCTTGTCTATATCCACATAGTTCTTGCGGATAAGCTGCAAGACCCCCATCAGGCGGTCAATCTCCTTCAGAACATCCTCATCCCCGCTTGGCTGGGAGCTCTCCTGCGAATAAAGCGAGAAGCCCCCAAACAAGTTGAGCAGCAATAGCACTGACAATACGTATAATGTGTGTATTCGCTTCATCTGTTGAATATGCAATGTGCGCGCATGCGCGCGCACTAGGGGGCACTACTCCCAGATCTTGTCAGCCAGCCACTGGCGCAGCTGGTCGATGGGAATGCGCTCCTGGGTCATGGCATCCCTCAGGCGGACGGTCACCGCCTTGTCGTTTTCGGAGTCGAAGTCGTATGTCACGCAGAACGGGGTGCCGATTTCGTCCTGGCGGCGATAGCGTTTGCCGATGCTGCCCGTGACGTCGTATTCGGCACGGAAGAGGTTGTTCAGCTTCTTGTAGAGCTCGGTGGCGGGGGCCTCCAGCTTCTTGCTTAGCGGGAGGACGGCAACCTGGACAGGGGCCACCTTCGGGTCGAAGTGCAGAACAACGCGGACATCTTCGTCCATGCCTTCCTTCTTTGTGTCTGCGGTGTCCTCGTCGTAGGCATTGCAGAGGAGCATCAGGCAGATGCGGTCAAGTCCGCAGGAGGTTTCGACGACGGTCGGGAAGTAGGTCTCGTTGCGCTCCTGGTCGAAGTACTTGCATGCCTGGTCCTGCTTGGAATATTCCGCGTGGCGGGACATGTCCCACGTGCCGCGGTGGTGGACGCCCTCGACCTCGCCCCAGCCGAACGGGAAGAGGAACTCGATGTCCAGCGCCTTCTTCGCATAGTGCGCCAGCTTGTCGTGCCAGTGGATTCTGAGCTTGTCTTCGGGGATGCGCAGAATCTTGGTGTAGAAGTTCCAGCGTTCCTGGTGCCAGTAGTCGAACCAGTCCATGGACTCGGACTCATGGCAGAAGAACTCCATCTCCATCTGCATGAACTCGCGGGAGCGGAAGGTGAAGTTGCGCGGGTTGATTTCGTTGCGGAACGCCTTGCCCGTCTGCGCGATGCCAAAGGGGAGTTTCTGGCGCGAGGCCACGCGGATGGTGTTGAAATCCACGAAGATGGGCTGGCAGGTTTCCGCGCGCAGGTAGGCGGCGTGCTCCTCGTCAAAGACGGGCCCCACAAAGGTCTTCATCATCAGGTTGAACTCGCGGGGCGGGGTCATGGCGTGTGCGCCGCAGGCGGGGCAGACGTTCGGGTCGTCCATCTGGTCAACGCGGAAGCGCTTCTTGCACTCCGTGCAGTCCGTCATCAAATCGGAGAACTGCGCCAGGTGGCCAGAGGCGCGCCACACTTCGGGGTGGCAAATGACCGTTGAATCCAGGCCTTCGACATTGTCGCGCTCCTGCACCATGTATTTCCACCAAAGCTGCTCGACGGCCCGCTTCAGCGGGGCGCCCTTCGGGCCATAGTCCCAGAACCCGTTGATTCCGCCATACAGCTCGGAACTCTGGAAAATAATACCCCTGCGCTTGCACAGCGCAACCAGCTTCGACATCAAATCTTCGTTGTTGTTCATGTCAACTCTTTCACATCTATATGACTTTTATTCCACAGCCACAAACGGCCAGACCTATTTGCGGCATAAACCTACATCTATAACATAATGCAAAATGCCAAATAATAAAGCTCGTTAGTCGTAAATACTTCAAAAGCATTTCTTCTTTCTTCCCTGTTTGCAAAGCGGGATTGATGTGCGAAACACGCCAGTACTAGATAGCCTTTGCCATCAACCAAGTTTTTATTCCAGCCTGCCTTTGCCTTGACAACGGATAGTTTAGGAAGAATTTTCATGGATTTCCATGAAAATTCTTCCTTCCTTGTTTGAAAAGCGGAATCGAAGTGTTATTTTAGAAAGGATTTTCACGGATATCCATAAATATTCTTTCTATTTTATCATCGCAAATGGAACGGGACTTGTATCTAAAACAACTGCTTTCGCGCATGGGGAATGGCCTAATCAAGGTCATTACGGGCATACGCCGTTGCGGCAAATCCTATCTGGTGTTCACGCTTTTCAGAAATCATCTGCTGAAGGAGTGCAACATCCCCCCCGAACGTATTATTACTCTGGCCTTGGATGACGATACCAACAGCAAGCTGAGGAATCCGCTCCGTCTTGGCGAGTATCTGCGTAAGCACATTACCAATGGTAGTGAACGCTTCTATGTGCTCATTGATGAAATCCAGTACTGCTATCGCGTCAAAAACGCAAGCATTGACGAAAAACTGGTTGCGCCAGAAGACCGAGATTCACTGTTTATTACGTTCTATGACGTGCTCAACGGGCTTTTGCGCCTGGAGAATGTCGATGTCTATGTGACGGGAAGCAACTCCAAAATGCTTTCGGATGATATCAAGACCATTTTTCGTGGGCGCGGCGACGAAATCCGCATCCATCCATTCTCATTCTCCGAATACCTGGCCTGTGTCCAGGGCGACAAGCTGGATGCCTGGGAAGACTATATGACATACGGTGGGATGCCGCTTGCAGTCCTGGAAAAAAACACGGCAAGACGGCGTTCCTATCTTGCTGGTCTATATGAGGAGGTGTATCTAAAAGATCTTGTGGAACGAAACAGCATCCGAAACCTCCAGTTGCTGGAGAGTCTGCTGGATACCTTGAGTTCGTCGATAGGCTCCCTAACCAATCCCACCAGGCTAGCCAACACCATCAACTCCATAACAGGACAGAAAGACACGACTGCCAATACAGTGGAACAGTACATCCGCTATCTGATGCAGGCATTTCTTTTCGGAAAGGCCAAACGGTATGACATCAAGGGAAAGAAATACCTTGAGACACCATACAAGCTCTATTCGGAGGACGTTGGAGTGCGAAATGCGCGTTTGAACTGGAGACAGCAGGAACGCACACATTTGATGGAGAACATCATCTACAACGAGTTGGTGAGGCTCGGCTATGCAGTCGATGTCGGAATCGTGAATGTGGAAACCCGCAAAGACGGAGTGCGCGAGACACGCCAGCACGAGATAGACTTTGTCATCAACCAGGGCTTTGAAAGAATCTACATCCAGTCCGCCTTTGCAATGGAAACTGAGGAAAAACGCGACTCTGAATTGCTTCCCTTCCGTCACTGCCGAGACTCTTTTCTGAAAGTGATTGTCTCAGGAGGTAACGAAAAGCTCTGGAAGGACGAGGAAGGCGTCGCACACATCGGTATCCTGCCATTTCTACTGGATGCCAGCACCGTGTTACCTCCACCCTAGTTCTTTGTTTCAATTGAAAACCAACTTAGCCGCACATTGAGGCATCTCACGAGTTTCATTATCCTGTTGTATCATCATAATCGCGATAAAAATCGCGATTATTGTGTGAATCGTGAGAAGCAATCGCGATTATTGTGTAAATCGTGAGAATAATCGCGATTGTTATTTACAAAATAACTGCAATCCTCAGTCTTAAAGCATCGCGGAACAGATGAGCACCGTCAGTGTCGCATGGACTACTGTTCTTCGAGGATGATGCATTTTGTCAGGACTTTGTGGCGCCTTATGACGAACAGGCTCCATACCCAGTCATCGTCTTCTAACGCGTAAAGCTGGGTTATGCGATGCGAACCAACGAGGTCCAACGCGTGATGCAGTGAGAGAAGGTTGGTGTCGAGCGAAGCCTCGTCGGCAAACGGACGGATCTTGATGTCTTCCATGCGGTTCCCTTCTCCGCTTGTCCAGGGCACCCCCGTGCAAATCGGCAGTACACCAAAGAGCTGGTAAGAGACGTTCGCCGTTACGAACGATGCTTTGGGAACCTCCCCGTCGTTGATTGTGACGGGCGAATTCCAGGGTGCTATTTCGCTGTATGAGCAGCATCCTACAAGCAAAAGGGCTGTTGTTGCGATTAACAATGCTATCTTCATGGTTGTTTCTCCTTGTTATTCTCCTTGTTTGCCGCTGGACCTGGGAACTAGCACCGCCGAAACGCTCATATTGGTGGAACCGAAGAGTGCCCCGATGGCACCGCTCTGGCTTACGCCCGCGTATGACGTGCCAGAATCGTTGTAGGCAATGTCGATCAGGTCGCAGTCGTGGCTGTCGGCATAGCTTGTAATTGCCTTCTGCAGGTTTTCGCGGCTCACATGGTCTTTAAAAAGCGAGACCCCACCCTCGATGGTCTTCTTCTCGCTGTTCCACCTGACATCTCCAGAGACAATCGGAATTATCCATAAGATGTAGTAGCCCGTGCAATCAACAAAGACAAGCTGCGATGGCGTTCCATTGGTTCCCTTGAACTTGATTCCGTCCAGTTTGCCTGGCGAAGTACATGTTATTGAGGCGCAACCAGTGGCCATTGCCACAACGACAGCACAGATGATTGATTTTAGAATGTTTCTCATGTTAATACCTTTCTTTGAATTGGAATGAATTATCCACAGGCCGTACAAGAAGCACGGCATGATAAACTGTAACTATTTACGACTAGGGTATTTTCTCTTCAATGCAAGTGAAGAGTCTTTAAAAACTTCACCACGGCACATCATCTAAGCCCGCCATAACGATCCCAAGGCTTCGCGCGTGGCTGACGAGTGGCACGAGAAGCTCCAAGGGCATGTTGACGCCCTTTGCGCAGGAGGCGATACCGTGCGAGTAGAGCGTGGCAACTTCGTTGTTCTTGGCAAGGCGGTCGAGAACCGCCTCCAGGTCATCCAGACGCGAACTATAGTACTCGCCAACGCCAAAGCCACGGAAGAACTTTTCACCTTCGAACTCAGCGATGGGCGTAAACGCCTTGTCGAAATTGGCGACCGCCGAGCCCCTCGGCAACCCGCATCCGACCCTAAAATGGCAGAACTTGCCAGAAAGCAGTTCCAGTGACGCATCGTCGTACTTGTTGTTTGGGAACGCAAACGTGCTTATCGCAAGCCCCGCCTTTTTGCAGACATCCAACTGGGGCTTCACCTCATCCTTCATGTACGCAGCCCCGCCCTTCGTCTTGATGTACTCAGGCGCGTCCGCATGATGGAGGGTGTGCAGGCCAACCGTGTGCCCCGATCCGCGCAGCGCCTTCATGCACTCCAGGGCCTCCTTGTCGATAACCCCACTTAGCGAAAAGGTGGCGCGGACGTTGTTCTGCGCGAAAAACGGTATTGCCTTCCTCCACCCAACCACATCGTGATCATCGAAGGTGAGGAAAAGAAGTCCGTGCGTTATCTCCTTCAAATTCAACACATTTGGATTGGCGGTCTTTCCATCGTTTACTACTTGCGCCATATCCTCACCTCACTATTTCAAATGCAGGACATCCTGCATGTCATACAACCCAGGCTTTGCATCCGCCAGAAAACGCACTGCGCGGATAGCCCCCTTGGCAAACGTTTCGCGGCTGGAAGCCTTGTGGGTCAGCTCGATGCGTTCCCCAGAGGTCGCGAAGATAACCGTATGGTCGCCGACCACGTCGCCACCGCGCAGCGAGTGCATCCCTATCTCGTTCTTCGGACGTGCGCCTGGCATACCAACGCGCCCGTGCGCTACGTTCTTGTCATACGACAGCCCACGCGCCTCAGCCAGAATCTCGCCCAGTCGTGCCGCCGTGCCCGACGGAGCATCCTTCTTCTGGTTGTGGTGCATCTCCACCACCTCGATGTCATAATCGTCGCCCAGAATGCGCGCCACCTGGTTACAAAGTGCAAAAAGCAGGTTCACGCCAACGCTCATATTGGGGGCGAAGACAATGCGCGCGCCTTGCGTCGCCAGCGCGGCCAGCTCCTCCTTCTGGGTCGCCGTCAGCCCCGTCGTGCCAATCACCATGGCGACGTTCCTGGCGGCTGCCTTCCGAGCCATATCCATCGTCGCATCAGGTGCCGTGAATGCAATTATCGCATCCGACTGCGCCAGGCAGCCCTCCAAATCGGTGGTCAATGGCACATCCAGCGCACCCACGCCCGCGACAATGCCCGCATCCTGCCCCAACAAGGGACAAATCCCCTGTTCTGTCGCTCCGACCAGCTTCATATCCGCATTGGCGGCAACCTGTGCAACCAACATCCGCCCCATACGCCCTGCGGCACCCTGAATTGTCACTCGAATCATTTGTGTTTTCCTTATTTTATTCTAAATGAAGATATGACCTGTTTTAATATACACTACTTTTTTTGGAAAAAAAATGACAAATGATGTGAAATCTCTCTCCGATGACACATATTTTTCGTTACGGGACACTAGACATGGGACGTGGGACGCGGGACGTGGGACATGGGACGCGGGACATGGGACGCGGGACATGGGACGCGGGACATGGGACGCGGGACGTGGGACGTGGGACGCGGAACGGAATGTCTTATGTCCACCGTCCCGAGTCCACCGTCCCGAGTCCACCGTCCCGAGTCCACCGTCCCGAGTCCATCGTCCCGAGTCCATCGTCTCACGTCCTGCAGGACATAGAAAAAAAGAAGAAGAAAAAAGGTAAAAACGAAAAAAGTAACAAAGCGACTTGAAATATCAAAAAATAGGAGTATGATATAGTAGAGGAGGAATTCACTATGGAAGACACGGATAATCTCAAAATTTACATGGAAGGCATTTCCCAGTATGGGCTTTTAACCAGGGAAGAGGAAGCCAGTCTGGCCCAAAAGGCACAGGCAGGCGATGAAGAGGCTAAAAACAAGCTCATCAAATCCAACTTGCGGTTGGTTGTGAAAATCGCGCATGATTTCAAGGGGCATGGTGTGCCTCTTATCGACCTAATCTCCGAAGGCAATCTAGGGCTGATTAAGGCCGTTGGTATGTTTGATCCCAGCAAAGGCGCCAAGCTCAGCAGCTATGCAGCCTGGTGGATCAAGCAGTACATGCGGCGAGCCATCTACAACCAGTCGCCAATCGTTCGCATCCCCACGCAAAACCACATCAAGGCTTTGCATGTCAGAGCGGCAAGACGCACTCTTTCCGCTGAATTGGGGCGGGAACCGACTGAATCCGAAATCGCGGAAAAGCTCAACATCACTCCACGCATGGTGGCAAACGCCAAAAATGGATTGACGACCACGATCTACCTGGATGGTGAGATACGAAACGGGGAAGACAGCGTCTTCTCGGAAATCATCGCAGACCCCACGGCAGCCTCGCCAGACACGGTCGCCATCAACCAGGAGCTTTCCACTCAAATCCAGTCCATGACCGATGTTCTGGACAGTCGTGAGCGGGAGATCATCGTCAAGCGTTTCGGGCTTGACGGACAGCCTCCCATGACCCTGGACGAGGTCAGCAGGGCCATTGGGCGAACACGGGAACGCGTCAGACAGCTTCAGAACTCCGCTTTGCAGAAGCTGAAGCAGATGATGACGGACTAGTGCTTTTTTGTTTAGCACTAGTGCTTTGTTTCAATTGAAACCCAACAGAGCAGATGGAGTTTTCGAGAGGTTTGTTTGCGAGTTGCGCCGCGCATAGTTTCCTATGTAAGAAGCAACTCACAAGAAAACAGCCGAAAAATGCGCGGCTATGTTGGTTTTCAATTGAAACAGAGCACTAATTTGTCTAGCCCTAGTTTTTTCTTTGTTCATCGTAGAATAACCCAAATATCCAGCTATCTGTTATTATTCTGAGGGGGGCTTCAGGATAATCTCATCAACCGAGACACTCTGATTCCAGGGTGTAAAAACAATCATTCAGCAATCGGGTGCGAGGCACCCAAAGGAGGTGTACTAAAAGCATTGTTCATTTTTTATTGGCCTAGTCGTTTGGGAAGGAGAAACGTTCCGCGAGCAGCGGAACCTATTGCAAGGAAAACACAAGCCAAGGCTACACAACTTGGTTGTGTAAAGTTAGATCGTTATGTGTAAAAAACAAACTAAAAAAGGGAAACGTCATGGCCAAACACAAAAAAACTGCTCTTTCAAAAAACAAAATGCGTTTCAAGGCACTTAAGCTCACTCCATCCAAGGAGAAGGAACTTTTTGCCGTCATCAACTCTGACGCCAGCACCGTAAAAGACAAAGACGATGCGACCAGGACTCTCTGCGAATCGATCTTGCCTCTTGTTCACTCTCTTGCCTTCTACTACGTCACACTTTGTCCATACATGGACATTAACGACCTCATCGGGGAAGGCACCCAAGGTGCCTTGAAGGCCATCAAGCACTTCGATCCTCAAAAGGAGGTTAGACTTGTCTCCTACGCGCGCAAAGATATAACGGGCAGCATCACCGATGCCTGCAATCGTTTTTCAAGCGCATTCAGGCCTTCCAAATCAAGAAGGCGTCGCATCAAGCAACTTCAAAATGAAAGCAAAAATTTCGAACTCGAACACGGCCGTAAAGCCACAGATCAGGAACTTCACCAGATCACTGGATTCTCAAATAAGTACATCCAGGACAACCGCAATGGTGTCATAACTGTTCGCAGCCTGGATGAGAAAATCAATTCTCGAAACAGCACCACCATTCTGGAAAAGTATGAAAACGACGAGTGTGGCTGTGATTTCCGCGAGGAAATCTATCGTAAAGAAATCATGCGTTTTCTTTACGATAGCCTCTCCAAGCTTGACGATAGGACAAAAGACGCCATCGTCATGCGATTCGGACTCGATGGAAAAGACCCTCAAACCCTGAAGGATATGGGTGAAAAACTCCACCTCTCCATCGAGACAGTACGCCGTATCGTGACAACTGGCCTCGTTCAGCTGCAAATCATGCTCTGTAACCCGAACACTGTGGCATAAAAACCACACCCCAAAACGGCAAAGCCCTGGCTTCTTCATGGTGCCAGGGCTTTGTTTTGTCCACAATACAAGGGCCTAAACGACGCAAGGGACATACTCGTCCCCCTTGTTCAGGCTGTTCATGACGGTTTCGCCAGTTTTTTTCCGATGTCAAGTGGCAGAATACTATTGCGGCATTATCTTAAGAGTATTCTTAACCAACAAACGCGAACCCCATCTGAGGTTCTGAATAGTCACTTTCTATTTTATTTTTAGGAGTCCCATAATGCAAGATGCAACCAAATGTCTTCACGCAGGCTACACGCCCAAAAACTCCGAGCCCCGCGTGGTCCCGATTGTCCAGAGCACCACGTATGTCTATGACAGCACCGAGGAGGTCGCCGCCGTTTTCGATGACCCGACGCGCTCGCTGATTTATTCACGCTTTGCCAACCCCACGGTGATGGCGGTAGAGGAGAAGATCGCCGCGCTGGAAGGCGGCGTAGGGGCGATGTGCACCTCCTCAGGCCAGGCTGCATCGCTACTTTCCATTCTGAACCTGTGTAGCGCAGGCGACAGCTTCATCAGCGCGACCGAAATCTACGGCGGAACTGTGAACCTCTTCTCGTTCACCCTGAAACGCCTGGGTATCGAATGCATCTTCGTGGACCGCAACGCCACCGAGGAGGAACTCGACAAGGCGTTCAAGCCGAACACCAAGGCCGTCTTCGGCGAAACCCTGGCAAACCCTGCGCTCACCGTCTTCGACTTCGAGCGCTTCGCCAAAGCCGCGCACAAACACCATGTACCATTGATTGTGGACAACACCTTCGCAACACCAATCCTCTGCAAGCCTTTCGACTTCGGCGCAGACATCGTGGTGCATTCCACCACCAAGTACATGGACGGCCATGCGGTGCAGGGCGGAGGCGTGATTGTGGATAGCGGGAAGTTCGACTGGGAAAGCGGCAACTTCCCTGGCATCACCGAGCCAGACGAGTCGTACCATGGCATCTCATATACCAAGACCTACGGCAAGATGGCGTACATCATCAAGGCGCGGATGCAGCTCATGCGCGACTTCGGCTGCTATCCAGCGGCACACTCCGCGTTCCTCTTGAATCTTGGTTTGGAGACACTCGCCGTCCGCATGAAGCAATACTGCGAGAACGCACTGACGGTCGCTAAGTATCTGGAAAAGTGCCCGAAGATCGAGCGCGTGATCTACCCTGGCCTGGAGAGCGACCCGTGCCATGCGCTGGCGCAAAAGTACCTCAAGGGCTGCAGCGGCGTGATTTCCATGGTCATCAAAGGCGGACGGGCCGCCGCGATGAAGTTCATGAACTCGCTGAAGCTGGCCTCCAACGAGGTTCATGTCGCCGACATCCGCACCTGCGTGCTTCATCCAGCCAGCGAGACGCACCGACAGCTCACCGATGAACAGCTCGTTGCCGCTGGCATTGAGGCAGGCATGGTGCGTCTCTCCGTCGGCCTGGAGGACGTCAACGACATCCTTGCCGACCTAGAGCTAGGCTTCTCCGCCATCTAGAGAGTTTATTTAGAGTTTACCTCTAGAGTTAGAAGTGAAAGGGAGGGCTGCGTTTTACGTGGCCCTCCCTTTCGCTTAAATGCCGACTGACAGAGGGATAAATGCAAAAAACGCAAACTACCTCTCCAAAAATCTTATGCGTAAGGTACTTGTCATGGATGTTTTTGGGAGTATAATTTATTTGAAATAATATATTATTGCGAGAATGTAGTTAAACTGAAACAGGAGAATAGAACGTGGCAAAAGAAACCAAGGAAGAGTTAAGCGCCACCTCTGTTCTCCCTGTCGATACAGAGGGCGTTGTCTTTGCAGGCGCCCCGTTGTCTGCGCAGAGTCGCAACATCCACCTGGATGGTTATGAACTCATCTCCGAACTTGGCCATGGCGGAATGGGCATGGTCTTTCTTGCACGCCAGCAAAAGCTAAACAGGCTTGTCGCCATCAAAAGCCTGAAGGTTGATGCCCAAAACGAGGAGTATGGCAACTGGCTTGCGAAGGAAGCCATCACGATGGCGGCTCTCAACCACCCGAACATCGTGGGCATCTATGGTCTCCAGCAGGATGACAAGAATGTTTACATCATCATGGAGTACATTCCTGGCCATACAAGCATTCGGGATCTGGTCACCCGATTCAAGAAAATACCCGAAGAGCTTGTCATCAGGATACTCATCAGCGTGGTTGACGGCCTGATGTACATCCACAGCAAAAAGTTCATCCACCGCGACATGAAGCCAGACAATGTGCTTGTCTATACCGAAGTCCCCATCGAGGGTCTTTCTCTCCAGCAGATTTTCGAGCTTCCAGAGACCCGCATAAAAATCTGTGACTTCGGCATCGCAAGGCATACAACGCCAGAAAAGGAGAAAAACAAAGATGGTTCTAATGGCGGAAGCGCGATGGGGTCGCCAAACTACATGGCCCCTGAACAGTGCTGCACTCCCGATGAAACGGACTTCCGTTCAGACATCTATGCTCTTGCAGGCACCGCCATTTTCATGCTCACAGGCAAGCCTCCCTTCCAGTTCAATGACCGTGAAAGCCTGATGAACTACAAGATGGAACATGACATCCCAACTCCCCTGGAGGCGGGTGCCAAAGTCTCCAGCAGATTCTCCCAGATCATCGCGAAAATGGGCAGGCTGATGCCCGACGAACGCTATCAGAGCTATCCAGAGCTACTCGACGACCTGAAGCAGGCACTGGAAAGGCTCCCCAGTCAAAAGGCAACCTCCTGGGCGCAAAAACGCGCCAGCTTCTGGAAAAAAGTCAATATTTTAACCTTTGCCGTCATCCTGCTTGCCGCTTTTTCTCTCACGTACAGGTATATCCATAACAAGTATTTCAAGGTCCGTATGATTTCCCTGAGTAGTTCCATGGGCTACTGGACAGGGGAGCGCTCGACCTGGCAGGTCTCACAATACAACATCGAGGACAAGCCCATGGTGATGACCTCCCTGCAGCCGACGCAGCCCATACGGCTTCTGCGCCCCATCCATCCTGGCCAATGCCTAGACTTCTCCGCAAGGCATCCTGTGACTGGAGAAATGCTCTTCGAATTTTCCGATGACTCCAACAATCACTCTATTCTGAAATGGAACTATTTGCTCGCCACCAAGAAAAACAGCTTTGTCTTCAATGTCAATGGCAGTGAACATATCATCGAGGATATCCAGCCGAAAAAAGGCAATGACTGGCTATCGTTTCACTGCGAACTGCTCCCAAAGGGAATTGTGCTGTACATCGAGGACGAACTGGTCTGCATGGTCCGTACCACCGCCATGACCACCACCTTTTTCACCGTCCAGCTGACGACCACGCCGATGGCCTCTCTCAAGCACATCTATATCTACGACAAGAAAAAGTAGTCGTTTCGCAAGCGGCTCCTATCCATACGCTATATCGATTGAATTAGCAATTAGTAATTAGCAATTAGATCGAGCAGCAAATAAGGGAGTGAATGCTGTTCTCCATGGTTGAATAGTTCCAATTGCTAATTGTCAATTGCTAATTGCTAATTATTCATCGGTGAAGGATTACCCAAAAACCTCAAGAAACAACGAATTATGGGCTATCCTCCTTGCGATTGTCCGCTTATGCATTAAATTATACTAGAGGAGTAATCGGCCCATTCTGGAGCCGCAACAACATAAAGGCATAGACAATGAGCGACGAACAAGCATTATCCAAGGCATACGAGCCATCCGAAGTGGAATCCAAGTGGTACAAGATCTGGGAGGAGCGAGGCTATTTCCATGCGAACCCAGAATCGGGCAAGATACCATACACGATAGTCATTCCACCGCCCAACGTAACTGGCATCCTGACCCTTGGGCATGTTCTGAACAACACCTTGCAGGACATCCTGCTCCGTTTTGAGCGCCTGCGCGGGCGCGAAGTCTGCTGGGTGCCTGGCACCGACCACGCGGGCATCGCCACCCAGGCGAAAGTGGAGGCCGCCCTCAAAAAGGAGCACAACCTGACCCGCCACGACATGACACGCGACGAGTTCGTCGCAAAGGTCTGGGAGTGGAAAGAGAAGTACGGCGGCGTCATCATCAGGCAGTTGCGCACCATCGGCAGCTCCTGCGACTGGGAACGCGAACGCTTCACCATGGACCCTGGTCTCTCCAAGGCCGTCCAGGAGGTCTTTATCAGGCTCTATGAGAAGGGACTCATCTACAAAGGCAAGCGCATGGTCAACTGGTGCCCGAAGCTGCGCAGCGCTATCTCCGACGAAGAGGTCATCTACACGGAGGAAAAGGGCAAGCTGTGGCATTTCCGCTACCCATACGCGGACGGCAGCGGCTATGTCGTCGTCGCCACGACCCGTCCCGAGACGATGATGGGCGATACAGCTGTCGCCGTCAATCCCTCCGATGAACGCTATACGGACAAGATCGGCAAGACGGTCATCCTTCCCATCATGAACCGCGAAATCCCCATCATTGCGGACGAATATGTCGAGAAGGAGTTCGGTACTGGCGCCGTCAAGATCACCCCTGCTCACGATCCCAACGACTATGAAATCGGCCTACGCCACAACCTCGAGTTCATCAACCTGATGAATGAGGACGCCACCATGAACGAAAACGCGGGTCCGTTCGTCGGACTGGACCGCAACAAGTGCCGCGAGGCAGTCGTCGCCAAGATGGAAGAACTGGGCATGATGGAGAAAATCGAGGACTACACCCACCAGGTGGGTTACTCCGAACGCGGCAAAGTCCCCGTGGAGCCGCGCCTCTCCGACCAGTGGTTCCTCAAGATGGAGACCCTCGCGAAGCCTGCCCTGCAGGCCGTGCTTGAGGGACGCATCCAGTTCCACCCCGACCGCTGGGTGAAGACCTATCGCCACTGGATGGAAAACATCAAGGACTGGTGCATCTCCCGCCAGCTCTGGTGGGGCCACCGCATCCCCGCCTACTACTGCGACAAATGCGGCGAGGTCGTCGTCGCCCGTGAGACACCCGCAAAGTGCCCGAAGTGCGGCCATGACCACTTCACGCAGGACCCCGACGTGCTGGACACTTGGTTCAGCTCCTGGCTGTGGCCCTTCTCCGTCTTCGACTGGCCAAAGGAATCCATCGAGCTCAAGAAGTTCTTCCCGACGCAGACGCTGGTCACGGGACCCGACATCATCTTCTTCTGGGTTGCACGCATGATTATGTCCTCGATGGAGTTCATGGGAGACATCCCGTTCAAGGACGTCTATTTCACCTCCATCATCCGCGACGACAAGGGGCGCAAGATGTCCAAGAGCCTGAACAACTCCCCCGACCCGCTGGATGTCGTGAAGGAATATGGCGCGGACGCTTTGCGCTTCACCATCATCTACATCGCACCGATTGGGCAGGACATCCGCTACAGCAACGAGAAGTGCAAGATCGGGCGCAACTTCGCCACCAAGCTGTGGAACGTGGTGCGTTTCCGCCTGAGCCAGGGCAAGGCCCCGCTTGGCTGGCCGACCCTCGACGGTATCGACCCGAAGGCCTTTAGGCCCGATGACCAGTGGATCATCTACGAGCTGAACGAGACCATCAAGGAGATGACGACAGGGCTGGAGAACTTCCGCTTCGATGAAATCTGCAAGGGCATCTACGAGTTCATCTGGAACAAGTTCTGCGACTGGTACCTGGAATCCTGCAAGCCCGCCTTTAACGGCAAGGCTGAAAACGGCGACACCATCATTCGCATCTTCGACTACTGCCTGGGCGCCTTCCTCCGTCTGCTCCATCCGATTATGCCGTTCATCACCGATGAACTGGCGCACCAGATGGGCTTCGTCGCCGAGGAGGATTCCATCATGAAGGCCGAGTGGCCCAAGCCGATTGACGACGCCACGCTTGCCAGCTTCGGCGCGACTGCCGCCCATGCGGAGCTCACTGAGGCCAAGTGCGAGCTCATCCGCGCTGTCCGCGCCATGCGCGCCTCCTACAACATCGCGACCAATAGCCCGCTGGACATCTACATCGCCCCCACGACTGAAGAGGCAGCGGAATTTCTGACACGCGACAGCGCAGCGCTCAAGTCGCTGCTCTCCGCCGCCACGCTGACGGTCAAGGAGAACTGCAAGCCCGAAGGCCCCTGCGGCACTGCAGTCAGCACCATTGCCACTGCCTACATCCCGCTGGCAGGAGTCATTGATCTGGATGCAGAGGTGAAGCGCCTCGAAAAACAGGAGGCCGAAATAACCAAGTACCTAGAAAGCATCCGCAAAAAGCTTTCCAACCAGAACTTCGTTGCACGCGCCCCCAAGGAAATCGTCGATGCCGAAAAGGCGAAAATCACCGAGTTCGAGGAAAAGCTTGCACGTGTCCGCGAACAAATGAAGGCATATAAATAAAGAGAAATGTGCCGAAGTTATTGATGACAACAAAGTAACTGGAGCTGGGGCCGCGTAAGCGGCCAGCGCTCGTCAGGGCGCAACATTGAACAACCAACTGGTTCTCAGTACCAAATATCAAAAGGAAAACTCCCATGGAAGAATTCGAAAAGAAAGCACGTGAAGTTCTGGAGATGCTCAGAGGGCATCTTCAGGCTGATGGCGGCGACCTGGAAATCGTGAAATTCGAGGGCAAGAACATCTCCCTGCGCCTAAAAGGCGCCTGTGGCTGCTGCCCCCACGCCCAGGCCACTCTGAAAGAAGGCATTGAACGCTACCTCCGCGAGACTTTCAATGACGACGAAATCACCATCCTCAGAGCTGAATAAGCAGGAGAAGCACACCTTCTCCGTGCTGGTCGAAAACCGCTTCGGCGTACTGTCGCGTGTCGCAGGCCTTTTCAGCACACGCGGCTACAATATCGACAGCCTGGTCGTCAGCCCGACCGAAAACAAGAACTACTCCCGTATGACTGTCGTTACCCACGGTGACGACGCCATCCTGGAGCAGATTCAGAAGCAACTGAACAAGCTGGTAGAGGTCGTCCAGGTCACCGATTTGACGGGCAGCGGCTTTGTTTCGCGTGAGCTGATGCTTCTGAAGGTCCGCTGTGCCGAAAACCGCAGTGAAATCATCCAGATAGCGGGGGTCTTCAAGGCAAACATCGTCAACGTGCAGAAGGATTCGCTTGTCATTGAGGTCACGGGCTCCACGGAAAAACTGGACGCCTTCGAGGCCCTGATGACCTCTTATGGCATCATTGAACTGGCCCGCACGGGCAAGGTCGCTCTCTCCCGCTCGACCCTTCCCACTGAATTGGAAGATGACAACTTGTAGGACAATGCAAAACCCAGGTACGTCATTATGCCAGCAACGTCGTGGACACAGATTGAAAAGCTCAGCAACTCCTACTTGCGAAAACCAGGAGATGCCACAGCTTCGGCGTTGGACAAATGCCTGAAGCGCGCGACTGATTTTGCCGAAAACCTGGCCACCTATTTTGTCCGCAAACACCTGAAACTGGCAGAGGCAAATGTCGCGTTCTGCATGTCCACTGATGGTACCTTCCCCGATTGGGGATGCCAATATGATGAGACCACCTCCACGTTTGTGCTCAATCCCATCGGGGTCGTACTGTTCTACAAGTCCTGCCTTGCAACGCCAGTCCAGCAACTACAGCCAACAAAACTACGCTTAGAGAAAACAAAGGAGGAGTGGTCTGTCTGCCGCCTGAACGCCTACAAAGCGGAATTGCGAAAGCTTCCCAGCCAACTTCATCTCTTCCTGCTTCTTTTCCAGGAGATTGCACGTGTGCTTGAAGTGACGTATGTTGAGCGAAGAAGAAGCACTGTCAAACAAGAGATTCCCAAAAGCGACTTGGACTATCAGAACTTCTTGTGGGCCTTTCGCGAACTTGAAGGCGCATACAAATACTTGTTTGGCGGCGACCTCCGCACCAATACCCAATTCACCTGGTGGGAATCCGAATGGTCGGACAAAAAATAGCCTCCTTTCCATGCTTCACCTATGATGTTTCTGCCATTGACATTTATCATTGCCGCCATCCTGTTGTTTCTGGGATACGCCTTTGCCTTCCAGCCCAATAAAATGGCGGTACTGCCACGTCTCCGCTGGGCTGGCATTGTTCTAGGCGTTCCCTGCCTGATTTGGTCGGCATGGCATGGATGCATCATGCTGGAAGGGGGACTGGCCAAGTTCCACACGCTTGTCTGGTGCCTGGTACCAATCCTTTCCATACTTTGCGCCCTCTATCTTGACTACCTCTTCGCGCGTTCCCTCGGAGGCTTTCTCATCCTCTCCGCGAATGAACTGATTCGCTGTGCGTTCATCTACGATGTTCCCCTGCGAGGGGTTTATTCCGTGGTGTGCCTGCTGATGGGCATTTGCGGGTTGTTTCTGCTTGGCGCACCATGGCATCTGCGCGATGCCCTGAAACTTGCAGATAATAAGCCCCCAGTCGGGCGTGCCATCGCCGCCACGCTAGTTGCTGCGGCAATCCTTCTCATAGTGCTTGGTTGTCTGAGGCGGCTTAGTTGATTGCACGTCATGTAATTTCAACACAATTAGTCACAACTGACAATTTAGGTGCGCCCTGCAGCTTCGCCACGCGGCACTGCGCAAAGGAACTGGAGGTATCGCCTACCCGTAGGTTCCGCTCGCAGCTACGCGGCTTCACGTCACCCACGGCTATATTCTTTCGCGCCTACGGTACTTTATCACTAACCACTAACCACTAATCACTAACCATTAGCCACTCGCATGCCAAAGAGTTTTTTCACAGTACAGGGCAGACTCCCAAACGCCGCCATCTTCCTGAGTGGCTCGGGTTCCAATGCCGAAACCCTTTTGAACACCATCAAGGCGTTGCCCAATCCCTCGTTGTCCATCCCTGCGCTTGTCACGGACGCGCCACTCACAAGCAGGGCACGCGAGCTTGGCAGAATGTTCAATATTCCAGTCATCGAGCTGGACATCAAGCAGTTTTATCTTGACCGTGGCGAAACGCGCGTCTCCATCGCCACCCCTGCAGGCCAGAGAATCCGCGAGGAGTGGACTAATGAGCTGCGGACGCTTCTGGCTCCACTCCAACTGGACTTCGGCATCTTCGCGGGCTTTGTCCCCCTGACCAACATCACTTCCGATTTTTCCTGCCTGAACGTCCATCCAGGCGATTTGACCTACATTAAAAACGGGCGGCGGCTTCTTGTCGGACTCCACACGATACCCATTGAGCTGGCCATCCTAGAGGGGCTGGACTACATGCGCAGCAGTGTGATTGTGGTGGAACCCTATTCAGGCGCGGGCGGCGAGATGGACAGCGGCCACCTGCTGGGCGTCTCCACCAAGGTTCCCATCGACCTGATGGGGCACACGCGCGAAGAGCTTGCGGCATGCATCCCCCTGCGTCCTGCCAAACGTCCCAAAAGCGGCTATGCCGATGCGCTGGAGGAAGTCGCAAAAGCAAACCAGAACACCTTGAAGGAGCAAGGAGACTGGATTGTCTTCCCGCAAGCCGTACTGAACTTCGCGAAAGGTTGCTACTCTGTTGCTGATGATGGCAGTCTCCTCTTCGCTGGGAGCAAAGTCCAGACGGTCGAGTACGGCAAGAACTCACCTGCAAATCCATTTAGTTTATGAAAGTAGTCATCGCACCAGATTCCTTCAAAGGCACCCTGCGTGCCGTGGAGGTCTGCCGAATATGGAAGCAGGCCTTTGCGGAGGCTTATCCTAATGCGGAACTGGTGTGCCTGCCGATGGCGGATGGTGGCGAGGGTTCCCTGCAGTCTGTGGAGTTCTCCACGCACGCAAAAATGATTTTCTGCGAGGTGGAAGACCCGCTGTCGCGCCCTATTCAGGCGTCATTCGCCCTTTTTGAGGATGGGCAGTCCGCCTTCATCGAGACGGCTACCGCTTGTGGTATCGAACTCCTGAAGTCCGAGGAACGAAATCCAATGAAAACCACCAGCTATGGTGCGGGCCAGCTCATTGGTCAGGCACTAAAAGCAGGCGCAAAAAACATAACCGTTGCCATTGGCGGTAGCGCCACAGTCGATGGCGGCATTGGTCTGCTTCAGGCTTTAGGCTTCAACCTGCTGGATGCGCAAGGCAAACCACTTCCACGCGGAGGGTGCGCATTGAAAGCACTTTCCGCAATTGACATTTCTCAGGCGAATCCCCTGCTTCGCAAGGCCTCCTTCACAATAGCCAGCGATGTCACGAACCCCCTGACGGGGCCTATGGGAGCTGCAACAGTTTTTGGACCTCAGAAAGGCGCTACGCCCGAGATGGTGCAAGAGTTGGAAACTGGACTAGCGGACTTCGCTGAAGTTGCCGTTGCATCGGGCCTTGCAGACGATTGTACGCACCCTGGCGATGGTGCGGCAGGCGGTCTGGGCTTTGCGTTGCGCACCTTCTTGAACGCCAGAACAGAATCGGGGGCCACGCTCATAGCGCGCCTCGTCCATCTAGAGGAGCATCTTCAAGGCGCAGATTATCTCATCACAGGCGAAGGCAAGACCGACGAGCAGACGCTTTTCGGCAAGCTCCCCGCTGTCGTGGCAGAACTCGCCGCCAGGCACGGCGTACCCGCCATCCTCTGTTCGGGGGCGGTTGAGGATGCGGCAAAACTTCGCTCCAGGTTTGCGGCAGTTTTCAGCACGCTTCAATCCGTTCAGCCGCTTGAGCAGGTTTTGGCGTGTGCCGAGCAGAACCTCCACGCCACGGCCTGTTCGATTGCCAGTCTGCTTTCGTCAAAGGGAGGAAAGAAATGAGCAAGCAAGTTGACCATGCCAACAGAAGGCGCGAGATACTTCGGAAGTCATTGCAGCTTTTTGCGGAGATGGGCTTTCAGCAGGTCACTTTCCAGCAACTGGCAGATGTCTGCGGCCTCTCAAGAACCGCGCTCTACAAGTATTTTAGCACCAAAAAGGAGATTCTGGACAATGCCATCTCTCAGTTGATGCAGGGTTTCAATGACGAGATTGTCGAAACGCTTGTCCATGAACCTACGTTGGATTCCCAGGGCAAGCTGGAATTGATTGTGAACACGGCGGTTGATGCCTGCCTGAAGAACCCCGCCCTGTTGCGGGTAATCATCGAATACCTCATTGCGCAGCGACGGCAGGGGGAATCCGTGGAGCGCAAAATCAAGCGCCACACGATTGGCTTCCAATACTACATCAAAAGCATAGTCCAAGACGGCATCGCCCAGGGGGAGTTCAAATCCGTCAGCCCGATGATGACGGCGGATATCTTTGTCTGCCTTTTGGAGTCTGCTGCCGTGCGCATCATGTTCTATGATGACATCGACAAAAAGAGCCTGGTCAGCCACTGCAATTACCTCATCCACTCCCTGATGAAGGAGAAGGTCGATGACGGACAAAAATGACACCTTCTGGATGCGGTGCGCCATCGAGCAGGCGAAACTCGGCTTCGGCCTGACCTCGCCGAATCCGATTGTCGGCGCGGTGGTTGTCAAGGGCGGCCAGCTCATCGGTCAGGGCTACCACCATAAGGCAGGTACCCCCCATGCCGAGCCAAATGCCTTGGACGATGCCCTGCGGAATGCCCCCGAAGCCGTCAAAGGCTCGACCCTCTATGTGACCCTGGAACCCTGTTCCACCTACGGACGCACCCCCCCCTGCACGAAGCGCATCATCAAAGAGGGCATCGCTCGCGTGGTCATCGGCACCTTGGACAAGAACCCGCTCTACTGCGGAGCCGCCGTGAAAATCCTACAAGATGCTGGTATCGAGGTTGAAACTGGCGTTCTTGCGGATGAGTGTGAAAAGATGAACGAATCTTTTTTCTGGTGGATTACGCAGAAAAAGCCCTTTGTATTGCTGAAAATGGCAATGACGCTAGACGGCAGGATTGCCACCGCCAATGGCTCCTCCCAGTGGATAACAGGCCCTGCAGCCCGTGATAAAGTTCAGGAGATGCGCCGCTGGGCGGATGCCATTATGGTCGGCGGTGCAACGGTGCTCGCGGACAACCCGAGCCTGACCGTCCGTTTGCCAGCCAACTGGCCACGCCAACCAAAACGCTTCGTCTGGACCTCGCAAAAGCATCTGCCAGCTGACTGCAAGCTGCTAACAGACGGCAATCCCCTGCCTGAACTGGTGAAGCCCGTTTCGCAGGAGGAGTGGTCGCTGTTTCTACAGCAACTTGGAGGACAGGGGATAACAGCCCTGCTACTGGAAGGCGGCGGCGAGCTTGCCGCTGCCGCGCTGCACGCAGGAGCCGTCAACAAGGTTGCCTTCTTCGTCGCACCCAAAATACTCGGCGGCAGAAACGCCCGCCCTGTTGTCGGCGGTGTGGATGCCCTCTCCCTTGACGACGCCCTCTCCCTCGACGACTTCCACGCGCAACCCATTGGAAATGACATTCTTTTGACTGGATACTGTCTGCTTAAATAATTAGCAATTAGCAATTAGCAATTTGTATTTCTAATTTCTAATTGCTAATTGCTAATTTCTAATTGCTAATTGCTCAAATGTTTACAGGATTGATAGAAGATATCGGCAAACTCGTCGGCCTTGAACGCCATGGGAAGGCCGCTAAGTTGAGTGTCGGCACAACGTTGCCGCTGGCGGAAATCGCCGTCGGGGACAGCATTGCCGTCAATGGTGCCTGCCTGACCGTCGAATCGGCGGCGGCGGGTGTCATCCACTTCCACACGTTGGCGGAGACGCTGTCGCGGACCAACTTGGGACTTGCCACCAAAGGTGCACCTCTGAACCTGGAACGTGCCCTGTGCGTGGGTAGTCGTCTAGGCGGACACTTCGTCACGGGCCATGTGGATTTCTGCGCAGAGGTGCTTTCAGCGGGGCGAAATGGCGATGACTTCGAGCTGGAAATAGCCATTCCAGAGGGCCAGCAAAGCTACTTTGTCGAAAAGGGAAGCGTAGCCGTCAATGGCGTATCACTCACGATTGCAGGTGTGAAGCACGACCGTTTCAAGGTCTGCCTGATTCCCCTGACGCGCGCCAAAACCAACCTTGATTCCCTGAAGACTGGTGCCAAGGTCAACGTGGAAACGGACATCCTCGGCAAATACGTCGTCGGAATGCTCCACGTGCCTGACAAGAAGGGCATCACGATGGACACGCTTATCAACGCGGGATTCTGAGGGAGTGATTAGTGATTAGTGGCTAGTGGCTAGTATTACCACAACCAACAACCAACTGAACACAAACCACTAACTACTAGCCACTAACTACTAGCCACTAACTACTAGCCACTAACTACTAGCCACTATGACAACAAACGATTTCAACAAAAGTTTTTGCCGTTTCATCGATGCCAACCCGTCTGTTTTCCACGCCACAAAAAACGTAGTGGACTATCTTGAACAGAAAGGATTTACAAAACTGAAGGAAAACCAGCCGTGGTCTTTGAAGGGCGGCAAGGGCTACTTCGTTACCAGAAACGACTCCTCAATCATTGCCTTCGTTCTTCCGAAGAAAGCTAAAACACAGATGCCTATTCGGCTGGTCACAAGTCATCTTGACAGTCCTGCACCGCGTCTGAAGATGCGCGCCATCCGTGAATCTGCTGGTCTGACGATGCTCCCCATCGAAATCTATGGTGGCACCATCTTGAACACCTGGCTAGACAGGCCCCTGGGTATCGCGGGACGCATATTCAACCATAGGACAGGTGCCTTTACCTTCTTCAAGCGCGAACATGCCGCCGTCATCCCCAACCTTGCCATCCACCTCAACCGCAAATGCAACGAGGGAGAAGCCCTGAACCCACAATGCGACATGGCGGCCATCATCGACGATGATTCCACCGACTGCTCCTTGCCTGCCCTCCTGAACATGGAGGAAAACGAGGCTATCGCCTCCGAGCTCTTCCTCTATGATGATGCTCCTGCCGCTATTATCGGCCCCAGTAAATCCATCATCAATGCGCCGCGTTTGGACAACCTCACCTCAGCTTTCGCAGCCATGTGCGCCATTGCCGATATCCAAAACACGCCTGAAATCTGCATTTCGTTCTTTGCAGATAACGAGGAGATAGGCAGTCGTACACCGCAAGGTGCAGAATCCTCCTTCCTGAAAACCATTATCACCCGCATCATGTTTGCGTTGGGCGGCTCTTTGGAGGACACTTATATCACCTTGGCCAACTCAACTTTCATCTCCGCCGACGCCGCGCACGCCCTTCACCCTAATCATCCTGAAAAGCACGACCCCAAATACGCCCCGCTCATGGGGTACGGCGTCGCCCTAAAAACCAATGTATCGGGCCGTTACTGCACCACGGGACCGATGCTGGAGAAGTTCATCCGTCTAGCGAATGAAAACGACATTGCTCTTCAATTATTCACGAATCGAGCTGATATGCCATGCGGCTCCACAGTCGGCCCAACAACCGCTGCTGAACTAGGAATGCCAGGCATTGATCTCGGTATCCCCATGCTTGCCATGCACAGCGCACGTGAAACCGCCGCACTATCCGACATCCACGACCTCTACGAACTGATGCGCTTCTATTGGAAGTAACACGGTTCGTTGGCATTGTTTTTCGACGACGGTGACGTCGTCGTTACACCCTTTCCGTCAGTTCTCTGTAGATGTCCTGGAAGAAGGTGGGGTGGGTCTCGTTCCACTTTTTCGTGAAGGCTGCAGGGTATTTTGCCAGGACAGAAATAACGTAGCGAGCGATTTTCGGTGCGTCCAAAATGATGCAGTGCGCATCGCCGAAAGTGCATTCCGACCAGGCGCCGATGTATTTGAAGTGCTCCGCCAAGCGATCGTAGAAGCCTGAATGTCCACCTGTGTGACGATGCTGGAAGCAAGGGCGCTTGACACCATTATAGTCAACCACATAAAGCTCCTGCACATTCTCGCAGATGTCGTCATCGGCGTCGCCCCACTCCTCCACGCCGTGCAAGAAGGTGTTATGGGAAATCGCCGCTCCCAGGAACATGATTTTCGCCTTGGCAAGAATCAGTTTTCGCCAAGGAGAGAAGCTGTTTGCAGGGGTATCCGAACGCTCATGCCCCTCCACAAACGGAATCGCCTCTGGACCATACGCCGCAACGGAGTGAGTGGGATGCAGAGAGCGCCAGACGTTGGGGCGCTGGCGGAACAGTTGCGGCAGGATGCCTACGACAGAAGGCGTATTCCGAACGTCGAATATCGGCTGGTCGGCGTTCACGTTGCTCCAGGTCAGCGTGGGAAACACTAACAGCCCCTCCTTGCCAAAATAATCCATCAGGACATCCAGCACAGTGTCGGCCCTCCCCTCCACCTCCCCGATGGACTTCATGGACGAGTGGATGAGGATGGCGTCATCCCGCTTCAGACCTGATTTCTCCAAATCGTTTGTCAGTGTTTTGAAAGTATGCATCGTGGTTCTCCGAATTAATACCTAAAGGGACAGGAGGGATAGGAGCGACGGGAGGGACAGGAGAGACAAGAGGGACAGGAGAGACGGCGGACAGTGTTAGGGACCCTGCTCTGTCCCTCCAGTCTCTCCTGTCGCTCCTGTCCCTTTCAGATCAGCAATGCTGCCCCATGACAGCCTTCACAAAGCCCTCTGCATAAATTGCAGCTCCCGCATCGTTCGGGTGGCAACTGTCAATGAAGTACTTACGGTCGTTTGGGTAGAACTCCATTCCCTCGACCAATGTAATGCAGGGGTATTCCGCTACCGCCTTGCGGATGCAGTTACGGTAGTCTTCGCTGGTAAGCCCCTCTTTGTTCGGGCCGTTTTCGCCTGGGAAAGGAATCGGGACAACAACGTATGGCTTGCGGTTAGAAGCATCCTCCGCCAGCAGCCTCACCACGTCACGGGTACGTTGCTCGAAAACCGCCATTGGAATACTCTGCGCAAAATCATTCACACCAAAGTTGATCGCCACCATCGTGCCGCCCACGGCACGAGAAAGTCTGACGGCATCTGGTTGCATGACGGCTCCACCCACGGCGATGTTGTGAATGTCGCAACCCAGTTTCCTGCCGAAGATTGCCTCAATACTGTTTTCCGCGCTGGAACTGGTCATCCCCTGGAAAATGGAATCGCCGACAAACACCATTTTGCCCTTAAGCGGGGCGGATGCCTCAATGCACGCACCCTCCTCTAGCCTGATGTCCTGCAAAATAATCTGCGCCAGATGCGGGAAACTCACCTGCACATCCCGCATCTCGCCATTCGTCCTCAAGGGAAGCTCCTTTGCAAACCCTTCCTCCACCTTCTCCACATCCACGCAGAGGGGTTCCGCGCCTTCCACCAGCACATCCACGCAACTGATTGGACGGGCAAACGGCCCGTAAACAAACTTCAAATAGAGCGTCCTGCTGTTGGTACGAAAGCGAAGACGCACATTAGTGACGCAGTTCGCACGTATAAACGCCGCATCATTGTAATGATAGAACGTCTCCAGTTCAGAACTCATTCGATGCAGAAGAATCCCGCCTGGCGTTTTTTCAAGATGATGAACGCCATATACAAACGGAAGAATGTCAAGCATATTTGTAACCTCTCGCATAAACCCAAAACACAATGCGCAGCATCAGAACGGCAGGACTTCCCAGTCGGCGGGCGGATTGCCTAGGTCTGGCACGGTCATCGTCTCGCCGTCCCGCATGGCGGACTGGTGCGCGATGATGCCAGGGATGTTGAAGCGGGCCGCCTGCCAGATGTTGGTGGGCGAGAGCTTGCCAGTCTGGACGGAGCGGCAGAAGTCGTCGCACATGAACTTGTGGGTGCCGTTGTGCCCATTCCGCAGACCATCCAATTCTTTGGGGATGCGCTTCTGGGGCTGAATAGGCGAGGTCATGACGAAGCCGAAGCCCCGTCCACACTCCTGCACCATCGCAGGGTCGTTGATGCGCGCCTGGAGCTCAGGCGGATTCAGCAGGTCGCTGACCTCCGTCAGGATGATCTTCTTCGGATCTTCTGGATCCCATGTCGAATAGTAGTGGTGCATCACGGAAAACTCGTAGGAGGCGGTCTCCGTATGGAAGTTGGAGATGTAGGACTGCGGCGCGTGCCAGCCAATGCGCCTGTTTTCGCTGATGCGGGCGATACCGCCGTTGGAGAGCTGTAGCAAGGCACTGGTGTTCGAGTAGGGGTTGTTCCAGTAGTTTTGCCCGTTCTCGCCGAAAATATCAGTGTCCTGCCTCTCACGATACCCGAACGCGGCCACCTTCTTGGCATAGACGCCTGGCAGGCAGGAGAGTATCATCGAGGTGGAATGGGTCGGGTAGAGCATCGGCGGGAAACCCGCCACCTTCTTCCAGTCCTCGCCGCCCGAGTGCTTGTAACTGTCGTAGAAATGGCGCATGTCGTGGTTGTACTGCGCCTCGCCATAGACGAAGTTCTTCATTTCGCCGCTGAGTATCTTGTTGCGGCAGAAGACGGAACATGCGCGGTAGGCGCCTGTCTCGCCGCTGGAGAAGATGAGCCGCTTTTCGCGCACCAGTTGCTCTATCTCCTGTATCTCCTCCACCGTCAGCCCTGTCGGCACGGCGCTATAGACATTCTTGTCCGCCTTCAGCGCGGCGATGGTGAGCGGTGCGTGAAGCTGGCGCTGCGTGAAGATGGCAACTGCGTTGATTTTACTGTCCTTGAGTACGTCGTTGAAGTCATAGAAGACGCGGCTTACACCAAACTCCGCCCCGTAAGCATCCGCGCGGTCCTTCAGGATATCGCACACAGAAACGCTCTCCACAAAGGGATGCGCCTTGAAAAGAGGAATGAAATTACGGACAAATCTTCCGCAGCCGATGAAACAGATGTTGATGCGTTCTGACATAATTGCTCCTAGGGAATGGTGATTGAGTATCTATGTCAAAAAATAACCACTGCTTCAACTATTGTCAAGTCGCAGACAACAAAAAAGCCGCAGAATCGAATCTGCGGCTTTGTAAAAGACTAGCTGGCGGGGTTGACGGGGGTCGAACCCGCGACCTTCGCCGTGACAGGGCGATGCTCTAACCAAATTGCGCTACAACCCCAGCTGTTTGCATTAACTTGAAAAACTGGCGGGGTTGACGGGGGTCGAACCCGCGACCTTCGCCGTGACAGGGCGATGCTCTAACCAAATTGCGCTACAACCCCAGTTCTCAAGATTAATATTTTACAAATATACTATCAATTTGAACAAATGCAAATCACCACATTGAAAAAACTGTGCCTTGTTTCCTTCAGGACAGGGGACTTGGGACGGGGGACTTGGGACGGGGGACATGGGACGGGGGACGTGGGACAGGACTGAGTGCTTCTCCTTCAGTCACCCTCTCCCGTAAGCATCCGCAAGGGATTGTCACGCAGAATGCGGCGTTTCACGACATCTACGGGAATCCCCTTCGCCTCCAGCATTGGCACTATCTCCGTGAAGATATGGCGATACCCCGCGCCGCCGTTCTTTCGAAGCAGGCATTTCAGACAGATGTCGTTGGTGAGCAGCAACTGCTTCTCAAAGCCCATCTGGATAATCCACGCGGCCAGTTCTACACGCTCGGTATCAGGGATGAAACGCCCTGCGGCAAAGCCGCCTGGCTTGGGCGTGAACTCCTTCCCGAAATTGTCTAGTTCGACATAGACGCCGAGTTTCAGCAAGACATGAATGTAATCTCGATCTGGTTCCACGTCCGAATGACAGATGACAATGCGTTCAGGTGCAACACCGTTCTGCATGAGAATCCGCGTTGCCTCCAGACCATTAGCGGACCAGGGGAAAATATGGACCTGGACAGCCAAGCCGCATTTCCTCTGCGCCTTTGCGGCGGCGACAAGCGCCTTTTTCTCATCAGGAAATATCTCTCGACTGGTGCCAATCTCGCCGATGACACCCGCGCGGATGCCGTCGCACACGCCGTCGGTGCAGTCGCGGAGAATGACTTCGGCTGCCGCATCGACGCTCATCCTGCGGAAGGCGTCCTCATGGGTGTCTGCGGTGTAGTAGCCGCATCCCATGACGATGTTCATGCCAGCCTCACGTGAAAGTCGAAGCAAACGCTGCGCATCACGTCCAATCTGTGCCGTCGTACAGTCAACGATTGTGTCGCAGCCGCAGGCTTTCAGTTCCGCGCATTCTGCAACAGCCCCGTCAAAATCGTCAACGGAGAGATTATCCCGCATCGAGTACGGGTCCTGCATCAGCGCAGAACGGTCGCCAGGTGCGACAGCGCGGTCCAATGCGCCTGGCGCCGCCTGGTTCGTGAGGTCGATGAACAGATGCTCGTGGGAGAGCACCATGCCGCACGCCGAGGTCGGGACATCCCCCGACACTGTATGGATGAAAAGCTCGCTCATTTGTCAGAAACCCAATTTCAGATTCCCTTGGCGACGAGTTCGCGGATGAAGGGCGTAATGGTCTGCGGCCCTTCTGCCGTGATGACAAAGCCCTCCTCGATGCGGTTTGAGCCTGCGGGATGTCCCCAGATGCTGATGTCGCTGTTGACGCACATGCCTGCTTCAAATGGATAGGTCGTCTCGCCATCGGGATAGGGAGATTCCGCCTCGGCAAGGCCGATGCCGTGCATGGGCGGGTAGAGGTCGTATTGCGTCATGCCATTGCGCGCGAAGACCTCCTTGACCTTGCGAACCATTTCGCCTGCGATGACGCCCGCTTTCAGATAGTTCTGCTGGACATTCGCCGCCTCGAACAGCACATTGAGGAAACGTTTCTGCTCGTCGCTAGGCTTTCCAATGACAAACGGGTACTCCGCCGTCGAGACATAGCCTTCATATTGCACGGCCATCGCGGCCATCAGCATTTCACCATTGCGCATAATCTTGTTTGTCGCGCGTCCGATAACCGTCTCCGTGCGCTTGCCAGAGCCGAAAACCATGAAATTGATGTCCTCGGCACCCGCCATGCGTGCCGCGCCCTCTGCGGCGCCTGCCGCCATAGTTTCGGGATTGCCGTCAACGGCGTATTCCAATAGCTTCTTGTAGCCCTCGCAGGCCTGGCGACCCGCCTCCTTCAGACAGGCGATTTCATTGGCGGACTTGATAATGCGCAGACGTGCAAGCAACGGCATCGCATCGATGATCTCCACTCCAGAAACGGCGTCTTTGAGGCGGTCCATAATGGGCGCGGGAATATCCCACACGCCGACAAGTCCAAGACGCTTGCCGCCCTTCAGAGCCGCCTGGAGAATCTCCTTCAGTGATGAAAAAGTAGCCAGCGGATAGTCGATCTCCTCGGGAACGGAGACACACGCAAACTCCTTCACGTTGCGGTAATCCTTCCACACGGACATCTCGCGCGCGTAGCTCTCGCCTTCAGGCGCACCTGCCAGTGTCGGTTCGCCGCATTTTGGAATCACGCAAATGCCACGCTCGAAAATCGGCCAGAAATTGCAGACGTACCGCAGATTCTCCTTGCGATATTCATCTCCATAGACGGCAATGGCGTCCAGCTTCTCCCGCTCCATCTCTGCCTGGATGCGGACAATCCGTTCTTGGAATTCACTGGCTGGAATACAGATTCTCATGTGCTTTTCTCCTTACATCGGAAATAGTTGCGAAATGCATGCATTTCAATAGCTGCTTGACAATTGTCCCTTAATATAAGCACAATCTTGACAAAAGCAAACTGCACAGGATGTGGCAACGGCGCAAAAGATTAAAGCGACGGGAGGGATGAGAGAGACGGGAGGGACAGCAAAAACGCTTGAGGATATTTGCTGTCCCTCCCGTCCCTCCCGTCCCTTCTAAAAATCAAGCACCCTCGTCGCTACACTCTGGCAGGCTTGAAGCCGCTTCTGCGGAAAGCCTCTTCGGTGACTTTGACCACTTCAAGCCCCTCCTCCAGGCGAATCGGCGTCGGAATGCCGTTGACGACATCGTCGTAGAGGTGCTTCCAAAGAACGCTCATGGACAGCTGGGGGACTTCTACTTCGGAAGTAAAGAAGTTGAGCGTCTCATCGAAATTGCCATATTTCTTGGGAGGCTGTCCAGGATGCGGCTTGAGGTCGTTCTTCAGAGCAATGGTGGGGTCCAGGTAACGTGCAGTCATCTTGCCGTTTTCATAGACGATGGTCCCCTTGGAGCCGATGATTTCCATCTCGCGTCCTGGCATGGCGTTGCAGCCCGCCACCTCAATATCGGCGACACGGTTGTTCTTCGCCTTGAGGATAATCTTGAAGAGGTCATCCCCTGCGCCGATGGATATGACATGGCGCACATCCGCCCAGATATCAACGACAGGCGAATCTAGGAAACGCAGCGCCTGGTCGATGAGATGCGGCCCCCAGTTGGTGAGAAGGCCGCCATAGAATTCGGGCATGGTCATCCAGTCGTTGCGTCTGCAATAGCCGACGCTCCTATAGAGTTTGATGTACTGCACATCACCGATGAGCCCCGTGTCCATCAGTTGCTTCGCCTTCACAAAAGCAGGTTCGAAACGGCGGTTGTGCCGCAGGAAAAGGCAATGCGGATGCGCCTTGGCAACCTCCAGCATCCTCTGCATCTCCGCGACGCTTGTGGCGACAGGCTTCTCCACGACGGCGATTTTGCCAGCCTCCATGATCTTGATGGCGGCAGGGACATGGTCGGGATGGCGGATGCCAATGGTCACCATGTCGAGGCCTGGATGCTGAAGCATCTCATCGAGGGAATGGTATTTAGCCACACCTTCAAGTTCGCGCGGCACCTCCTTTACCAGACGTTGCGGGTCGGTGTCCGCGCAGGCCACCAGCTGGAACATATCAGGGAAACTGCCGATTTCCTGCGCGTGGTTTCCACCGATGCGCCCTACCCCGCAAATGCCGACCTTCAAAACTCTGTTTGCCATATTCGTTTCCTTTTAATCGTTGCAATTACCTCAAATACTTGTCAAAAATGCTCTCCTTGGAGACAAGGCCGACGAACTTGTTGTCCTCGAAGTAGAGGACAGGGAGGATGCTTGCCTTAGCCTTGTTCATGACCTCCACGACCTTGTCCAGAGTGTCTGTATCGTGAACAAAGGCGGCAGGTTGGTGCATCACCTGCTCCACTGTTGTCACCGAGGTGTAGGCGGTCACGTCGAAAAGCTCTGTCAACTGGACGAGGCCCGCCAGCGTGCCATCCGCATTCAGAACAGGCACGCAGTTAAGCGCATAGGATGGCGTCAAGTTCTTGACACACGCAAAGGCCTCCCCCATAAGCATCTCCTTTGTGAAAGCGACGGAGGGGCTGACAAAGCAACGCCCGACAGGAATCCGCTTGAGACGCATCTCCAGTGGGTCTTCGCTGATAAGCCCCTGGGCAATCAGGGATTTCTTGTAGATGGAATAGGGTTCCATTATGCGCCCGAATATGGTGGAGATGGCAGCCACAACCATCAGCGGAACAAGAAGAGAGAAACAGCCTGTGGTCTCCACCACCAGGAAAATCGCGGCCAGCGGGGAGCGCATGACGGTGGCAAAGACGCCGCATATCCCGATGGCTGCAAAATTGCAAACATTGATGTGACCGATGCCAAGGCAATTGAACAGTTGAGCAAAGGAATACCCCGCAAAGGCCCCGATGAACATCGTCGGCGCGAAGATGCCCCCGTCGCCGTTCTCAATGGTCAGGCAGGAGGCAACGGGCTTCAGCAAAAACACAGCCAGCAGAAGAAGATACGGAATGACCGCCTTTGGAAGGTGCCGCAAGAAATAGGGGGCCTCCGTGAGAGCCGTGGAATCGCCGATAAGAAGCTGTTCGATTGAATCGTAGCCCTGGCTGCGTAGCATGGGAAACAGCAGCAGAATAAGGCATAGGATCATGCAGCCAACGGCAAAACGAAGTGTGGGCGACGGGATTTTATGCATCAATACACCCACGCGCACTGTGCTTTTGATGATGAGCGCGCCAATAATCGCCGTGAAGATGCCGCAGAAGAAGACGGCTATCATATCACGTCCCCCCCAGGGGCCGATGGCATTCATGAAAAAAGCTCCTTCTGCCCCATAGAAAAAGACCAGCTTCGTGAAAGCAAAGGAGCAGGCACTGGCAATCAACGGGGGAAGCAAAGCACGAATGGTGAATTCAGGGAGAAGCGCCTCCACCACGAACATGACAGCTGCAATGGGGCTGTGAAAGACGGCGGAAATGGCAGCAGCAGCCCCGCAACTGACCAGCATGCTTCTGGGAATACCCTGAATGAAGAACGCGCGGGAGACACAGGCCCCAATAGCAGAACCAGTCAGGACGCTAGGTGCCTCTAGGCCAGCCGACCCGCCGAAACCGACGGCAAGCGAACTGGAGATGATGTGCGTAAACATGTCCTTGAAGGGAATGTCCCCGCGGTTGCGGTCCAGCTTCAGAATAAGCGGAGCCAGGCTTTTGATGAAATGGGGGCCGCACAGCAGCTTCTGGAACACAAACGAGAGGAAAACTCCTACAAACGGCAGCAAAAACACCGCAAAAATACGCCAGCTTAGTGAATTACCCCAGTCATAGATGAGATTCGCATAATCCAGATTGGAAAACAGGAGAAGATGAAGCAGATGGGCAAATATGGCGGTCAGGATGCCAACCACAGCCGCAAAAGGGTACACGATGACACCTGCCGCAAAATGCTTGCGGATTCGCCGTGCAAGAAATAATGTGAGTCTTTTCGTAAACAAGGTAGGAAAGAAGGGGGGCAAAAAAACAAATTAACGATAATCAGGCAATAACCCATGTTGGGGACATGGGACGCGGGACATGGGACTGACCCAATACAATTATTTTGGATAATATACACCAACCTGTTGGGATTGGCAATTGCAATTATCTTTTCACGGTGATATATTATTAGTTTAAAAAATGTTCCTGGTAGATATGGAGATAGTTGATTGAGCGATAAAGGCATAAATTGGCGAACAGTACTGGGTTGGTTCTGCGGAGAACCGCTTCATTGCCAACCAGACAGGGAATTGCTTGCACGCGACCGAGAGTACAGGCCTGTCTGTGCCATCGGGCTGCTAAGTCTGCTGGCAGGTCTGCTGCTGTTCATCGGCATACGCTCATGCTTCACTGAGTTGTCTCAGATGAAGCTACTGCTGCTGAGCATCATGCCCTATCAGATTTTCGCCTTTGGCGGCTGCCTGTTGGCGTTGTTCCCCAGTGTCCGCCGCAATGGCTTCAGGGAAGCCTATGATTTTCCATCGCAGCCAGAGGATTTTCGAACGATGCTGAATGCCTCTCTGCGTTTTCTTCTGTTAATATATCCCGTAATTCTAATACTAAACGGTGTATCCTCCTATCTATGCCAGACGCTTGGTATCCAACCTACCTCACAAGTGATTGAAGCTTTGGGGCGTGAAGGCGATCTCCTCTATTGGATGGCATCGGGCGTCAGTTCGATAATCATCGCGCCCATTGCAGAGGAAGTGCTCATCCGACTTGTTCTTTTTCGCTGCATAAGAAGCATCAGCCCGCTGTGGGCGGGGTTTCTCTCTTCCGTATTGTTTGGCCTGATGCACGGACATCCACAATACGTCTTGAGCCTTTTTTTCCTGGGGATGTGCCTGCAGCATGCCCGTTCACTGGGGGGCATTCCGCGCGCTATCCTTCTTCACAGCCTCTACAACCTGGTTGCTTTCATCCTGCTCTTCACCAATACCACAGGCTGACAATTCCGATGGAAAAGAAAATATATAAGATACACGATGTCATCAAGGCAAACAGTGCCTGGACGAATCGGCGCGTCCTCCTGCGCTGGTTCCTCTACCTGGTCATTGCCGTCCTCTGCGCATGGGGAGCCTCCACATTCTGCAAAACGGAGCGAGGCACAAGCATCGGCCTGGTCATCTGCTGCGGCATCTGGACTATCCTTTTCTTCTGTGGACTGATGACCGCCATGTCGGCGGTCGCCAGCGTCATTTTCGTCTGTTCGGATGGAACACTCTGCATACGACTGATGGGCTTCAGGCATTTCATCCATTTCGAGGACATGGAAAATGTAACAGTGCCACGCGAGGGAAACAAGTGGCTGCTGGACAATGGAAAGGAGAAAATAGACCTCCCCGTTGGCGCCTTCCCAAACTTGGACACCGAACTGCCAAGGCTCATGCTTTCCGCCAGAAACAATCCCTCCATCTACAGGGAGTACCCTCTCTGAGTGGTTAGTGACTAGTGGTTAGTTATTAGTGGTTAGGGGGTAGTTATCTAGCATGAGCATTGTCACATGAAACCATATATAGAGACAATACAAAAAACAAAAAAGGAAACGACCATGAAAAAACAGATCCTCTCCCTAATTGCTGTTGCCCTTTGCGCACTGAATGCCGCCGACACTGTGGTAAAGCTCCCCGAACCGAACAAGAAGGGTGGTATGCCGCTGATGGAGGCGTTGGCAAATCGCAAGAGCTCACGCGCCTTCAACAGCAAAGCGGCCATCCAGCCAGATGTCTTGGGCGATTTGCTGTGGGCGACGTGGGGCTTCAACCGTCCAGGGCTGCGCACGGCCCCAACCGCCATCAACCTGCAGGAATTGGACGTCTATGTACTCAAGGAAGATGGCTGCTGGCTCTATGATGCGGAGAAGCACGCACTCGTCCGCACCGTTGCAAAGGACCTCCGCCCTGCGACCCTCGGCAAGCTCCGCCAAAACTTTGTGCTGGATGCCCCTGTCACGCTCGCCATTGTGGCGGACAAGGCAAAGGCGACCTCGTTAGGCAACAAGGATTTCAGCGAGATTGACTCGGGCTATCTCTCGCAGAACATCTATCTTTACTGCGCCTCTGCGGGTCTTGCGACGGTGGTTCGCGCCAGCTTCCCACCCACTCTCGCCAAGGAGATGGGGCTGAAGGACACCCAGCAGGTGACCCTCGTCCAATGCGTCGGCTGGCCAGACAAGGAAGATTGATTAGAGGAAATTTCAAAACTGGCGTAAAATGCGTGTCGTTCGACGCGCATTTCGATGATAGTTTTGAAATTACCTCATTATAGAAGAACGCTCTATTCCTCCAGAGAATGAAGCATGGGAGAAATGACATGAAAGGAAAAATCGTTATAATCATACTTGTTATTGCCGTTGTTGCCGGCGGGCTAGTTTACCACAGGCGCCAAAAGGTGGCGGAAGAGGCAAACTCGCAGTTTGCCTCTGGCAATGGACGCCTGGAAGCCACGGAGATCAGCATCTCCACAAAACTCGCAGGGCGTATTGACGAAATCATGGTCGATGAAGGGGATTTTGTCAAGGAGAACCAACCGCTCGTCCAGATGCAGCTGAATGTTCTGAAAGCAGAATTGGCACAGGCAGAGGCCAAAAAGAAACAGGCGGTCACATCGGAGGCCAGTACCATCGCCCTGATTCAGGTCCGTGAGAGCGAAGTCACGGCGGCCAAAGCGGTTGCGTCCCAGAAGCAGAGCATCATGGAAGGCGCGCAGAAACGCTATGGCCGCACGCAGGCCCTCCACAAGAAAGAGGTCGTTTCAGACCAGAAGTTCGATGACGACGAGGCGGAATACCTCTCCGCCAAGGCCGCCTACGAATCAGCCCAGGCTGGCATCAAGCAGGCGGAAGCCGCCGTGGCGGTTGCCAAAGCGGATGCAGAGGGCGCAAAGGCAGCGGTCATGGCAGCCGACGCCGACATCGCACGCATCAAAGCAGACATCGACGACTCCCTCCTCGTCTCCCCGCGCAAAGGGCGCATTCAGTACCGCATCGCGCAGAAAGGCGAGGTTCTCTCTGCTGGAGGACGCGTCCTCAACCTGGTGGATTTGACTGACATCTATATGACCTTCTTCCTCCCTGAACGTATCGCAGGCAAGGTAAAGATTGGCACAGAGGTCAGGATTGTCCTGGATGCCATACCCGAATACCCCGTGCCCGCCGCCGTCTCATATGTCGCCAGCACAGCCCAGTTCACGCCCAAGACCGTGGAGACACAAATCGAGCGACAGAAGCTCATGTTCCGCATCAAGGCGCGCATCGCCCCAGAGCTGCTTGAACAATACATCGAATATGTGAAGACAGGCCTCCCAGGCGTTGCATGGGTCAAGCTGGACGACAACACGCCCTGGCCAGACCATCTGAAGACCTACAAGGAAAGAACTGGTGAATCCCCGAAGAAATAGTTAACTCTGCCGTTTCTGTTCCTTTCCAATACGCACTGTTTTTTCGCCATTTCACCATTATGAATCAAGAGAATCCCATTGTGCGCCTTCAGGACGTGTCATTGTCATACGGCAAGGTGGAGGCACTGCGCCACCTCTCGCTGGAGGTGCCGCCGCATACGCTCGTAGGGCTTATTGGTCCCGATGGCGTGGGAAAATCCAGCATGCTCTCTCTCGTCACGGGCGCGCACGCCATGCCTCCGCAGGGGAGCCTTTACGTGCTGGGGGGCGACATGCGCGACAAGGCGCATCGGGACAAGGTCTGCCCCAAAATCGCCTATATGCCCCAGGGCCTCGGCAAAAACCTCTATTTCACGTTGACTGTGGAGGAGAACCTCCAGTTCTTTGCGCGCCTATTCGGACACAATGCCGCCGAACGACGGCGGAGAATCGACCACCTCACCAAAAGCACAGGCCTCTATAGATTTCTCGACCGCCCAGCAGGAAAGCTCTCGGGCGGCATGAAGCAGAAACTCGGCCTATGCTGTTCGCTGATTCACGACCCCGATCTGCTGGTCCTAGATGAGCCGACGACAGGCGTGGATCCGTTGGCGCGCAGACAGTTCTGGGACCTCGTCGATAACGTCCGCGCAGAACAGCCCAACATGGGGGTCATCGTGGCCACCGCCTATATGGACGAGGCCCAGCGATTCGACTGGCTCGTCGCCATGGATGACGGCCAAGTGCTTGCCACTGGCACACCGAAGGAGATTCTTGAACGCACAAAACGCGACAACCTCGACGCCGCCTTTATCCAACTTCTACCAGTGGAGAAGCGCCAGAACCATAAAGAGCTGACGGTGCCGCCCCTTGAGCTGACCGCAGGTGAAGAGTACTCTATAGAGGCGGACGGCCTAACCAAGCGCTTTGGCTCATTTACCGCTGTGGATCATGTCAGCTTTAAAATCCGCAAAGGTGAAATCTTCGGCTTTCTTGGTTCCAATGGCTGTGGTAAAACCACGACCATGCGCATGCTGACAGGCCTCTTGCCTGCGACAGAGGGCGAGGCCAAGCTTTTCGGCAAGCCTGTCGGGGACGACAGCATGGCGGTGCGCCAGAACCTCGGCTACATGACGCAGCTCTTCTCTCTTTACAGCGAGCTGACGGTGCGCCAGAACCTGGAGTTGTACGCAAGGCTCTACCGTATCCCACGAGACGAGGTGGAAAGCCGCGTGCAGGAGATGATGCAGCGCTTCCAGTTGGAGCCTTACGAACACATCACGCCCGCCTCCCTGCCACTGGGTCTCAAGCAGCGCCTTTCACTTGCCGCTGCAGCCATCCATCGCCCGCAGATTCTGATATTGGACGAGCCGACCTCGGGCGTCGATCCCGTCGCCCGCGATGGCTTCTGGGAGCTTATTATCGAACTCTCTAGGCGGGACAAGGTGACCATCTTCATCACCACCCACTTCATGAACGAGGCGGCTCGCTGCGACCGCATATCCCTCATGCACGCAGGAAAATCGCTTGCCTGCGGAACGCCTGTGGAATTGACGGAGGCACGCAAGGCAGCCACCCTTGAAGAGGCCTTCATTGGCTACCTGCAGGATGCCGACCCCACCTCCAACGCCCTGACCCCTGCACAGGAGCCAATTTCCGCTGCGCCTGAAACCATCGTTGAAAGCACGCCTGCTCCGCAGAAGGAAAACCTAGTATCGCACTTTTTCAGGAAGTTCTTCAACTGGCAGCGCGTCTATACATGCAGTTGGCGCGAGACCCTTGAATTGACGCGCGACCCCATCCGCCTGACGCTAGCCATTTTCGGTGCTTTGCTCCTGATGCTTGTGATGGGCTACGGCATCAACATGGACGTGGAGGACCTCTCATTTGCCGTGCTGGACAACGATGGCAGTCAGTTGAGCATGGATTACGCCCTGAACATCTCTGGCTCACGCTACTTCTCCGAGAAGCCGCCTGTCCTGAACCATGCAGAGATTGACCGACGGATGACAAGCGGCGAGTTGAGCCTGGTCGTGGAGATACCGCCGCAGTTCGGGAAGCAGGTGGAGCAGGGGTATTCGCCTGAAATTGCCTTCTGGGTGGATGGCGCCATGCCTTCACGCGCCGAAACCATCAATGGCTACGTGAAGGGGCTGCACGCCAAATGGCTGGAAAGCAAAGCACTCTCCTCTGCGGGGCTGTCAACGGTCACCGTCGAGACGCGAAACCGCTACAACCCCGATGTAAAAAGCCTACCCGCAATGGTGCCTGCCGTGATTCCCATACTGCTGTTGATGATACCTGCGATTCTGGCGGCTCTAGCTGTCGTGAGGGAAAAAGAGATGGGCTCCATCATCAACCTGTATGTGACGCCGCTAAGCCGTGGGGAGTTCCTAATAGGGAAGCAGATGCCGTACATCCTCTTCTCCACGCTGAGCTTCATCATCATGCTGCTGATGGCGGTCTTCGTGTTTGATGTGCCCATCAAGGGAAGCCTCCTCACCCTTGTGGTCGGCCTGTTCATCTACTGCATCATCTCCACAGGCATGGGCCTTCTCTTCTCCGCCGTCACACGCAGCCAAATTGCCGTGATTTTCATGACGATGATCGGGACGCTGCTGCCCGCGCAGTCGATGTGCGGACTGATGAACCCCGTCTCCACGCAGGAGGGCGTTGCTCGAATCGTCGGTGAAATCTACCCGACGACGCACATGCTGCTCATCTGCCGCGGCATCTTCAACAAGGCACTTCAATTCAATGACTTGCTGACGCCATTCATTGTCCTACTCGTCACGGTGCCAATCATCCTTGGCGTTGGCATCCTGCTTCTCAAAAAACAGGAAAAATAACCATGTGGCAGACTATAAAGAACATCTATAACCTTGGCATCAAGGAACTGCGTGGACTTCTTGGCGACTGGCTGATGATGCTTCTCATCATCTACTCCTTCACCATGGCCATCTACGTCACCGCCAAAGCCTACCCCGATTCCCTCACAAACGCGGCAGTCGCCATCGTCGATGAGGACAACTCGCAACTGTCGAAGCACATCACCGACGCCCTCATGCCGCCCTACTTCATGCCACCTATCAGCATAACCCAGGGCGAAATCGACGCAGGAATGGACAGCGGCCTCTATACCTTCGTCCTTGTCTTCCCCGTGAACTTCCAGAAGGACGTGCTGGCGGGAAACGGCCCTGAAATCCAACTGAACGTCGATGCCACGCGCATGACGCAGGCCTTCACGGGAGCGGGCTACATCCAGCAGATTGCCTTGGCGGAGATAGCCAAGTTCACCAAAGGCTCCGAGACCTCCCTTGCCAAATGCGTCATCCGCAACCGCTTCAATCCCAATCTGACCATCTCCTGGTTCGAAAGCGTCATGCAGCTCATCAACAACATCACGATGCTGGCCATCATTCTGACAGGCGCGGCCCTTATCCGCGAGCGCGAAAGTGGTACGCTGGAACACCTGCTGGTCATGCCTGTCACGGAGTTCGAGATCATCGCCTCCAAGATATGGTCGATGGGAGTGGCGGTATTAATCTCCGCCACGCTCTCCGTGCTCGTGGTCATCAAGGGGCTGATGCACATACCGATTGGCGGTTCGGTGATGCTCTTCACCTTCGGGTTGGCTTTGCACCTCTTCGCCGTCACCTCTATGGGGATTTTCCTAGCGTGCATCGCCCAAAGCATGCCCCAGCTGGGCATGCTCTTTATTCTCGTGCTCATCCCGATGCAAATGCTCTCAGGCGGCATGACCCCGCGCGAAAGCATGCCCCAGGCCATCCAGCTCATCATGAACTTTGCCCCGACCACCCACTTCGTGCAGTTCAGCCAGGCGATTCTCTACCGTGGTGCTGGCTTTGACGTGGTCTGGAAACCCTTCCTCTGGTTGGCTGGCATCGGAGCTGTCCTCTTCAGCAGCTCCCTCGCACGATTCCGCAAATCCGTCGCGTAAGGAACCGTTTTCTACCTGATTCTATATTGGAAGATGCGAATCTCATCAGGTGCAAGAGGGATTTCAGGAAGCAGGAGTTCCACCGTACGGACGAAATCGCCGCGCGTGCCCAGCCAACTGTAGAAGCCGCTGAAGCCATCTCCTGGCTCCACCGTCACCGATTCGCGTAGCATTCCATCCTGCGCGGAAACTGTTAGCGGCGCAGGTGTCCAGAGGCCATTGCGGTTTTGAGGCAGGAAGGTGCTTTGCGCACCCTCGGCAAGATAGACGGAATCAGCCACGTCGCCGACGGTGAGGCTTCCCGTGGTCAATTCGCGCCTGGCCGCGCCGAAGCGGCTCCCAGGCATAGGTTGCGTCACCAGTCGCACGGGGAAAGGTATTGGCTTGTCAGTTGGGTTGTGGAAGGAGGTTTCCACCTCCAACACCTCACCTGTAACGCGGTAGGTGCGCAGAATCTCCAGTTTTTCAAGTGGATTGACGGCAGTATCCTCGTCAGCGAAGCGCGGCACGCGATAGGCGATTTTCACAGTAGGGGAGCCTTTTATGATATTCAGTTCGGTGACCTCACCTCGCACAGGTTCCTGTTTTGGGATGTGAAACGCGACTCGTCCGATGAAGCCGTTGCGGAGAATCTCTTTTTCGCCTATACGCAATCCATTTATCTCCAATGAGTTGAAAACATCAAAATCGGCAGAGAAACGGCCTTTTGCAAGTCGTATCACGGGTTCGCCTTTATGGCCTGCAGCCCAGGTGATGGATGCATCCCCCTGTCTGCTCTCCTTCAGAATGGGGCTCCCGAACTTGCGCCCAGCCGCAGCAGCCTCGGCGGTCAAGGATGCCTGATTAGGCAGCTCGTCAGTGACTGCTTGCGCCACATCCATCGGATTGACGGCCACAAGGAAAGAGCCGCTGGTCTGCGAAGCCTCAAGAATCAACCGTTCTTCAGTGTAGTTGAAGATGGTCAGCAGGGTCTTTCCGTTCCAGTCGTGGGCCGTAAAACGTATTTTCCCCGAAAAATCAGGGTAGTAGATGGTGACGGGCTTACCATCGTTGCCAGTCACGGTACGCGTGGCGGAGTTTTTCGCAATAAGCTTGAAACGCTCATCGCAACGTTTTCCATCCATGTAGTATTCCTCGTATTTCGACACCATGGCATAGCCGTCGGCTATGGCCCTAAAGTATTTGGCGGAGAGGAGGTCAGTAGGATAATACCAGAGGCCGATACACCCCAGGGCGGCTGCCGCCACCACGTTCTGGCGAATACCTGGCGGCGTGTAGATGTCGTACCATGCCTTCAGCTCCTCCGCGGGGTCCTGCCCAGGAAAAATCGACTTTGACTGATAGCGGCGGTTGAGCATAACATCGTCAAAGAACTTCGTGCCGATGGCGTAGCCCATAATCAGGTTTTCGTCAACGTATTTGTCCGCATCCATCGCATCGACGCCAGCAGTCCATGTGCCTGGGCCGAAGCGCGAATCAATCTTATTGGTACAGAGCAGGAGACGATAGCCCTCTGCATGAATCCTGTCGGCAAGCTTTTTAATTAGCTGGCGATGGAGGTCAATCATATAGCTTTCCCATTGTGTACGCAAAGGACCTGTACACTCTGCCTCGGTGGGGACTGTCGCAAGGTGCTGCACCCGCGCAAAGCGCTCGCGTCCACCCTGGTCGTAGCCCTGCTCGACGTATGGTTCCACGTTGAGGAATATCTCTTTTGTATGGGAAAAGTTCTGCCTAAGCCACTTGAAAAGCGCGTCCTGATAGGCGGCAAAGGTGCCGTTCGGGTCATCAAGCACATACCAACTGGGAATTGTGGCGCGACCGGACTGTGGCGGCGCGGATTTCTTGAACTCAACCATTTCGGGTATGGGGAGCCACGTTTGCATGTACATTCCGCCCATGTAGATGACCTGCTGGTAGCCATCATGGATGCCGTGGGAAGGACTTCCAAAAAGGAGGGGCTCCGACTTGGTGAGGGAGTGCCAGAATTCGGTCATCGCCTGGTCTTCGCGTCCGCCACGGAAGGCGGAGAACTTGGCGGCAGGGGAAAACACGCCGACGAGAAAGCGACGGCATGGCGCAGCTTCCATCTTCACAAGTGGAACCACGGTAATTGCCTCACTGCCTCCATCGGCCTTCACGCCATTGACATTGACCTGCCAGTGGCAGTAGCCGCTCCTGCCAGCACTGCCTTGCCTGGCATTGACCATCAGACCGTTGCGCCGCCAGTTGGACTTGACGATTCCGCTAAGGAGCTCGTCGAAATTGACCGTGTATTTGCGATAACCAGGACGCCCCTCTTCCTCTAGAACCTTCTGCTTTGGGAAATAGTTCCCCTGGGTTTGGGAGACGAGGCCGCCAATGCCTGAAAACTCTAGAAAATCAGGGAGTTCCAGTATGAGGGTCACTTTGCCTTCTTTCGGGGCTTTGGGACGAACAAGGCATTTGAGGCTCCACTGTGCAGGAAGATTCTCCGCGATTTCATAGACCTCGCCAGGTTTCTGGTAGCACATCGGGAAGATACCGAAGGTGTATTGCTCCTTCTCCGAAGCACTCTGCTGGGTTTTGTTGTTGAAGGGCGTCAGTTTCACCTGGTCGTACCAGACCGTGCCTGTCGCGTAGGTCAGATAGAGAATCAGCTTGGCTGGCTTCTCTTTGAGGTAGCGTTTGACATTCACCTTGTAGCTTGCTTTCTTCCAGTCAAAGCTTCCCGTATCCGACCTGTAGGAGCCGCGCGATGAAAAGCGGAGCGCGCCGCCCTTGGCAGGTTTCAGCCAAATGTCCGCACCATGCGTGTCTGGCTTGTCCGAAAGGATATTCTCCGCCTTGACATAGAAGGAAAGTTCATAGAACTCGATGTCGTCATCCAATGGCAGTTCCATCTCGGCCTTTATTGTCTTCTTGGCATCGTCGCAGGTCAATTTGATGGAAGGAGCATCGCTTGTGCGAACTGCGTTGTCCAAAGAAGCACCTCCGCCCAAGGTAAACATCTCTGGTTTGGCCAGGATAACGGATTCTGCGGCAAACAGGCTTGTGGCGAAGAGGAGAAAAAGGGCAATGGGTTTCATGGTTTGTTTTGGAATGGATTTGCCAATGCACTACTGCGTGGCAGACAAGGAACGAAAAAGGGTGGCAACCACAGTTTTGAACTGTTGTCGCCACCCCTGATCTGATATGTTTTTTCGACGACGAGACGCTAATCTCACAAACTAAAAAGAGACAAGAGGAACGGGAGGGACAAAGCAGAATACCTAAAAGCAATTCACTGTCCCTACCGTCTCTCCTGTCTCTCCCGTCCCTTTAGGCGTCAATCGTCGTTAGATTCTATGCTTCGGCACGGACAACCTTGACTTTCAGGATGCCGCTGACCTCGGCGTGCAGCTTGACGGTGATTTCCTTGGAGCCGAGTTCGCGGATGGCCTCGTCCATCTCCAGGGAGTTCTTGTCCAGTTCCAGGCCCTGTTCGGCTGCGGCCTCGACAATCTGCTGCGGGCCGACAGAGCCGTAGAGCTTGTCGTTCTCGCCTGCGGCGACCTTGATTTCCAGGGTGATCTTGGACATCTTGTCGGCCATGGCCTGTGCCACGGCGATGCGCTCCTCAGCCTCTTTCTGAAGCTGGAGTTTGCGCTTCTCGATCTTCCGAAGGATGCCTGGGGTGACTTTCGCGGCCAGATTGCGCGGGAGCAGATAGTTGCGCGCATAGCCGTCGCTGACGTGTACCTGGTCGCCAATCTTACCGAGATCAGCAACGTCTTCAAGCAATATAAGTTCTACTGCCATGATAGTGTCTCCTGTATCTCGTTGTTAATTAAAGAATGAAAGCAAGAATGCGGGCACGCTTGATGGCGGCGGCCAGTTTCTTCTGGTGGACGAAGCAGTTGCCTGTAATGCGACGGGGAAGAATCTTTCCTCCCTCGGTCTGGAAACGCTTCAGAAGGTCGATATCCTTGAAGTCGATTTCGTAGATTTTGTTTTCGCAAAGGCGGCATTGCTTCTTGCGCACCACTTTGCGGCGGCGATGCTTCATATTCGTGTTTTTCATCTTTTTGTCCTTCAACTTTGGAAACGTGCCTCCACGTCTCCATTATAGTTATTTTACTTGTTTTCTTCTTTGGGTAAGAGAATCTCAGAAAGTCATGTCATCTGGTGGTGGCGGCACCTGACCAACCTCAAGCCCCTGGCTTAAATCAGGGGGTTCGGGAACGGGAGTTCCGTCATTCTGCAACACCTGGATGATGTTGGCTGCCACATAGAGACGATTGCGGTTCCTGCCAGTGTTCCTATCGAATGTACGCTCCATTTTCAGGTGCCCCTCCACAAAGACAGGCATGTCCTTGTGGAAATTGCCCAGAACAAGCTGACCTAGGTTTCCTGTGGCCTCGACATCCACATAGCAGGTCTCCTGGATAGGCTCGTTTCTCAGATTCAGCACCTCCTGCGTAACCATCATGCAGAAAACGCAAACCTGCTCACCAGTCGCTGAACTCTTCGCCTCAGGTTCCCTGAAAAGGGTGCCCATCAGTTCGACTCTGTTGAAACTTGCCATTGACTTTCCTTGATTTCGATTCGACGACGAGACGTCGTCGCTACATCCTAGCGGTCGTCACGATGGTACGGACGCTCCTCGCGGTCATACACATCCTGGAAACTCTCTTCCTTGAAGAGAGCATCATGCTCGGGCCTCGGGTTGAACACGTCGTCATCCTGTCCGTCCACAAATTCAAACACAACCAGGCGCAGGACCGTGGCATTCAGGCGATATTTGTCTTTCACAGCGGCGACAAAGGCGCCATCAGCTTCGACAACATAATCCCAGTAGATACCTGCCTTGTGTTTTTTGATGGGCCTGGCAAAGGTACGCAGTTCAAAGAACTTCGTGCGGACCACATTGCCGCCCAGTCCAGTCATTTCCTTGACGATGGATTCCGAGAAGGCATCGCCATTGCCCTCAACCTTCTGCGGGTCGAGAATCACAACTACTTCATACTTTTTCAATTTCAGGTTCTCCTTGCACGTTGGCATTGTCATTGTCCGACGAGGGTGTCTCCAGTTTCCAGGATGCCCCTTGCGGGATAGTCTCAATGGCCTTGAGAGCCATCTGGACGGCTGCATCGATGGTTGCCGAAAGCGTAATATGGTCGTCGGAGGTCCAGGGGGATAGCACGTAGTCAATGATGCTGTCCTCTGGGGACCGCGGTCTCCCAATACCCATCCTGAGCCTCGGAAAATCCGTCGTGCCCAGGACCTCGGCAATGGACCCAATGCCCTTGTGGCCGCCGCTGCTGCCTTTCAAGCGCAACCGCAGGCGTCCAAGTTCCATATCAAGGTCATCGCTAACGACCAGCAACTCCAGGGGAGATAAACTGAGCTGCCGCACCGTTTCGCCAACGACGTCGCCGCTGTTGTTCATGAATGCCATGGGCTTCAGCACATAGAGCGTGCGTTCGCCAACCTGGCCCTTGTAGAGACAGCCCAGTTCAGGCTGCCACGCGTTCAACTGGAACGTGTGGACCGCATCCATGAATGCATCGACGACCATGAAGCCCGCATTATGCCGTGTCCCGACATAATTGTCCCCAGGGTTTCCCAAGCCAACCAGAAGTTGGATTCGGGCAATCTCCTGCTTTGGGACTTCACTGCCGCTGGATTCCATTTGCCAATAAAATCATCTGCTGTGCCCCGCCACGTCATGCGGACATTTGCATGTGTTTCAAAGGGCGTCTGTCTTCCATTATGCCTTGGGGGCCTCTTCGGCAGCGGGGGCTGCTTCGCCTTCTGCGGGGGCCGCCTCTTCAGCAGCTGCTTCCTGCTTCGGTGCGCGGACATGGAAAACGATGAGGGATTCATCAACGGCGGCTGTCACGCCCTCGGGCAGAACCAGGTCTTTCACATGGAGAGCCTGTCCCAGCTCAAGGTTGGAGACATCGACGGTGATGGAATCGGGAACGTTGGCAGGCAGGGACTTGATTTCAAGTTCCATAAGAACCTGCTCGAGCTGGCCACCCTGACGGGTACCCGCCGCTTCGCCTTCAGAAACGAGCGGAACAACGCTGGTGATGATTTCGTCCATCGCGACTTCGAGGAAATCGACATGGAGAATACCAGCGATAAGGGGGTGACGCTGCACCTCTTTGACGACAACCATTTTCTTGGTACCGCAACTGCAGTTGATTTCAACCAGTCCGTTGTGCCCTGAAATCTTGTTCGCGTCTTCAGGTGTGATGGTGATGGTGCTGGCTTCCTGCCCGTGCCCATACACGACGGCGGGAATCTGACCCGCGCGGCGGATGCGACGAGCATTGGCCGTCCCAAGCTCTTCACGCTTGGTGGCATTGATGCTGACTGTGTTACTCATGACTAATTCATCCCTTTAATCATTTCGGCAGACGACATTGCCCGCTGAAAAATAATCTGCAAAATTGGAAGTAGTTAATATAGCACACTTTTTCCAAATCTCCACTCCACTTGGCTAATTTAGCTAAAAAAGCACCTTGCGGGCAATCAACCATTTTTAAAACCAAAAAGATGGCTTATATTATTACAAAATGAGGTAATTTCAAAACTTGCACGAAATTGCCTCAATATCAAATGGCAGGTAACCCAGGGTTACCCTGAAAACACAAGAATCGGAGTTGATTATGTTGGAATTGGTCAGGCGGGTATTTGTGGAAAAACGCAAGGGATTTGACGTGGAGGCACAGCAGTTGCTTGCGGATATGCGCGAAAACCTTGGGCTCGACAAGCTGGCGTCCCTTCGCATCCTGAAACGCTATGACCTCTCTGGAGTCGAGGACGCCGAATACGCCGCGGCCAGAGACAGCATCCTTTCGGAACCTAACTGCGACACCGTCTTCGAGGAGAGCTTCGCCGCCGAACCTGGCGACGCCGTCTTCGCGGTGGAATATCTGCCTGGACAATACGACCAGCGTGCCGATTCGGCAGCGCAGTGCATCCAACTGCTGACGCAGAAGGAGCGCCCACTGGTGCGCAGCGCGACCGTGTATGTATTCGGCGGCAGCCTCTCCGCGCAGGAACTGGCCACTGCCAAGTCCTATCTGGTCAACCCAGTCGAAAGCCGCGAGGCATCCCTTGAGAAGCCCTCCACCCTCCTCATGGAATCCACGGTTCCGCCAGACGTTCCCCTGATGACAGGCTTCCTGAAGCTGGACAAGCAGGGAATCGTTGCCAAGACCAAGGAGATGGGATTAGCCATGAGTGCAGAGGACCTGGCCTTCTGCCAAAAATATTTCCGCGACGAGGAGAAACGGGAACCCACCCTCGCGGAAATCAAGGTCATCGACACCTACTGGTCCGACCATTGCCGCCATACCACTTTCCATACCAGCCTTGACGAAGCAGAAATCGAACTGGGCCCCTATTCAGCGCCCATCCTCTCCGAATACAACGAGTACCGCAAGCTCCGCGTCTCTCTGGGACGCGAGAACAAAAACCTCTGTCTGATGGATTTGGCGACCATTGGTGTCAGGGAACTTAAGCGACAAGGCAAACTGGACAATCTGGACGCATCCGACGAAATCAACGCCTGCTCCATTGAAATAGAGGCGGTCATCGACGGCAAGCCCGAAAAATGGCTTGTCATGTTCAAGAACGAGACCCACAACCATCCCACCGAAATCGAACCCTTCGGCGGAGCCGCAACCTGCCTGGGCGGAGCCATCCGCGACCCGCTTTCTGGACGCTCGTATGTCTATCAGGCGATGCGCATCACAGGTGCGGGCGACCCCCGCACCCCGCTTGCGGAAACGCTGAAAGGCAAGCTGCCGCAACGCAAAATCACCCGCACGGCGGCAGCGGGCTTCTCCTCATACGGCAACCAGATTGGCCTTGCGGCGGGCAAAGTCCAGGAAATCTACCATCCTGGCTTCATCGCGAAACGAATGGAACTCGGTGCGGTCATTGCCGCAGCCCCGAAGGAAAACGTCATCCGCGCAGTCCCCGCGCCAGGCGATGTCATCCTGCTCATCGGTGGACGCACTGGACGCGATGGCTGCGGCGGCGCAACAGGCTCCTCCAAGGCGCATACAGGCGAATCCCTGCTGACCTGCGGCGCGGAAGTACAGAAGGGCAACCCCTTGACTGAACGCAATATCCAGCGTCTCTTCCGCAATCCATCCTTCTCGCGCATTGTAAAGCGATGCAATGACTTTGGCGCAGGTGGCGTCTGCGTCGCCATCGGCGAACTAGCCCCTGGGCTTGACATCAACCTCGACAAGGTACCCAAGAAATATGACGGCCTCGATGGCACGGAACTGGCCATCTCCGAATCCCAGGAGCGCATGGCATGCGTCATCGCCGCCGAAAACATCGACAAGGCCATCACCCTTGCCCAGGAGGAAAACCTGGAGGCGACCCCCGTCGCGGTCGTCAGCCCCGTCCAGCGCCTCAAGATGGCGTGGCGCGGCAAAACCATCATCGACATCTCCCGTGCCTTCCTGGACACCAACGGCGTCACGCAGCATGCTTCCGCCTTCGTCGCCGCCCCTGAAGCGGAGACAAACTACTTCAAGCGCCGCCCCAAAGGCGCAACCTTGAAGGATGCCTGGCTGAACAATCTCCAGGACCTGAACGTCTGCTCGCAGAAGGGTCTGGTGGAGCGTTTTGACGGCACCATCGGCGCCTCCACGGTCATCGCGCCCTACGGCGGCAAGATGCGCCTCTGCCCCAACGAGGCGATGGCGGCCAAGCTGCCAGTCGCAGGCAAAACCAACACCTGCACCCTGATGGCCCATGGCTACAATCCCTACCTCTCTGAATGGAGCCCCTTCCATGGCGCGCTCTACGCCGTCATCGAATCTCTTGCGAAGATCACCTGCGCGGGCGGCGATGCAACCCAATGCCGCCTCTCCTTCCAGGAGTTCTTCGAACGGCTGAAGGACGAGCCGCATCGCTGGGGAAAGCCTCTGGCGGCCCTGCTGGGCGGGCTGAAAGGACAGTTGGAGTTCGGAACGGCGGCCATTGGCGGTAAGGACTCCATGTCGGGCACCTTCGAGGATATTTCCGTCCCGCCAACCCTGGTTTCATTTGCCGTTGTCCCGACCGAGGCCAAAACCATCAAGACGCCTGAGTTCAAGGCTGCTGGGGACAAGGTTTACCTGCTGCGCGTCCCACGAAATGAGGCTGAAATGCCTGATTTCGAGGCCGCGCGCAAGAACTTTGCAACCTTCCGCGCAGCAAAGCCCACCGTCAACGCAGCTGCCACCGTGGGGCACGGCGGCATGGCCGCTGCCGTCAGCAAGATGTGCTTCGGCAACTGGCTCGGTTTCGCCTTTGACGAAAAACTGGATGCAGACGCCCTCTTCTCCCCTGATTACGGCTCCATCCTCGTCGAACTGAAACCCATCCAGCCGCCGCCAGAAGGCGCCATCTACGTCGGCACCATCACGGAGGAGCCAGTCATCATGGCCAATGGCATGAAACTGACCTTGGACGAAGCCTCGAAAGCCTGGCAGTCCCCACTGGAGAAGGTCTTCCCGACTACTGCGGCAGCCGTGGAGAAGGAGGCACGCTGGCAGCCCTTTACCGCGACATCCATCCGCAAGGGCACCGTCCACGTGGCGCGTCCGCGTGTTTTCATTCCAGTCTTCCCTGGCACCAACTGCGAATACGATTCCCAGCGCGCCTTTGAGCAGGCGGGCGCTGTCGTGGAGAGCTTTGTCATCCGCAACAAATCCGCCGCCGACATCGAGGCCTCCGTCGAAACCATCGTCAAGGCCATCGACAATGCGCAAATCGTGATGTTCCCTGGCGGCTTCTCTGGCGGCGATGAGCCCGACGGCTCGGGCAAGTTCATCGCCACTACCTTCCGCAACCCGCGTGTGGCGGCAGCCGTCACGCGCCTCCTTCAGGAAAGGGACGGCCTCATGCTGGGTATCTGCAACGGCTTCCAGGCACTCATCAAGCTGGGCCTTGTTCCGTATGGCGAGATTAAGCCCTGCCTAGCGCACGATGACCCCACTCTTACCTTCAATACGATTGGACGCCATGCCGCCACGATGGTCAATACCGTCGTCGCCTCCAACCTCTCCCCATGGCTGGCCTACTGCAAGCCAGGCGACCAGCACAGCATGGCCATCTCGCACGGGGAGGGACGTTTCGTCGCCACCCCTGAAACCATCAACCAGCTCTTCAAGAACGGCCAGATCGCCTTCCAGTACGCCGACCTGAACGGCAAGCCCACCACCGAGATGCCTTGGAACCCCAACGGTTCACTCGCCGCCATCGAGGGTATCACCTCGCCCGATGGTCGCATCCTCGGCAAGATGGGACACTCCGAGCGCTCCGTCGATACCTATATTGCACGCAACATCCCAGGCCCCCACGCACAGTGCCTCTTCCAGGCGGGCGTGGACTACTTTGCATAACGACCATGCCAGTACACGACACAAAAATGAAGTTTCCCATGACGGCTGCCATTCGTATGCTCAAGGCCGCCAACGCCGAATACACAGGACACCTCTACGTCTATGTCCCCAAAGGAGGGACCACGACCATCTCAAGGGAGCTTGGCGTGGATGAGCACTGCGTCATCAAGACGCTTATCATGGAGACCGACGCCCACAAGCCGCTTATTATCCTTATGCACGGGGACAGGAGCGTCTCCACCAAGGAACTAGCACGCGTTGTCGGCGTCAAGAGCATCGAGCCATGCAAGCCAGAGCAGGCCGACAGGAACTCTGGCTACAAATGCGGCGGCACCTCCCCCTTCGCCACACGCAAGCAGATGCCCGTCTATGTGGAAAGCACCATCCTAGAGCTGGACAAAATCTACATCAACGGAGGCTACCAGGGCTTCTGTCTGGAGATGAAGCCCGATGTCCTGGTCAACCTCCTCCATCCCACCCCTGTCAACGTCGCCATCGACAGCCTGGATTGACGTGAGAACCTTGAGGGACAGGAGAGACAGGAGGGACTTGAGGGACAGTGTAATTGCTACAAAGGCTCTTATTGTCCTGTCCCTCCCGTCCCTCAAGTCCCTCCCGTCCCTGTAGAGCAGTCTTTTTGCCAGCAGACACTACATCTAGTGTCCACAAAAAATAATACATAGATATAGCGTTATTTTCAAGAAAACCATTTGTAAAACGCCTATTATGCATTACATTAAACGACTGTTGATTAAGCAATCATTTAGTGTATTTCAAACAAACGGTTTTAACAGACAATGAAAACATTTCTCCCGAAAGAATCAGAAATTGAGAGGAAATGGTACGTGGTTGACGCCACGAACCTGGTGCTCGGCCGTCTGGCAACCAAGATTGCCATGCGCCTGAGAGGCAAGGACAAGCCCATCTTCACACCCCATCTGGACTGCGGTGACTTCGTGGTCGTCATCAATGCCGACAAGGTCGCCCTCACGGGTCGCAAGGCAACCGACAAGACCTATGAAAACTACTCTGGCTACATGAGCGGACGCAAAGTCCAGACTGCCGCCGTGGTTTTTGAAAAGAACCCGACCCGCATCATCCGCGACGCTGTTTGGGGCATGATGCCCAAAGGCCGCCTGGCCCGCGCGCAATTCGCCAAACTGAAGGTCTATGCAGGTCCTGAGCATCCGCATGTTGCCCAGAAATGCGAAAAGTGGGATATTGAACTGAGCTAACAAGTAATTTAAATAGGCAATTGCCAGAGGATTTCATAATGACAGAAGCCAACGAAGTGATTCATGCAATCGGCCGCCGCAAGACTGCCAGCGCCAGAGTACACATGAAGCCAGGTACTGGCAAGATTGTGGTCAACAAGCGCGAATTCGAAGAGTATTTCCCCACCATGGCCGAGCGTGGCTATGCCCTCCAGCCCCTCGTCATCACAGGCACCAAGGCCGACTTTGACATCTATGCCCTGCTGGATGGCGGCGGCATCAGCGGCCAGGCTGGCGCACTGCGCCACGGCATCGCTCGCGCACTCGAGAAATACAAGCCCGAGTTCCGCGCAGTCCTCAAGGGCGCAGGCATGCTGACCCGTGACGGACGTGAGAAGGAACGTAAGAAACCTGGTCGTCCAGGCGCACGCAAACGCTTCCAGTTCTCCAAGCGTTAGTCTTTGGAGGTATTTTCAAAACTATCATCGAAATGCGCGTCGATATGAACACAGTGGCGTTGGCAACGTCTTTCGCCGCACGAAAGTGCGGCTTCAAGCCTTTGCCTTAGCCACTGCGTTCATCTCTTAGCGCATTTCGCGCTAGTTTTGAAAGTACCTCTTTATTTCAGCATCTTTTTGCAAAAACTCCGGAAGCGGGTGTGCGCAAGTATATCCCACTTTACGGAGTTTTTTTGTTAATTGAAAAGGAAAAACCATGTCAAATAAAACAAGAGTTGGAATAGTCGGTGCCTCAGGATATGCTGGCGAAGAGCTGGTACGTCTTCTCACACGCCATCCAGGCGTTGAACTGACCTGCGCCACATCGCGCCAGTATGCGGGGCAAACCATCGGCAGCCTTTTCCCCCGCTACAGGGAATGCCAGGTTTGTTTCATTGAACCGAGCCCAGAGGCCATCGCGGAAAAGGCGGACATCGCCTTCATGGCAACCCCCCATTGTGTCGCAGCCGAATATGCGGGCCCCCTGCTTCAGAAGGGCGTGAAAATCATCGACATCTCCGCCGATTTCCGCCTGCGTGACCCCGCCGTTTACGAAAAATACTACAAGAAAGTCCATCCCGCCCCTGAACTCATCAAGCAGGCAGTCTATGGTCTGCCAGAACGGAATGGCGACAAGATTCGCAACTCCTCCCTCATCGCCTGTCCTGGCTGCTACCCCACCAGCATCCTGCTGCCAGGTACCGTCCTGCTGGAGGCGGGGCTGGTGCGCACAGACGCCATAGAGGCGATTTCCCTAAGCGGCGTCACGGGCGCGGGGCGCAAAGTGGACCTTCAGTATATCTTCCCCGAATGCAATGAAAGCATCCGCCCCTATGCGGTGACTGGACACCGCCACCTGCCTGAAATCGAGCAGGAACTGGCACTTGCCGCTGGCGTGCCCTCCGTCACGTTGAACTTCATCCCGCACCTGATTCCCGTCAACCGCGGTATCCATTCCACCATTCTCTTCTATGCCAAAGAAGGCTGCAGCGCTGAAGCAGCTCTTGCGGCCCTTCACAAGGCATACGATGGGAAGCCATTTGTCCGCATTCTCGCTCCTGGTGAATTGGCCGACACGAAGCATGTCACGATGACCAACGTCTGCGAAATCGGCTGCGCATTCGACGCACGAACCAACCGCCTCATCGTCTCCAGCGTCATCGACAACATCACCAAAGGCGCCGCTGGTCAGGCCGTCCAGTGCATGAACCTGATGTGCGGCTTCGATGAAACCATGGGCCTGATCTAGTACTAAACTACTAGGTGGCTTTGGCGAACTGGGGTACGCATCGCGCACCCTTCTTCCCCAGCAAAAATTCCTGCACCTTCTGCTAAAGGGAAGAGTAGTAAACGGGGTGTACAACAGCCACAGCATTACACGGTTATTTCCCAGGGGGAAAATGGATATCCTCTCCTACATCGACAATGACGAGATTGGACGCCTGATTGCCCAGTTGCCCCCTTCCTGCATTGCCCCTGACAATTCCCTGCCTGATGACAAGCCCCGCCTGGCCGTAGTGCAGCTTTCCACGGAGGAGCGCAGAACGTTGGCGCTGCAACTGGTGCGAAAGCGCATTCCAGTTGCTATACTGGGCACCTCGGAACATGGCTACCTGGCGGGACTTTCCGCAAGTGCCAGACGCAACCACGTGCCAGCCGTCCTGCTGGAATCATGGCGTTATATTCCCGCCGTCGCCACCGCCAAGGAAATATGCGCTTCAGGCTGCCTTGGCAAGCTGCTGGAGTGCCGCATGGCAGCCCATTGCAGAAACGAACTGGAGATGGCGCGCATCCGCGACGTGGCTTCCTGGCTTGGCGCGCCGCTCGTTTACCTTGAAGCGGAATCCGATGTTCAACTCTCGCTTTCCGCACAGAACGGGAGCCTCCAAACCACCTTCTCCCTGGATGGACAGCGTGCACATTTCACCGTCACCATCGCGGGGCATACCCACGACAGAATCATCCCCGCAGCCACCCCCCTCCTCTCTGAACTTGCCATCCTAAGCCTTTCCCTGCCCCAAACAGGCAGAATCAAGTCTCTCCCTCTGCTGATGGAGTGCTAATTCGGCATCATCAACAAGATTCTTGAGGGTCTGACGGAAACCATTCTGGAAAACAAATCATGAGTTTCACGTTTTATTGCCCACATTGCAAACACAAACTGACCGTTGGGGATGACTGGGAGGGCGTCAGCACGGAGTGTCCGCACTGCCAGGCAAGCATCACCATCACAAGAGATGCCGAGAAGGATGACGCGGAAACGGAATTCAAGGAACAGCCTGCCGAATCGGTTCCGACGAAGCAGAAAAGTTTTTTCGTGCGAAATCTGGTTTACTGCGGGTTGATCACCGTCGCGGTCCTGGTTTTCGGAATCAATATCTTTTTGGCAATTGACTCGAAAAAGGAAGCCTCGCCAGAAAATGATGCACCGCCAACTGTGGAAGAGACGGCTAATAATCAGATAGCCGATGATTCTGCCGACAAGGCCGAGGAACCTGCCAGCGTGGCTGAAAACGAAGTTCCAAAAACTTCGGACGACGAGGAGCCTCCGTACATACCGCCTCTCAGCGAGATGAAGCGCTATGAACAGTTAGTTGAAAGCCTCAAGGGAGATGAGCCTCCAGACAAAGAAAGCCTTGGAGATGATCTCCAGCCTTTTCTCATGATTGCCTGTAGGCGGGGGGACGCGGATGCCGTCCGTTTTCTGCTGGAAGCAGGTGCGGAACCTGGGGAACCAGGCAAGGGCGGCCTGACCCCTGTCACCGTGGCTGCCAAGGCGGGAAGCCTAGAGGCTCTTAAACTTCTCATTCACGACAGGTCCCTGGTGAATAAAAACGACAGAACTGACCACGCAGCCTTGTATTACGCCGTTTCAGGCAATCACTTGGAAATCGCGGAGTGCCTTTGCCTGGCTGGAGCCAATGTGAATATCCTGCAGGATGACGAAACCTGGACGCCTTTGGCCGCCGCCATCCAAAAAGGATCTGCTGACATGGTCAAACTGCTGTTGAAACATGGAGCAGATTTGGAGAAGGCAGACCTTGACGGCCATACGCCCCTTTATCAGGCCATCACGTCAGGCAAGTTGCCGATGGTTGAGGCGATACTTTGGCGCAGACGCAAACTGGATTTCCACTGGGAAGATGGCTTGACCCCCTTGATGACGGCAATCAAGACAGGCAATGCGCAGTTGGTGAAGCTGTTGTTGGATTTCGATGCCGACCCCAATATGGCAGACAAGACAGGAGAGCGCTATCCCATCACCCTTGCAGAGGAGGAGAACAACATAGAGATATTTGAACTTCTGATGAAGTATGGCGCAATCCGTCGGAAAAAAACGCAGAACAATACGGAAAAACCGCAGAATGTCCTCGAAAGACTGAAAGCCAATTCGGTAAAAAACACCGAGGTGGACAAGGATGCGGTGGAGGAGAAGGAGGATGTCAAGCCCAATGGCAAACTGCGTCTCGCTGACATCATCACAGGCGAAAAATTCCGCGGCAATATGAAACTCGTCTCCAATATGCAGAACAAGAACCTTCCGCCTCCCTATGAGTTGACGCAGCCGCAAAAGAAATACGGGATTTTCGTGATTCATCCTGGCTCCTCTACCCATCAGCATAAAAGTGACAGGCTTTTCCCCTCGCAGATGGCCCACAACATCACTGTTTTCTTCTCGCAGAAGTCCCTTCGCAACTGGGGCTTCGTCATGGAAACCGTCAAGTTCCACAAGCCTCTGGAGTTCAAGGAGCAGGTCTGGGACCTCATTGCCAAGAATTATAATCTGGAGGGAAACGAGGAGACCACCGATCTGCAGGAGGAACTGGCGACGGCGGATATCGGCCATCTCGGCGATTTTGTCGCAGCCGCTACACAGAACAAGTTCAAGGAATCGGGCGGCCCCTGGAATCAGGACCAGATCTTCTACAACGGCGAGTTCCTGGCCGTCCTCTATAGCCATCCCTACAAGCGCTTCTCGGAAGCCATTGCACAAGATAAGAAATGCAGGCTCTACCTGCTCTACGTTGATATGGAGATGTACAAAAAGGCCTGTAAGGAGCTGGAGTAATGCATACCATTCAAATTGACGCCCAAATTCCAGGCGGAAACATCATCGTCAAAGCCATCGACGACAGTCAGGTGCTGTTGAACCGAGAGATGCGCGACACAAAAGGCAATTGGATCTACTGGAAATTTCGGGCAGTCTTCCCCGCGGCAGCCGAGTTCACATTCCACTTCGATGATGGATGCTGCCTGACGAGCAGAGGCCCTGCGGTCAGTTTGGACAAGGGGAAAAGCTGGGCGTGGAACTGCCCACGATTTGACTTGAAGGCCGAATCCTTCTCATTCACGGCGGATTATGCAGGACAGGAGGTCTGGTTCTGCCAGTGCATCCCCTATATGGAGAGCAACCTGAACGAGTATCTGGCAACGAAGGCAGGCCAGTCCATCACGCGACTGGAACTATGCAGAAGCCGCAAGGGGCGCAGCGTCGAACTGCTGCGCATTGGAAATGGTCCCCAGAAGGTCTTTCTCTCCAGCCGCCACCACTGCCAGGAGTCAATGGCCACCTACGCCTTGGAGGGGATTTTGAGCGAAGTAGCCGCCCATCCGCAGAAATATCCAGAATTCACCTTTTGGGCGGTGCCGTTTGTTGACAAGGATGGCGTCGAAGATGGTGACCAGGGCAAGAACCGAATGCCCCACGACCATGCGCGCGACTATGGCCCTAATGCCATCTATCCCGAGGTGCGCGCCATCATGGAACTCATTCATCGCGAGAAGCCTGTACTTGTTTTCGACATGCATTGTCCCTGGGTTCGGAACGGTGATAGCGAGCATGTCTATTTTGTCGGGCAGGCCGATGCGCGTCTCCAGGCGGGCATCGACAGATTCTCCGCGATAATCGCCCGCGAAGCCCCGCCAGATTTCCCAACAGACCCCCGCGATAACATCCCGTTCGGGCAGGGCTGGAACAACAGCCGCAACTATGAACAGGGCAGCCCCATCGTCCCCTGGTGCGCCAGCCTCCCCTGGCAACCGTCCGCGCAGTCCATCGAGATACCCTTTGCCAACACCCACGAGGTGACCGTCACAGCCGATTCTGCTCGCCATCTTGGAAACGCTCTCGCCCGAAGCATCAAATTATACCTAGAGGCATAGGGAGTGGCGACGACGGCTCACTGATACTCCTAACTAAAAGGGACATGAGCGACGGGAGAGACGGGAGGGACGGAACAAAGAACCTAATACCACTTGGCTGTCCCTCCCGTCCTTCCCGTCTCTCCCGTCCCATTAGCTGCTAACAACAGCATCTTGCTGATACTCCTAACTAAAAGCGACGGGAGCGACGGGAGAGACGGGAGCGACAAAGCAGAGGACCTAATTCCATTTGGCTGTCCCTCCCGTCTTTCCCGTCCCTCCCGTCCCATTAGCTGCTAACAACGGCATCTTGCTTACTCCTAACTAAAAGGGACGGGAGCGACAAAGCAGAGGACCTAATGCCATTTGGCTGTCCCTCCCGTCTTTCCCGTCCCTCCCGTCCCATTAGCTGCTAACAACGGCATCTTGCTTACTCCTAACTAAAAGGGACGGGAGCGACAAAGCAGAAGCCCACTGCCATTTGGCTTTCACCGTCCCTCCCGTCCTTCCCGTCCCATTAGCTGCTAACAATGGCATCTCGCTGATACTCCTAACTAAAAGGGACGGGAGCGACTGGAGAGACGGGAGCGACAAAGCAGAGGACCTAATGCCATTTGGCTGTCCCTCCCGTCTTTCCCGTCCCTCCCGTCCCATAAGCGAGCGGTGCTAACAACGGCATCAGCTGATACTCCTAACTAAAAGGGACGTGAAGGACTGGAGAGACGGGAACGACAGAGCAGAAGCCCACTGCCATTTGGCTGTCACCGTCCCTCCCGTCCCTCCCGTCCCATGAGCGGTGCTAACTATATTTTATCAAAATTACGACAAAATAAGACAAAATAGTATAATTGATAAAAATATTAAAAATATTGTTTTAAATTAAAAAATATTACTATATATTACTACTCTGTCTCTGGTCCACTGAAAACTTGCGGCCTGGGAAAAAAACGGTTGTCAGTGCTTGTAAAACGCCCAAAGCACCTTACATTAAGGGTGGATTTCACCACCTTAAACGCAAGGAGCATATAAAGGACATTTACAGCATCAAGCCCTGATGGGCTTCTGACATATCGCCGTTCCATCGAAAAACTTGCAATCTTTTCCACGGAAAAAATACGGCGCAAGGCTACTCTACGCCCCACACTTTGGGCACGGGAGTCTCTGTGCTTTTTCCAGGTTTGCAAGTACCTTCGATGGACCAGAGACGCTTACCGTGCCCTTTTTTTGTAATTATATATTTTGTTACCTGGAAAAATGCTACTAGGTCGTCAACCTCTCACGGAAGTACAAGGCCTTACGGGATTATTGTTACCTAGACAATTCCCACTAAGTCTTCTAGGTCTTCTGGGAAACAAAAGTATATACCTCTCCCAAATATAGATAAGGTTTTGGTAATGACTAATACACTCAGAATTAGTGATACATGACAAGGACAAGACAAAAATGAATGACAAACGCGAATTATCTGTAAGTAGGATTCCAGCAACAGTTTTTATCATTCCACATTATCAACGTGGTTATCGGTGGACAAATAAGGAAGTCACGGCTTTGCTTGATGACTTCCTTGCGTTTGCGCAGAATTCCACACAAGAAGAACCTTACTGTCTCCAGCCCTTGGTACTCCAAAAACTAGATGAGGGTGAACTCAATGTCGTGGACGGACAGCAGCGACTAACTACAATAGCTATTATTTTGCACGAGTTGGAGATAAAACACATTTGGGATATAAAATACACCGCTGAAGGAGGAATGTTGCTAAGCCAGTTGCTTGAGGCACCTGGCAATTCCATCAATGATTTCTTCAGAAATCAGGCACGTGCCGCTGTGCAGAATTGGCTACGACAAGACAACTCACGCAAAGAGGCATTATGCGAGTTGATAAATGGCAATGGTAATAAAAGGGTGATTTTCCTCCTTTATGAAATCGAGGCATCAGAAGATGGCCACGCTGTTTTCCAGCGGCTGAATGCTGGTAAAACTCCGCTAACCTCCTCAGAACTTATTAGGGCACTCTATATGGAGGCAGGAAATGGTTTAAGCGATAGTGAGAAAGCGGATATCGCCAAGGAGTGGGATTTGATTGAAGCCGAAATGGGCAACGATGAGTTTTGGGCGATTTGGAAAAAACAAGATTTTAGAGATGTGCCTACAAGGATGGATTTTCTCTTTTCCATTGTTACCGATGTTGATTCCCAAAAAGCACGACAGGACGGTTTGCTCGTCTATCGAAAGATGGAGACCCTTGCAAAGGAAAAGGAGCTGCGGGCAATGTGGGAGATGACACTTCGATGCTGGTGGTGGATGCAATCGTGCTTTGCTGACGATGAAGCCTATCACCTGCTCGGTTGGCTAGTACTGTTTTCTGAAAGAGGAACCAGAGGGCTCTGGGACATTTGGCAAAAGAAAGGTTGTCGCATGGATGCATTCAAGAAGGAATTGCGGCAGCTTGTGGCTAACGGCATCGTAGAAAGAGACTTCGACTCATTCCGATATAATCTCGCGTCCACGGACGATTTGCGTGGCTTCTTCGTTCTTCTCAATGCGCTGGAAGCACAGCGACAACACATTCGCTTCCGCTTCGACTTGTATGAACAATACCGCTGGGATATCGAACATATCGCCTCGCAGACGGACAATCCACTCACTGACAAAGACGAGCAGGAGCAGTGGCTAGCCTTGGCGCAAAAGGAGATGACAAAGAGTGATCTGGACCTTTTGAATGAGAGAAAGAGTTTTGCAGAGAAATGGTCGTTTGTCTTCAACCTGTTCGAGAAAAAGGATGATAAAGATAGAATTGTCGACAAGGACGGGATTGAAAACCTTGCGCTTTTAGACGCAGGAACGAATAGGGCCTACAAGAATGCCATCTTCCCTGCGAAACGGCGGTGGATTCTCAAAGAATCGCTGAATAATGGAAAGTATATTCCTCCTTTGACAGAGGCTGTTTTTGCCAAGCTATATTCCACATCAGCGGCTCAGATGCGATACTGGGGAAAAGATGATGCGGTAAATTACCGCGAGACAATGAAACAAACGTTTGACCAATTCATGAGAGGTGCAAAATGAGCGAAAAATATACCTTGGAAAGAATCTTCAGCTTGTTTCCCAAGGGCATTTGTGTGCCACGCATACAGCGTGGCTATGTGCAAGGTCGAGGAGATGAAAAAGGGCTTGAAATCCGCAAGAACTTTGCACCTGCATTGGTAAAAGCTGTGTTTGGTGGCGAGGAACTCTCATTGGATTTCATCTATGGCGTGACAAAAGAGCAGTGCTTGCTGCCTCTTGACGGGCAGCAGCGCCTATCCACGCTGTTTTTGCTGGCCTGGCTATGCGGAAAGTGGAAGTCAGACTGGTGTTTCACATACGAAGCGAGGCGTATTCCGCAACTGTTCGTGAAAGGGCTTCTGGAGCATCCCTGCAAGGCGGAGGGTCTGCCTTCTGTTGAAATCAAAGGTTCTGGGTGGTTCCTTCCAATTTGGGAGAAAGATCCTAGCGTTGATGGAATGCTGCAGATGCTGGATGCACTGCACGAGACCATTGGTCAGCGCAACCGAGCTGACGCCGATTTCGGGAGAATCTCATTTTTGCTGCACGGAATTGACGGGCACAGCGACACTTTTGACCATATCTTCCGTAAGATGAACGCACGTGGAAAGGAGTTGTCGCCATGGGAAAATATGAAGGCAATGCTTGACAAGTATTTGCCCCAGGAGTTGGCGGACGCTTGGCGCGATAAAGTCGATGGAGATTGGACAGAATGCATCTGGCTACATTCCAACAACGATATATCCAGGCTTGACGCTGCAATGGAGAAAATCATTCGAGTGGCGTATGCGCGATTCGAATCGCAGAATGATTCTCTTTGGCAGATGGAGAAGAAACTTTCAGGAGATGGCGAGGGTGCTTTCGATGAAAAAACTCGCGTGACGTTTTACAAAATTGCAGCGGGATATTTCGACAAGTTATCGACAATCGCCAAATGCTGGACCAGCGAACGTGCGCAAAACGCACTTTGGAATGTACCAGCCAATGAAACGGAATTCTGGAAGAATTGGCTTCTAAACAGAGCACCTGCCTCATGTGGCGATATTTTGCGTATGGCATTCTTGGCGGAGAATGCGCATGATGAAGTTAAAGACGACCAGCGTCGCCGTCGCATCATTCTCAACCTGCTTGATGCATCCTCAATTAATGTGTATAATTTTGTAGATGCCATGAAAGTTGGTCTTGATTTCATCGCGGGGATTTTGGATTTGGAAACCATCAAGTCACGCCTGGTTGGATATTCCCCAGAACAGCTGGGAGACGAAATCAGAAAATGGTCAATAGAAGAACAAGCTATCACCACATTTGAGACTGACGAGCTTGTTAAGAATGGCAGTCTTCGCTTCATTGGATGGACACAATTCCGCGATGCCGAGGACATCAGCGAAAGACTGGAGCCTATTCGTGCTGCGATTACGGGAGATGAATGGCTGGATTTCTATCAAGATCTTGTCTCTAGGATTCCTTCGGAGAAGATCAACGTACACAAACGTTATATTTTCACGCCTCTTCACGCAGGCGATGTGAATGTGTGGAAAGAGCATATTTTAACGGATGGGCGTTTCATTGATGCGCTGAAGATGTGGCATGATGCCCCAGATACGCCACAGCAGACACCTGCATGGATGCTTCAACTGGTAGATTTGCTCCGTTCTGGTCAAGTGGAAAATTCGGCATTGCGGTGGTGGTATGGGTGGATGTACCTTCTTCAGACTGACAGCAAACGAAGTGCCAACAGCATTCGCCTGGATTTTAATGACAACGAGCGGAAAAATCGCCAACTATTGCTCAATGAGCGAGTTTACTTTGATTCATCCTGGCCATGGTGGGCAAAGGCCAAGGAAGATGGTGTGTGGTATAATGTGTGTGATCCATCTTGGTGGGAAAGCGACACACCCCCCAAGGGAAATCGTGATGCAGACGGGAACTTCCAATTCATCGTATCTTGATTCTCTAATTCTGAATTGACATCATCATTAACCTGAATCCTCTTTTCCACCTCAAAGGCGGAAAAGAAACAGAATGGAGATTCATTATCTTCAAAAGAGATTTGCCATAATAAAGGAGACTCTGGAAAATTTCATAAAAGATTGTTTGGAATACAAGTGATTCATACCATTCTTTGCATTACAGCCTTCCACAGGCGGTCGTCAAAAAGCATAATGCTTGATAGTTTAACTAATAATCCATAATTCAGAAGCTCTCTTTTACCCTGACCCCGTGGAAGAGGGCAACTGAAAAGCAATTCACGGAGTCAAAATAAGGAGAAAAAATGGCGAAGTATTTCTGTAAGTTTTGCGGAGAAGAAAACAGTGATCCAGCGAGTTTACTCAGAAACTCATGTCCCAAGCATCCAGCAGGCTTTCGCAACGGAAAACATGAGTTGTTTGAAGGGCCTGAAGACAGTGAATACAGATGCATTTACTGTGGAGAGAGCAAACGTGTCTTCCGCGATATCGTGACCCAATCATGCCCTAAACATCCTGATGGATTCCGCAAGGGCAACCACGTTCCATACGAAGGTGGAACGAAATCAGAATATACTTGTAAATACTGTGGGGAGCATAAAAGCGATTTTCGCTCTCTCGTGACAAGTTCCTGTCCTAAACATCCTGATGGATTCCGCAAAGGCAACCATTCTCCGCTAAAATAATAGAGTATCAAAAATCTGAATGGGAGTAATAACCATGACCGAGCAGCACAGCAGCATCATTGACCAGCCAGTCACGTTGTCGAGTCAGGAGAATCTGAGTGACAAAGACAAGTTCGGCATATCCAGATATGAATATGCTTTGACGGAGTTCATAAAGCGCGCGGACACACCGCTGACCATTGCGTTGCAGGGCGAATGGGGAAGCGGCAAGACCTCGCTGATGAATCTCCTGAAATACCATCTCTGCGAGGCCGAGGGAGCGCTGTACTACTCGGTCTGGATCAACACGTGGCAGCATTCCATTTTGAGCAACCCCGAAAGCTCCATCATCGGCATCCTCCAGAGTATCATCTACCAATTGGGTAACGCCTTGGAGGCAAACGAGGAGGAAAAGAAGCGCAAGCTCATTCCGATGCTCGGCAAAATCGGCAAAATCGCCAGCACCTATGCGCTGAATGCAGCGGGGAAGTTCATTGGAGCAGGCGATGCAGGCAATCAATTGGTCAAGGCGTATGAAGAGGTTGCCAAAGACCAGGCCAGCGCACCAGCCACAGGCGACTCCCAGATAGCGGAACTGAAAAAGACCATCGCCTCCTTCATCAAGGAGATTCTTGCAAAAAGCACTGCAAAAGGCCGCAGGGGCTTTCTGTTCTTCATCGACGACCTTGACCGCATTGACCCGCCTTTCGCCGTGCAGATTCTAGAACTCCTTAAGAACATCTTCGACCTAGAACATTGCATCTACGTCCTTGCCATCGACTACGACGTGGTGGTCAAGGGACTGAAGCCGAAGTTCGGCGAACTGACCGACAAGAACGCTCGCGAGTTCCGTTCCTTCTTCGACAAAATCATCCAGCTCCCCTTTGCGATGCCCGTCTCCTCCTACAGGATTGACACCTTCCTCATCGATGCCTTAAGCCGCATCGGCTACCTGACCCCCGAAGAGTTGAACAACGAGGAGCTGAAGGGCAATCTCACGCAGATGGCGATGTACTCCGTAGGGACGAATCCGCGCTCGCTGAAGCGATTGACCAACATTCTCTCGCTCATCCAGTTGATGACGGAGGAGGACAGGAATAATTCTGAAAACAAACAGACGCCCGAGGAAATCCTGCTTGACAAGCAGGTAAACTTCGCACTGGTCTGCCTGCAGATCATCTATCCGCTGGTTTACAACACATTGCTTGAGTACCCGAACTTCCGCCAGTGGGGGGATGACAATGGCGGCGACGGCAAGACCCTTGTCAAAAAGCTCTCATTGCAAGAGTTGACCGAAGCAGAGCAGAAAAAGTTGGATAAGCAGGGAGATGACTTCGACGAACCTTGGGAGCGCATTCTGTTCAGAGTCTGCCTCAAGGACAATTACCTCTCCAGCCGTGTCGTTGACATCTCGCGCCTCCTCAACAAAATCAGCGATATCGTCCCGAAGGGCGAGAGCGAAGATGCGGCAACAGCCGTCAAAGAGCATGACGAGGCGGTAGCAAGCACAATTGAACGTCTGATACGCTTCTCCGCTGTCACCAATGTCCACACGACGGAGGAAACCGTCGTCAAGAAGATAGAGGACTTCAATCCTTCCTGGTGGCTGAAGGTGTTCAGGGACAAGTTCGTTCCAGAAGTCAATTCACACATGGGGGATTTGGATACCTTCAAATGCACAAACGGACGCGTTCAAAGCAAGCTCTATTTCGTCTTTGAAAAACAGAAACAGGCTGGTAATAGCGGTGCCGATATGCTTGTCACCATCGGGCATGATGACAAGTCGTACAATGTTGCCTTATCGAGTAGCATTTCTTTCCTAGCTTGGGGTTATGGCACCATTCAGGAAGAGGAGGCGTTGCTTGGATGCTCTGGACTTCATGATTCCGTCGTACGGGAAATACGGGAATATGCTGCAAAATCCCCTGAAATCAAGCTAAACATTTCAGACACATACAATGAGGTAAATCAGGCTGGTCAGAAGTATGGACAAATATATTTACACATGATGTTCTGCTTCAACACTCTGGAAGAAGTCATTGCAGATGAATCCGTCAAGAGATTTGCGGATTTTTTCAGCGGTCTGATGCGCATCCGATTCAAGCTGATACCAGAAATCAATGCATTATGCATGGGGCATGATGAAAAACTCCGCAACGAGCTTAAAGCCATGGACCTCGCCCCCTTCACCAAAATGAGTCAATGGTATAGCCAGACTTATCTTGACGGCGCTCAACTTGGCAATGACACATTCGGCATAAGCATCCATTTGCATAGTACTGGCTTTGGAACAGGCATTTGGGAAAGCCATGAGAATCCGCAAAAAATGGCCGACGCAATGGAAGCATATCCAGAACTAAAAAATCTCTTCCCAGAACATAAAGCAGGAGAGTTCGGTTGGTGGCGCAAGGAAGACATCCCCTTCGATGGCATCATCGATTGGCTGAAAGACCTCCAGAAACTGCTGAAAAGCCTGAAATAAGTGGGGTAACGATCTCCTCGTTAATACTCCTGAATTAACGTCTAATGAGACGGGAGCGACGGGAGAGACGGGAGCGACATCGAAGTACCTGATGCCATTTCGCTGTCCTTCCCGTCTCTCCCGTCCCTCCTGTCCCTTTTAAATTAGGAGTATTGACGGGCCGTTGTCGTTTTTTGTAGCATTGCAAGGACACAGTTATTTGGCATACCTCCTGCTACTGGGTGACAGTTTTTTATAACTGGATGTGATGGTAGGGGGCTTGTTTCCGTGTGAATCCAGTTGGCATGATACTTGCTTAAATGCGGGCAGCCCAAAACGATATTCGAAATAGATCTTACATGTTTCCGCGTTTTTTTCAACATCAGAATTACACGTTTCCGCGATTTTTATAATTACGAAAATTACACGTTTCCGCGATTTTATAATCAAACTCACGAATATCCGATTCTATTCCCAATATGACGGCATATTGAAAAATCACCCAATGGGTATATATTTATTGCAAACAAGGTGGTTTCACGATAATGCTGGGAAATGTAACATTCTATACTCTGCACGAGGTTGCGGCGAAGTTCGGCGTCTCCTACCAGATGGTGTACAATTTGGTACGAGCAGGCGAACTGCCTGCATACAGGTTCGGCAAGAGCTACAGGGTCGCGGAAAAGGACCTGGAGGAATACCTGCAGAAACAGCGCGTGCAGGTGCGGGATGAGGTCGTCGAGCCAATCATCTTGCACAAGAAGACTCCACTCTACCCCCCGCAGTTGATTGCCAGGGAGACCATGCTGGATACCCATGGAGAGGGTGCGTTCAAGACTGCAGAGGCCCTCCCACACACAGAGCAACTCGAAGCGATCACGCTGCTCATCGGCGGCTTCGCAGTCTATATTTGCGCCAAGGAGAAGGTCAAATTCGGGCGGCATCCCGAAAGGAATGACTTTGCCGTCGTCGATTGGAAGAACAACGCCAAGCCCTCTGAACGCCCCACGTCAACGGTCAGCCGCGAGCAGCTTGAGATTTGCAGCAGCGATGGCCGCGTCCTTCTCTTCACGAAAAAGGATTCCACGCGCATAGACGGCGTCACACCCGCGACCAGCAGCAAGAACGGCATCCCCCTACCACCGCAATGCCGCCTCTCGATGGGCGACATCGCGTTCCAACTGAAGATTCACACAGACGAAGCACACAAGGTGCAGTCGGTCACGCTTGCCAGGGAGGACGGCCTGCCCGAGGGCTTTGCGATTGTCTGGCAGTGCTGCGACCTTGGCGTCCTGGATGGCTCTCTTACAGGCCTCCACATCTACCGCCGAAATGGCGGTTTTCTGCTGCTGACGCCTTCGGGGACGCTGCTGGGTCTTTCCGATGGAATGAAATGGCAGGAGGGGCCGCTTGCCGTGGAGGCGCACCACTTCGCGCAGAGGCTGATTGGAAGTTCGCAGAAGGGGCAAAGCACGGCATTGGGATAGATGGGTGCGTTTCACGTACCCCAGGGAGCCCACCTTGATAAATGGTGACAATGGACGACTACAGTTTCAAGACCGAGAAAGGCATTACCGACGGCGCATCATCCGATGACGATTTCGATTTTCCGACGGAGAAGGGAAATGATGGCGTGCGTCCTCTGGAGCCGCGCCCTGGCGACAGGCTGGTCGATGGGCGCTACGAGGTCATCGAGGAGCTTGGGCGCGGCGGCATGGGAGTGGTCTATCGCTGCCTGGACCGCACGGCGGGAATCGAAGTCGCGCTGAAGGCGCTGCCACCCGAACTTTCCCACAATAAGGCGGAGATGGAGGAGGTGCGCGAGAATTTCCAGTTGGTCTCGCGCCTCGTCCACCAAAACATCGCTGTCTCCAAAAGCCTTGAGCTGGACAAAGATACAAGCGACTGTTACCTGGTGATGGAGTATGTCAAGGGTGTAAGCCTGCGCCATTGGATGCACCGCATGCAAAAGGAACGCGGCAGCATTCCGCTTGAGGAGGCGCTGGCTGTTTTGCGGCAGGTGGCAGAGGCACTGGACTATGCGCATGAACTGAAGGTGATACATCGCGACATTAAGCCAAGCAATGTGATGCTTACGCTTGACGGCAAGGCGAAGGTGATGGACTTTGGTCTGGCCGCACAAATCTACAGCAGCCTCACGCACATATCACGAGCCTACCATGGCACAAGTGGCACACGTGCCTACATGGCGCCAGAGCAGTGGCGCGGCAAGCCGCAAGGGGCATCCGCCGACCAGTACGCACTGGCCGTCATGGCCTACGAGATGCTGGGAGGACGCCTTCCATTCGATTCATCGGATGCCGAAGTCTTGAAACAGGCAGTCTTGGAAGAGGCGGTGGAGCCTATCAAGGGGATTCCCTCCTTTGCAAACGCCGCCCTGCGGCGTGCCCTCTCCAAGGAGGCCACCGATCGATTTGCAAGTTGCACGGAGTTCATCACGGCCTTGGAAGGCGGGCATTTGTCCTCCATTGTACGCCCGTCTGCGATGCGCCTTGTTGTCGGTGTCGCAGTCGTTATGCTCATCGCCGTTGGGGGCATTGCCATTTACCACGGCAAGACACCCAGCGCCCCCTCATCGCCTATAGCGATGCATACAGAACAAACCACCGCACCAGCCTCAAAACCTGTAGTTCCGTCGGAAACACAGCTTATGGAGAAAAGCATAGCCGCAGAGCCTGATGTCGATGAGCCGACGTGGAAGTGGTATTCACGTTCCGCGACATCCCCCCAAAAAAAGGAGCCTGTCGAGCCCGACAAGGCGACGGAGTTTGTCATTTCCTTTGTAAATGGTACCTCTTTGAAGCTCATCAAAGTCAAGGCTGGAAACTTTTTCATGGGGCATCCCCGCATAAAGATAGAGTATTCCATTGCGTTGACGCGGGATTACTGGCTGGGCGAAACGGAGATTACGCAGAGACAGTGGGAAACGGTCATGAATACCAATCCTTCCGTCTTCAGAAAAGGAGGTCGTTATGGCCGTTATTTGCCGCAAGAGATACCGAATACAAGAGAGCATCCTGTTGAGAATGTCTCGTGGAATGATGCAAGAGAGTTCTGCCAGAGGCTGAACAACCTCTTTTCAGACCAGATTCCCCCTCAATACACATTTGACTTGCCCTCGGAAGCCCAATGGGAATTCGCCGCAAAAGGCGGTATCATAAGCCGCGGTTATGAACACAGCGGCAGCGACTCGTTTATTGATGTCGCATGGTGCGCCGAAAACTCTGGAGTATGCGAATTAAGTGATTATTCGGGGGATTATCGCAATGATCAGCCTAAATACAAATGGTGTACGCATCCCGTCAAGGGAAAACTGCCGAATGAGCTTGGCCTTTACGATATGAATGGCAACGTGCAAGAATGGTGCCGCGATGTTTTCGTGAATCAAAAAACGATTTCAGAGAATCCAGAGTTCCCTAAAATAGACGCAGGGGCCCTGCATATAACGAAAGGCGGAAACTATCATCTCTCTGGCAAATACATGATACATGGTTCACGTGCTAAAGACGGTATGCCGAGTACCTATTCCGACTCGGTATCTGGCTTCAGAATTGCGCTCGTCCCGCAGCAGTGATTAGTGGTTAGGGATTAGGGATTAGGGATTAGGGGGCAGTGGTCTAGCAAGTGGTTGCCGTTAACCACTAATCACTAATCACTAACCACTCACTACTTACTTGGCAAGATAGATATCGGCGAGGTCGAGATAGTGTGCCCAATCCTGTGGAGTCTGGTCGTGCTTGCCCGTGCGATAGTGGAAGGAGATGTCACCTGTGATGTTAAGGTCGGGTACGGGCATCTCGTCGGCGGGCAGCCCCTTTGAGCCGAAGAGGCGATAGACCTCCGAAGCGGCCTTTGCCGCAAGGAACTCGCCGCGGGGATCCGCCACCTGATCATCGGTCGCAGTGGCAATGGCCAGTGGACGCGGCGCGGAGAGCGCCATTAGTTCGTGCTGGTCGAAGGGCAGATTCTCCTCGCGCCAGAGGTATTCATCCAACTTGTTGACAAACCACACAGGCACCTTGTGGTTCAGGTGGCTCTGGAAGTGCTGCGAGAGATTCTCGCCGTATTTCCTGCGGTGGAGCGCCCCGCCGCAGCATCCCGAATCGTTGGAGATGACCATCGCGAAGCGCTGGTCGATGGCCCCCGTCCATAGGGAGGTCTTGCCGAGGCGCGAGTGCCCATGCACCGCGATAGAGCCCTGAAGGATGCCCGCTTGCGCGGCCAGGCAGTCAAAACCCCTGCTGAGTCCCCAGGCCCATGCGCCGATGGGGGTGTAGGTCTCGTTCACCTGCTCCATCACAACCTGGTCGTAGAAGAGGCGGAAGATGCTCTCCTGCGCATGGCCGACCTGGTCGCGGAAGATGTCGTGGTAGCAGATGGTGGCAGAGGCGTAGCCGCGCGAGATTGTCTCCTTGAAACACCAGCGGGACGCCTGGATGCCGCGATGTTCGCGCACCGTCGCCTCGTCGGCGTTGTCCTGCATGTCGAGTCCTGTCGGGTGTACATCCTCCTCGGTGGTGGTGGCGTGGTTCCCCTTGAAGTTCAGCCCGAGAAAAGCGGGCACGGGATGGCTCTCCGCCCCCTGCGGCAGATAGAGCAGCATGTCGAAGGCGGTGGTGCGGCCGTTCGCCATGCCGACATGGATGCGGATTTCCTTGCGTATGGCAAGTCCGTCCAGCGCGTCGTCGCGCCTGGTGAGTTGCTCGAACCAGAGGATTTCGGGGTTCGGGATGATCTCGCCGTATTCGTATTTCTTGAAGATGTCGAGGATGGCGGCCCGCTGGTGGTTCATCCACTCCTGAGCGGTGGTGACGCGCGTGCCATCCGCTTTCAACAGCGGGTCGGGAAGCGTGTAGTCGGGAACAATGGATTCATCGCAGGGGTAGGCGCCGAAAGGTCTGTCGGGGGATTGGCTGTACATGGGGAACTCCTTATTTTTGTTTCATTATCAACTGTGCGGCCTCTTCGCGGACGGCGTCAGGCTCGGAAATCAGATGTGAATTGAGGCGGCAAACGCGATTATACGCTTTTTCCACGAAGGCCTGGTCTTGCACTAGCGAGAGATATTTGATGTCCGTCATCCCCTCGCGGAGGGCCATGTATCGGATGGAGGGCAGCACTTCGTCGAATGAACGGTATGAGACGCTGCCTGTCGCGCAGCTTTTCCAGTCTGAATTGCCCCATCCAGCCATGCCGTCGGTGAACTGGTACATATTGTTGCCGTTGGCCTGGAAACGTGCTCCGTTCCAGGCGTTCCTGCGATAGCGTTTGTGGAGGTCGGAGCGCATGCTGGTGTCGCATGTGTAGTGCTGTATGCGCTTTCCTGCGGCCTTTTCGGCGGCGAAGAAATCAAGGTGGTCCTTTCGGGAGAAGTAGCCGTCCGACCAGAGAATCCAGACATTCACGTAGGGAGCCCACTTTGCCATGAGTTCAGCCGCCATATTGTTGGCGCCCATGGTCATGCAAAGCTGCAGTTCGGGTTCTGCCGCCTTGGCGCGCTTGAGGGAATCCAACGCTTCGTCAAAAGCGGAAAGTGCAGGCTCATCCCACACCTCAATGGAATAGTCCTGCGGGGAAACACCACAGGAATCCATCACAGCCTTCAGGCCGTGCAGCCACTCCTCCCAATGCTCTGGTTTGCAAGTCTGCTTGACGACATGGAAGGAGGAGTAGCCAATGAAGAAGCGAATCTTGCTGTTGAACTTTTTTGCCCACGCCTGATGCCTGCGAATAGTGTTCACGATTTTCAGCGTGGATTCGGTCCAGTTTTCGGGGGAAATATCCAGTTTGCCATCTTTCTTCTCGAAGGTGAAAGACCAGGGCGAGAGGCCAAACTCGCGGGTGCCGCAGTCGTACATGAGTTTGAACATGTTTTCGTTTACAGCCTCTTGGAAGAAGGACATCGGGATGACGGGTTCCTTGGGCAGCACGATGTCGCGGACAGTCAATTTGGTGGGAATGTCCTGCATGTGCCCCTCGTATTTGCGCCAGTGATAGGATGGGCCGATTTTCTTGAATCTCCCGAGTTCAGAGAGGGGAATGACGCGGATGATGCCCTCATATGTGCCTGGTGCGACATCCTCTGTGTCGAAGTCGAACCAGACGAGCCCTGCCTCCTTCGGGGGGATGGTGATGGTGCGTGCTTGTCCCATGAGGGGAAGCGGATCGAGGCGAAGGCAGTCGGGATCTGTATCCGTGTCCTTGTAGCGGATCGCGTAGCGTTGCTCGATCTTGTCGGGCGGGAAGCCCTTGAGGCCATAGAAGCCGTTATATTGATTCACACCCAACTGCCCAGGTTCAACCGTCTCGATGGTCACACGATATTCCGCCACTTTGTCGGTGAGGTTGGCAATGGCAAGCGGAAGTGCCTTGCGTTCGTTGACGGCAGCGGCAATCTCGATTTTCTCGACGGGGTTGAAAATCTGCTCGGGCACGAACGGGATGGCCATGTCGCTGCACACGGGGACGGGGGCGACAGCGAACTTCAGATTGTTGAACTTCTCGTATTTTGCCTTGATGGCAGCGTATTTAGCGTCTGCCACGGCCTGTTCATATTTTTCCCTATCCAAAGGCTGTTCCGACGGCTCTCCAAAGGCTTTTTGATAGGCGACCGAGAAGTCATCAATAACTAGTTCACCAAAGCGTTTTACGTCGCTGAAGCCATCCTTCAGGGGAGACCAGGTCAGAAGCTGCTTTTTGTTTTTGCGCTGGCGCGCAACATTGAAGGGGATGGAATCACCCGTTTCAGGCGAGAGGCCAATGGTTGCGTAGGGAATCTCCACATGGAGGGACCACTTGTATTCGGAGGCCTCCGCAGTGTGAGTCCAGGCGGAGGTTTCATCGGAGGTGTAGGTGGCGTTGCCAGCGCTGGTGACGAACTGGTGAATTCTGCCGTTCTCAAGGAAAAAGATTTCCACGCAGTCTCCGCGCCAGGGAGTATCCGCCGCAACAACAACCTTGTCGGGCTCATCGCATTCAATATCCAAGACAAAGGCCTGTTCGTTGTGGGAAATCTTCACCGTGGTCAATTCGGAGTGCACCTCATGATGGTTGAGTTGCGTAAAGTCATTGAATACAAAGGGGGTCTTCTGTGCAAGAGCCGCCTTCCGCAGGGGCACTGGTGCGATGCTGGGTGTCTGGGCAGCGCCGAGGACATTCGTCTCCTCTTCCAAAATGACGTTGTCGATGAGCACATAGTCATCCAGTTTGAACTTCATCGGGCCATACTGGGTATTCCACCAAAGGGATACCTGAATGGCGGCATACTCCACCTCGGGTCCTGTGGTGAAAGTGCCACGGAAGCTTTTCCATTCGGGGGTGATGACGACAGGCGTAGTCTTGTGTTTGTTCTGGTGCCAGACGTCCTTGCCCTTGTCCCAGGTGACGCCGCCCACACTGGCGCTTGCTGCATTCCCCCTGAGTTCCACGCTGAAGCGGTATTTGGTGTTGGGCTTGACCTTCACGCCTTCCTTGGTGGTGCGGCCTACCCAAGCACAACTGTTCACGCAGTCAAACCCTTGGTCGTTACGGGTGATCTTATCGACATACAGCCTGGCGCATTTGTTCCAGTTGCCATCTTCCGTGAACAGGACGGCCTTGCCGCCGTTGGTGACAACAATGTCGCTCAGATTTTCCTTGGCTTGCGTAAAGTCCCCTGCAGGAATCAGATTCTCTGCAACAGCACAGATGGACATGGCCAGCAGATACAGGATTGTCTTTTTCATGAATGCCGTTTCCTTGAATGATAATGACATTTGTTAAAGAGATAATTACAATGGAACATTTCGATGATGGTTTTGAAATCACCTCTAAAATAACCCAAATTTCCAGGAGTTCAACTAATCCCGTTGTTTCTGCTTGAAAACGGTGAAAATGACTATATCTTTTTAGCATGGCGTTGAAACATTGGAGGTAATTGAGGTATTTTCAAAACTAGCGCAAAATGCGCTAAGAGATGGGCGCAGTGGCTAAGGCAACGGCTCGAAGCCGCACTTTCGTGCGGCGAGAGGCGTTGCCAACGCCAATCTGTTCATGTCAACGCGCATTTCGATGATAGTTTTGAAATTACCTCAATTAAATAACCTCTTAGGATAACAAGCAGGGAAAACGAGTTTATGAGCATTTTTATACAGCAAGTCCAACTGAACCAGAAGAGAAGCGACATCCTCATAGAAGGCAGCCGCATCGCCGCCATCGGCGAGAAACTGACCGCAGCCGCCGACCAGATCATCGACGGCAGGGAACTCATCGCGGTGCCAGCCTTCTACAACACCCACACCCATGCGGCGATGTCCTTGCTGCGCGGTTACGCTGACAACCTGGAGTTGATGGAGTGGCTCCAGAAGCACATCTGGCCAGCCGAGGCGAAGATGGGCGCAGAGCACATCTACTGGGGCACCAAGCTTGCCTGCCTGGAGATGATCAAGTCGGGGACGGTCTTCTTCAACGACATGTACTTCTTCCCGCAGCGCATAGCCGACGCTGTCCGCGAAATGGGCATGCGCGCCGCCATCGGCATGACCACGCTGGAGGCCTCGCCCAACGCCGAACTCATCCGCCAGAACAATGAGGCCATCTGGGCGAACCGCGCGAAACTGCCGAAGACCATCACGCTGACCCTAGCGCCCCACGCCATCTACACCGTCTGCGGCGAGACACTCGCAAAACTGGCGGATTTCGCCAGCCGCGAAAACCTGAAAATCAGCATCCACCTCTCGGAGACGCAGGGCGAAGTGGAGCAGTGCAAAGCAGACCACAACGGCATGACCCCCGTGGAATACCTCGACAGCCTCGGCTTCCTCTCGGAGAAAGTGGTCGCCGCGCACGCCGTTCACCTCACCGACAGCGACATGCAGCTCATGGCTGCCCGCAAGGCGGCAATCGCCTTCAACCCATGCAGCAACATGAAGCTGCTCTCGGGGCTGATGCCCTTCCGCAAGATGTCCGATGCGGGCGTAAATGTGACCATCGGAACGGACGGAAACGCCTCCAACAACTCCCTCTCCATGTTCGACGAAATGAAGGCGGCGGCCATCACCGCCGAGCTATCTGCGCAGACAACTACCGCCTGCACCGCCGAGGAGATCTTTACGGCCGCCACGCGCAATGGGGCGAATGCCTTTGGATTGGACGCAGGCGAGATCGCCCCAGGCAAACTGGCGGACCTCATGCTGCTGGACGCGCACACTCCCTGCCTCGTGCCCTCCCACAACCTCCTCTCCAACCTTGTCTATTCCGCCGATTCAAGTTGCGTCAACACCGTCATCTGCGATGGCAGAATCCTGATGCAAAACCGCCAGGTGCCTGGGGAAAACGAAATCATTGACAAGGCCACCGAATACGCGGCCATGCTATAGGAAAAGCCATGAGCGAAAACTTCATCAGCCATCTCGAAGAGCAGATACGTCACCATAACGACCTCTACTGGCAAAAGGGAACGCCTGAAATCAGCGATGTGGAATATGACCGCCTCGTCGAAACCCTCCGCAGTTGGGACCCGCAGAACCCCCTGCTGAAAAAGGTGGAGGCACCCGCAGCAGCTGGCGAGAAAATCGTCCATACCAAGCCGATGCTCAGCCTGGACAAGGTCTATACGAAGGAATCACTGCGCCAGTGGATGGCAAAGGTGGCACGCACGCAGGACGAGCCATTCCTTGTGCAACCCAAGTACGATGGAATCTCTGGCAAACTTGAACATGGCGTGCTGGTGACGCGCGGCGACGGACGCGTGGGCGTGAACATCACCGATAAATTGGCCATCATCGACATCGAGTCGGAGAAGCGCGACGGCATCCTCGGCGAAATCGTCATACGCAACAGTGCCTTCGAGACCATGTACAGCCATGTGCTGACCAAGGCAGGTACCCCCTTCAAGAACAGCCGCAACGCCGTGGCGGGCATCGTCGCCAACGACGGCGTCGAGTTCTACCTGAAGCAGGGCGCACGTCTGACCTTCGTCGATTACGAGACCAATACACACCCCCTGAAACTCAATGAGTTCGCTGAAAAATGGGATGGCATCCAGCACAGCATCGAGCAACTGGACTACCCGATGGATGGCATCGTCGTCCGTCTGCAGGATGCCACCTACGCGGAATCGCTAGGCTATACGGAGCACCACCCGCGCGGGGCCATGGCGTTGAAGTTCACAAACGAGTCGGTGGAGAGCGTGGTCACGGGGTTCACGCTGAGCATCGGCAAGCGCGGAACACTCGCCGCCACGGCGCAGATTGAGCCGCGCGACATCGGCGGCGTGACGGTCACCAACGTGAAGGTCCCCGTTATTGACACGCTGGACGGACAGCCAGGCATCCTCAGCGGTGGCATTCGCGTCGGCTCCAAGGTGCGTGTGGAGCGCGCGGGCGACGTCATCCCCTACCTGGCGGAGGTGCTGGAGGTTGGAGAAGCCGCCCCAACGGCCATCACCGACTGCCCCGTCTGCGGCAGCAAACTGGTGCGCGATGGAGCCAACCTCTTCTGCCGCAACCCCGAATGTGGTGAGCAGCAGTTGAACCAACTCTACTTCAGCGTGATGACCGTGGGCATGTTCGGCATCGGCAAGGAGATTGTGCGAGCCATTATGGACATCACGGGCATCCGTGACTTCCTCGGTTTCATGCGACTTGACGGTTCGCTGCTCGTGGGGCAGGAAGGTTTCGGGAAAACCCGCATCACCGCCATTATGGATGAAATCGAAAAAGCGCGCCGCTGCACACCAGAGCTTTTTCTTACGGCGCTGAATGTCCCTGAACTGGGGAAAAAGGCCAGCGAGGAGCTGCTGAAAATCTACAGCGTCGATGAAATCATCGGCGGCCTTACCATCGCGCAACTGCTTCGCGCCAATGGCATCGGCGAGGTGATGGCGAAACGCATCAGCGAGGGACTCGTGGAGAAGCAGGCCTACATCCAGGAGTTGCGCAAGGAGTTCGAGCTGAGCCAGTCCGCTCCCGCACCCGAAGGCGATGCAATCTGCTTCACGGGCAAATCCACCCGCCCGCGTTCCGAGATGCACCAGGCCGCCCGCGAAAAGGGACTCGTCCCCGTGGATGCAGTCACCTCCACCACCAAATACCTCGTCGTCGCCGACCCCAATTCCACCTCTTCGAAGGTAGTCAAAGCACGCAAGATGGGCGTGACCATCCTCTCTGAAGAACAGTTCTGGGCACTATAACTATGTTGTTAGAATTAAGCAATATACGAAGCGGGGCCGTCCTGGACTACTCGTTTGGACGGGAGACCGACGAGGCTCTCGAAATCCCAATCCAAGGTCTGGCGGATCCGCGTGCATTTGTCACCATCGATGGTGTACCCGCCGACCGCATGGACCGACAGTTCACGGGGACAGCGCGCCTGACGAAACGCATCAACGAGGTAACAGTCCGCGCCTCCTCGCAATACGGTGAACTCTCCCAGACTATCACGCTGGTCTGGGACAAGAAAGCCTTCAAGCGCTATAACTTCGCCCTTGACGACAACAGCTTCTTTCTGACGGAAATCGCGCGGGAGCGCCCCAGTTCGCTTTTCGACCACTTCTACCTGAAGACCCTGCAAAACATCAACCGCAAATATGGCACCTGCTTCACCCTCAACTGCTTCTACCGAGACGACCATCATGGCTTCGAGATGAAGGATTTCCCCGACTGCTACAAAGCCGAATTCGAGGACAATTCCAACTGGTTGCGGCTCGCCTTCCACTCCTACTCGGAGTTCCCTGGACGCCCCTATCAGCATGCCACCGCCGAAAAACTTGCGGCTGACTACGACCTCATCGCCTCGGAAATCATCCGCTTTGCTGGCGAAAAGACACTTATCGCGCCGACCAATATCCACTGGGCGATGCAGCCGCCCAATACCTTCCGCGTGCTGCGCGAACGCGGAATGCGTGTCAATACCGCCTCCTTCATCATCGAGGGGGAACGCGATGCAACTGGTAGGCAGACCCGCTACTGTGACGTTAACCTCTTCTACGAGAAGGATGTCTCCGAATACGTTGCAACGCATCTGGTCTTCTACGACCGCTTCCACGACTTCTTCCTCTTTCCCGATGCGCTTATCTGCAACCTGACGCCGCTAAAGAAGATCGAGTCGGAGATCGACTGTCTTTTCATCCACAACCCGTACTACAACACGGCCTTCGCGCTACTTTCCCACGAGCAGTACTCCTATCCGACCTACCACCACTACCTTCCCGACCACCTGCAACGCATCGAACACGCCTGCCGACACGCCACCGAATCAGGCTACAAACCCGTCTTCTTTACCCATGGTATCTTCGGTAATACAGCCTGGGGGCTGTAACGATGGGGGGCAATGGCGGCTCGCTAATACCCCTGAATTAACACCTGATGAGACGGGAGTGACGGGAAAGACGGGAGCAACGTAACGAAGTACCTGATGCCATGCCCTTTCAACACCATAGAGATTCTCCATGACCACAGCACTTCTCCTCATCCTTATACTGGCGACTCCGCTGTTTGCAAACGCTGCCCCCTCCTTTGCCTATATCCTTCAGGCGGAGAAGTTCGCGAAAAGCAAGGAGGCGTTTATCCGCAGAATCAACGAAAGTCACCGCGACATCGTGGTCATCGACTACTCGTTTGACGGTGAGGAGTCAGGTGAATGGTGCCCGAATGAGATCAGTTCGATGAAGAAGAGCAACAGCCGACGGAAAATCCTCGCCTACCTTTCCATCGGCGAGGCGGAAAACTACCGCCCATACTGGAAGCAGGAGTGGAGCCATGGAAGGCGACCTTCTTTCCTGTTGGAAGAAAACCGCGAATGGAAGGGAAACTTCCACGTACGGTACTGGAACCTGGAGTGGCAGAAGATTATTCAAACCTACCTGGACACCATTCTGGCGCAGGGCTTCGACGGCGTTTATCTGGACATCGTCGATGGCTACGAGTTCTTCGAAAAGGGCAAGGACAACTGTGTCAACCCCCAAACAGGGCGAACCTACAGGCAGGATATGAAGGCCTTTGTCCAGGCACTTGCCAGGCACGCAAAGCAGAAATCACCGCAGTTCATGGTCATCCAGCAGAATGCGCAAGCGCTTTTCGACGATGAAGCCTTCATGCGCTCCCTGGATGGCATCGGTGCCGAGGATGTGTTTTCGGACGGTAAAAAGGCACTCAGCGAACACGAGTCCGCCGAAGCTGTGCATAACCTGAAGAAAGCCCAGGCAAAGGGCTTGTTCGTCGTGCTCATCGAATACCCCACCCAGCCTAAACTCCAGAAGCACGTGACGACAAAGGCCGCCAGACAAGGCCTGAACCTGCTGCTTACAGACCGCGACCTAACCACCATCGGCTTGTTCAAGCCCGCTGGCAATTAGGGAGTAGCGACGGTGCAGGGTGTGGCGACGGTATCTCGCTAATAATCCTGAATTAACGCCTAATGGGACGGGAGCGACGGGAGCGACGGGAGCGACAGGAGCGACAGGAGCGACAAAAAAGAAGACCTAGCGCCATTTCGCTGTCCCTCCCGTCTCTCCCGTCCCTCCAGTCCCTTTTAAGTTAGGAGTATTAGTGTCTCGCCGTCGGAAAATACGCCCAATCCCCAGCGCACTTGCGATGCCGTAATCCCTCAGCAATTGATAATTCCCGCTGGCTTTTTTGCGCCTTGCTGCTTCGCTACGCTACGCGGCACGGCGCAAAGGAACTGGGGGTATCGCCTGCCCGTGGGTTTCGCTCGCGCCCACGGCGCTTATCAATAGGTGAGGAATTACCGAAAAATCACGCTTGAGCGACAAAAAAACAGCTCATCATTTGACATAGGGTCGTTTCATAGTATATTATTAACTGCTATTTCATTTTATAATCGTGCTGGAGAGGTGGCTGAGTGGCCGAAGGCAGCGGTTTGCTAAACCGTCGTACGGGTAACACCGTACCGGGGGTTCAAATCCCCCCCTCTCCGCCAGTTTTGTATTTAAAAAGCCCCGAAGTGTTCACTTCGGGGCTTTTTTCTTACTCAATCATTTAAAAATTAAATTTGCAAATAATTTGCAAAAATAAAAATTAACAATACATTAATGGCAATATAAAAATAGGAAAACGTTTTTTAAAGCAAAAAATACAATGTTCATCAACTTCACAGTCGGCAATTTCAGGTCATTCAAAGACAAAGCTGCTTTCTCAATGGAGAAGCATGGACAGACCAGGGTACTTCCTGAAAACAGTTTTAGCTGTCCTGCACTTCCGCCCAGAAAGTCCCTTCTGAAATCCGCCGTCATATATGGGGCGAACGCAAGCGGGAAGAGCAATCTGATACAAGCATTGACGGTGATGCAGTCAGTTGTTCTCCATAGTGGTGTTGGCGACAGGGAGGTTGCCCTATTGCTTGAGCCTTTCGCTCTTTCGGAAAAGACGCTCGGCGAACCTGTGTTTTTCGAGTTGGAGATGATTGCCAGCGAACGCCGCTACCGCTACGGCTTTGAGTGCACACGAGACGCAATTGTATCCGAATGGCTTTACGCGCAGAAGCAGCGCATGACACTGATGTTTGCCCGTGAAAACAACTCATTCGTGGATTCGTCGCCAGAGTTTGCCGAACTGAAGGCATGGACAAAGGTGCTCTCGGACACAAAGTTGAACCTGCCAAAGAATGCGCTGTTCCTCTCTACAGCCGCTCGGATGTTTGCTGGTGGAGTATGTGAAGCAGTACAGAACTGGTTTGAAAGAACATTGCTGATTGTCTCCGCGCATACCTATCAGCAGTATCTTGGTACGACATTCGCAGCCATGAAGAACAGCGAACTGGCCGACAGGATTTCAAGGCTCATATCCAAGGCCGACCTCGGCATCCAGAAGGTCGAGGCTGGCGAAGCGGAAACGTCAGGCGGTAGGAATGGATTGGCCAGAATCGGCACGACACACGTGATTGCGGACAAAACCTATCATTTCGACATGTTCCACCACGAATCATCTGGAACGCAGAAGATATTCGCGCTCTCGGCGTCGCTGCTTGATGTGCTGAAGAACGGCAAGGTGCTCTTCATTGATGAACTGGATGCAAGCCTGCATCCGCTGCTCGTCAGCCAGTTGATTGAAATGTTCCACAGCAATAATCCCGCCAATGCCCAAATGATTGCAACCACCCATTCGCCATCCATCCTCACGGAGACGACGCTCCGCCATGACCAGGTGTGGTTTGTCGGAAAGGACAGCGAAAGCTCGTCCAACTTGGCGTCATTGGCGGACTTTACTGGCATACGAGGCAATTTCACGCGCATCACGAAAGACTACCTGCACGGATGTTTCGGCGGCATACCCTACATAAAGAACCTGAATGTGGAGGGCTGACCAGTGTCAAAGAAGAAACCATGGCAGCAGTCGGTGAGGCGGCCAGTCCAGCGGCGTCGCGAGAGTTTCTGCATCTTCACGGAGGGGACAACCGAACAGCTCTATTTCGATGGCTTCAATCTGCCGACACTGCGTGTAACATGCATCGGTCTCGGAGGCGGGAATGCGGAGCATCTGCTGAATGAGGCACTTGGCTATATGCGTCTTCCGAAGTATTCTGGCTATGACCATTATTGCCTTGTCTTCGACTGCGATGACAATTTACAGGACGAGCTTCTGCGGGTAGTTGGCAAGTCGGAAAAGTCCAGGATACGCTGGTGCTTCTCAAATCCGTGCTTTGAACTCTGGTATCTCCTGCATTTCGTGTATCGCGATACGCCGACTACTCCAACTGAACTGAAAGAGAGGCTTTTGCCAGCAAAGATACCAGGCTACACGGAGACAACAGAGGGCGTCTGCGATTTGCTGGGAGACAAACTTGACTCAGCCATCCGAAATGCCCAGCAACTACTGCCACCAGCGGAACGTATGGCTTGGAAGAATCGGCTTCAAGATGCCAATCCATCAACCAATGTGGACGAACTCGTCATTCTTTTGAATCAAAAGTGATGAAAAGTCAAGGATTGACTGTCATTTCTGTTTTGGGATAATATATTAAAAACATCGGTCAGTTCACAGGATTGCCCATGTCGGGAAGTCCGTTGCCCAATGGTTAAGAGTAGTACTAAAACCTTCCCCGTTTTTTCCGTTTGGAGCGGATTTCCCCGAATCTTCCCTGTTTTGGCCATGTCGCATTGAGCAAGGCGATGTGCTATAAAGTGTTAAATTTGAGGCGAAAAAAGAAAAAAACGCTGGTTTAGGCAGGAATGGGCAGAGTGGAAATTCGCCCTCCTCCGCCAGTTTTAAGCACAAAAAAACATGTTTTTGCCATTTTTAGGCATTTAGGGCTTTTTTTTTGCCTAAATGACTTATATTAGTGAGCACAACTCGCCAAAAGTTGCCGATTGAAACGGCAAAGCTTGCTGATTCAGATGGAAAGCTGCCGATTGGTGTCTGGAAAGGGAATGGGAATGTACCGTTTCAAGGATACAGGGAATGATTGTAACCTAAGCTTATACGAGTGGAAGTGAAAGATACTGGTGTGAAATAATAGGGAAAAAGAAAAGTGAGTGACTTGAAAATGTCGCCAGAAGAAAAAGCCAGAGTCATAATTGATAAACAGTTGACCAATGCTGGTTGGGAGATCGTCTCAAGGGATGAGTATGTTCCAAGAAGCGCATCTGCCGTCAAAGAAGCTTTGATGCAGGAAAACACCGAGAGCGATTATCTGCTCTTCGTCGATGACAAGGCCATTGCCGTTGTTGAGGCAAAGCGTGAAGAAAACCCTCTCGGTGAAGACGTTCAGGCTCAGGCTGAGGACTATGCATGCAATCCGCAGAGTTGGTATGGGCTGTGGTTTTCGAAGCAGATTCCATTGGTGTACCTCGCCAATGGGAAAAAGATCTACTTCAAGAACATGCTGCAACCAGGCAGCAGCTACGTGGAGCTGACGGAGATGCACTCGCCGAAGAAGATGCTGCAGCTGATTGGTCAGGTTTCCGAGTTTGGAGCTCTTCCGCGTCTTGACAAGCGCGGGCTTCGTGACTGCCAGTACAGAGCGGAAACCGAATTCGAGAAATCCATTAAATCTGGGAACAAGAAGAGTCTTGCGGTTCTGGCAACAGGCTCTGGCAAAACATACCTCGCTTGCCTTGCCAGCTACAGGCTTTTAAACTACACCCCAGCCAAAAGAATACTGTTCCTTGTGGACAGAAACAATCTGGCATCTCAGACGGAAAGTGAGTTCAGTACCTTTGACCGTACTGAAGGTCAGCAGGAAATGAGCTCGCTGTATGAGATCAAGAAACTGAAAAAGGACAAGGACATCAAAGCAGACATTGTAATCTCCACAATTCAGAAGCTGTTTGCCGTTCTGACAGGCAGCCCTCTTCCAGCCGATGGCGATGACGATGCAGAGGACGAGAAAAACACAATTGACGAGGAAAATGATGACAAGAACGTCATTCAGCTTGGGGACGATTTGAAATTGCCGCCAGATTACTTCCAGCTCATCATCGTTGACGAATGCCACCGCTCAATTTACGGCAAGTGGCGTGCCGTGCTGGATTATTTCTCTGGCGCATACGTGCTTGGACTAACAGCCACGCCCACGCCCGAGGCATATGCGTTTTTCAATAACAACGTCGTCGAAAAATACACCTACGACGATTCTGTCGTGGACGGTGTCAATGTCCCGTCCCGCGTTTACAGGATCAAGACCGAAGTCACGGAGCATGGCGGTGCGCTTCAGGAAGGCACGATGGTTATGGAATCATCGCGGCAGACAGGGGGGGAAGATTTCTTGGTGATGGAAGAACGAGTTGACTATGATGCAACTTCCCTCGACCGTTCCGTCATCAATCAGGATCAGATTAGAAAGGTTCTGCAAGCCTACAAGAAATCCATCTACGAAGAACTCTACCCCGACCGCGAAAAGAAGTGGGAATATATTCCGAAAACGCTCATCTTCGCCAAGGACGACAACCACGCCACGCAGATCGTCGAGATTGCAAAGCAGGTGTTTGGCGAAGAGTTCGAGGAGGGCGTAGTTCCAGAGCACTTTGTCCAGAAAATCACCTATATGGCAGAGGATTCCAACGGCCTTATCCGTGATTTACGAACAGAAAAGGATTTTCGCATCGCGGTCACTGTGACGTTGGTGGCAACGGGAACCGATGTGAAGCCGCTGGAAGTCGTGCTGTTCATGAAGGATGTCCATTCCGATGTGCTCTACACGCAGATGAAGGGGCGTGGCTGTCGCGTCATCGAGGATGACCGTCTGCGCGAAGTTACGCCCAATGCCAACACCAAAGATTGTTATTACATTGTGGATGCGGTCGGTGTGACAGAGCACGAAAAAGATATTCCGCATCCTGTGGTTAATCCAAGACCTGGCCAAAGTGTACTGACGCTCGAAAACTTGCTGGAGCACCTCGCTCATAATGAGTTGAGCGATGAGAATCTGTGGCTTCTCCGTGACTATTGTTCCACAATCAATAGGCGATACGAGAACAACGCCTTGTTTGGCAGGCATCTTGATTACTTCATCACAGAGTTCGGCTTTGCACCGAAGGCGATTGCCTTCAATATCCAGGAAGCATTCGATCATGGGACGCTGCCGCCATACAACACCCCGTCGGAAGCGAACACGGAGCGCATGAATTTGATTGCGGCTCTGATTAACAACGTTCCAGCGCGCCGTAAGTTGCTGGAGATGCAGCGCGGTTACGTTGTGCGGACGGACGACGATCCTGATGAGCTTATCTATGCGGGCTTCTCAAAAGAGACGGCAAAGTCATTCATCGAGAACTTTGAGCAGTATCTAGATGAAAACAAGGACAGCATCGAAGCGCTGAGAATCATCTACAATTCCGAAGATACCGTGATCACGCACAGTATGCTGGTTGATCTGCGCGATAGATTGCTGGCAGAAAACCGCCAGTACGGCGTTTACCAGATATGGAAGAATTACAAGATTCTGGACGACAACGGCGATGTGGACGAATTGGATGTGAAGATGAATGTCAACGCACTCACGAACTTGATCCAAATAGTGCGCTTTGCGTATAAGAGGAACCAGAAGCTCACCAGTCTGATCAAGGGCTATGCGCAGCGTTTCAGCCTGTACTGCGGTCAGATACAGCGCGAACTGACAAACGAGCAGAAAGAGATTATGCGGCAAATCGCCGAGTTCGTCATCAATGACGGCGCGATTTCCGTTATGGAACTGAACGAGATAGATACGGATCTTTGGCGCAGGGGTGTTATCAGCCTGACCGCTTCCATCCTCGCAGAAGAGATGCAGACGATGGCAAGATTCTTGTTAAAAGCAGTTTAAAAGGTGTAACGATATGGCAACGGTACAGAAAACGGAGTCCGCCCTTCTGAAAAAAGTTTGGGATATCGCAAACGTCCTGTCGGCGGCAGGCGTCGGCTTCACCGATTACATTACGCAGCTGACCTATATCCTCTTCCTGAAGATGGATGATGAAAAGGAAACCATGGGGCTTCCCAGCTATCTGCCTGACGGCTGCAAGTGGAAAGATCTCAGCAGTCTCAGCGGAACCGACCTCGTTGAGAAGTACGAAAAGATTCTGAGGGAGCTTTCGCTGTGCGACGGCCTTATCGGCACCATCTTTACAAAAGCAACCAACAAGATTTATCGTCCCGTCATGCTCAAGAAGGTCATCGACATGGTGGCTGAGGACAACTGGTATATGATGGAAGGCGACCTTAAGGGAGCCATCTACGAGAAGATTCTTGAGAAGAACGGACAGGACAAAAAGAGCGGCGCTGGCCAGTACTTCACGCCCCGCGCCCTGATCTCCGCCATCGTGGATGTGGTCGATCCAAAGATTACCGAGACGGTCGGAGACCCCTGCTGTGGCACGGCAGGCTTCCTGCTCGCCGCCTACGAACACATGCGGACGCAGAGCCGCGATATAGAAAAGCAGAAGTTCCTGAAAAACAATGCGCTCTTCGGCGCGGACAACACCGACCTCGTTGTCACCCTCGCGTCGATGAACCTGTACCTGCACGACATCGGCGTGAACGAAAGCCCGATCGTCTATCAGGATTCCCTGATTGACAAATCGGACAAGATGTATCAGGTGGTCATGACCAATCCGCCCTTCGGCACCCGTCCGCAAGGTAGCGTTGATGTTTCCGCGAACCGCCCTGAGTTCATCAAAACCTCGGATAACCAGGTCAATTTCCTCCAGCACATCATGTCCATCGTCAAGACTGGCGGCAGAGTCGGCGTCGTTATGCCCGATAGCATCCTGACCGACGGCGATTCCACCAAGAAGGTTAGGGACAAGCTGCTGAAGGATTACAATCTGCACACGATTTTGCGCCTGCCTACTGGTATCTTCTACGCCAACGGTGTGAAGACAAATGTGCTGTTCTTTGAAAAAGGCGGACCAACGAAAGACATCTGGGTCTATGACTATCGCACGGGCGTCAAGCACACAATGGCGACAAAACCCATGACAAGGGCGGATTTGCAGGAGTTTGTGGATTGCTTCTGTTCAGGTCATACGCAAGACCGCAAAGAGACTTACAATGCGGAAACGAACCCAAACGGACGATGGCGCAGATTCACCGAGGAGGAAGTCAAAGCCCGTGAAGATCTGAACTTCAAGTGGCTGGACTTCACCGAAGAGGACGACCGCTCCGTCGCCGACATCCTTGATGAGATGCAGGAAGAGGCCGATGGCATCAATGCCGCAGTCGCACAGCTAAAGGAACTGCTGGGAGGGATTGAGCTGTGATTGATACCCAGGCCATAAGAACCAAAATCCTCGACCTCGCTATGCGGGGAAAGCTGACGGAGCAGTTGCCCGAAGACGGCACGGCGGAGGAACTGTATCGGCATTTACGAAAACAAAAGAAAGATATCGAGAATTCAGGTGTACTTAAGGGACGGAGGAAGAAGGTCATTCTCCAACTGGATGATGTTGATTTTCCATTTCCAATTCCTGCAACATGGAAATGGATAAGGCTTGAATGCATTGCAGAGATCTTTGGTCGCATAGGATTTAGAGGCTATACGAAGAACGATATTGTTGAACAAGGCAAAGGTGCTATTTCACTATCCCCTTCAAATATCACTATTGATGGCAAGTGCGTATATGACAAATGCACCTACATCACATGGGAGAAATACGAAGAATCACCAGAGATAATGGTCGCTGAAGAAGATCTGATTATTGTTAAAACGGGGTCATCGTATGGAAAATGCGGTGTTGTAAAGGCATTGCCAGAAAAGGCAACTATCAACCCGCAGTTGGCACTATTGAAATACATTCTTTGCGACAGGAGTTATTTGCACACAGTTCTCATTAGCACCATGGCCCGCAAACAATATGAGGAGTTCGTGGTTGGAGCCGCTACACCGACTTTTTCACAAGAAGATTTGGCCAATTTCATTTTGCCCCTTCCTCCTCTTGCCGAACAGAAGCGAATCGTCGAAAGAATTGAGCAGGCGTTTTCCGTCCTTGATACCATCGACGCACTCCAAACGCAGTACGCCGACAACCTCACCGTGCTGAAAAGCAAGCTGATTGATTCCGCCATTCATGGCAAGCTGACCGAACAGTTGCCCAAAGACGGCACTGCGGAGGAACTCTATCAGCAGATTCAGGCGGAAAAAACGCGAATAATCAAAGAGCGCAATGGTCGGGTTGATAAAGGAATCAAAGCGGTAGACGAGGATGTCCCGTATTTGATTCCGACACATTGGAAATGGATTAGATTCGGAGATGTCGGGTTGTTCAAAAAAGGGCCTTTTGGCAGCGCATTGACAAAATCCATGTTTGTTCCCAAAAGCACCAATGCCATCAAAGTGTACGAACAACAACATGCTATCAAAAAGGATCCCACCCTCGGCACCTACTATATATCGGAAGACTATTTTCGCGATAGAATGAAAGGATTTGAAGTCCAGAGTGGTGATATTATAATCAGCTGTGCTGGAACTATCGGTGAAACATATGTCATGCCAGACGGCATTGAGCCAGGAATCATTAACCAAGCATTGATGCGAGTCACCTTGGCCTCAGGAATTAACAAGAAATTCTTTCAGCACTATTTTGATTCGAGGTTGAAAAGTAGTGCAAAAGCAGGAAATGGGAGTGCCATTGTCAATATCCCACCGTTTGATGTTATCAAAAACTGGTATTTCCCGCTTCCTCCCCTCGCCGAGCAGAATCGTATTGTTGATCGCCTCACGGAACTTCTTGCTGTGTGCGATGAATTGAAGGTCAGAGACAACCTGAAAAGTTTTCTTTCATGAGCCATAACAAGTGATTGTTATCAGAAGCCATCATTCGACAAGTATCGTTTGGAGATTCCCAGCATGGAAACATATATCAAAGCAATTCACCTTATAAACTTCCGGAAATTCACGGATGCGACAATCACAGTGAATTCTGGAATGAACATCTTCGTTGGAGACAATGGTGCAGGAAAAAGCTCCATCCTCCAAGCAATCGACTTAGCCTTGTCTGGAAGCGCAACGCGTGTTCTCTCATACGGTTTTGACAACCTTATGAATGTTGAAACCATCGAAAAATGGAAAAAGGCTCCACAACTGGATACATTGCCCAAAACCATCATTGAGTTGATTCTTGAAATGACCGATTCGCCCAAGAATCAGTATTTCCATGGCGAACAGCACTATGGAGCCGCACCAACTGCCGCTTATGGTATTAAAATGGTGTGCGAACCCAATCCCGACCAGATGGAAGAACTTTCCGAAGCTATTCGTTCTGAGCAATGCAATACATTCCCGTTCTCGTTTTACTTTGTTTCGTTTTCAACATTTTCAAATGCCGCATACACGGGTTTTAAAAAACCAGTCAAATCAAAATTCATTGACAACGCCTGTACCAACACGACGAAGGCATTGCGGAACATCGTAACGGACACTTACCAAAATGTCTTTGGGGAACGGGAACGCGCACAGAATGAACACAACTTCGCTCGGCATCTCAATCAATTCTCTCTTCCGCAGATGGCGAAGGAAAGAGGACTCGTTGTGTCCGCCGAACTGGAAGATTTGCTAGATATTCGCGAAAGTGGTATAAGCCTTTCAAATCGAGGAGAAGGCGCAATCAATATTGCCAAAACCGAAAGCACTCTTGTTCGCGATTCTGGCACTTCGTCGGTCGTCATCATTGAAGAGCCAGAGAATCACCTTAGTCCAGTGGGGTTGCGCAAACTTGTCAATCACATCAACCGGGAAACGGCAGGACGTCAATTGTTCATTGCTACACACAGTAGCTACATTACTACCAGACTGGGACTCAAGCATGCATTCTTCGTCGGGGATACGGTGAAATCTTTTAATGATTTGAATGAAGATACAGCCAACTTCTTCATGCGCGCTCCCAATGACAACCTCCTGCAATTCATTCTTGCCAAGAAAGTCGTTCTTGTCGAAGGTGCGGCGGAGTACATTTTGATGGACGAGTTCATCTTGCAGATCACAGGTCGCAAGTCGGACGAACTGGGCATCTGGATATTATCACTCAACAACCTTTCATTCCAACGCTACTTTGAACTTGCGAATAAGCTCGGAATCAAGGTGGCAGCCATCAGAGACAATGACAAAAAAACTAGTGACTGGTATCGTGACTGTGTGGACGAAGCGAAGAAAGTCTTTGTTGATTCGGATTTAAAACGCTATACTTTCGAGGTGTGTCTTTATAGCGACAACAAGAACACCCTTTCGAAAATCTTTGCCTCCAAACAAGACCCACTGGCATATATGTTAGCCAATAAAGCGGAAGCTGCCCTCCTGATTCTTAAATCTAATGAAAAACTGGTTGTTCCATCGTATATTCAGGAGGCCATTCGATGGATCGTCGGCTAAAACGAGCGATATTGGCTGTAGCTGGCTCCGGCAAGACAACACTTCTGGTGAATTCCGTTTCATTGAACAAACGTTGTCTTTTGCTGACATACACAGACAACAATGCCGACAACATCCGCAAGGCTATCATTCAGCGATTCGGATGTATCCCGGATAATGTCATGGTTTCAACCTGGTTTTCTTTCGTCTTCTGTTTTCTCGTCAAGCCCTTCCGTGTCGAGAATTGTCCTCCAATTCGGTGGATGCTCTTTCCGAAACCCAACGAGGTGCCTCGATATGCTCGCGGCTTTGAGCGATTTGTTTCCAAAGAGGGTGGCATTTACCATTGCAGGTCTTTTGAGTTTGTGAAACAATACATAGGTGAAAAAAAGATACTGAATCGAATCAGCCGTTTTTTCGATGCGGTTTTCATAGATGAAGCGCAGGATTTTGGCGGGTATGATTTTGATTTTATAGAAATGCTAGGCAAGGCTGATTTCTCCGTTACCCTAGCAGGCGATTTCTTCCAACATACGTATGACACAAGCCATGACGGGAACAAAAACCAGAGCCTTCACTCTGATTTGGAAAAGTATCGAAAACAGGTGGGCAAATACTATGAACTTGACGAGATTTCTCTAGCTGAAAGCCATCGCTGTCCACCAGAAGTTTGCCTGTTTATTACTGAAAAACTTGGTATATCAATCAAATCCGCGTGTTCAGCATGTGGTTGTGAACCCCAATTATTGGAGAGCAAAACAGCCGCCGATGAAGTAATATCGAACGATTCCATTCAAAAGCTCTTTTATAATAATGCCCCCAAGTATAATTGCAATGCAATGAATTGGGGAGCATGCAAGGGACTATCGTTTGATTGTGTTTGTGTTGTTCTCAATAAAACGACATACAACCTTTATAAACAGGACCGTCTCTCAGAACTTAATCAAGTGACCAAAAACAAGTTCTATGTCGCCTGTTCAAGGACTCGCGGGCAATTAATCTTCTTACCTGATAGTTTGGTCGTGAGCACATAAAGTGTTTTGGGGCTACTCATTGGAACAGTGGGAACGCGATATAAGCGAATGGTTGGGGCTGCTTCTTTTCGTTGAGTTGTTTGAAAAAAACGAATGGTCGGAAGATGATTGGGGGCTTAGGTATGGGGGCAAACATATTCGCTTATTCCTGTTGATTTGGAGTGTTTTTGATGGTCGTTGCTTAGTTGGATTGTCTCTATTTCAAGAGATAATATATATCCTTTTTGAGATGCATTACACTAACAATTGGCATCAAGGCTATTCCGAACTTCGGCAATCCATTCTGAACTGTCCGTTTCAAAACGCTGTAGGAACTCGATGAAATTTGTGCTGCCAGGCTCATTGTCGGGTCTGTTGATGGTTGCGACACGCTCTTTCATATCAACGTATGACTGGCGGTTGATCTTGGCGCAGATCGCCTTGATATGCTCTTCCTGGTTTGCCTTGTAGTCTTTGACACCAGTCAGCTTCTCTATCAGCTTGGCATTGGTCTTCTTCCCCTGGGTTTTGAGAGAGACGACAGCAAAATGCAAAAGTATGATTTGCATCGAGCAGGGATTCGCGTAGAGGACCACCTTGCCAGCAGCGTTCTCGGCTTCGTGCATTTCATTGATTCTAGCCTTTACTCCAAGATACTGTGTGTATGGACTGCGGTCAGTGTCGCAGAAGACCAGCACCAGCTCGTAGGCATCCTTGTTTATCATGTACTGGTAACGTGCAGGGATGTTGCCCTCACCTTTGGCGTTGATGACTGTGAAGTCATATAGGTCGCTCCAGACTTTCTTGTCAAGAAGGTGCTTGATATAAATCTCCTCCTCATAGCCTTCGCAGATGATGCAAAGGCTGTGTTTGGCAGAGAACAGCGGTGGTTTTGCCATGGTCTAGTCCTCCTTGCCACTCGTTGAGGTTCTGGAGATGTTACAAGCATCATAAAGGGAATTGAACAAATCTGGCTTCGGCAGTGCGCCAAGCAGACCTCTTTTGTACTTCTCAATCAAGTCTGTAGTCTCGCGTATGCCGTCCTCGCCTGCGCTGAACTCTCCCAAGGAGTAGAGATAGGCGTGCTCGCTGTCCTTGTGCGAAAACCAAATCTGCTCCTTTCTGAAAAGGGTGCGACAATCCAACAGCGACACATCGTGGACGGTTGCAATCAACTGCGCCCGCTGGTTCATCTCGTTGTTGAACATGGCGATGATTTCGCGTGTCAGCTTGAAATGCAGGCTATTGTCCAGCTCGTCAATGACAAGAATTCGCCCCTGCTCCAAAGCGTCCAGCACATAGCTAGCGAGAGCAGCAAGCTTTTTCGTGCCAGTGGAATCGAATATGATGCTTGGCACCTGAATGCCCTTATAGACGGAGACCAGATGTAACTTGTCTATAAATGTTTCGTTACGACGAATTGACACCTCTTGCACCCTGTTTTTGTCTGGTTGCATGTTTTGTGCACCATAATTATTGTATAACGTCCTGAACTCATCATCATTCAGGTACTTATAGTCCTGAAGGAATAGGTCTGCGTTCTTCACGAAGTCGGCTATCTTTTGTCGCTTTTCTGGATTGGCCTTCATCATTTCGACCGTCTTCTCAAGCGGGATGTTGTTCATGTCAATGACATCAATGCTGCTGGCAAATGTAGTCAGCAGTCTTTTGATGGTGTCGAGTGTCGGGAAGCGTGACGTGTCCAGAGCGTGCATAAGCAGGTTTCGCTTGGAGGCCAGTTCCATCATTTCCGTTAGCTTCCTGTCCTTGCTCTCGTTCTTGTTCTCGATACCATCGCGGAGTAACCATACCACCTCTTTGCGGTTTCCATATTTGTCACGCAGAACTTGTGAAAAACGTTCATAGACGTATTCGGAAGTGGCTGTGTCGTGCTTGATGGCATACACGTATTCATGGTCATCTACGGAAAAAGTTACAGAGAGGCTGCATATTGTTTTTGTCGAGAAAAGATTCTCTTTAAGAATAACTGGGGTATTCAAGAGGACATTCTTCAGTGTCTTGAATATCATTACAAGGTTGGTCTTGCCAGAGTTGTTTGGTCCGATGACAATGGCGGACTTGACGACGTGGATTTTCCCAGCAGGTACGATGTTCTGCGCAAAGCGTCTGCTCTGCATGTTTGCCTGTAGTGAGAACTCCGTTTCCGTGTCGAAGACGAGGCAGTTGTCTATGGAAAGTGAAATCAGCATGGCTGCTCCTTTGTTCGTGAATGTCTCTATTATAATGCAAAATATTTTATATGCAAATAAACAGCACGAAAAATAATAACTGAAAATGCAAGAATAAGCTAATGTGGACGAACTCGTCATTCTTGAATCAAAATTTCTTCCACCAGTAACGATATTAATGACCAGCAAAGTGAGCATTAGTTATTTTGCATTATGTGAGCATGAAATGTGTATAAATCAAGGTTTTATTTCTTGTATTCCGAAGCAAGAAGAAATGAGATTTTATCTTCTTTTCAATTTAATGGATCGGGTTGATGAAATCAAAGGAAAAGCTACTGGCTCGACTTTTCTAGAGATTGCAAAGAAAACTTTTCGTGATTTGATTATTCTTGTTCCTTCAAGTATATTATTGTTAACATTTAACAAAATTCTAATCCTTATTATTTCAAAGATGCGTGTATTAGAAAAAGAAACTATTCAACTATTGGAATCTCGTGACCGCCTACTGCCCAGCTTATGAGTGTTAAACTTGAGGTTTGAAGACAGATTATTTACAAAAAGAAGATGCATAGAAAGAGCCCCGTAGGGGCAACAAGAACACAGCCGTGGGTGAAGCGAAGCCGCGCCAGCGGCGAAGCGAAACCCACGGGGCATGCCCACCCCACGCCTGGAGCCCCGTAGGGGCGACAGAAATCCACAGGCCACGCCCACCCTATACTTGGAGCCCCGTAGGGGCAACAAGAACACAGCCGTGGGTGAAGCGAAGCCGCGCTAGCGGCAAAGCAAAACCCACGGAGTACAGCGGCAAAGCGAAACCCATGGACACCTCATAGCCCCCACGGACAACACCACTGGATAAAGGAGAAGACATGGCCAATTCTATGGTTAAAATAGATGTGCATCTCATTTTTCACATCAAATCCACCAGCGTTCAAATGCACCATGGTGATTTACCTCGTATTTTTGCATACATTGGCGGCATCCTGAATGGATTTGGCAGTATTCCCCTCATTGTAGGTGGAGTATGCGATCATATTCACATTTTGACCACGCTTCCCAAAAATCAGACTATAGTTGCACTGGTACGAAACACAAAATCAAATAGCAGCAGGTGGATTAAAACTATATCGCCTTTATATTCTTCATTTGCCTGGCAGGACGGGTATGGAGCGTTTTCCGTAAGCCCATCCCTGATAGAAAAGACGATTAATTACATCAAGAACCAAGAACAACATCATCATACGATGTCTTTTTCGGACGAATACAAGGCTTTTCTTAATGCATATAAACTTCAATACGATGAACAGTATCTTTTCAATGACTAGTAATCGTATGTTAGTCGGTGGTACCTCCGTGGGGTTCTCTCGCCGCTGTGCCACGTAGATTTTGCTCGCCACCTGGCGGCTTTGCTCCACCCACGTTGTATTCCTGTCGCCCCTACGGGGCTCCAGGCATGGTGGGGGCTACCCCGTGGGTTTCGCTTCGCCACTGACGCGGCTTCGCTCCACCCACGGCTATGTTCTTATCGCCCCTACGGGGCTCAAAAATCAGCAACGTTTAAGAGGGTATAGGAGATTTGCAATTGTTTCCAAAGAGAATACATTAGGAAGAATGACGAAAACATCTTGATTCAATAAGTTAGAAACCCAAAAACAAATAGTTGCAAGCATAATGGAACTTGATCAATTGCTGGAACGTTTTGGAAAGGACACTGGATTAGGGCAGCTCACCATGGATGAGGCAGACACATGCACTTTTCTCGTGGATGACATGAAGGTCTCCTTGATGCATATCGCCGAAGGCGAACACCTTCTCTGCTATGCCGAATCTTAGAAATCTCGAATGGCCAGATTGAACTGCTTGAAAAGCATACCTCGCCTGAGCAAATACGCCCTGTGCTCCAGCATATTATTGACAGGGACGCTTTCTTCGATGACGCCATCCTTTCCTTCAAGAGCAAACTTAAGGGGGCAATAGTTCTTGAACAAGAAGAACAAGCTAGAAAAGCTGAACCAAAGGCGTAAGCTCCTGGGTATTAAGAGGTAATTTCAAAACTAGCGCGAAAGTCGCTAGTTTTGAAATTGCCTCTATTCAGTGCAAAACAGAAATGTAGGTGAAGAAAACATGGATTACTTTGCAACAGAAAACGACAAGCAGCGCCTTGAGGACGCTTACAAAGGCAGAAAAGTTTTTCACGGGGAACTGCATGACCACTCAGATTCAGGCGGAACCAGTGACGGTGCCTGCACGCTGGATGTCTGGAAAAAGGAAATGGCGGAACTGAAGATGGATTTTGCAGCCATTCTGGATCATCGTCAAGTGCGGCACATGTATCTGCCCGAATGGGATGATACGCTCTTCATCTGCGGAACGGAGCCTGGAACGACCATCACGGACAGTCATGCCAGCAAGAAGAATCTCCACTATAACATGCTGTTTCCAAACTCAGCTTCATTGGAGAAGGTGCTGGCGGCTTTTCCTGAATATGACTTTGGGGGTGCTCCCGAAGGCCATTTCAAGTATCCGACCTTTACGCGTGAGCGTTTCGGCGAATTGATGGATGCGGTGCGTGACAACGGCGGCTTCTTTGTGATTCCCCATCCCAGGCAGATTATGGTTACCGAGGATGTCATGGACTTCTGGTATAGGGATTATACAGGCATAGAAGTTTTCTACGAGGATCTGGATGCCCAGGCATCCATGGACAATTATCCGCTCTGGGAAGAACTGCTTCAGCGAGGCAAGAAGGTTTGGGTCTGCGCAGGCGGCGATAAACACAAGCATCCTGGAACGGGGGCGCTGACGACGATTTATGCCGAGGAGCAGCTGGGAGCCGCCTATATCCCGCATTTGCGATGCGGAGATTTCACCAGCGGCAACGCAGGGATACGGATGCTTCTCGGAGATACGCTGATGGGAGGCGAAAGACCGTTCAGCAAAGACGAAAAACTGCTTCTCGCCGTTGGAGATTTCCACGAAAGTGTCCGTTTTGCTGACCATGAATACAGTATGGTGTTGCTGGATGACAAGGGAGTTGTCTTCAAAAGCGAAGTCTCGCCAGACATCATGCAGTATTTCTCCTTCCCCGTCTCCGAAACGGCACGCTGGATGCGTGCGGAGATTCTCGATGAGACCCGCAAGCTGCGCATCGCCATCGGAAACCCGATCTGGACTGAACAAGAATGAGTCGTTCATCCGTAAGGAGTTCCAGCGTCACCGCAATGAACTCAAGATCAGTAACCTCTGAGATGTCGATAGACTGCACGAGGTCATCAGTTCGACCATTTTGCGGAAAAATGCAAGGTCAACATACCCTCACAGCAGAAACCTGACTGCTTGAAAAAAGGATAACACTATGGACACTGTTTATGACATAACTGGTAAAAGAGAGCTCTTTATTGACGATTTCATAATTGACAAGATGCGCAATGTGAGTCTTGTGCCTCATTTTCCAGTTGAAGTGCCCAGTGACAACAGCAAACCAGAAGGAGCCTATGTCACGGTGCTGAGAGATCCGCAACAGTATTGGCTCTTTTACAGGGAAGTGGACAGCGCCTACCAGGGGAAGATGTATAACAACCACCCTGGGGAATATGTCGGCATAGCACAGAGTACCGACGGCATCAAGTGGAAACTGCCGAAATTGAACCGTTTTCCAGGGAAACCTGTTCCAGCCAACACGTTACTGTACGGGAAAAATGTCATCACCCACAACTTTGTCCCATTTTACGACACCAATCCTGCCTGCAAGCCCGAAGAGCGTTACAAGGCGGTGGCTGGTGTCCGCGAAACAAAAGGACTCTTTGCCTTTTATTCGTCCGATTGCATCAATTGGCAACAATATGGAGATGCGCCAATCATAGCCTACACGCCAGAAAAAAACGGCGGTCATATGCTGGATTCACAAAATGTGGTCTTTTATTCCGAATGCGAAAGATGCTACGTCATGTACATCCGCGTCTGGAAGACTGCCGATGGACTTGAAGGCGTGCGTTCTTTTGCAAAAGTCACCAGCAAGGATTTCCTGCACTGGAGTGAACCAGAGTACCTGACAGTCAATAAAAAGGGAGAGCACCTGTATGTCAGCGGGCTTGCCCCATACACACGTACGCCCCATATCTACGTAGGTGCCGCAACACGATACTTTGGCGACCGTGGCAGCGCAACTGATGTGACAATGGTTTTCTCCCGAAACGGCAAGGGCATTGCACGTCCCTACCCTGGCGCCTGGATAAAACCTGGTCTTGACAAGGAACGCTGGCTAAACCGTATGAACTACATCGCGTGGGGCATTGTCCAAAATGGCGATGATGAATTGATAATGTACCACGGCAGAAAAAAACTTATGTACAAATATCGCACCGATGGATTCGTTTCATTAAGCACTAATAACTTGCAGACGGGAACCATAATGACACGAGTCCTTTACAGACGTGGAGGCGGTCTCGACCTGAACCTTTCCACCAGTGCAGGGGGTTATATTATGCTGGAAGTCTGCGATGAAAATGCAAAGCCGATTCCAGGATACGCCTTCAAGGATATGAAGCCGTTCTGGGGTGACAGCATTTGCTGGGAACCGAACTGGAACGGCAAAAAACTCTCTGAATTGCCCGCAATGTATATCCGTCTGCACATAAAGATGAAGGAATGCGATTTATACAGCATCCATTTTCCCTAAAACCCAATTAAGGTAATTGACATAATGCTGGATGCCTTTTGCCGCATTGGGCTGCTGTGTAAAAGAAAGTCAAAATACCATGAAGAATCTTCAACTGCTTTTTACCATTATGATCATATCATTAAGTTCAGTGCCGCTGACGGCAAAAGAGTATGATAATATTCTCCTGTATAAACAAACTGGGACCTGGGAAAGCAATGCCCCGATTATCCAGTCGGGCTATGATGCGGAACGCATTGAATGGAATGGCACAAAACTGACCTTCACTCCCCACAAAGAGCTATTTGATTTGGCAAGTTTTCAAGGTTTTGGGTTCGCCATACGGGTTCCCGAAGAGATGAAGAATCAACCCATCAGGGTGACGTTTTTCTACGACGAGGGAAAGCCAGTCATTTGGGATTTGCGCACACCGCCTCATATTGGCTGGCGTGGCGCCTGCATCAGGATTCGAAGCAACCAGTGGCCATATCTCCGCCAGGGGAAAATCAAAACCGTGGAATTCTCCACGGAGGTACCAGATTTCCATGCCGTGCTGGACGACATTCGCTTTGTGCCAACCCACCTGAATTATGATTTCGAAGAGGCGTGGGTACCGCCTGTGACGTCAGGCTGCTTCTTTCCAGAATATACGCTGGAACAAGTGAAGATGGACACGCTGAATGATCCAGATTTTAGAGTTAAAATGGAGGAAATCGAACAGCTCCGTCAAAACAAGCTGAAAATCCAGCTGAAGCCCCAGCAGACCACACCTGAAAACTTACAGGGCATTCCAGAGATTGCCCGCATTCATCCCGATGGTTCCGTTGATGGATTGTCCTACGAGGATGCAGTCGAGATTCAAAATCAGAGACATTTTTGGCATGAAAGCATCAACGAAATCGTCATTCAGGAAAGCTGTTCTTTTTTCCAGCAGATTCTGACGCGTTGGGAATGGGGACGAGTCCCCAGAACCGAGGAAAACCGAAAAAAGTTGTTTAAAAGCCTGATCCGCACGCTTACGGCGGAAAGCAATCGACGGGAAGAGCTTCCACGCTTTATCGTCCCAGCCTTCCTGATGCCCAGCGCCGCCGCGAAAGCCTATCGGGTGTTCTTCGATGAAATGGACGCCGTGGAAAAGGGAACCAACCACGATCCAGATGCCATCCTTCTGAACCGCCTGCTCAAGGAAGCTGTCAGCTGGTGCTATTTCCACACCTTCTATTCAAACGTGGCCCCCGCCTTGACAGTCGAGTCCTTCAGTGGCTGCTTCTCCGACGTGACAGGCGGAAACTTCAGCTATCGACCGACCTTCTGGGCTGCTCTGATCTGCCGCAATCCCAAAATGCTCGATACCATTTCCGCAGTGGCAAAAGGCTGTTTGAGCCTCAACTCCTACAACACGATGAAAACGGCCTTCTGGCTGGACGGAATGACCGCCGATGGCTCCGCCTGGGGACACAAAAACCAAAACTATCCCTTCGGATACCCCATGGACGGTTTTCTTGGAATCGGCGAGCTTATCGGCAATCTTTCAGGAAGCTTATGGGCATTGAATACAGACGATCCTGCTTTCAATACAATTTGCAATTATCTAGAAGCCCTGCTTTGGCATGGAACAGGATGGAAAGACAACGACAATACAACCCAATTAAATGCCACGCTGCAACGGGATATCCCAGTCGCCTGCGGACGCGGCGGACAGCTCTACAACGAGGGGGCAGGATATAATGATTTCACAAAGCCCCTCAAGACCCTGCAAGGTTTTCTGGCACTGATGCCCGAAGGTTCAAAACAGCAAAAGCAGCTCCAACATTGCGCCGATGTCTTTATAGGGAAAGTCCAGCAACTCCCGACTGGAACCCGCTATTTCTGGAACAATGACCTGCTCCTTTGCAGGGAGAAGGAGTCATTGGTTTCTATCAGCATGCTTTCTTCCAGAGTCCTCTCCATCGAATGCGCGCCATCAGACTCCCATTTCACCGATTTCTGGTCCGATGGAGCTGCCTGGATCATGAAGCATTTCGATTCCTACCGAATCGCCAGGGGATTTATGAAACCATGCGCCATACCAGGCGTCACCTCGCGCCAATGGGAATTCACCCATACGGAGAGCAAATGGCGCTCCTATACGGGATTATACAGTTTTGCAGGGGGTGCCACCGATGGCAATTATGCCGTCTGTGGCTACCAGATGGAACGAAAGAAGCCGAATTCATCAAGCCCAGACCCCAATTTCTTTGATCTGACGGCGCGTAAAGCCTATTTCTGGCTGAATGGAACGCTGGTCTGCATTGGTGCTGGCATCACGGATGCCAGCAAACGTGACGTTCCCGTTGCCACTACCATCGACCAGACATTGTGGCGCAGTCAGGCTATCTTCTCTTCGAATAACTCTCAACAGCCTGGCGAAACCTTCAAAACGGAATCGCAGATGCTATGGCATGACGGTGTCGGCTATTGGATTATAAACGGCAGGGGCGTCCTGTCAGGAGAAACGCGAAACGATCGCTGGCTGGATTTCGATATCAGGAATAAAAAAGCCCAAAATCTGCCCAAGACCGCCCCAATGCTGATGTTTCAAATCGACCATGGCCGCAATCCTCAGGATGATTCCTATGCGTATGCCGTGGATTTCCACTGCAAGGATTTCTTCAGTCTTGAGGCTAATCTACAATCTCCCTCCTTTGAAATCCTTTCAATGACCCCTGACCTTCAAGCACTACGTGAATCAAGTTCGGGCGTTTTGGCAGCAGTCTTTTATAAACCTGGTGAAATCGGCGGACTTAAGGTCAATGCGCCTGCGGTGATTCTGCTACACCGTTCTGCAGACGGAAAGGTGCGCGTGACGGTAAACGACCCGCTGCAAAATCCCAAGGCAACCTCTTTGATACTTGAGTGGGAAAACAAGCTCCATGACATTCAGCTTCCAACGGGGGTCTATTGCGGCCAACCCGTCACCATTGAGCTATCCGAGGAGAAGCATAGATGAACTTCTATTTGACAGGCGGAACAGAGGGTTTCAGGAGATTTGTCGCCGCATTATGCGGTGCAAATGACAGATTATTTGTCTATGACACCCCAGAGGAATTGCCTGCGGACGAGGGCGATGCCGTGTTTCTCCTGCTGCCACAATACGAGAAAGGAGAGCATGCCATTCCAGAATTGTCGCTGGAGAAGACAGAAGAGTTTTTCTCCCTGATTCGCAAGGGCGGGCGCTTCTATTTTGAGAATCTTTTTGCCAAGGACAACTTGCGCCGCAGGCTGACTGGAATGCAGACCATGGGAAAACTCAGGTATCTATTCAAGGAATGCGTCCTGTATGGCGACATGATTCTGCAGGCGCGGGAGTCCTATCATTTCCCCTGCAAAAACTATGGGAAGTTTGAAACAAGCGCCGTTATCAGCAATTGCATCGGCACCCATTCCGTATTCCGCGAGGGAAACACGCAATTTCCAGTGCTAACCATCAGGGAAAATGGCAAATGCGTTTCGGCGATGATGAACATATCGCAGTTTGATGCATGTTTCATGCGGCCTTATTCCGCCTGGAAACGCCTCTTTGTAGAGGTTTTCTCCAAACTCGTGGGCAAAGCGGACGATGTCATCGAAACCGCCTTCGAGAAGGCTTTCCCCGAATCCATCAAACCCAGCGGCAACACGGATGCGGAGCAGGCTGTAAAGAAAGCTCTGTCGTGGCATGAGAATTCAGGCATGCTAAGGAAGGCCGATGGAAGCATGGGCATGTATGAGATGGTACAGTCCAACGGCCTTGAACTCAGAATGAACTTGCGTACAGACAGCACGCTGCTGACTGGCGCGTTCTTCGCAGCCGCAGGTAGTAAATATCAGGATACACGCATGACCGCCTTGGGGCGAAATCTGGTGGATTTCCTGATAGACCGCCACATCCAGTTGCCCAACGGATTGTTCAAATGGATGGACCATACGAATATGACCTGGGCCTCGGATTCTGGCAGGGATGGCCTGGCGATCATCAACATGTACAAGGCAACTGGCGACAAAAAGTACCTGCTCATGGCTGAAAAACTGGGTGACGCTTTTTTGAATTGGCTCGGGGACGAGGCGATTTGCTGCGGATATTTTGAATACCCAAACAGCTATGAGGGGCGGCAACGCCTTGACAATCCAGTCTTCTACGGTGAAATGGTCTCTTTCCTGCTTCAGTTGCCAGATGAAAAGTACCATGATCTGGCCTTGCGCAATGTGGAGCGCGTCGGCAGAAATTTTCCCGATGTAAGCGAATTCGGTTATTCGGACAACTTCACATACGCCCGCTATTTTATCGCACTGGCATGTGCGCAATATGCTTCAGACAGGGATTATTCCGACAGAATCAACCATATCCTGGAATTCTTTGAAAACCTGCAGGAGGATTGCGGCGGAATACGCGAATGCCCTATTCGTCTGAAAACGAATGACACGGAGGCTGGCATCGCGATTGGCGATGGCTCGGATTCAATCGCGGATATCATGTACTGCGTAAATTTCGTCTTCATATCGCTGTCAATGCTGACCAAACTGCCCGCCTACAAGCAACATGCCGTGAATATGGATAAGGTCAATGCAATGTATCAGAAGATACGCCGCTTCCTGCTGAGAATACAGATAGCCAGCCCCTTTGCAAAACTGGACGGCGGCTGGATGCGCGCTTACGACATGCAACTGGACGAATACTATGGCCTGGATCTGGACATGGACTGGGGAGCCTACTGCATTATGTGCGGCTGGGTGATGGCCTTCATCCCACTCGTATTCCTCTATGAAGATTCGCCCGAGTCATTCTTTTTGAAACGCAGTTAGTCTTCATTGATTTACATTACCAATATTCTCCAAATAACTCCTTATTCAATCAGCAGTAGCAACGGCCAAACATGAGGCCGATTGGATGTGACACCCCCGTCTTCCGCAAGGGTCAACGCCCCGTTAATGGAATCCACCTTGGATGACTCTGGTGCAAAAATGGCAAAACCGAAGCAGTATCCTGCCTGGAGTTTGATTGGCAGCAGATAGGGGGCCTTGAGGAACACCTCGTATGTCAGCACGCCGTCGCGGCTGCTGAATCGGCAAGGCACATCAGAGATAAAGGACTGGTTGCGTGGGGTCTGGGAGCCAAGTCCCAACTGCTGGTCCACAGGACGGAAGACAAAAAAGGAGGCACTGTCCCCCTTGGCATTGGGAAACACTCCAAAGGAGCTGTCATTCTCATCGCATGCGTGCGGTTTGCTCCTTGCATCGCCAAGAGTATCGAAGAAGAGTTGCAGGCAGTCGTTTTTCCAGCGGCTTCCAGGAACAGGATACTCCTCATGGACAAACACGCTGTCTTTGATTTCTGCCTTGAGAAAAAGTCCCTTGCGGTTCCAGCCAATCTTGAAGCAGCCTGTACTGGCAGGCTGCTTCCATTGCCGTGCAATGGCCACCTCTGGAAGTGTGCTCCAGTCCACAGTGTCAAGCGTGGCATCCTCAGGGAGGTGCCTTGACGCGAAAAATTCAAACTTCTGGGGAAATGTGTAGTTGCTGCCATTGTCGCCTTGTAGTTGCAAGGACATCTGGTATGAATCAATCTTTTCTGCCGAAATCTCCTTTTTGCTGGGCAGGGAAACCTGAATGTGGCCAGAGGCAGGAATAGCCACTCTTTTGCCGTTCAAGTTCCCGTTGAAGGGCGTGCCAAGATGGTTTGTCAGCGTCACCACCACGCTGTTCGGGCTGTTGGGCTTCACCAGGACATCAATCGGTGATATGCCTTCGCCAGAGATGATGGAGGCATTGTTAAACGCCTTTGAGAACTGCGCCAGCGTACCTGGTTTCCCACGCAGAAACACGGGGAAGCCTGAAACAGGAAAGCGGAATCTCCCAGCCGTAAACTCCCTGGGGGAGTTCATCAAATCGAAGACCCCTTCCAGGGCTTGGCCGAAATCCGCTTCGGCCACAGGTGCGTCGGCGGTGCCGTCATCCACCTGTTCACGATGGCACCAGACTGTCGCGACAGGGCGTTTCTGGGCATCTTCAAAAAGATAGGTCCTGATGTAGGGCGCAAAGCGGATGTCCTCCTTGAAGGTGCTGTCGCCCAACAGTCCGTTGAGGGTGTTGGGAACCAACTGCGATGCGTATGGGGTCATCATGATGTCCATATACAGATTGTTGTGGTGGTTGCCTGCCGTGGCCCCCACGACACGGCTGGAGTATTTCAGCGCAACCAGCCAGGCACGCGCATAATAGGCGGCGGAAATCTTCTCATGCTTGGCAATATCGTAGGAGAGGAAGCCGCCATACCAGGAGCGTCCGCTACCAGAGCGCAGAAAGTCGATGTCCAGTTGGGGAATAGAGTAAGGGCCCCAGTGCATCATCTCGGACCAGATGACAGGCGTCTTGTCATAGCCATGCTTGTCAAGCATCTTCAAAAAGCGGTCGGCGTCGCTGTCAAGGTCGGGGTTTTCAGGGGTACTGCGATAGGGATGAATGCCGATGACGTCAAACTTGCAGCCGATTTTATCAGCCTCCGTAAGTAGGAGGTCCGTCTCGGCAATTCCTCCCTCAGGGCGCATGTTGCAAGGCGTGTCCTGCAGGGCGAGGGCATTGGGATTCCCCTTGTGTACACCATCGACAAAGGCCTTCAGAATCAACGCATGTATCTTGGCGCACTGTTCAGCGGTTCCCTCCTTGCTCCACCACTCCACGGGGAAGCGAGCAATCGCCTCTCCATCGGGAAGCCACATAGTCACATGGGGATGCTTGGCGACGATTTTGCTGACGGCCTCCCTGAACCTTTCCAAATACTCGGGAGTGGGATAACCGTTGGAATCGGCATTGTGGTCGCGTATCAGAATCTTCGGGTCATTGTGTTCGAGATACGCCTGGTGCTCATCATAGTCGGCTATGGCAAAACCGTCGATTTTGCCTCGGTTGACACGTGTGAAGCCAAACAGATAGCAGAAGCCAGGAGAGATGCCATACTGCTTTTCCAAATCGAAGATTTCCTTGTTGTAGCTGTAGTGGAAGAATCTTGAGCCTACGCCCAGACGTTTCCATCGTTCAAGCACTTCAGGATAGTCTGATGAAATATCGGGCCGTCCGTAATGGAAGCAGAATACCCTGCTCAGAGGGTTGCTGTTGTCGAGGTAGTGCACTCTTGCATAGCGGTGGATGTCAAAACTTCTGGAGCCGTCGTCAAGAGCATAATCGGCCCTCACGATAAATAGTCCTAGCCCAGGCAGGGTGTCCAGCGGCAGCGCCACGGTGGCAATTCCCCTGGCATCGGTTTTAAACGTGAAAGCCTGGTTGAGCAATATTTCACTGAAGAAGTTTTTCACTCGCACTTGGACGCTGCCCTCCATCTCTGGCTTGCTGGTGATGAGCAAACGTCCGTTGACAAGCTCCGAAGCATTGACGAAGTTTTTCTCCTCGGAGGTCAAAAGCCTTCCTTCGGCGGCGGGGGCATCATACGCGGATACGGTGCTTCCCTCTTCCAACTGCAAGGCGTCAATCCACACATTGCAGTCTCCCTCACCCAGGCAGGCTGCGTTCAAATGGAACTCCACGGGGCGAGTACGGTCGAGTTTGAAGGTAAAACATTGTCTTTCCCATGTGTCGCTCACAGGAAGCCTGCCGATGTGTGTACGGTCGTTCGTGGTGTAGATGCTGCCTGAAAAGAAGTTTGGAATCCACACGTTGACCAGTGCCTTGTTATCGGGGGTGCATTTAGCATAGAGGGAGAAGGTGTAGGTCCCTGGAGACAGAATCAGCGAGGCGGTGGTCACGTTGTGGGTGCAGTTCAAACGCCTAAAGTCATCTCCAGGATACTGTTTGGCGCGGAGGGCATCAAACTCCAGCGCATTGCTCCCCGCATAGTACTCCTTCCCCTGAACCCTGTAGGATTTCCACCCCCAGCGGAAATTGGTGTTGGTATGGCGGAGGCGATAGCATTCAAGTCCACGCTCGAAGGAGCTGTTGGGCAGAAGATTTCGGCGACTGCCGTCGGGAAGCTCAAGCTCTTCAATCTTCTTGAAATCAATCCCCGCACGGAGTTCATTGGAACTTTCGAGAGCCAATCCCTGCCGTATGTCAAAGCAGATGACAGCGGTTTTTCCTTTGTGGGGAACGTAGGTAAAACGGCATTCATGCTGGGCAGGATAGGAGCGTGCCATCAGCCAGTTGATATCGTTTTTGCCGCAGAGTACCTTAAGCTCTTTTTCTGGGTCTCCGTCGAAAAACGTGACATTGAACCGCTGCTTGTCACTGTAGTCGAACTTGACCTGCCCATCCTCTGGAACAATCAACGGCGTATCGTTGAAAGTATGCTTTGCTCCGACAGCAATTCTGTTGTTGAGCATAAACCAGAGGGAGTTGTTCGGGTCTCTCAACTGCAGTTCTGGATGCTCAAATGCCAACGGGGTGAACTCGACTTTGACAAGTCCCTCTGGGGTAATGGAAACCTTCTGGTCAGCCCCTTTCCATATATGGTTTTCAACCTGGCGACGCAACTCCCATTCAAACACTTCTCCATTGCGCTTGAAGGAGCACAACTCTTTATTGAACCTGCCATACCAGCTCTTGTTCCCATTCTTCTGGGTGACACTGTAATAGCAGTATAATTCACCGAGCGTCACGCCGTCTGCGGTGAATTTGACCCTCCCGTCCAAGTCAAAAGTGACGGTTTTGTTTCCACAGACAATGCTGTTGCCTTCAATGCGCGGCATGGAGCGGATCGCCCTGCCCTGCTGCTGCAGCTTTGCCGCCTTTCCGTCGGGCAGCGGAGGAAGATTGGCTCTGACACTTAACGAAAGCAGGACAAAAGCTAACTCAAATAGTATCGATTTCATGTTTGGTTTATTATGCATTATTGTGCCCGTAACGGGTATGAAACTTTGGAGACAGTGTGTTACCAATGCACCATGCGCACCCTTGCAAACATTTGCATTGGGCTATAATTGTTATGTATGACCTACTCCAGCCGCAACGCTGAATATATAAACTCTTTTCACAGCTAAACTCTTTTCACAGCCGTCCCATAACTGTACGGCAGACTTGAAAAAGCGGAATCATAACATCTTAATGGAAGCCTACCAAGCAACCAAAGGAGATGCCATGAACCCGCAAAAACATATTATGACAGTTCTTGCCCAGATTGCAAGTTGGATACCCGATTAAATTGTTGAGAACCTTGCCCGCAAGGCAATGCCTCACCTATTGATAAGCGCCGTAGGCGCGATAGAACCCACGGGCAGGCAACACCCCCAGTTCCTTTGCGCCGTGCCGCGTAGCGTAGCGAAGCGGCACGGCGCAGAAAAGCCAGCGGGCATTATCAATCGCTGAGGAATTACTAGAACCCAAAAGTTGAAAAAGTTGATTGTAGAGAACATAGTAGTTTTTTTCCATTGAGGCAATATATTAACGACAAGGTTCCACTCGGTGAAGCCAGATGAAACCATGCGGTTGAGTACGGCAAGGCTCTTGCCATTTGGGGGCTTTTGTGCTTAAAACAATCGGCGTAAAGGTCGGTATCAATGTGCGGATAGGCGGTCAGAGTGCGGATAGGCGGCCAATATCAATTGGACCTCGATGAATTAAGGGTCTCTTTTTTGCAGAGCTAGATAAAAAGACAAAGTGATAAAAAACAAGCACCGCAATACCTGATTTACCTGGGAAAAGAAACATAATCAAGGAGCATTTATGACGATTTTGACACAGGCTGAATTCGATGGCCGCGTGCTTAAGGCACAGGCTGCATTGGCAAAAACGGAACTGGACGCGGTTCTGGTATTCTCCACGGAATCGGAGCCTGCTGGCGTCCGCTACTTCTCCGACTACTGGCCCAGCTTCGAGACGGCTGGTGTGCTCATCCCGCGCAGCGGCGCCGCCGCGCTCATAATCGGTCCCGAGAGCTTGACCTTCGCCACGTCCCGCTCTAAGCTGGCCAATGTGGTGCAGACCATGGATTTCCGCGAATCCTCGCAGCCTGACTATCCTGGCTCCACACACCCCGACTGGAAAAAGATTCTCTCCAGCTTCGGCATAAGGAAGCTTGGCATTTCAGGCTTCCACATGTTCCCCTACACAATCATGATGAACATCGCAGAGGCTCTCGGCGGCATGCAGAACATTTCCAATGCCGATGCCCTGCTGAGGCCCGTCTATATGAAGAAATCTGCGCTGGAGCTGGAATGCCTGCGCAAGTCTGCCAGGATTTCCGAGCTTGGCTTCAAGGCAGTGCTGGAGCACATCAAGCCAGGCATGACCGAGGCTGAACTCTGCGGCATCGCCACAGAGGCGATGCTGAGCGGCGGCGCCGAGGCAACTGGCTACCCTGTATGGTGCTGCTCGGGGCCCAATTCCGACCAGGCCATAAGCCGTCCCACGCTGCGCAAGGTCGGCACAGGCGAGATAATCCATTTCAGCATAGGGGCGAAGGTGGAGGGATACAGCTCCAGCATCGGACGCCCCGTGGTGCTGGGGAAATGCCCTGAGGAGCTTCGCTGTTTCATGCAGGTCGGCCTGGATGCGCTCAACATGACATTCGACAGCATGCGCGCGGGCGTGTCTGCGGCAGACGTGGCGAAGAAGGTCCATGGATACATCATCGACAAGGGCTATGGTGACGCAATTCTGTACGGTCCAGCGCACGGCTGCGGCCAGATGGAATGCGAATACCCCTTCCTGGAAACCTCCTCGGACTATGTGCTGGAGGAGAACATGACATTCATGGGCGATGTATTCCTGCACCGCAACCAGACGGGCTTCCGCTGGGAGGACGGTCTGATAGTGCGCGCCGAGGGCCCCGCCGAGGAGCTTTCCAGCTACGGACGCCAGCTCAACATCATCGAATAAGGAGGATTGGAATATGGTTATCGATGTCCATGGCCATCTCGGCAATATCAACTTCTCGAAATTCTGGCAGGCAGACGCAAAGCGGCTGGAGGAATACTGCAAGCAGGCTGGGACGGACATTGTATGCCTGTCCTCCTCCAGGGCCATCATGTACGACGTGCACGAGGGCAACATGGAGCTTGACGCGGCCCTCAAGGAAAGCGACAGATTCCTTGGCTATGTTGTCGTAAGCCCGACCTTTCCCGAATCGCTGGCCGACTTGTCACTGCTTGAAACGAACAAAAAATTCAGGGGCGTGAAGATACATCCCGACTACAATGGCTACGTACTTGGCGTCAAGTCAAACCGCCGTTTTGTAGAAGAAGTGGCAGACAGGACGCCGATGATGCTGTTCCATGTTTCCTGCATGCCTGGTACAGGCTTCTCCGATCCGCTGGTTGTGGCAGACATAGCCAAGAACCATCCAGGCACGAAGTTCATCCTGGCCCACATGGCGGGCACCTACCAGAACGGAAACTACCCCTATTTCCCGAACATGGATTCGCTTGAGGCCGTTATGGACATGAATCTGGACAACGTTTTCATCGACACGGCACACTATCTGATGTACGTGTATCCAGGAGTAATGGAGAAGATGCTGTCCCTCTGCGGCGCGGACCATATAGTATATGGCACGGATGTGCCGCTCCAGGGACCGATGCAGATGCGTTTCGCGCGTGAAGTAATCGAAGCGCTCCAGATTCCGCAGGAGGACAAGGACAAGATACTGTTTAGGAACGCCCAGTTCATACTTGGTATCTGATGTGTTTTTGCCAGGGAATCCCTTGCTCGTTCAATGGTAACTATTCAGAACCCCTCTGATGGTTTTTTCACAGATTCAGGATTGAGAAAAAACGGTTAAGTTTTATGGGAAATGAAGTTCAACTTGAGAAGAAGCTGTCGCCGCTGAATGTCTGGTCGCTTGCCCTTGGTTGCATCATTGGCTGGGGTGCATTTGTGATGCCAGGGAATACGTTTCTAGGAAAAGCAGGGCCTATGGGAACGGCAATAGCCATGACTGTTGCCGCACTCATCATGATCATTATAGCCTTCAACTATAACTTCATGATCAACAAGTATCCCGTGGCAGGCGGTGAGTTTACCTACACCTATCAAGCCTTTGGTCAAAAACACGCCTTTATATGCTCTTGGTTCTTAGGGCTCTCCTATCTTGCCATTGTTCCGCTCAATGCAACAGCACTTGCGCTAATAGGACGAAACCTGATGAACAATATATTCCAGATTGGATTCCATTATAACGTCGCTGGATATGACATCTACCTGGGAGAGATTCTTCTAGCTGTGGTGGCCTTGATTCTCTTTGCATTCCTGAGCATTCGTGGAGTGAAGTTTGCTGGCTTCTTTCAAACAGGGCTCGTCTTTGCCTTGGTTGGAGGAATTCTTGTCATAATCATTGCAGCTCTTTTGAATTCCAACATCAGCTTCAAGAACATTTCACCTGGATTTCCTCCAGGCGATTCGTCATTGGTCGGAATGTTGGCTGTCGTGGCAGTGGCTCCTTGGGCTTTCGTGGGCTTCGATACGGTTCCGCAAGCGGCAGAGGAATTCAAGTTTTCCGCCCAAAAAACCAAGCTCATCATGGTGTTGTCAATTCTATTCGGTGCCGCCGTATATGTGCTTCTGAATACAGTGACAGCCGCCGTGATTCCAGAACAATACACGTCCTGGGTTGATTATATCAACGATATGCCAAACCTTTCTGGATTACTTTCCCTTCCCACGTTCCATGCGAGTTATCAGCTGTTGGGAACCGCTGGACTGGTGTTTCTAGGTATCGCTGTGCTTGGCGCAATCCTCTCAGGCATCATCGGTTTTTACATGGCAACCAGCCGTCTTCTCTACTCTATGTCAAAGGAAAAGGTGCTCCCCCGCTGGTTTGGGGAACTCCATGAAATATACAAGACCCCTGCCCATGCCATCCTGTTCACCCTGATTATTTCCTTGATTGCTCCTTTCTTTGGAAGAACCGCACTTGGCTGGATTGTTGACATGTCCTCCATTGGTGCGGCAATTGGCTATGGCTACACATCTCTGGCTGCCTACAAGTTTGCCAGGCAAGAGAACAACACAGGCATTATGGCGACTGGAATCATCGGCATTATCATGTCACTGGTTTTCATCGTATTGCTCCTAGTCCCTATTCCCATGTTTGGCTGCTCGCTTGGCAAAGAATCCTACATAAGCTTGATTGTCTGGATTGTGATTGGAGTTGTTTTCTTTCATAAGAGGTAATTTCAAAACTAACGCGAAATGCGCTAAGAGATGGGCGCAGTGGCTGCAGCCAGACAGCTTGGACTGCTCTGCCGCGAAAACGCTGACTTTGTCGCAACCTTCCTACGACCATGCAACGCGTCGGATGAACTGCACGAATGGGGGGAAGGACGGATAGTCGCACCCGTGGCCGTAGCCGTCGAAGATCAGATGGGTGACATCTTGATGGCCATTGAGTTTCAGCATGCGGCAAAAATAGGCGTTTTCCTCCGTGCGCCCGCACATTTCCAAATCGCCCTGCCCCGTCGTCAACAGAATAGGCGGAAGGTTTGGCGTACCGACGTGGTACAACGGGGCGAATGCGTCGCAGGTTGGCTGTGTGATGGGAATGCCCTGTTCGGCACGGATGGTGAAATGAGTGACGCATTGTCCGCTCAACGGCATCAATCCCTTAAGTTGCGTATAGTCGCAGCCGTAGCGACGGAGGTATTGCGGATCCATGCCGACCATCGCCGTCAAATAGGCGCCCGCGGAGTGTCCTGAGACAAAAACCTTTTCGGGATCGCCGCCATAACTGGCAATGTTCTTCAGAACCCATGCAACGGCGCACGCGGCATCGTCGATGCAGGTCGCTCCTATTGCGCCATCCGTTCCCGCCAGGCGGTAGCCACATGCGACAACGGCGGACGGATGCTCCACATCCATTGTCAGAGCCATGGGCGTGTGTTTTGCGCCAGCCGTCAGTCCGCCGCCATGAAACCACACGACGGTAGAAAAACCAGGTTTGTCCATTGGAATCGTCAAATCCAGTTTACAACGTTCGACGTTGGCGGGACCGTTTTCATAGAAAGCTCCCTCCCGATAAGGAATGTTCTCTGTAAACTCGAAAATCTGGTCGTTTGCGTTTTTGATGATGTTCATTAGTGTCAGTCCTTTTTATTGATGTAAAATTTTAAAAGCGTTAGCAACTATGACGTTCCTCAGCTTTTCTCAAGCAGTTTTTCAGTGGCGGTGCGCAATATCCTCTCTGCTCCAAAGTCCGTGACAGAGCAGATGCTTTCATATCCACCAAGCCGCCGTTCCTCATCGGGAGGAATGTACATGACCGTTCGACCATGTTCGGTGACCGTCATGAGATTGTTGTCGTCATAATACGCGGTAGAAGAGAACGTCTCGCCAGGGAATGCAACTATTTTCAACTCATTGAGGCGGAGAAAACCCAGTTCAATCTCAATATCGTTACAAGGCGATGGCTCTCCATTAAGATACTTTGCGCGGAGAAAGGGCAACGTCGATTTCAGACGCCGTCTCTCCAAGAACCGTCTTTTTTCCACAAGATCTTTCGGCATTTCATCGGATACCTCAACTTTATTGTCAATAACTTCCCTCCGTACAGGAAGACGCACAGGACGGATGGCATCGTTCATCACAGTCAATGGTTTGTATTCTGAGGATGAAATGGCGCGAAATGCCTCCTCTGCCAGCAACCGCCCAAGCCAGCGTTCCGCGCCGCTGGTCTTGTCAACGATGCCTGGGGCGATGTTTGCACAAGGACCGTTGAAAAATATTGGAATCCCGCCAAGCGACTTTGCAAGCTCCGTTCGCACATGCCACGGGTAATCGGACGAATAGTATTCAGGACGGTTGCAACAGACCGCATGGGCGGCAAAACGGACGAAACTGCCCAAGGGCGAGTCGTCAAACGCACGAAACTCTACGACAAACAACCTTCCGTCACCAGTTGGAAATGGCACCGCAGGACGACTGGTATTCACTGCCCCATTGCAAACCAGTCGCCCAGCACCAAGTTCGGAGAGATAATGCTCTACAAACGGCGATGACTCAAAGCCATTGGCGGGAGCAGGCCCCCAGAAGCATGTTGCCGTACCAGCAACTTCGGGGATAAAAACTCTACGATGGTAGTTCACCTGCTCTTTCAGCGTTATGCAGGCATGGCGTATTTTCGCCTGACGGGCATTGCGCTTTGCGGATGCGGCGCATTCTCCCGCCAGACGGCAGAGCAGATCGTGATGCAGGCGATCACAGGTCGAACAGCCGTGATTGTGGGTCGTCACAACGTGCGAATGGTCATATTGCACACCTGTCGAACCCATTAGCGCCATCTTCAGTTTTTTGACGATATCCAGGTCGAAATCCATGAAATCCAGCACCAGCCATACAGCCGACACGAACTCTGATTCCACGTAAAAAGCCTTTGCCTCGCAACGTTCGCGAATAGGGCGCGATTCAAGAAAAACTTCAGCTAAATCCTTGCTGCCAAAACCACACTGGATTGTCATTTGCCAACAGCCTTGCTAAAGGGCTCGCCAACAGGTATCACCTGGATGTTTTCATGCGGAGGCAGATATTTACTGCCATTTCCTGAAGCAACGATGCGTCCTCCCCGCTCCAGGAACTTCTTGAACTGCTCCTTGTAGAACTCCTTTTCAAGGTAGGTCTTGAAGGAGTTTTCATCGCCATCAGGCACCACCACCACGTCATAATGGCGAAGGCTGCCCACATTGATTTCGTGGAGCGTAAAGATATCCACGTCAAAAGCGGGTTCCCTGTCCAGGGCCAGCATCTCATAGCCAGGACGGGGACCTACGCAGCCAAGCGCAAAGAAGCCCACGTGCAATGGATGTTTGTCCTTCTTGGGGTACACTGGCACGGGCTTGACGCCAGTCAACGCATAGATGTAGCCCAGCGCAATGTCGTGCGTGGATTCGTATGATTCTGGATGGAAACTGGACACCAGGACCTTCCCTTTCCCATACTGACCAAAGACGACGGCTGGCGTGTCCAGAAAATTGTACGGGGGGGCGTCGTAGTTGCCGACGCTGCTCTTGAAGACAGCCAGAACCTGGCTCTCCCCCTTGCCAGTCGGTTCCGTTGGGCGCATGATGTTGCCGCCATGGTAGCGGGCAATATGACGTCCAGGAGTGATGCCAAGCATTTTGGCTCCCTCCTCATTGAAATCAATGGCCAAATCCGCCAGCTTCCCGTGTGCGCCTTGAATGTAATCGTATGGGAGGAAGGCAAATCGTCCACTGCGGTTCATGGCGTTGTAGCTTCCTGCGCAAATGCCGAGGTAGGAGCCGCCCTCCTCGACGAATTTCCGCACAAGCGCGAACCCCTCTGGCTTCATGGCAGCAATCTGCTTCGCACCACCGCCGCCAGGGCACAGCAGCAGTTGCAGCCCCGCCAGTTTACCGTCGCGGATGTCCTTTCCATCCAGAAAGGTCAACTCCAATTGCGGGGAATAGGCCAAGAGTCTCGCCCACTGCCAGGGACCGTTCCCTTTGCAACCATCATCCAGATAAAGCCCGACTTTCACCTTCGGCATGCTCTCGGCTGGCGGTTCGTTTTCCTCGGCAATCTTTGTTGACGTGCAGGATGTTATAATCATCATAGTCGCGATGGCTAAAGCAGCCACAATTGGTTTTGATCTCATTGTTTCCACCTCTAGAGGTAATTACCTCTCTAAAACAACTCCTAGGCACGGCAGGCCCTAATGCGGATGGCGTTTGGTATCTCCTCATCCCCGATGAGAACCAGGTAGCCACCACCGCCTGCGCCAGAGATTTTCCAGCCGCATGCCTTATCCTTGTATTCCGCAATCGTGTTCATGATGCCAGGAGTGACCATATTCGGGAACATGGATATCTGCGCATTAAAGGAATCACTGGTCGCCCTGCCCCACTCAGCAACATCCCGTGCATTCGCGGCTCTCCAAATACGTTCCGTTGCCTCGGCAAGGCGTCGGACGCCTTCCTCCGTCACGTTGGTGTTATCCAAAATGCGACAATCATCCCTGCGGGGTGACAAGGCGATCAGACTGACATGGCTCTCCAAAAAAGCCAAAAACGCATTGTCGCGCACCGAATCAATGGAGACAGGCCAGTAGCCATTGTCGTAGTTTAGCTTGTTGAAACCAGGCAATAGCAGTCCCAAGGCGTCTTGGGAACCTGAAACCATGGTGGTACCAGGAGGGTTGTCACAACAGAACAGGGTATGGGCCAACGCCTCACGGTCTCCTTCAGGGATGGAAGTATGCCACAGACGGATGGCGGTCTTGCGCGAAGAGGTCGCCAGGCCAGAACGGTGGTTGAACTCCATGTCTGGCTCGATGGAAAGCACGATTACGGAACCAGGGCAGACCTTGTTCACAAACGGCTGGTCCAGCCAGCCACCTCCCAACTCAATACGATAGGGGATAGTACATTCCTCGCGCAGAGCAGTGGTCGAACGGCGGGGCAGATTGCCATGGGGCACGCGTTTGCTCACAATCAGCCTGATGCCGTGTTTCCTGCAGAACTCCTCCTTGGCGGGAGAATAACCATCGGAGTTGACGAAGAAAATGTCGGGCTTCAAGGCGACAACCTCCTTCTCGAAGTCCATTATCCCAGAACCGCTGTTGACCCAGGCATCCTTCACGCAGCGCAGAGCTTTGACCATGTACAGGCGTTCTGCCTCGGTATTGATGGGCTTGCGGTTCTTCAGTTCCTGGATGGTCTTGTCCGAGCCGATTCCGACATACAAATCCCCGTAGGTGGCCGCCTCCTCGAAAAAGGCGACATGCCCTGAATGCAGCATATCATAGCAACCTGAGACAAAGACTTTCACTGGCTCTTCTCCCGATTGTTTTCCGAATCCAACCTCGAAATCTCAACCTCGATGAGTTTTCGATGGTCCGCCTTGCAGACCTTCACATGCAACGGCGGCGCATCAAACTCCTCTCCTGCCTTCGGGATGCGCCCCTCACTGTAGGTGATAAATCCTCCCAGAGTGTCAAAATCACCATTTTCGGCAATATCCGTATCCAACGCATAGTTGATGCTGGCGATGGGCACTCGCGCATCGCACAGAAGATGACCATCGTTCATCTCGCGCGGCTCCAAATTGCCCTCTGCAAAGTCATATTCGTCCTTGATGTCGCCGACCAGTGTCTCCAGCACATCCTCAAAGGTGACGATGCCCGCCATCCCACCATATTCATCCACAACCACGGCCAGATGAATCTTGGCCTGCTGGAATTCCCCCAACAGGTCGCCGATGTTTTTGGATTCGGGAATAAAGAGCGGATTCTTGTGAATCAGCAAATCCGCGCTGACAAGCTTCGACACATCCAGCAGGTCCTTGGAATAAACCACCCCAATCACATTGTCGATGGTCTTCTTGAAAACGGGAATGCGGCTATGCCCCGAAGTGACGATTGCCTGCTTGGCGCTCGCCACAAAATCCGCCAGTGGACAATCATCCACATATTCCACCCCCGTCACCTCGACACGGGGCGTCATAATGCGCCGAACATTGACCTCGTCCAGCTTAAGGGCCCCCATGATCATGCGCCTTTCATCCTCTTCAAGGCCAGGACGCTCATATTCGCCATTGTCCTCTTCACCCTTCTGTTTCTGCTCCTCCTCATCCTCCTCATCGTCCTCGACCAGAGAGAGGATTTCGTCCTCCACGCTTGCAACGCTGTCCTCGCTGGCAGTCATGCGCCTGCGGTTGATGAAGCGCGCCAGCCAACCCAACGGCATCGTGACGGGAAAAAGTACATACGAGAGAACCATAAACACGGGCAACGTTACCAGAAGCAGACGCGCAGCCGCAGAAATGCTCAGCAACGCAGAAAAGAACTCCATCAGACAATAGACCAGAAGCAACGTCAGCACAGGTGGCCAGATAACATCAAAGGCACTGTGCCCTCCCATGCAGCTTTTCCATCTCAAGACACAGTAAAAAGCCAGTACGCCAAGCCCCATCACCAAAATATGCCCCGCATAAACCCATTCCTCGCGTAGCGGAAAAAGCTCGTACAAGCGCTCGGCTAGCCCTTTCTCCGATTCCTCCAAGTGCTTCATCTTTCCACCGCTCATACTGCTCCCCAACAGGCAGACCAGGGCAAAAAACGCCGCCACTACCATGGCACACACAAAGAAGGCAAACCAAAGACTACAGCTATTTATGTCCATTTATTCAGGTTTCCTTTCCAAGAATCCTTCCACTGAAAAACGTTTCGCGATACCATCCATCACCCTTTTTTCAGCCTGACGCATGGAGAGGCGTGCCTCCTCTTCCAGATCATCCTCGCCTGCCAGATGCAACATCCCATGGACCATGTAGAGCACCAGCTCGTAGGAAGGTGTCGTCCCGAACTTCGCCGAATACTCAACGGCAACATCTGGGCAGACATAGACCTCGGCAACACAAGCATCTGCCTCCTCATCTGCAAAAGAACTGTCGCGCAAATCAAATGTCAGGACATCAGTACGCCCCTTGTGCTCCAGGAACTCCTCGTTCATCTCGGTCATCACAGCCGATGGTGTCAGCACAACGTTCAGAATACCCTTTTCTTCTCCAAGTCCCGCCAGTTCCTGTGCGAACGCCAGCACCCGCTGTAAGCGCGCACGACACTTGAGCGACATTGTGCCGCGTTGTTTAATCAAGCAAACCTTCATTCCTTCTTCTCTTCACCTTCCACCAATGGTGCGCCTTCCTGTGAAATCTTCTGAGATGTCTGTGGCTTGACCGTCGATTCCCCTCCCGTTATTTCGGATTTCGCCTGCGCATCTTCACTAGCTGGCATATCTGGCTCGGATGGCATATCTGGCTCGGTGGAGTTTTCCAGCTTGGTCTCTGAAGTCCCATTGCCTTTTCTAGTCAACATCTTCTCCACCTGTTGTTCAGTGGTTTCATACTGTGGACGCAAATGATATTTTGAACAAAAGACATCGACCAATTCATGAATGGCGGTATTCAGTTCATTGATTTGAATATTGGCCTTGTCAAACTGATGTTCCCTTAAACGGTCCTGGATCAGTTCCACCACTTTCTTAAAGATGAGGTCATAACTGGGATTATCCCACACTTGCATACAGGAGCGAATGGTTGCCTCGCAAAAGTCGGCAATCGCAACCAATACCACCTCTTTTCGCCATGGAAGCTCTCCCATATAGGAATAGTTCATCACATCAGGAGCTTTCTGCTCATTAACCTTGGCCTCTGCGCAGGCCTTGGCAAAGAAGCCCGCCATGACGCTGGAACCATGATGCTGCCCGATGGCCTCCCTTATCACCAGCGGCAAATGTGCCTTGGCTGCAAGTTCCAAGCCATACGAAACATGATGGCGCAGGATGGCACAGCTCTCCAGAGGAGAAAGCGTGTCGTGTGGGTTCTTTTCACCAAGCAGAAGATTCTCGGCAAAGTTCTTCGGGTCGCTCAATTTTCCGATGTCATGGAAAAGTGCACATGCCTCGGCCATCTTGCTGTTTGCCCCAATCGCCTTGGCGGCAGCACTTGCAAGTCTGGCAACCGCTATACTGTGCTCGTATGTGCCTGGTGCTTCGTCCCGCAGACGCTCAAGCAACTTATGATCACCATTGCACAGTTCATTGAAGGTGATACTGGTTGTAACACGAAAAACCATCTCAAACAGGAACGGTAGCAAAAACAATGCCACAATGGTCAGCAGGGCATTGATGGAGACATAGATGGCAACGGTGTTCCAGAAAGGCGAGAAGCCTTCCCATACCCAGCGAATGTCATTCTTATACACATACATCAGGCAGAGTATCATGACAACGACAATGATGACTGCACCCCCTGCGACAAAATTCTTCCGCTTGCGCACATTGTTAAACGCCAATACACCTATGATGGAATAAGACAAGGCGATGATGAACAATTGAAACAGATTCTCGTCATCGACAATAAGCGGAGTTAGTGTTGAAAGCAGTATAGCCGCGCACAGCCCCACACGCTTGCCTATCATGTTGGAAACTAGCGCAGGCCCCAGAGCCATCGGCATCAAAGCATACAAGTAAAAGGTAGGCCCACCGTCCAGACGCTTGAACACCGCATGAGCCATCATAATGCCCAGAATGTGTATAAGCAGACATACTCCGCACAACGCCAGTTCATTGACCGACTCAAATATATTGGAGCGCCATGAAAACAAGCAAAAACCCAATGCCAACATGACCATACCAGCCAGAAGCCAGTTCATCAGCAGAATACGAACATTTCCATGGCGTTTGCTAAGTTGCGTGTGAGTTCGTTCGTAGGCCAGCAAACGGTAGAATGCTGGCGTAAAAACTCGATGATAGCTCTCGCGTCCGTTTTTATTCTTCACTGCCTTTTTGTAAAAGAGCATCTCCCCCTTTTTCACAATAAGGTCATCAATATTCACATGGGAATAATATCTTGTGGATTCCTTCCCATTCCGCATCCTTGAAGGTAGATTGTCCGTTTCAAGGATAATGACTTCCTTGAGTTGAATCAGACTTTCGCCGCCCTCTTGTGGCCCAGCCACTTTCAGCCTATCCGTCTCGCCTTCTGCAGGCATGTCATCATCCTGTGACTTTGCTTCATGTGGCATCAGATTCCCCGCCTGCCCAGCTTCTATCCCACCCCCTTGTAGAAAATCCTCATCAGGGGATTCAGTAAAATCCACTTTCAGCGGCACTCCCTGACGGCGATCAAAAATGCTGTAGGAAAAGCTATGCTCTGTATAAATATTGCCCTGAGCCTCGTAGGTGTCATTGCTGTTTGCGTGTGAATGAAGCTGGATAAGATCCTCAACCCATTGGGGAACCGTCCGTCGCACATCAGCCGTGTACAGAATTGTCAGGAAACTAGCTCCCCAAAGCACAACAAAGAAGACTAGCATGTTCAAAGAGTATTTTGAATATGCGCTGGCGGCGTTCTTCGATTCTTTACCGCCATTACTGTTTTCGCGTTCTTTGTTTGTTCCCATGATTACACCTCTGGGAGACTCTTATTAGTGCTCACAAGGAGACTAAGCATATTTTCTGAAAAGCACCGCCGCATTATGACCGCCGAAACCGAAGTTCAACTTCAACGCCAACGGCACCTGCATCTCACGAGCCTCGTTTGGAACATAATCCAAATCGCAATCTGGATCGGGATTGCACTGATTGATAGTAGGAGGCACACACGATTCCTGAATCGCCTTCACGCAGACTATCGACTCAAACCCACCAGATGCCCCAAGCATGTGACCCGTCATGGATTTTGTGCTGCTAATGGCAACCTTTCGCGCATGTTCGCCCAACGCCTGCTTGATCGCCAGCGTTTCACACTTGTCATTCATTACCGTGGAAGTGCCGTGCGCATTGATGTAGGCCAAATCCGTATAGGGAAGCTGCGCTGTGCGGAACGCCGCCTCTATCGCAGCTGTTGTGCAAGATGCATCATCACGTGGCGCCGTAAAATGGTAAGCGTCACAACTCAGACCATATCCCACAACCTCCGCCAGTATGTTCGCCCCGCGTTTCCGCGCGTGCCCCTCTTCCTCAAGAACAAGAATCCCCGCGCCTTCCGCAGGAACGAATCCATCTCTGTCGCGGTCAAATGGACGGCAGGCTGCCATCGGGTCGTCGTTTCGCGTGCTCAATGCGTGCATGGAAGCAAAACCCGCTATGCCCAAATCCACAACTCCCGCCTCTGTACCACCCGCCATCATCACATCCGCATCACCGCGTTTGATTATCCAAAACGCCTCACCAATGGAATGCAATGCTGACGCACATGCACTGACAACACAGAAATTCGGACCCTGGAAATTGTGCTTCATTGCAAGATAACCGCTTGCCATATCGGAAATCATCATGGGAACAAGCATGGGGGAAACTCGGTCCATGCCACGGTTTTCCATCACCTTGGTCTGTTCAATGATGGTATGCATCCCGCCAATTCCAGAGGATACTATCACTCCACAACGGGCATTGTCATTCAGTTCGCCATCCAGCCCCGCACTCTTCAGGGCCTCTGCCCCAGCAACCACGGCAAATTGGCAGAATAAATCCAACCGCTTCTGCTCTTTGGGATTCATGAACACATCCATATCCAGGTTTTTGACTTCCCCTGCTATGCGACTACGAAGATTGGATGCGTCAAAACGCGTAATCGGACCAATCCCACTGCGCCCCGCCAAAAGCGACCGCCAGCTGTCTTCAACATTATTCCCAACAGAAGAAACTGCGCCACAGCCTGTTACAACTATTCGTCGTTCGTATGACATATCCTAGAAAATCCACTGCTTCTTCAAGCACAAAAACGCAGAGATGGCTTTTGAAAATCCCATTGCAAAACCAATCTGCAAGGAAGATTCACGTCTCTGCGTTTTTCTATGAGCTTGTAATTCTGATGCTTCGCCTTCTGTCCAGAAAGGCCTTTTGTGCAGGAATAATTACAAAAAACTCTGGTAATTACTTTTCAGGGGCCGCATCGCCTTTTTCGGCGCCGCCAAGCTTGTTCTGAACGTATTCAACCGCCTGTCCAACCGTCGTGATGAGTTCCGATTCCTCATCCTGAATCTTAATCCCGAACTCTTCTTCCAAATTCATGATTAGTTCAATGACATCAAGGGAATCCGCACTCAAATCTTCAATGATCTTGTCTTCCAGCTTTATTTTTTCTTCGCTGATATTCAAGGTGGAAGCGATTATCTTCTTTACCCGAGCTTCGTAATCTGTTTCTGCCATCTTTTTTCTCCAAGTCGTTTATAGCAGGGAACATTGTATTCGCAATGTTCCCTGCGCAATTCAATGTCTATCTTGTCGTTCCGCAGAAAAGCAACACCCCACACTTTGAGCATAGGTAGCACTTTTCATAGAATAAAATCAATATACTATAACACAACTAATTCATTCTTCAAGGCGATACCACGCAATTGGCTATTTCACTGGGGGTGGATGTGGGCGCGCTAAACGCGCCCACGGCCCTTATTTCGCCATATCATGCGCGATGGCCGCCTGAGACGCAGCAACGCGGGCGACGGGCACGCGGAATGGCGAACAACTGACGTAGGTAAGGCCTGCCTCATAGCAGAACTTGACGGAGTTGGCCTCACCGCCCTGCTCACCACAAATACCGACCTTCAAGTCGGGGCGCACTTCGCGCCCAAGCTTAGTGGCCATTTGGATAAGTTTTCCAACACCTTCCTGGTCGATGGTCTGGAACGGATCCGCCTTCAAGATGCGCTGGTCGAGGTAGGAGGACATGAAGCTGCCGATGTCATCGCGGCTGAAACCGAAGGTGAGCTGCGTCAAGTCGTTGGTGCCAAAGGAGAAGAACTCTGCGTCTTCCGCCATCTGATCCGCCAACAGGGCTGCACGCGGAATCTCAATCATCGTGCCCAGCTTGTAGGGTAGCTCCTTCATGTCGTAACGGCGCAGAATCTCAGCGTGGACGTCTTCAATGATGAGCTTGGTGTGGCGCAGTTCGCGGACATCGCAAGTGATGGGCACCATGATTTCAGGTACCACGTTCTTGCCCTTCTGAATCAGATCAGCAGCGGATTCGAAGATGGCACGCGCCTGATATTCGGTCATTTCAGGATAGGTGATGCTAAGGCGGACACCACGGTGACCCATCATCGGGTTGTTCTCTTGAAGGGCATCAACACGCTTGCGCACCTCGTCTTCGGGGATGCTCAGAGCCTTGGAGAGCTCCAAACGTCCCAACTGGGAGTGCGGCAGGAACTCATGCAACGGAGGATCGAGCAGACGAATGGTCACGGGGAATTCCTCCATCGCCTCCATCGTGCCGATGATATCTTTCTTCATGTATGGGAAAAGCTCCTTAAGCACGGAAATACGGTCCGCCGTGGAGAGGCAGAGAATCATCTTGCGGAGCAGGAACAGCGGCATCGCGGAGCCTTCGCCGTAGAACATATGCTCCATGCGGAACAGACCGATACCCTCAGCGCCAAAGGTGCGCGCCTTGCTGGCGTCCTTGGCGGTATCCGCATTGGCGCGAACACCCATCGTGCGGTACTTGTCAACCAGCGCCATAAAGCGCAGGAACAACGAGTAGTCCTCATTCGCGGTCGGCTCAACCAGCGGCATGCTGCCCTCATAGACGGTACCCGCCGAACCGTTCATCGTCAGAACTGCGCCCTCGCGGAGAATCTTGTCCCCGATCTTCATAACCTTGTTGGGCGCATCGACCTGCATGTCAGCGGCTCCGACAATGCAGGACTTGCCCCAGCCACGAGCCACCAGGGCCGCATGGCTGGTCATACCGCCGCGTGCGGTCAGGATGCCGACTGCAACGCGCATGCCCTCCACGTCCTCGGGGTTGGTCTCCTCACGCACCAGCAAAACCTTCTTGCCGTTGCGGGTGGCCGCGATGGCATCTTGCGTGGTGAAGTAGATTTCGCCACAGGCTGCGCCAGGGCCAGCGGGAAGTCCCTTGAGCAGCAGGTCGGTCTTCGCCTCCATCTTCGGCTCGATAATCGGCAGCAGGAACTCCATCACCTGGTTGGGATTAACGCGCATGACGGCGGTGCGCTCGTCAATAAGCCCCTCGTCAACCATGTCCAGAGCCATCTTGACGGAGGCCTTGCCGCCACGCTTGCCCGTACGGCACTGGAGCATAAACAACTTGCCTTCCTCAATGGTGAACTCCAGATCCTGCATGTCCTGGTAATGCTTCTCCAGGCGCAGGCGGATATCGTCCAGTTGCTTATAGACCTCTGGCATCATTTCCTCCATGGAGGGGATGTCGCGGTTCTTGTCGCTCTTGGTGGCATTGTTCAAGGGGTTCGGCGTGCGGATACCCGCAACCACGTCCTCGCCCTGGGCATTCAGCAGCCACTCGCCGAAGAACTTGTTCTCGCCAGTGGCAGGATTGCGCGTAAACGCCACGCCCGTTGCGGAGGTGTCGCCCATGTTGCCAAAAACCATCGTCTGCACATTGACCGCCGTGCCCCAGTTTTCAGGGATGCCCTCAATGCGGCGATAGGCAACTGCCTTCTTGCCAACCCAGCTCTTGAAAACGGCGCCGATGCCACCCCACAACTGCTGCATCGGATCATCTGGGAACTCGACGCCCAGCACTTCGACAATTCTGCGCTTGAATGCGTTGGAGAGGATGCGGAGGTCATCGGCGTTCAGGTCGGTGTCCTGCTTGCAGTCCTTGATGTACTTGTACTGCTCCATCATCTCCTCAAGGATGCGGCGAATGCCCTTGCCCTCGAAGGGCTCGATGCCCTCGGCCTTCTCCATCACAACGTCTGCATACATCATGATCAGACGACGGTAGGAATCCCACACAAAACGCTCGTTGTTCGTGCGGGCAATCAGTCCAGGAATGGTAGCGCTGGAAAGCCCGATGTTCAGGACAGTGTCCATCATGCCAGGCATGGACTGGCGGGCACCAGAACGGCAGCTGACCAGCAGCGGCTTCTCTGCATCGCCATAAATGAGACCAGTCTTCGCCTCGACGGTCTTCAGGGCCGCCTCGACCTCGCCTTTCAGGCTGGCAGGAAAGGCACCGCCTTCCGCGAAATAGGCATTGCAGCACTCGGTCGTAATCGTAAATCCAGGGGGAACGGGAAGCCCCAGACGGCACATTTCCGCCAGGTTCGCGCCTTTTCCACCCAGTTCATTCCTCATCGTCGCATCGCCTTCTGCGGCACCGTCACCAAATGTGTAAACGTACTTGATTGTTTCCATTTTCTGATTTTTCTTTGCTTTGCTCATGGTTTATCGTTGACAAGCGGTGCTGGTGCAATGCCACGGTCTCGATTAACATCGTGCGAAGATATTCGCCGAGACCGAACCATTACACCCAAAAACACCTCTAAAACTACTGTAACAAAAATACACACGCCCCCGAATCTTGCGTTTCAAGACACGGGAGCGCAATCATAAACCCTTAGAATAAGCTATTATTTCTTTTTAGCTTCATTGATACGGGCTTTCAAACGTTGAATGTACTGTTTGCGACGGGCACGCTTGCGCGCCTTCATGTGTTGCTGACTCATTGTAACTCCTTGAGAATGGATATATATGGTTGTTATGAAAAAAACGTAAAGTAATTGTATAATATACTGTCAAATTGGCGTTTTTCCAGTCGAAACCAGCAAAAAACAACAATCATCGGAAGCACCAGCCTCCTCTATTACATCGGGGAGTTCGGGGTACACAGCCCCCGTCGGTCATATCAGGGGGTTCGGGGGGCGTAAGCCTCCCGTCGGTCATATCCTCAATTCCCGTAGTTGCAGGGAATCTCGCAAGGAACTACATTGGCCTACCCGATTGCAGTCTGCGGTCCGCTCTGAAGGATGGCATCCTTACAACTCCCAATGATCCGCCCGAAGAGATTTCCATACTTCTTCAAATTGAGGGCTTCCACAAAGGAGGTTATCTTTGTCACAGTCGAACAGGGGTCAATGGAGGCGTCCATGCAGTCACCCTCCAGCACTAGCAGAGGTAGCCCTATCTTCTCCAAGGCTTCACGCAACTGCTTGGTAAATGGACGATCCGCCAGGCTGCAACGCCCAAAGCCATGCGTATAAAGCACGCATCCCGTGAGTTTTGCCTTGGCTGCAACCTTGCGGATATACTCGACACGCAGCTTTGGATCCAAGAATCCTGAAGAAAGAAGACGCTTTGCAAGAGAACGAAGCGGCTCCAGCGGATTCATCGGCTCCCAGCCGACATAATTGGTCTCCTCGAAGACAATCGGCGCATTGCAAGTCGTCTCAATGAAATTGAGGTAGTAGGAACTATAGAATGGCGGGAGATGAAGCCAGAGCAGACGATGGGTGTCATCGATGGAATACCGCTTTTCTGCCCATTCCTTCTTCATGAGCAACTCCTCGTAGTAGGCCTTCTGGATACTAACCAGCTCCTTTGTGCCCCACCCATTGTTGAAAACAACCGCGTTATAGACGGCCTCGGCCCCCTTGATAAGGGGTGGCGAGGTCCAGCGCATCTCGTTGCATTTGCGCGAATAGTCGGCAGCCTGGTTGGAAAGCTCGATGGCCTCCTCCAGCCTGCCCTTGTCCAGCTTATACCCAAAAGCCCCCTCCATTCTCTCAATGGATTCCTCAAGCCCCGCCGCAATATGCTCCACGGCGTTTGAACTGTTGGCACTGATGGGGGTCTGGAGAGAGTAGAAGTTCTCCTCGAAGCCATAGTCCTGCGCCAAATCCGCAAAAATCCTCTCGCCCTGCTGACAGGGTTGCGTAGTCGAAACAGCGAAAGAAGGCTTCTCCATCTTGATGCCCTCAAGAATGCGCAGGAACGAGCAGGTCTGCTGGTCAAACCCCTTGCGCGCCGCCACATCCAATGCGTGCTTGACCTTCTTGACATTGCGCCCTATCAGGGCCGCGCAAGTCTCCAGCGTCCGAATCTTGGCTCCAAAGGCATTGAGTATCTCAGTCGGGTAAAAGAGGTTGCGCCATACGGTAGGTTTGCTGCGGTCCCGTGAAAGAAACTCATGCTTCGTGCTCTTTACGCGCATCTGCACGGACTTCTGTGGCGTCGGCTCATATTGATACTTGCCCATGTCCAGCTTGCCCTTCAACTGCATGAACTCGCGCGCCAGGCAGGCGGCACCCAGAGCCCCCATCACCTGATGATACTCTGGTATGATGATTTCGCTGCCTGTAATCTCCTGCAGATAATGCGCTACCGCCTTGTTGGAGGCCACGCCACCCTGGAACAGGATTTTTCTCCCAGGCTGATGCAGAAGCAATTGGCCCACGCCATTCAGAATCGTCCGCGCTTGTGCACGGCACGCCCCCGCCAGCAGGTCGCCTATCGGGATGCGGTTCTTGAACTTGTTGATGGATGTGGCTGAAAGAACCGCACAAACAGAGCTGAATTCCTGTTCAGATGCATAGTTCACGCGGTCGGATATCTCCTCCACGGGAACACCCAGCTTTGCGGCAACGCTGTCCAGGTAGCTGCCCGTGCCAGCGGCGCAGACACCAGACATCATGGAGAGCCACATTCCCATCTTCTCATTGAAGATCATGCATTTGCTGTCCTGGCCGCCACAGTCGATAATGGCGTTCACATCTGGGTAGTAGCGCTTGGCACCAGCCACATGCGCGGAGACCTCACTGACCTGAAAATCGTAGTCAATAAAGCGCTTGGTCTCCTCCACAATCTGGCTTCCCGTGACCACCGTGCAGGCAATGTCGTCCTTCGAGAGGTTGCAATCCTTCAAGAAATCATTGACCGTCTTCTTGACAGCCCCCATATTGCATCTGCCACAGGCAGTGCATTTTCCCGTGCAGGCGACACGTCCCGTCTCGACAGGCTTCGTACGCTGATACACTGTATGCAGCACCTCGCCCGCATCGGTCATCACCACAGCCTTGAAGGTCGTGGAGCCAATGTCTATTCCTAGAAAATATTGATTTGAGTTGTTCATAGGCAACTGAATATAAATATATACCTCAAGAGGCAAATACAAAACAGCAATGACTTTTTATAATTGCCTCAATTAAGCGAATATATAATATACATCATATAACGGAATTTTTCCAATAGAGGTAATATCAAAAACAAACGCGAAACGCGCTAAGAAATGGGCGTCATTGCCAACGCCAATGTGTTCATATCGACGCGCATTTCAAAGATAGTTTTGAAATTACCTTTTATCTAAAAGTCGAAGGACTCTCTGATTGGCCATTCGGTGAGGAAGCAGGCGCCCTGGACCATAGTGAGATGGAAGAGCGAAGTGTTCCACTTGCCGTCCTTGCGCCATCCCTCGAAGGTGCGCGTACCACCCTCCTCGATGGTCTTGAGCCAGGCCTCCTTGTCAACCAATAGCTCCTTGACGAGCTCATCTTCGCCCTTGCGCAGCAGATAGGTCAGCAGAGGGAAGGTCTGGAAGAGCAGGATGTCCTTCATGCACTTCGCACGCACCATCTTTAGAAACTCCCCGTGGAAGCCTGCGTCAGGTGCAAGTCCGTGGAAGGCCGCAAAGACGTTGCCAGGCATGCTGATGTGCTCGCTGGCAACATTGTCGCGGAAGAGATGCTTCTCGGGCAGGTAGAAGGTACGGACGAAGGCTGCCTCCAGCGGTGCCACATCTGCGTATGGTTTGCGAACAACCAACTGCGCTATCTTGTTCATCGCCTTCACAGCCCCGATATAGAAGGTGTTGATGACGTTGCTCTTGATGATATGCTTCTTCCCCTCTGGCTCGATTTCGTAGCCGTCGCGGTAGTTGGCAGGCCACTCCACTACGCACCACCTGTCGAGGTTGTTGAGCAGGCCGTCTTCCTCCGCATAGTTCTCGCGGTAAAAGTCCAGAACGTCCTTGAACTTGTCATAGCGCTCCGCGATGAAGCGCGTGTTGCCCGTGATGGTAAGATAGGGAAGCACCGCCTCAATCATCATCAGAGGATACTCGGCAATTCTCTGCATAAACGAGCAGCAACCGTCGCCAAGCAGGCCGCGGTCGAGGAAGCTGGTGTCGAGAAAGTCGTCGAAGAACTTCTCCATAAGCGTGAAGTCCTGCGTGAGGAGGCAGTGCGTGAGGATGGTATAGCAGCCGTCGCCCAGGTAATAGCCCTTTTCGCGCTCCATACAGTCCATTATCGTCTCCTGCGCACCATAGCGTATCGAATCAACGCAGAGTTTCCACACAGCCAGATGCGCCGCATCGTCGTACTTACAGGTGGCTTTCAGCTCGAAGGGGTAGTGGCGTACGATGAACTTTACGCTTGATTCGTCAATGGCAGCCCCCATCGGCAGAATAAGTTCCACATAGCGGAACGACTTGTAGTCGAACTCGTTCAAGGTGTCCAGCTTGCCCGACAGCACGAAATGCTCCACATAGAGGCAGTTGCAGCGCAACTGCTCGCGCACAGAGCCATCCGCGTTTAGTTCCTGTGCAAATTTCAGCGTGATGTCGCTGTATTTCGGACCGCGCGCCACAAAACTGAGGTAGCCGACGAAAATCTCCCCGAAGTCGATGAGATAGCCCGTGCGCGTGCGTTTCAGCTTTGCGGGCTTGACCTCCTCGAAAACCAATTGCTTGGAGGGCTGCGCGCAGAGCGTATAGTCGTCCTTCGGGTTCAGAACGGCGTGCTGCCACTTTGAATCGTCGAACTCAGGCTGTTCAAAGCCCACCTCTGGCGCATTGGCATCGTACCGTTCCATGAACTGTGTGGCATAGCCAGTCTTCCCGCACGCAGTGAAGCCCGAATGGAGGTTCTGAAGCACCGATTCGTCAGAAGCAACTATTGTTTTCCCATCGACCACCACGTCGAAGAGAAGGCCATGGCGGTTGTTCCCCGAGCACCAGACGCGGTTGATGAGCCCTTGGTAATAGGTGTGGACGGCAATGGTGTTCTCCCCCACAACCAAGTAAGGGGTGATGTCCATCTCGTTGAAGTAATAGCGTATTTGATGGCACGGTGCAGGTCCCTGCCCCACAAACCGCCCATTGATGTATAGCTTGTAGTAATCGTCCGCCGTGATGAATATGCGGGTCGGCACTACCGCATCCATCGTGAACTTTCTGCGGAACAGAACATGGCGGTTGTTCACGGAGACGTATGGATTCGGCATGACGGGATTGCTCGCAGTCCGATGGTAGATGTCCCGCTGATAAACATCGTAAACTGGCAGTGCCGCCAGCTCTGGAGTCGTAATCCATTTCCCTGTAAATGTGTGCATTGTCCTGTTCCTTGAAAAGTATTAGGGTTAAAATGTTTTTTCACGACAACATCCGAGGGTCAACATCGGCGTAGATTTCCACGTTTTTCGGCGGTGCGACGCCGACGATGAGCGAGCGCACCTGCCGTGTCAGCATGCGGATGTTTCCGCCGCGCAGCAACAGCTGGTAGCGGTAGAAGGTCTTGACGCGCGAAAGCGGTGCAGGCATCGGGCCGATGACCTGCACCTGCTTTTCCAGCAGCGGTGTGATTTTCACCGCAAACTCCTCGGAGGCCGCCTGTGCCGCCGCCTCGTCCGTACTGCGAAAGTGAATCATTACCATGTGGGAGACAGGCGGGAAATCCAGCTCCTTGCGGCTGGCAATCTCCTCCTTGTAGAAAGCCTTGTAGTCCTGCCGCATGGCATACTGCAGCACAAAGTGCTGTGGTGTATAGGTCTGCACGATGACCAGTCCGTCTATGTCTCCGCGCCCTGCGCGCCCCGCCACCTGTGTGATGAGCTGGAAGGTGCGCTCACCGCTGCGGAAATCAGGTATGTGGAGGCCGCTGTCCGCTTGAAGCACACCCACCAGTGTAACATTCGGGAAATCTAGCCCTTTGGCAATCATCTGCGTGCCAATAAGAATGTTGATGCGTCCCGCACGAAAGGAATCCAGCACGCGGCGGTAGGAGTCCTTGGTGGTCATTGTATCGGAATCCATCCGCGCCACCTTCGCCATCGGAAACGCCTTCATCGTCAGCGCCTCAATTTTCTCCGTGCCGATGCCCGTGTATTTGATGGCATCGCTGCCACATTGCGGGCAGACGGTCGGCGCGCTCTTTTGCTCGCCGCAGAGATGGCAAACCAGCAGCTGCGCGTTGCGGTGGTAAGTGTGCGCCACACTGCAGTTGCTGCACATGGAAACATAGCCGCACTGCGGGCAGATCATCTGCGTCGCATAGCCACGCCTATTCAGAAAAAGAATCACCTGCTCGCCCTTGTAGAGACGGTCCATTATCTTCTCGGTCAGACGGGTAGAGAAGAGCTGCGCCTGACCCGTCTTGGTCGATTCCTGCGCCATATCCACTAGTTCAATGGTGGGCAGGCGGCTATTGTCAATACGCTGCGTCATCTCCACCAGCTTGTATCGCCCCCGTTCGCAGTTGTAGTAGGATTCAAGGGAGGGTGTCGCCGAGCCCAGAAGGACTGTCGCCTTCTCTATTTTGCCACGCACCACGGCGATATCCCGCGCATTGTAGCGGGGCGATTCATCCTGCTTGTAGGTGTTTTCATGCTCTTCATCAACCACGATCAGCCCCAGATGGCGGAAGGGGGCAAAAAGGGCAGAACGGGCACCGACGGCGATTCGCGAGCGTCCTTCGTTGATACGCGTCCATTCATCGAATCGCTCGCCATTGGAAAGCCCCGAATGAAGCACGCTGACCAGATTGCCAAAACGCTGCCTGAAACGGTCACACGTCTGCGGTGTCAACGAGATTTCGGGCACGAGGACAATTGCCTCCAATCCCAGTTCAAGGCAACGTGCTATCGCCTGAAGGTAAACCTCTGTCTTGCCGCTGGCCGTCACGCCGTGAAGCAGAATCACCTGGGCATCCTTTGCCTCAATGGAGGCGACTATTTCCGCCAGGGCGTTTGCCTGTTGTTCTGTCAGTTTTTTAGGAGTGTCAGGCAGGATAATGTCATCCAGGAATGGGTCCCGCTCGATGACACGGCTTTCCTTGATGACCCACTCCTTTTCCACCAACTTATCAATGACGGAGGCCGTCACGCCTGTCTGCTCAATGAGTTCCCGCTGTGGGAGGGCTCCCGTCTGGCGTAAAAACTGGATGACCTCTTTTTGTCGTGGGGTTAGTCCCACGCAATGCGGATCTTCCAGCGATTTCTTCCCCAGCGTAAGATGCAGCACCTGCTTGTGTGCCATTTCTCCGCTACGGACAACCGATGGCAGCAGAATGCGCAGGGTGTGTTCACGCGGGCAACAGTAATAGTCAGCAATCCAGTTGCCCAGCTCAATCAGAGGTGCAGGTATCTGTTCGCGCTCGTTCTCAACGGCGATGATTGGCTTGATGCTCTTGAACGGGGATTCACCCTTCATGCGCACCACATACCCCACTCGCTCGCTTTTGTTCAAGGAAACACGGACACGCATCCCAGGACGTACCTGTCCCGACAGCAACGGCGGGACAAAATAGTCAAATCCCCTGTCAAGCGATAGGTCAAATAATACTTCCGCTATCTCCATTTTTCAGAGGGGTTAGGAATTAGGGGACAGGGGTTAGGGGCTAGGGCTAGGGTTTGCAACTAATTTCTAATCCCTAATCCCTAACCCCTCATCCCTAATCCCTACAACGAGGCGCGGATGCGTGTAATGAGGGCGTTGGTGGAGCTATCGTGGGCGGGGGCAGATTTGGAGGCAAAGTCCTTGAGGATATTGGCGGCGAGGACCTTGCCGAGCTGAACGCCCCACTGGTCGAAGGAGAAGATATTCCAGATAATACCCTGAGTGAAGATCTTCTGTTCATAGAGGGCCATCAGCATCCCGAGCATGCGGGGAGTGAGGGCGTCTGCAAGGAGGGTATTGGTGGGGCGGTTTCCCTCGAAGACCTTTTGCGCAGCGAGGTCAGGGGCGATATTCGGGTTTTCCGCCAGCACCTGGTCGAGGGTCTTGCCGAAGGCCAGCGCCTCGGTCTGTGCAACGAAGTTGGCCATCAGTTTGCTGTGGTGGTCGCCGACGGGGCTATTGGATTTGCAGAAACCGATAAAATCGGCAGGGATAAGCTTGGTGCCCTGGTGGAGAAGCTGGAAGAAACTGTGCTGGCTGTTGGTGCCTGGTTCGCCCCAGACGATTGGCCCCGTCTGCCAGGTCACGCGGTTGCCGTCCCTATCGACGGATTTGCCGTTACTCTCCATATCGACCTGCTGGAGGTGTGCGGCGAAGCGGTGCATCCCCTGGTCGTAGGGCAGAATGGCATGTGTCTGCGCACCGAAGAAGTTGTTGTACCAAATTCCAAGCAGCGCCATAATGACGGGCATGTTTTGCTCAAGGGGGGCGGTGCGGAAGTGTTCGTCCATCGCGTGCATCCCCTCCAGCATGGCGATGAAGTTCTCGGGCCCGATGCTCAGCATAATAGGCAGACCGATGGCAGAGCACATCGAATAGCGTCCACCAACCCAATCCCAGAACTCGAAGGCGTTGTCAGGCGAGATGCCGAACGCGGAGACGGCGGGGATATTGGTGGAGACCGCCACGAAGTGCTTTGCCACCGCTTCTTTTGTCGCAAACGCCTCGATGATCCAATTGCGGGCGCTGTAGGCGTTTGTCATCGTCTCCTGGGTCGTGAAGGTCTTGGAGGAGATGACGAACATCGTCTCCTCTGGATTCAATCCATGAATCGTGTCCGCCAGGTGGAATCCGTCGATGTTGGAGACAAACTGCACACGCAGTCTCGGCGTCGCGTATTGTTTCAGTGCCTCCACGGCCATCTTGGGTCCCAAATCCGAGCCACCGATGCCGATGTTGACGATGTTGCGGATTGGCTTGCCCGTGAAGCCTAGCCATTCACCGTTGCGCACCTTCTGCGCGAAGGCGCACATCTTGTCGATGACCGCATTCACGGCGGGCATCACATCCACGCCATCCACCAGGACTTTGCGGCTGGAGCGGTTGCGAAGGGCAGTGTGAAGAACCGCGCGGTTTTCCGTGCGGTTAATTTTCGCGCCGCTGAACATCTCATCTCGCCAGTATTCCAGTTTCGCCTCCCGAGCCAGTGCAAACAGCAGTTCCATCGTCTTGTCGAGAACGCGGTTCTTGGAGTAGTCCAACAGCAAATCTTCCAGTTGAAGACTGAAATGCGCGGCACGTCCAGGGTCTATCTGGAACATGTCGCGGAGGTGCATCTCCTTTATCTCTTCGTAATGGGCTGCTAGTTCTTTCCAGGATTGAGTTTCTGTGATGGCTGACATGCTATTTGCACCTATGTTGTGGCAAACGGTATATGTGGTGTTATATTTTAAACTGAACGGAGGTAATTTCAAAACTGGCGCAAATGCGCCAGTTTTGAAATTACCTCAACAGTTAGGATGGTTAGTGCACTTATGCCTTGCTGACGCGTTCCGCGTAGGCACCCGTGCGGGTGTCGATGCGGATGGTGTCGCCTTCGTTGACAAAGAGCGGAACTGCCAGCTCGTAGCCATTGTCCAATTTTGCGGGCTTGGTGACGTTGGTGGCGGTGTCGCCTCTCGCCCCAGGCTCCGTCTCGGCAATCTTCTTCTCCACAAAGTAGGGAAGCGTGATTTCAATGGGACGGTCGCGGAAGAAAAGGACAGTGCACTCCATGCTGTCATCCAGAAAATACTTCTGGTTGCCAAGAAGCTCCTGGGAGATGCGAATCTCCTCGTAGTTTTCATCTGTGAAGATGAAGCTATCGCCTTCCTCGTAGGAGTAGGTGAGGGTCTTCTCTTCAAGGGCGGGAGTCTCAATCTTGTCAACAGAGCGGAAAGTCCTGTCCACCGTGCCGCCAGAAATCATGTTCTTGCATTTGCAGCGGTACAAAGCCTGCCCTTTGCCTGGTTTGCAAAAATCAAACTCGGTGATAAGGTAGGGTTCGTTGTCCAGTTCAATCTTCAATCCTTTGCGTAAATCTGATGCTTCGTACATAGTTGTTTCTCCAAATCAATCTCACAAGCCATCTGGCTTGAATTGGTTGTTTTAGTATTTCAATTTGTGAAAGATGTAACATAATATGAAAAGCTCGAATGTCAACCTCGCTGGTGATGAACTCCTTGAAGCACGCAAAAAAATCCAGGAAAATGCGGGCTATCATTTTAAAAACACGCAATTGCTGGATGAGGCGCTGATCCACAGCTCATACAAGGCCGAAAACGAGAATGTCCACGTCGATAACCAACGTCTGGAGTTTTTCGGCGACGCCGTCCTGCAACTCGTCCTCTCGACATTTTTGTTCGAAACGGACAAAAACGCGCAGGAGGGGCTGCTCACCCGTATGCGTTCCTGCCTTGCCAACGAGGAAGCCACTGCCAACTACTCACGTTCTCTTGAGCTGGACAAAGCACTCCTGCTGGGCAAGGGTGAATGCCTTGGCGGCGGACGTGAACGTGATTCCATCCTCGGCGACCTCTTCGAGGCCTTCCTCGGCGCCCTATACCTAGACAGCGGCCTTCAGGAGGCAACCGAATTTATCCTCAAACTACTCCCTCCCATCGAAGAGGTAAAAAAGAAGCTGATTCTCACAGAAAATCCAAAGGGTGCCCTGCTGGAAATCTGCCAGGGACTGAAAATCGGACGCCCTGAATTCCAACTTGTTTCGACCACGGGGCCTGACCACGCGCGTGTTTTCGAGGTCTGCGTCATTGTAGGCAAACGCGACTATGCCCACGGCAAGGGCACCAGCGAGAAGCAGGCTGAACGACAGGCGGCAGCGGCAGCATACCGCATCATCCAAAAGGAGCACAACGGCACCTACCACCCTGGTAAGGCCGCCGTCACGAACACAGTGGTGGCTCTCGACTTCGATGGCGTCATCTGCGACAGTGCATCGGAAACTGCTGTCTCCGCCTGGAAGGCTGCGCGCACGATCTGGCCAAGCCTTTTCCATCGCCGCCTTCCCACCCAGAAGAACATTGATGCCTTCCGTGCCGTGCGTCCATATCTTGAAACAGGCTACCAGGCCATCCTGATGACGAAGATGCTCCAAGAGAAGCTGCCCATCTCCGAATTCGAGCTGCACCTCAACGAGCATTTCCAGCGCATTATGACGGAGCACAGCCTCACCCAGCAGCAACTCATTGAGCTTTTCGGCGCCACGCGCGACAACTGGATTGCTGAAGACCAGCAGAATTGGCTGGACTGGCACACCCTCTACCCAGGCGTCGCAGAAGCCCTGAAGGCCAATCTAAGCAAAGGTGGTACGCATTTCATCATCGCCACCACCAAACAGGAGCGTTTCGTCAGTGCCATCTTGAAAAATGCGGGCATTGACTTCCCTGAAGACGACATTTTCGGACTGGAACGCAAGCGTAAGAAGCCAGTCCTGCTTGCAGAGCAGCTTCGCCTGAAACCCATGGCACTCTATTTCATTGAGGACAGGCTGAAGACGCTCTTCTCTGTGGAGAGCGACCCCGAGCTGGAGTCTGTCAAGCTCATCTACGCCCCATGGGGATATGGCACCGCCAACGATGCCATCATCGCACAGGACGATCCCCACATCAAGACTATGACGCTTCAGGAGTTCACCGACTGGCTGGCCACGGTTTCTTAGTGGTTAGTGATTAGTGGTTAGTGATTAGTTGTGAAGCCAAAACGCTCAAGCTTGATAACTAACCCCTAGCCCCTAGCCACTGCCCGCTTTTAGCGGCGGGGGGTTCGGGGGGCGAAAGCCCCCGTCGTTCGTAGCCCCCTAGTCCCTAATCCCTAGCCCCTAACCAGGTCAGCACGGCCTCGGGAAAGGCACCGTCGGTGTCCGCCTGCGTGACGGGAAACATCGCCTTCATATCATCGGGAGCATTTGGAGTGATATAGGCGTGGGCGGCCCATTTGAGCATGTCCAGGTCGTTGTAGTCGTTGCCGATGGCGTAGGTGTCTTCATGCGCGATGCCGCACTGTTTTGCCAACCATTTCGCGGAGTTCGCCTTGCCTGCGGCGGGATTGAAGATTTCCAGCCAGACGCTACGGTTGTCCATCGGCGAGGTAGCCCTGACGACGGCATACCCCTTCAGGGCGGCGCGAATGCACTCTATGCGCGCCGTATCTGGCGGTAGCACCGCGATTAGCTGGCTTGACGGCTGGTACTCATAGCCACGCGGTTCAAAGGATTCGCACAACCCCGTATAGGCCTTGCAACGGGTCCAGAAATCCGTGCCGTCGTTCTCCCGCCTGTCAAACTTGTAATAGACAAACTTGTGGTTTTCGGGGATAGGCCCCTGTATCATAAAGTCCTCTTGATACTCCAGGAGGCACTCCACCGCAAAGCGCACCTGCTCGGCAGTCAGCTCGTTTCGACACACAATCTCCTGCGTGTCCCATTTCAGGATGCCCGCCCCCGTGGAAAAGAGCCAGTAGGAAAGCGGCATCCCTGGTCGCAGGATGTTCCGCCCCGCATACAAGCTACGCCCGCTGGCTATCGCCACAATGTCCCCCTGTGCAACAAGACGTTCCATCATGGCTAGCGTCTGCGGCGAAAGCAGGTGCCCAGGACGAATGAGCGTCCCGTCTAAATCACATAGAAATAAGCGAGCCATCTTGTTCTGTGCATTGTGCTAAGCGCGACGGTCGTTCAGCAGCGGTTTCCCAGTCCTCGCTACTTCAGGTCGTCCAGGGTATGGCCGCATTCCTTCAGGATGTCCTCGCACAGGATCTTCTTGCCCTTCCCACGGCCCGAGCGGAGCATGGCCTCCGTCAGCAGGGAGACACGGCTGCCGAAGATGAAGGGGACGCGGTTGATTTTCACTTTCTTGCGAATGAGCTTGACAAAGTTGTCGCACGGTGAAATCGGGTAGCCTTTCGGACGTGAAAGCGGTATCTCCGTATATTGCTTCGTGGCGACATCCTGCATGATGAGCTTGTCGCCATTGAAGAAGAGGTTGCCCTTGGTGCCGCAGATACGCACGTCATCGACGAAGCCGCCAGGGATGTCGCTGAGGATGACGAAGCGCCCCGTGATGCCATTCGTCAGCTCCACATTGAACATTCCGTTGTACTCGCCTTGCTTCTGCTCGCCCCTGTAGAAGGAGTCCGTGAAGCCCTGCGCGGAGACGGGCAGCTCGTTGAGCATCCATAGAATGATATCCTGGTAGTGGCTGCCTGAATCGTTGATCTGGCCTCCGCAGCAGAACTTCGGGATGCCGCGCCACGTTCTGCCAATCCAGTCCTGAGCCATATAGACGAAGAAGTTGGTGACCTTGCCAATGACACCCTTCTCGATAAGCTCCTTGGCCTTCATGTATTTCAGCTCAAAGTGCCGCTGGTAGTGGACAATGCCGATGAGCTTCTTCGCCTCAACCTGCTCCGTCACCTCCAACGCGTTCGCCGCCCCGCAGACCATCGGCTTTTCAATCAGAATCGAGAGGTTCTTCTTGATTGCATACTGCACATGGGGCAGATGCAACGAGTGCGGCGTGAAGATGCCGACAGCATCCAGTTGGTTCTCATCAATCATCCGTTTGAAGTCCTGCTCGCCCGTATAGCGGGCAAAATCGTCATAACCCAGCACCTTGGCCAGGTTGTCCAGCCGTGTCGGATCCACATCAACCGCCGCAACAACCTTCACACCCAGCTCGTGTTTGGCCAGCTGGTTGATTCTGTTTGTTCCCGCACTGCCCGCGCCAATCGCTCCAAATCGAATCATTTTTTCCATTGTCTTTCTCCTTTTTTATCGTGGAGCTGAAGCTCCGCGCACGCCTGTTCTGTGCCCTGTGCGCTTTAGCGTGGAGGAAAGGCCTTTTCCCACGCAATGACATCCTTGAGGATATCGTCCAAGGAACGGGTGGGCTTGTAGCCGATAAGACGGTTGGCCTTGTCCAGGCAGGGAACGCGCCGCTGCATGTCCTCGAAGCCTTCACCGTATGCCTGGCTGTAGGGAATCAACTCAATTTTAGAGGTGGTCCCCGTCAGTTCCACAATCCGCTGAGCAAGTTGCATAATGCTGATTTCCTGGTTGTTTCCAATGTTGACAACCTGTCCTTTTGCCTCGCGGCAGTTCATGATTTTCCACAGAGCATCCACTACGTCAGAGACGTGCGTAAAGCAGCGCGTCTGCGTGCCGTCGCCAAAGACAGTCAACGGCTTTCCCTGCAAGGCCTGGCGCACAAGGCGCGGAATGACCATGCCGTACTGCCCTGTCTGGCGCGGACCGACCGTATTGAAAAGTCGGCAGATGACGATGGGGAGACGCGTCTCAATCCAATGCGCCAGCGCAAGGAACTCGTCCAGCGCCTTGGCACAGGCGTAACTCCAGCGGCGACGGCAGGTCGCTCCCATCACGGTATCGTCATCCTCGCAGAATGGCACCTTGATACCCTTTCCATAAACCTCGGAAGTGGAAGTCAACAGGAAGGAGCGGCGATAGCGTGCACATGCCTTTAAAACAGTCTCCGTGCCACCAACAATGCTCTCAATGGTATGAATTGGCTTGTCGATAATGAGCTGCACACCCACCGCCGAGGCCAGATGAAACACCATGTCGCACTGACTGACGCACTCGTTGACAATGGCTTCATTGTTTACACTGTCAACCAGCAAACGAAAACGCTTGCCGTCGTCAATCTCCTCGATGTTGGCGTAACACCCTGTAGAAAGGTCGTCCAGCACCAGCACCTCATGTCCCAATGTCAACAGTATCCTGCTTAAGTGCGAGCCAATAAAACCAGCACCGCCTGTTATTAATACTTTCATGTTCGATCTCCGTTTTGTTGATTCGACGACGAGCCGTCATCACACCCTTTCCGACGACGAGCCGTCGTCGTTACATCCTCTGCTTCTTCTGGTACTCCTTGCTCAGCTCAAAGAGCTTTTTGAAGAGTTCCTGCGCGTATGGAGCCAGCTCTTCGCCAGCGGCTGCCGAAATGCGGTCCAGCACCTCCTGTTCACGCCCCGTATTCAGAATAGGCAGATTGTGCTCCTGCTTGTACGCCGCAATATCCACGACGATGCCCATGCGCTGTTTGAACAGGGCAACAATCTGGTTGTCGATGACGTCAATCGTCTCTCTGCATTGCTTCAAATCCATCATGCCCCCCTATTTTGCCTCCAAGGAAACAACGTATGGTTGCGGTGCAAATGCGGCCAACTGCTTGCGCAGCTCCTCTATCTCCTCCTGCTTCTCAGCCATCGCAGGACGCAGACTCTTATAATTCCTCACCTGGTACTGGAAATAGGTGTAGTTGGACGTGTTCACCTTCTCCTCCAGCCACTTGTCCAGCACCTGGAAACACTCCTCCATGTTGTCAAGATTTCCCTTTCGGCTGAGGATGACGGTGTTCATATAGGGCACCGACCGCACCAGACGCGCAGCATTGTGGAGCTTCCGCATGACTGCCGCAGCCTCCTGTGCCTTCTTTTGGCTGGGTGTTTCGAGGATGGCAATGTTCACTCCCTTGGCAAGCTCTTCGGCAGTAGCGGTGGCGATTTCAGCACCGTCCGCCTTCAATACATAGCTCCCCTGGGGAAGCCCCTTGACACGGATAATCTCCCGATTCAATTTCTCTGTAATCGGGTAAAGTGTCTCGACCGTCTTGTAATCGGGAATGCACGGGAAGGGCAGCGCCTTGGGAGCGTACTTGAACGAGAAACCCTTTGCCGCAGGTACCGTGACATCGCTTACACTGGCGTTTTTGGCCATGATATTAACAGCATTCTTAATGACGGACTCCCTGAAGGTCACATTGAACTCCACCTCCGCAACGAGCCCTTGCTCGCCAGATGCCTCCAGTATCAGGGCAGCCATCAGAAGATGCCCCACGCCCTGCGGGTGAACCCTGTCCTGCCCGCACAAATGCAGCTCTGGATGCGCCTTCAGTTGTTCCGTGTAGGGCTTATGCAACTCCACAATCCCCAAGTTCTTTTCAGCCGCCAACTGGCGCACTATCTCCGCGCAGTTTGCCAAACCTGGCTCGTTGGTCGCCACGTAATTGTCAGCCTTGACATCGCCATACTGGTCGTAGGCGGTGGGGGTCATCAGAACCAGCTTCTTGCCCTCCTTCAGAATCATCTCCGCCAGCTTCTTCTGGTTGTTGGCATAGTTTGTCAGGACGTTCTGGCGCTTCTTCTGCTCCTCCTCCGTCGGCTCCGTCGATTTGTAATTGCTTCTGCCCACGTCATTCATGCCGAACATGACAAAGACGCGGTCGGGGTTCATCGGCAGCACCTCATAGTCCCAGCGTCTGCAACCGCCAGCCGCCGTGTCGCCGCTGATGCCCGCGTTCAGCATCACTGTCCCCGAACCTGGGTAGCGCAAATCCTCAAACATCTGGATATGAAATATATAGCCGCCACCATGGGTGATGCTGTCCCCGAAAAACACGACACGCTCACCCTTCGCAAAAGGTGCCACTGGCGTCTCGGCCATCAGCATAATCCCAGATAAAAAGGCTAATATCAACAAAAGCTTCTTCATCTTAACACTCCTTGTTTCTACTCGGTACTAAAGTACCAGGCACCTGTTCTGTGCGCGAAGCTTCAGCCTCGCGTTTTTTATCCCCGCGCCACCACGACAGAGACCCCGTCGGGTATCACGGCGATCCGCGCCTGGGAACCCACAATTCCCCTGGCGATGGCAATTGCTTCGTCCAGCGTGGAAGCAGGCGTGAGGTGCATGGCGCGTATTATGTCGTGGCTGAAATGCGTAGTGACAACAATGACCGTGTGGTGTTCCATAATCCGCGCCAGAATTTGGAACTGCCATTGGTCCGCTTCGGTGCGGTTACGCGGCACCGCCAAGATGCGTTGCGTCAGCTCGGCTGGCGAAGCACACTCGGAAAGGTTCTTGTAGAAGGAATCACCCCCGCAGCCATCGCAACAGGAGGCCGCCAATATGATACAGCCGCCTTCGCGACAAGCAGCCTCGCCCGCTGTCATCCCCTTGACCGCCTGGTAGAGGTTCTGGTCCAAGGGATACCCGCCATTCGAGGTGATGACAATGTCTGATTCGGGAACAGTTATGCGACAATACTTTCCCAACCACTCGCAGCCGCGCTCATGCGCTTTCTGAAAGTCGCCCGCCACAGCGTGTACGATGCGCTTCTGCCCGTTGATGATGACATTGACAATGAAGGCGAGACGCGCGGTCTGCGCCGCAAAGAGCATGTCGCGATGGATGGGATTGTTTTCGAGGATGCCTGTCCGCGCGTATGGACTGGCAATGAACTCGGCGCAATGGTTGGCGAAAACTGTCTCGCGCGAGACGACTCCAGGCAGGATGCTCTTGCGTCCACCAGAGAAGCCCGCGAAGAAATGCGGCTCGATAAAGCCTTCCGCCACCACCAGCTCCGCCTCCATAACCAGGCGGTTGATGATAAGCCGACCGCCCGAAGGCAACGTGCCAGCCTCCATCAGATTGGCTTCATCGGAGGAATCGTGCAGGACAATCTGCTCATTGGCGACAATCTCCTCGCCCAGCTTCCTCACCAACTCCTCGTGCGTCGTCGGGCGATGGAAGCCCGTGGCTACCAAAATCGTTATATCAATGTCAAGCTGCCCTGCACGCAGACGCTGCAGCAACTGCGGCATGATGATTTTGCTTGGAACAGGACGAGTGTGGTCGCTCGTGATGACCACCACATTCCGCTTCCCTCTGGCAAGCTCCTCCAGACACGGCGAGCCAATGGGACTGTCTAACGCAGCCGACACACACGCCGCCTCGTCCTGCGGAGCTGGCAGATGGCTTTCATAGACGCCGTTCAGCAGGCCATCCTCAACCTCCGCCTCCAAAGTGCTACGGTAATATGGAACGCGTATTTTCATTCTTTTTAGTGGTTAGTGGTTAGGGGTTAGTTAAGAGAACGAACCAACCACTAACCACTAACCACTAACCACTACTGTTTCCGAAGCGCCTCAACCTGGGCCTTGAGTTCCTTCACGGTATTCATGAGACCTTCGAGTCGGCTGATATAGACAGCCTGCTTTGCCCATTCGCGACGGTCCTGCGCAGGCGAGCCGAACTGCACCGCGCCAGGCACCGTGTCCTTTGTCACGCCAGCCTGCGCCATAATGATGGTACCGTCCCCTAACTTGAGGTGACCGACGACGCCCGCCTGGCCAGCCAGAATCACGCCGTCCCCGAGAATGGTGCTGCCCGAGACGCCGCACTGCGCCACCAATAGACATTTATGGCCGATCTGGACGTTGTGCCCTACCTGCACGAGATTGTCTATCTTCGTGCCTTCCTTTATCCACGTGCGCCCGAAGCGCGCACGGTCGATCGTGGAGTTTGCGCCAACTTCCACGTCGTCATCCAGCTGGACGATGCCCACCTGGGGCACTTTCTTGTGTCCATCAGGCCCCGACTCGTAGCCGAAACCGTCCGCGCCAATGACCACCCCTGCGTGTAGCGTAACGCGGTTGCCGAGGATGCAGCGCTCGCGGATGCTCACATTCGAGTAAATGAGACAGTTCGCACCAATAACAACCTTCTCACCAATGAAAGCTCCGCCACACACAACCGTCCCTGCGCCAATCTTCGCGCCCTTGGAAACCACAACACACGGGCCGATGGAAGCCGTCGCATCAATCTCCGCCGTATCGTCAATAGCTGCCGTCGGATGAATCCCTGCCTCATAGCGGACAGGCTCTGGCGTGAAAACCTGGACAACCTTGCTGAACTCCGACGAGGGATTCTCGCAGACAATCCACGCACGCCCTTCAGGCGGCTGCTCCCTATAGCTCGGCGGGACCAAAACAACCCCCGCCTTCGACTTCATCACCTGCGGAATGTACTTCTCATTGCCAAGAAACGAGACATCCGTCTCCATTGCCTCCTGCAACGATGAAACCCCCGTCATCTCGCCTGCATGGCTGCCAACAACAGTCCCGCCCGTCAGTTCCGCTATCTCCTTTACCGTCCTTGTAATCAGCATAATGTGATTCCCTTACGCTCGTTGACTATTTCGACTCTTTCTTTTTGATTTCCTCCAACTTTGCCTTGGAGTCCTGCAACTCCCTGTCGTGGCCTGCATTGATGACGGCAATGAAGTCATCGGTTACCTCCTGCTCCTTCGGATAGACCAGCAGCACAGGCAGGCGATTCATCGTAAGGCCAGAGATGTCATAGAGGTGGGTAATCCCTTTGTCCGATGCAAATTTCTCCACAGATGCCGTCAGTTCCTTCATCAGCATTTCCTCGGTCTCAGCCTTCAGCTGGTTCAACTCCTGGACACCGCTGCGGCGTGTGCGCTCAAAATCATCCCGCTTGCTCCCAAACAACTCTGCGCGTACACGGAATTTACGCTTTGCCTCCTCACTGGCGTCCGTTGAAAGCAGTTCATTGGTGGCATCGGCCTGCAGGGCTTTCAACTCTTTTGCTTCTGCCTCAAGCCCCTGCTGAAGAATGGCCATCTTTTCCTCAAATTCCTGCTTCTTCTGCTCGAAAATCACATTGGCATTGCAAGTCTTGTAAAACTCATTCCATGCCTTGTCCATACTGATATACGCAACCTTGTCCTGACCAAACAGAAAACCACAGGTCAACACACTTAATACTAACGCCAAACGCTTCACGATTGATTCTCCTTGTAATAATTGTTGTGAATTACCTAGACATTATCACTAATGTAATCCAACATTCCCTTTTTCCCAACGCGCCGCCTGTTTTTTCTTCTGGACAGAACAAGCCAGTTCTGTATTCAAGGCTTAAGCTTTGCGGCAATCGTAGCAAAAAGCAACTACGCATAAAAATGGCGCGCAGGAAAGCGCGCCAAAGTCATCACGCAAAAAGGCGCGCAGGAAAGCGTGCCCCAAAAGATCAATTAATAGCCAGGAAGCAGGTATGGCTTGCTGTCGTCCTGAGCAGCGTTGAACGGGAAGGTGCCATGCGGGGCGGTCTTTACAGGGACTTTGTAGGGTTGGACGTGCCCGTCCAAGTGCAGGCAGTTGCATGCGCCGCTATGCGCGCCATTCGGCCAGCCCCAGCCTGTGTCCGTGTAAGACTTCGCGTTCACGTTGACACGCCAGTACATGTTACCAGTCGGATTGCCGCTTGTATCATTCTGCCTTGTGTCAAAGACAATAATCTTCTGGCTGTGGGACTTCAAGGAGGTGAGCTTTGAAATGCCATTAGCATTCGTGGCATTCGGGGTAGCTGTAGCTGACCAACGCCCCGTAAGCGCCCAGTTGATGCCATAGGAGAACCAGTACCAGTAGCCCGACCCAGTTGCGCTCGGGCACTTCATGATATTGGTGCTAAGATAGTTGCCATCAACATTCGGCTTGTCGGAGGCACACAGCTCACCAACCAGTCTTTCATGCCAATAGGGGCGCGCACCAGTGTCTGCCATCGGCAGGAAATCATCGGAGTCGTTGCAGTACATCAGCAATCCTGTGCCAATCTGCTTCATGTTGTTTACGCAGGAAATGGCACGCGCCTTCTCACGCGCCTTGCTCAGCGCGGGCAACAGCATCGCCGCCAAAATCGCGATGATGGCGATGACCACCAGCAGTTCTATCAGTGTAAACAGCTTTCTCATAAGTTAACTCCTATGTTGTTAATAGTGTTAATTTCAAAACTAGCGCGAAACGCGTTCGCATTTTGATGATAGTTTTGAAATAACCTCAATAGGCTGGAAGCATGTATGGCTTGCAATCCGTCGCATTGGGATTGAACGGGAAGCTGGCGTATGGAAGCTTTTGATTGGGGACTCTATAGGGCTGGACATGCCCGTCCAAGTGCAGGCAGTTGCAGGCGTCGCCGTGGGTCTGTGCGGGGTAGCCCCAGCCAGTGTCCCCCATGCTCGTACTCGTGGGATTGAAGCGCTGATACATGTTGCCGTTCACATTGCCGCTTGAATCATGGTTTCTTGTGTCGATGATGATAATCTTCTGGCTAAGGGACTTCATGTTGGTCAGCTTATTGCTGAAGGCACGGTTGGAGATTTGCCAGTTCATCCCATAGCAGAACCAATGCCAGTCGCCTTTGTTCGTGGCGCTCGGGCATTTCAATATCTTGGAGCTGAGGTAGGCGCCTTCGACATTCTGGGTGGTGGAGGTGCTCAGCTGCCCAATCATGGTCTCGTTCCAATAAGGATGCGTGCCACTTGTCATATCGCAAGGCGGCAGGAAGTCGTCAAAGTCATTGCAGTACATAATCAGCCCAGTGCCGATTTGCTTCATATTGTTCACACAGGAAATGGCACGTGCCTTTTCGCGGGCCTTGGAAAGAGCGGGCAACAGCATCGCCGCCAAAATCGCGATGATGGCAATCACAACCAGTAACTCAATCAACGTAAAATGTCTCTTCATTTTCTTTATGCTCCTAAACTGTTTTGTGGAGGGTTAAAGCACAAGATAAATCAACATTTTGCAATTATACAACCAATTATAGGCAAATTCAAACCGTTACAATGCTTTTTGCTACCTGGAGAAAAAAAGAGACTTCCTCACTTCAGATTGAGGGTGTAATAATTGTTGATGGCCACATCACGCCCGAATATGGTGGCGATGAGGGCGCAGCGTATCCACATGCCATTCCGCATCTGCCGCCAGTACATCGCACGCGGGTCGTTGTCACAGGCAGTATCGATTTCATTCCTGCGGGGCAGTGGGTGCATGATAATGGACTTGCGAGGCAAACGCTCCAGATCCGCACCTGTAAACGAGTAGTCGGTCAAATCAATCTTCTTGCTCTCACCAGGACTCGTGTCCCACTCGTCCTGTATGCGAGTCATATAGATGGCGTCCGCCTCGGGGATGGTACCCTTGAAGTCGTTGGTCACATTATACTCCACATTGGCGTTCCGCAGATACTGCAGGATGTCCTCCCCGATCTGCAGGCTGTCAGGTGCCGCAAAAGTCTGCTTGATGTTGGGATAGAAAGTCAGCAGCCGCGAGAGGGAGCGGACAGTGCGCCCGCGTTTCAAATCCCCGCAAAAGACAATGTGCTTGTTCTCCAGGCCACCGCTCTTCTCAAAGCTGCGCTGGAGCGTATAGATGTCCAGCAAAGCCTGGGTAGGATGCTGATCTTTGCCCGACCCTGCATTGATAATCGGAAGCGGACGCTCCGTGTTGGAGAGAATCCACGCCATCTTATCGACAAACCCTTGGAAGGGGGTGCGCATGATAATCATGTCAAAATAGGAGCTGAAGGTCCTCACGGAATCCTCCAGCGATTCCCCCTTCTGCTCCGATGAGATGGAGGGATCGCGAACCTCCGCCAAGGCAATGCCCAATATCTGGCACGCCGCATAGAACGAAAGGAATGTACGGCTGCTGGGCTGGTGGAAATAAAGCATCGCGCGCTTATGGGCAAGCAAATCCGAGAGGAATCTCATGCCGTCCTTGCTCTTCGCAATCTTGCGGATACGCGTCGCCAAATCACACAGGGCATCCAGGCTCTCACGCTCAAACTGCTGCGCAATGAGCACGTGATAGGGGCGGCCATTTGCCTGCACGAGATAAGGAGCCTGCTCCTCCTGGGTCAGATTCGTGTAATCTTCCCAGCTGATTTCATCAAGACGTTTCTTTTTAAGCATAGTTCACCTCACAGCAGGGATGCCAGTATCATGGCCTTGATGGTATGCAGACGGTTCTCCGCCTCATCAAAGACCTTGGAGAAGGGCGCTTCAAATACCTCGTCGGTCACTTCCATCGCGCCGATTTCGCGGCTGACCTCGGTGTTGTTGTCATGGAAAGAGGGAAGGCAATGCAGGAACATCAACCTGCCGTTCTTCAGGTTACCCGTGCGCTCGCACATCGCCATGTCGATCTGGAAGGGGCTCAGCAGCTTGATGCGCTGCTCGAACAAATCCTCCTCGCCCATGGACACCCACACATCCGTATAGAGAATATTGACGTCCTTGACACCGCCCTCTGGGTCATGGCTGACCCTCACTTCAGAGCCATTTGCCTTGGCTATCTTCTGGCAGGCCTCCACCAGCTGCGGCTCTGGAGAAAGCTCTGGCGGGCAGATGTCAATCATATTGATGCCAGCCTTCGCGCAGGACATCATCAGGGAGTTGCAGACATTGTTGCGGCCATCACCCACAAAAGCGAGCGTCAAACCCTTCAGGGTGCCGAAATGCTCCTGCACCGTCTGTAAGTCGGCCAGAGCCTGCGTGGGATGCCACTGGTCCGTCAGACCATTCCAGACTGGGATGCCTGAATAGGTTGCCAAATCCTCCACCGTCTGCTGCGCATAGCCACGGAAAAGAATGCCATCAAAAAGGCGTCCCAGGACACGCGCGCTGTCCTTCACGGATTCCTTCTTGCCGAAATGGCTGTCGGTCTTGCCCAGATATTCAGGATGCCCTCCCTCGTCGCTGACCGCATTCGCCGTGGCACAACGGGTGCGTGTGGAGGATTTCTGGAAAACCAGCGCAATGTTCTTCCCCTTGATAAGAGGATTCTGCAAATGAAGCCCCGCCTTTTTGCGCGCCTTCAGCGCAATGGCAGCGTTGATGAGCCCAAGCATCTGCCAGTCCTCTATGTCACAAAGCCGCAAAAGCGACTTGCCATGCATTCCCAAATCAATAATCTCTTTCATTGTTTTTTCCTTTTTCATAGGGGCTTCACGCCCCTGAAATAAATCAAGCAGGTATAATTTGCGTTCCAATACCCTTGTCGGTAAAGAATTCCAGCAGAAGCGAGTGAGGCAGCCTCCCGTCAATGAGGTGGACTTTGGAAACGCCCGCCTTCAATGCATCCGCCGCGCTCTTCAACTTCGGCAACATCCCGCCAGAGATGATGCCTTCCGCAGCCAGACTGTCTATCTCGCTGGTGGCAATAGTGGAAATAAGGGAACTCTGGTCCTCGGGATTCCGCAGAACGCCAGGGACATCGCTCAGGAAAACCAGTTTGCGAACCTTCATCTGCGAAGCAATGACACAGGCCGCCATGTCCGCATTTATGTTGAAGACCCTCCCGTTCATGTCGCACGCCAAAGGCGTGATGACGGGAATCTCACCGCGGGACATCACCCACTTGACCTGCTCCACATCGACATTGACCACTTCGCCGACAAAGCCAAGGTCCAGCTCTTCTCCCGTCTCCTTGTCCTTTGTGGTGATGCGATGGCAGCGAAGCACATCCTTGCCGCTGACAGCGGCAGCCTTGGTCCCCCAGCTCCACAGCTGCTCGACCAGAGCCGCGTTGACATCATCGTGCAGCACCCTATCGACGACCTTGATGGTCCGCTCGCAGGTATAACGAAGCCCGTTCACAAAACGGGTTGGAATTTCCCGACGCTTCAACTCGGCGGAAATCGCCTTGCCGCCACCGTGGACAATGATTGGCCTCATCCCCGCAGACTGCATGAAGGCAATGTCCTTCAGCACACGCTTCGTCACCTCTGGATCCTCCATGGCACTGCCACCGAACTTGACTAGCACCATCGCCTCATGAAACTGCTGAATATAGGGCAATGCCTCCAACAGCACTTCTGCCTTCGCTATAAGATTCTCCATCATTTTTAACCTCTGTTTAAACTTCGCAGGGCTCAAGCCCCGCACACAGAACAGGTACCTTACCTGCACGGTGCGCAACGCTTTAGCGCGGCGATTAAAAGCAAGCACCCCACCTATCCTGTGCGCAGCGCTTTAGCGCGGCGATTAAAAGCAAAGAAGGCGTTCCGACAGACGGAACGCCCTCTTTGCAACGCGCTATGCGGCACAAACCATTAGTTGGCGGCCTTTCCGCTTATTGCACCATGGCCTCTGAAGATACGGGTGGGAGAGAACTCGCCCAGCCTGTGGCCGACCATGTTTTCTGTCACAAAGACATTCGTGAAAGCCTTGCCATTGTGAACGGCAAAGGTGTGGCCAACGAATTCAGGGGGAATCATCGACCTGCGAGACCAGGTCTTCACAACCTTCTTCTCGCCTTTTGCGTTCATGGCGTCAACCTTCTTCATCAGGTGCTCGTCCGTAAACGGACCTTTTTTGATTGACCTAGACATTACTTCTTCCTCCGTTGAATGATGAAGCGATCAGACGCTTTCTTGTTTCTTCTAGTCTTGAAGCCCCTGGCAAGCTGACCCCACGGTGAAACGGGCTGCCCACCGCCGCTGGTACGGCCTTCACCACCACCCATCGGGTGGTCAACAGGGTTCTGGACAACGCCGCGGACATGCGGACGCTTGCCCAAATAGCGCTTCTTGCCAGCCTTGCCCAGGCTAATGCCGCTGTGCTCCAGATTGCCAACCTGACCGATGGTCGCGCGGCAGTTCCCATGGATGAGACGAACTTCACCGCTGGGGAGCTTCACCTGAACATAGTTGCCTTCCTTACCGCGAACGATGGCCATCTGGCCTGCCGCGCGCGCAATGGATGCACCCTGGCCAGGATACAGCTCAATGCAGTGCACCGTCAGACCGTCAGGGATGTCCTTCAGGAACAAGGCATGACCTGTCTTGAACTCGGCCTTTTCGCCGCTGCGGACAACATCGCCCTGCTTCAGCCCCAGAGGAGCCAGGATGTAGCGCTTCTCGCCATCTTCATATTTCAGAAGTGCGATGCGCGCCGAACGGTTGGGATCGTATTCAATGTGCTCGACAACGGCTGAAACGTCATCCTTGTTGCGCTTGAAGTCGATGATTCTGTAGCGTCTCTTGACGCCGCCACCGCGGAAACGAACTGTCACACGGCCGAGATTGTTGCGTCCACCCGTCGATCTCTTGCCTTCAGTCAAGGACTTTTCGGGAGTGGTACGCGTGATTTCGCTAAAATCGCTGACCGACATCTGCCTGCGACCTGGAGAAGTCGGCTTGTATTTCTTTATACCCATTGAAGTGCCTCTTAATTGTTTTTCAGTCTAATGTGTTTGAATGAACCAGAAATCACAGTGTCTCGATCTTCCCTTCGGAAAGGGTGACAATGGCTTTCTTCCAGTCGGGGCGCTTGCCCAGCTTTGCACTGCGCATGCGCTTCATCTTTCCAGCATAGTTCATCACATTGACTGAAGCGACTTTGACATCATCAAAGAGAGCCGCGACAGCCTTCGCAATCTCAATCTTGTTGGCTTTCGGGTTGACCTTGAACGTGTATTTGTGAAGCGTCTCGCTGGCAGCGGTAGCTTTCTCCGTAATCATCACGGAATAGACGATATCGTAGGGATTAAACATCTTTTGCCTCCTTATCCAAGACGCTCACCAAGCGCTTCCAGCCCAGCTTTGGTTATCACAACCTTGTCAAAGCGGAGCATCCAGTAGGTGTTCACAGATGACGCCTTCATGACAAGAACGGTCGGAAGGTTGCGAGACGCAGTTTCAACGGCGCTGTCAATCTCGGCATCCAAAACCAACGCATGGTCGCCTGCGCCAATGGCCTTCAGGAACTCAATCATCTTCTTGGTCTTGGGATTCTTGTCGGCATCGCAGACATCCGCAATGGAATCCACCACGATGACGGCCTGTTCATCAACCCTGTCGGTGAAGGCACGGCGAAGAGCCAGTTTCTCAACCTTGTGGTTGACCTTCTTGTCGTAGCTCCTCGGCTGCGGACCAAACACGATGCCACCGCCACGCCACACTGGGGAACGGGAGCTTCCGCTACGTGCGCGGCCCGTGCCTTTCTGGCGCCACGGCTTGCTGCCGCCGCCGCTTACAAGACCACGAGTCTTCGTGCTGGCAGTGCCCGCCCTGAGACCAGCCCAGAAGGCCACCACCGAATCCTTAACAGCCTGTTCGCCTTTGGCACGCTCCAGCCAGAGCTCTTTCAATTCGACGCTCTCGCCGCTTGCGTCGCCAGACGCTTTCAATATCTCTAATGTATTTGCCATTGTAGTGTCCCCCCGTTTACTTCTTAACAGCGTTCATGACCGTTACATAGCCGCCAATGGAACCAGGGATGGCACCTTTGACCAGCATCAGGTTCATTTCAGGGCGTACCGCAACAACGCGCAAGTTCTCGACAGTACGGAAAACATTGCCCATGTGCCCAGGCATCTTCCTGCCTTTGTAAACCTTTCCAGGAGCCGCGCACATACCGATTGAACCAGAGCGGCGCACCCATGCGCCACCATGGCTGGCACGGCCACCGCCGAAACGCCAACGTTTCACCACACCCTGGAAGCCACGGCCCTTCGTGCGGCCACGAACATCCACGAACTCGTCAACGGCGAAAATGTCTGCGGTCAGCGCGCTGCCGATCTCCTGCGAGGGATCCTCGTCCAGGCGGATCTCCTGAATCACGGCTGGCGGATTGTCCTGCAGATTTGCCTTCTTCAGATTGCCGATAACCGCCTTGGAGACGTTCTTGGCCTTCCTGGAGCCAAAGCCCAGCTGCAATGCGCTGTAGCCATTCTTCTCCTTGGTGCGGACTTCCAACACGGGGCAGGGTCCCAGCTCAATGGCCGTGACGGGAACCAGAACGCCCGTTTCCGTATAAACCTGGGTCATCCCAAGCTTCTTGCCTATCATTCCTTTTCTCATTTTTCAATCCCCCCTGTCAGATTTTAACAATGATGTCAACGCCAGCAGGAAGATTGAGCTTGCGCAGCTCATCCACTGTCTTGGATGTGGGATTGATGATGTCAATCACCCGCTTGTGAGTGCGAATCTCAAACTGCTCCATGGACTTTTTGTCCACGTGCGGCGAACGATTGACGGTGAAGCGCTCGATTTTGGTCGGGAGCGGAATGGGACCTGCGACCTGCGCACCAGTCTTTATGACCGTGTTCACGATGTCATTCATGCTCTGGTCAAGAATGGTGTGTTCAAAGGCCTGCAGACGAATTCTGATTTTTTGACTTTCAGCCATCTTCTGGAACCTTACGTTTTATGAGCTTCAAGTTTAGTGTCCAGCATGGACCTGCGACGTGGTTTCTTTGTACATCGCAAGCTCTGCCACCACATCTCCCCGTCCAGCGCTCATGGACCGAAGCGAGGAGGCATAGCCGAAAAGCTCGGCTAGAGGCGCCAATGCAACGATTCTCAGAACCCCCAAGGCCAGCGAATCAATCTGGGTCACACTACCATGGCGCGCATTCAAATCAGCGATCACGCTGCCTAATGTATCGCCTGGAGTGTTGATTTCCAGCTTCATCACGGGTTCAAGGGTGCACCGCCCAGCCTTCTCCAGCGCATTTGACATCGCACCGACAGCGGCTGAAACCAGTGCTGGCTCCCCTGCATCTCCAGCGTTTGAAGATGCACTTAGAACCGTCACTTTCATATCTGTCATCGGAAAGCCTGAGCCTTCCGCGTTGACAACGTTCATCACGCCCTGCCTGACCGCACCTGCAAGCTCTGCCTGCAAGGCACCGTCCAGCTGGGCAAAATCCAATTCCAGGCCCTCACCGTTTTTCAACTTCTGGACCTGTACTTCCACGCGGGCGCTGATTTCAACGCCGTTCGGGAAGCGTTTTTCAAAGAGGAAATCCCCTTTTGCATCCCCCCGTATGGTGTCCCGATACTCCACACTGGGCTCGCCAACGAGTGTCTCAATACCGTAGTCGGTCTTGAACCTGTCGCGAATGACCTCCAGTTGGAGTTCGCCCATACCAGAGAAATGCCATCCCACGGTCCCCGCAATAGGTTTGACCGATAGGGTCGGAATCTCGCTGGCCAGCCTTTTGACCGCCTTCGCAAACTCCGCATCCCTCTCCCGCTCCTTTGCCTCCATGTTGATGGAGAAGACAGGATGAGGAAACCGTGGCTTCGGCACTCCAAAGAAGGCAGCCACCTCCTTGACGGAACTAAGAAGCGATGGCTCCACCAGGAAATCGCCAATTGCCGTCCTGGACCAGTTGCCCCGAAGCGCAACGATGTCGCCCAACACAACCGAGGAGCTCTCTTCAACCTCCGCAGCCTGTATCTTCAGCACGCCTTCAACCCGCTTGCGGACGTGGTTTCTTGCGTTCACAACAACCTGTCCAGCGGCTATCTTGCCACCAAAGAGCCGAGCGTATGCCAGTTTGCCATATTCGTTGTGGTCAACCAATCGGAAAACCAGCAATCCCGTGGTATTCTGCACCTCCGCACTTCTGGGACGCTCCAGAGGATTCGGCAGGTAATACCCCACAGCATCCAGCAAATCCTTCACGCCCTGGTTATGCAGAGAACTACCAAACAAAACTGGAACTATCCGCCGATTCACCACGGCGCGCCTCATGGCGCTCCGCAGCGTGTCGGCATCAGGCTCGTGATTTGCAAGGTAGTCAACCAAGACCTTGTCGTCAACCTCCGCCAGGCACTCGATCAAGTGATCGCGCGCAAGTTGGACTTCGACTTCCAGTGTCTCTTCGTCAACCTCTTTCATGTCGCCATCACGGCGACCCGTGAACAAGTCAACGGTCCCCTTGTAACCATCTCCGCTGCCAACTGGAAACTGCACAGGGACGGCTGTCGTCCTCAAACGTTCCGCGATCTGCTTGACAACCTTGTCGGCGTCCGCACCTTCACGGTCCATCTTGTTGACGTAGGCCAGAGCAGGAAGCTTGTACCGTTCGGCAGAACTCCAGACGGTCTCGGACTGCGCCTGCACGCCTTTGACCGCGCAGAACACCTCCACAATTCCGTCCATCACGCACAATGTGCGCTCGACTTCCGCCGTGAAATCAATGTGCCCAGGAGTGTCCACCAGGTTGATGAACCAATCCCTCCATCGGCAATTGACGGCTGCGGCATTGATGCTGATGCCGCGTTCCCGCTCCTGGGGCATCCAGTCCGTCACGGTTGTTCCGTCCTGGACATCTCCCATGTAGCGAATGACCTTGGTCGCATAGAGTATGCGTTCGGTCAGGGTCGTTTTCCCCGCATCCACATGGGCGACAATTCCCACGTTTCGGATGCTGGCTGGTGTCTTCTGCATCTTTTCTGGAAAGGATTCTGTCGTGTTGTCACTCTTTTCCACGGAGGTAATTCAAAAACTAGCGCGAAATGCGCCAAGAGATGGGCGCAGTGGCTAAGGCAAGGGCTCGAAGCCGCACTTTCGTGCGGCGAGAGGCGTTGCCAACGCCAATGGGTTCATATCGACGCGCATTTCGATGATAGATTTGAAATTACCTCCACGTCTAAATCCTCCCGACACCATTCGGATGAGACAACCGCAAAACAGGTTTGCCATTGCCTCGCGAGGCAAAGGTTACCCTTTGCCCTATTCATGCAAAAGCCGCAGAAGCCTCTCGTCGAAGTCTGCGGCAGATTTTTAATGTTGGCAAATCAGAAACGATAGTGGGCAAATGCCTGGTTGGCTTTGGCCATCTTGTGCACATCGTCTCTCTTCTTCACCGCATTGCCAGTGCCATTGAAGGCATCGGTCAATTCTGCGGCAAGCGATTTTGCCATCGGAACGCCCTTGCGTGCGCGGGCATAGCTGACTATCCAGCGCAGTGCAACGGCTGTCTGCCTCTCGGCAGGAACTTCCAACGGAACCTGATAGGTGGCACCACCAACGCGGCGGCTCTTCACCTCAAGTCTCGGCTTGACGTTTTCCAGTGCGGTGGTGAATACTTCCAACGGCTCCATATCGCTCTTGGATTCCTTGATAATGTCAAAGGCACCGTAAACGATGGACTGAGCGGTAGATTTCTTGCCACGTTCCATGACCACGTTAATAAGACGGGCCACGATTTCGCTATTATAACGAATATCAGGTATAACCTGGCGCTTTTCGGCTTGGCGTCTTCTCATGCTTTTTGTCCTATCCCTCTCCCGTATGCACGGTCCTTAAGCGGTCCGCAAATACTTGGGAGAATTATTCTTGTTGATTATTTCTTCTTGCCCTTCGCTGCATCCGCACCTGGTTTCGGACGCTTGGCACCATACTTGGAACGCCCCTGACGGCGCTTCTCAACCCCAGTGGAGTCCAATGTGCCACGGACGATGTGGTAGCGAACACTCGGGAGGTCACGGACACGACCACCACGCACCAGCACTACGCTGTGCTCCTGAAGGTTATGACCCTCGCCACCAATGTAGGCGGTGACTTCCTGGCCATTCGTCAGGCGTACCCTGGCGATTTTACGCAAAGCTGAATTCGGCTTCTTCGGGGTCGTCGTCTTCACCTGAAGGCAGACACCACGCCTCTGCGGGCACATCGCCAATGCACGGACGCGGCTCTTGCGCGGCTTCACGGAGCGACCCATTCTTACCAATTGATTGATTGTCGGCATGTTAGTTTGTTTCCTATTACTCCAAAACAAAATTACAAATATGAATTATTAATATATTACACAATCACGGCATGTCAAATCCATTAGTCGAAAAACGACAGGAACGTGCTTTCAACCAGCCAAGTGCGCGAACGTTCAACGAACACGCCCCTGGCTTTCCGCAATCACAATCACATCTTGACGAAATCGCTCATGCTCTTTCGGTTGTCGTTGTCCTTCTTCGACTGGATGGTCTCTTCGGAGATGACACCGTCCAGGTTGCCATCTTCGGTGACATACTCCAGCTTGACGCTCTGGACGGTATGGTAGCCAGTGCCAGCAGGGATGAGCTGTCCCATGATGACATTCTCCTTGAAGCCCCGCAGTTCATCCTTCTTTCCAAGAATGGCCGCTTCGGTCAGAACATGCGTGGTGTTCTGGAAGGAGGCCGCCGAGATGAAACTCTCCGAAGAGATGGAGGCCTTGGTGATACCTTGCAATGACGGTGTCGATTTCGCCTCTTTGCCGCCCTCTGCGCTGACACGCTCATTCTCCTTCTGGAACTCACGCTTCTCGATAAGTTCGCCGTCAAGGAATCGGGTGGAGCCAGGTTCGACGATGCGCACGCGGTTCATCATCTGCCTGACGATGATCTCAATGTGCTTGTCATTGATGTCAACGCCCTGCCCTCTGTAAACGCCCTGAACGGCATTGACCAGCGCCTGCTGGGTAACCTGAGGACCACATACCTCCAGCATATCCTGGAGGACGGGGTCGCCGTCGGTCAGGGGCTGCCCCTTCTCGACCCACTCGCCCGCATTCACGATAATCTGCTTGCCAGCAGGTATCTTGTGCTCCTCGGCCTTGCCTGTCTCCATGTCGGTCACCGTGATGATTGACCAGCCCTTGCTGGATTCCTTCTCCATCGAGACGACACCCTCCAGCTTGGAGATCTCAGCCGCCTTCTTCGGACGACGCGCCTCGAACAGCTCGGCAACACGGGGAAGACCACCCGTGATATCCTTCGTGATCTTGCCCTGCCTGGGAATCTTGGCGATAATGTCACCTGCATACACAAAGTCGCCATCCTGAACAACAATGTGCGCACCCGAGGCCAGCGCGTAGGGCTTGCGCTCCACATCTGCATCGTTCTCGGCCTCGACGGGTTCGGCAACCGCCGCAGCCTTCTTGCCGCGTCCCTTGCCTTTCCCCTTGGCAGTCTTCTTGGGGGCCGCCTTCTTACGGGCAACCACCTTCTCCTCGGGGCTCGAAGCGGCAACCACTTCAATCCTCGGATGAATATCCTGGCTGTGATCCATGACAATCAGTTCCATGTTGCTGCTCACGCCGCTGATTTCGCTGTGAACCGTAACATTTTCCAACAAATCATGGAACTCGATTCGACCTGTCAGGTTGGTGATGATGGGAATGCTGTAGGCATCCCAGGTGACGAAGCGTTCGCCCTTCTTCACCTTCTCGCCATCTGCCTTTTCGATGACGGCGCCCGCCAACAGTTCATATTCCTCAAGCAGATTCTCATTTTCATCCTCAATGACAATCTTGCCGCTCTTGGATGTGACGACATACTTGCCTTCGCGCGTCTTGACAGGCACCACATCGGTGATGCGGATGATACCGTTATGCTGCGCTTCATAGAAGGTCTTGTCTTCACTGGCGGATGCGGTACCGCCGACGTGGAAGGTTCTCATGGTAAGCTGCGTACCTGGTTCACCGATGGACTGCGCCGCGATGATGCCCAGCGGGTCACCGACATCAGGCATTCCACCAGTCGCCAGGTTGCGCCCGTAGCACTTGGCGCAGATGCCGTGGTCGCTTTCGCAGGTCAGAACCGAGCGGATATGAACACGGGTAATGCCCGCATCCACGATGCGCTTTGCTATCTTGGCTGTGATTTCGCCTCCCACATCGACCAGCGTCTCGCCAGTCTTCGGGTCAACGATTTCATCCACGCTGAAACGTCCGCTGATACGGTCAGCCAGGACTTTTCTGTCCTCGTCCTTTGAACTGCTACTTTCAAGCCAGGTGCCGTTGACGGTACCGCAGTCCTCTTCCACGCAAATCACATCATGCGCCACGTCAACCAGACGCCGCGTCATATAACCTGAGTCAGCTGTCTTCAGAGCAGTGTCCGCCAAACCTTTTCGTGCACCGTGGCTGGAGATGAAGTATTCTAGAACGGTGAGCCCCTCGCGGAAGTTTGCGATAATCGGGTTTTCGATGATCTGTCCTGACGGCTTCGCCATCAGTCCGCGCATTCCCGCCAGCTGGCGGATCTGGTCCTTACTGCCTCGTGCGCCAGAGTTCAACATGGCATAGACAGGGTTGATCTCCTCGCGTCCAAGGTTCTCCAGCAGCACGCTGGGCTTCTCCTTGGATCCTTCCAGCTCGTCTGCAAGCTGGCTGTTCGCCTTGGACCACACGTCAATGCTCATGTTGTAGCGTTCCGCCTCGGAAAGCAGACCCTTGTTACGTCTGTCGCGGATGCTCTCAATCTCCTTCTGCGCAGCGGCGATGATGTCCTTCTTGTCGGGCGGGACAATCATGTCTTGGATACCGATGGAGAAGCCTGCCCATGTGGCATATTCATATCCCAAGTCCTTCAGCTTGTCAAGAACCTGGATGAGTTCGGTTCGACCGATGTTCTCGTAGCAGCTCTTGATCATGGCGCCCAGCTCCTTCTTGCCAGCAGGAGCGTTGAAGAAACCCATGCGCGGCGGCCAGATTTCACTGAAGATGCAGCGACCGCAGGTGGTCACGATGAACTCGTCGTCCTTGGTCTCCTTGCCCCAGATGGTATCCTGTCCATAGAAGGGGTTGCGAAGGTTGAAGAAGTCATGCATCTGAATGCTGCCAACCTCCTTGGCCAGCAGAACCTCGGCAATGTCATTGTAGTATTTCTGCTCATGGTGGGGAGTCGCCTCAAACGCGGCACGCTTCCGCTTGTCCTCATAGCAGAGATAATAGACGCCCAGAGTGATATCCTGCGACGGCGTCGTGATAGGCTTGCCGCTGGCAGGCGAGAAAATGTTGTTCGGGGAAAGCATCAGCAGCTTTGCCTCCAGCTGCGCCTCATTGGAAAGAGGCACGTGCACAGCCATCTGGTCACCATCGAAGTCGGCGTTGAACGCCGTGCAGACCAGCGGATGCAGTCGGATGGCCTGACCCTCGATGAGGATGGGGTCAAACGCCTGGATACTGAGGCGGTGAAGCGTGGGAGCGCGGTTCAGCAGGATGGGATGCCCCTTGATGACCTGGTCCAGGATGTCCCAAACCTCTTTGCGGCCTTCCTCAATCCATTTCTTGGCATTGCGAACAGTCTTGACAAACCCCCGCTCCTTCAGCTTCTGCATGATAAACGGCTCGAACAAAACCAAAGCCATGGTCTTGGGAAGACCGCACTGATTGATGCGAAGCTCGGGGCCCACAACGATGACGGAACGGCCAGAGTAGTCAACACGCTTGCCGAGCAGGTTCTGGCGGAAACGCCCCTGCTTACCTTTCAGCATGGCCGTCAGGGACTTCAGCTCGCGGTTGCCAGTGCCTGTGACAGCACGACCGTGGCGCCCATTGTCCAGCAGGGCATCGACAGCCTCCTGCAACATGCGCTTCTCATTGCGGATGATGACCTCTGGAGTTTGCTGACTCAGCAAGTTCTTCAGACGATTGTTGCGGTTGATAACACGCCTATAGAGGTCGTTCAGGTCGGATGTTGCAAAGCGACCACCCTCCAACGGAACCAGAGGACGCAGATCAGGTGGAATGACTGGCAGGACATGCAGAATCATCCATTCGGGCTTCATCTTGTTTTCAAGCAACCCTTCAACAAGACGCACGCGCTTGACCAGCTTTTTGCGCTTGGCCTTGCTCTTGGCGTTGTCCTGCTTGAGCTCCTCGGAAAGCTCCTCCTTCAGCTTCGGCAGGTCGAGACGCTTCAGAAGCTCCTCAATGGCCTCCGCACCCATTCCCGCCTTAAATGATTCGCCGAACTGGCTGCGATAGAAGGTGTATTCGTCATCGGTGAGAAGCTGGTTGTTCTCCAAGGAGGTTTCCCCCTTGTCGATGACAATCCAGCCTTCGTAGTAGATGACCTTGTCCAAAATGTTCTGGCTGATGTCCAGAAGAAGAGCCATCTGGCCAGGCAGAACCTTGTAGAACCAGACATGGGAGACGGGAACCGCCAGGTCCAGGTGCCCCATACGTTCACGGCGGACACGGGAGAGAGTGACCTCGACGCCGCAACGGTCACAGGTCACGCCCTTATGCTTGACACGCTTGTATTTTCCGCAGGCACATTCCCAGTCATGGACTGGCCCGAAAATCTTCTCGCAGAAGAGACCACCCTTTTCAGGCTTGTATGTACGGTAGTTGATGGTCTCGGGTGTCTTGACTTCCCCTTTGCTCCAAGAACGGATGGTCTCGGGGGATGCGATGCCGATGGTCACGCAGTTGGCCTCACTGATCTGGTCATTGCTCAACGGATCATTGCCAACTAAACTTTTGATGCTAGTGCTGTCCAAAGTACAGCCCTCCATTTTTTTATTGAGGTAATTTCAAAAATAGCACAAAATGCGCTAAGAGATGGGCGCAGTGGCTAAGGCAACGGCTCGAAGCCGCACTTTCGTGCGGCGAGAGGCGTTGCCAACGCCAATGTGTTCATGTCAACGTGCATTTCGATGATAGTTTTGAAATTACCTCTATTTTTTATTCCACCCGCCACCAGGTTTTGGATGTGTTCATATCCATTTCCCACTGGCGGGCAATTCTTTCCTCACGGCTTGGCGGAGATACTCCGCCACCTCCTAACCCGCAGACTCAGTCGTTCTTGTTCTGGTGGAGCTTGATGTCCAGACACAGACTCTTCATTTCGTTCATGAGAACGTTGAACGATTCTGGGCGTCCCGCCTTCAATGTATTGTTGCCCTTCATGATGGACTCGTACATCTCAGTGCGACCCTTGGTATCGTCGGACTTGACGGTCAGCATTTCCTGTAGCGTATAGGCTGCACCGTATGCCTCCAGCGCCCAGACTTCCATTTCGCCGAAACGCTGTCCACCGTGTTGGGCCTTGCCTCCCAGAGGCTGCTGGGTAACCAGCGAATAAGAACCAACGGCACGCGCGTGGATCTTGTTTGCAACCAAGTGGTCCAGCTTCAGCATGTAAATCTGGCCAACCATGATCTTCTGCGCGAAGGGATCACCCGTGCGGCCATCAAAGAGCCGAACCTTGCCGTCCTTGCCGACAAAGCAATCATCGCGATTGCGTCCTTCTTCATCACGGACATGGCCCTCCTTGTCAATCTTCCAGCCCTGCTCTTCGACCTTGACCTTCCTGGCCTCTTCGAGCATCTCCAGAATCTTGCTTTCCTGGATACCGTCAAACACAGGCGTCGCCACGGTCAGCCCGAGAATCTTGGCCGCCCAGCCGACATGTGTCTCAAAGACCTGCCCAATGTTCATTCGAGAAGGAACACCCAGTGGATTCAGAATGATGTCAACGGGCGTGCCATCCGCCATGAACGGCATATCCTCGACAGGCACTATCTTGGCGACGATACCCTTGTTTCCATGGCGTCCAGCCATCTTGTCGCCAACGGAAATCTTGCGCTTGCTGGCAATATAGACCTTGACGCCGCGAACTTTGCCGATCTCTCCGCCATGCCCCTGTTCGATCAGGGCAATCTCCTCCTTGCGGCACTGCTCGTTGTCCCGCAGCTGGAGGCGCAATGGCTTGACAATCTCTTCGATTTTGGTCTTTTCCTCGCAATCCCGCATCGTGAACGAATCGTAGTTCTTGGCCAGCTTGGTCAGCATGGTCTTGGTAATCTTGCGGTCGGCCTCAATGATGACCTCTTCTTCACCAGCGATGATGCGCTTGATGTTGCAAGGAATCTTCTTGCCCAGGAAATGCGGGCACAACTGCTGAAGCATGTTCGAGATGATGCTTTCCGCCTTCGCGTCATAGCTGGCATTAGTCTCCTTCAGCAACGTCTTCATGTTGTCGCTGCCACTGGAATTGCCCTTCTGCGTGTCTGCCTTGCGATCAACGCGAACATCCATGACGATACCTGAAAGACCGCCTGGCACCAGCAGAGAACTGTCCTTGACATCCGCCGCCTTCTCACCGAAGATGGCCTTCAAAAGACGCTCCTCGGGTGCCAGATCCGTCTCGTTCTTCGGCGTGATCTTACCCACCAGAACATCGCCAGCCTTCACCTCGGCGCCAACACGAACAATTCCCTCGGAATCGAGGTTGCGAAGTGAATCCTCGCTGACATTCGGAATGTCGCGCGTAATCTCCTCAGGACCGATCTTGGTGTCACGGGCTGTGACATCCTGCAGACTGACATGAATGCTGGTATAAACATCATTGGCAACCAGCCGTTCACTGATGATGATGGCATCCTCAAAGTTATATCCATGCCATGACATGAATGCAACCATCACGTTACGGCCCAACGAAAGCTCGCCCTGGTCGGTCGAGGCGCCGTCCGCAATGGGCTGATCCTTTTTCACCGCCTGCCCGCGCTTCACAATCGGATGCTGGTTCACCAAAGTCGATGCATTGGAACGCAGGAACTTGTACAAGTCATAGACATGGACACTTTCAGGATAATCCGTCTTGCCAGGCTCCTTGCCGTCCTTGGTGATGACGATGCGCTGCGCATCGGCGGAGGCAACAATGCCATCCTCCACGGCAGAAAGCGATGCTCGAGAGTAGCGGGCAACAGGCTCCTCAAGACCAGTGCCCACATAGGGACGCTCAGCCTCCAGCAACGGAACCGCCTGCCTCTGCATGTTGGAACCCATAAGCGCGCGGTTTGCGTCGTCGTGCTCAAGGAAGGGAATCAGACCAGCCGCCGCGCTGATAAGCTGCTTGGGAGAAACGTCGATGTAATTAACCCTCTCCTTCGGCACCTCGGCGGATTCACCCTTTTCACGGACCAGAACATACTGCTCGGTAAACTTACCTTTGCTGTCCTGCGCCGCGTTAGCCTGGGCAATGACGAAGTCCTCTTCACGGTCCGCTGTCAAATAGTCAATCACATTCGAAACCGTGCTGTTTTCAACACGGCGATATGGCGTGTTAATGAAACCGAACTCATCCAGCTTGGCATACAATGCCAAAGAAGAGATAAGACCGATGTTCGGACCTTCAGGCGTCTCGATAGGACAGACACGGCCATAATGGCTTGAATGAACGTCGCGGACTTCAAATCCCGCGCGTTCACGCGTCAATCCACCAGGCCCCAACGCGCTCAGACGGCGCTTGTTGGTCAGTTCTGCCAAAGCATTCGTCTGGTCCATGAACTGGCTCAGCTGGTTGCGGCCAAAGAAATCGCGGATGACCCCCGCCAGCGGCTTCGGGTTGATGAACTTGGCTATCGTCACATTGTCGGGATTCATGTTTCCGCCTTCTGGGCCATTCAGCTTTTCGCGGAAGGCACTCATCATTCTCGCCAGTCCAACGCGGCACTGGTTCTGAAGCAACTCGCCAATTGTCCTCACGCGGCGGCGACCCAGATGGTCGATGTCATCCACAATGCAGCAGTCGTTCTTCAGGCGCATCATATAGGCCGTGGCTGAGGCAATGTCCTGCTTGGTCAGATAACGGCGCCCTTTGATGAAATCCTGAACCTGGAAAATGACCTGTTTGATGATCTCTTTGACCAACTCGCGGGTCACCAGATTGATGCCGTCCATTATCTTGGCATTCTGTTTCCTGCTGCTCACAGGCTTCAATGGATTGCGCAGGAACACAGCATGTTCTTCAACCGTACTGGATGTAAAGTTCTCCAGTGCGTCGCCAATAGCCTTCAGAATAGCCTCCTCGCCCTTGTACGCCTTGTCTGACTTCTTTGAATCGGATGGCTCAGTGCCAATGCCAATCTTCGCACAGGCCTTTTTGATGCTCTCCTTGGCCGCATCCATGTATTTGGTCAGGAAGACGCTCAGCACGCCGCCAGGCTCATCGATGATTTCGTCCATGTCGGCTTCGGTCAGGAACTTGGCATAGTTGTTCCTCGCAAAGATGGAAAGCACACTGCGAACCAGTTCAGGATTCTCCAGCTTGCCATCCTCCAAAGGACGGATCAAATCGGCCATGCCCTCTTCAGGGGAGGCAAACATCGTACGAAGAATGTGCTGGTCCTCATCCAGTTTCTCAACATCCTCGTTAAACTCTTCAATCAGCTTGGAGAAGATGCGAATGGCATTCTTCACACCGTCAAAGGTGACTTTGCCGTTCTTCTCGCGGGTCAGCTTCTCTTCGTCGCTCATGAGGAACTCAATGTCAGCGACTGGCGACTGACCCAGCCTCTTGAATATGCGATAGCGCCCCACGCGCCCCAGATCATAGTGCTTGATATCCTCGAACTGACGGAAGAAAAGGGTCTTCGCAGAGGCTTCGCTCGGGGTGTCCTGGGGACGAAGTTTCCGATAGATGTCCTTGCGTGCATCGTCTGCCGTGAAGATGTCCATCGGCTCACGATGCTCCTTGATGATGCAGTTGATGAAGGTGTCGCCCAAACCATGCGTGTCAACGGCAGCGATAGTCTCGACGCCCGCATCCTGCGCATCCAGAAGCGCCCTCTCCGTCAGGGGAGTCAGCTCCTCGATGATTTTCGTCTTGGCATCATTGGGATCAAGCACAGGTTCAGCCGTATAAACATGAGCCAGCTCGTTGTTGTCCATCTCCAGCAGCTCTTCAATAGGCATGTCCGCAACACCCAGCCAGCGGGGAAGCGGCTCCTTGTAGTCCTTTAACACGGCGTTTTCAGCATCCGTGGGATTGACGCCTGGCTCCGCAAACATCGGCATGAGACGCGTGCGGCCATATTTGTCCTTGGTGATACGCTGGCTTGTACGGCTGTGATAAAAACAGCGGTAAACCGCATCCAGAAGCTCACGGTCGGTGTTTAGGCCAAAGGCTCGCAGGAAGGTGCTGATGAGGAACTTGCGGCGGCGGTGCTTCCTGTCCAGGAAAATCCACATCAGGCCGTTGTTGTCATACTGGACTTCAAGCCAGGAGCCGTGATCCGCGACAATCTTATAAGAATAGAGATCCTTTCCACTGGCATGCTTTGTCCGCTCAAAGCAGACGCCTGGAGACCTGTGTAACTGGCTTACGATGACACGCTCGGCACCATTGATGACAAAGGAGCCACGCTCACTCATGATCGGTATTTCACCAATATGGATTCGCTCTTCCCTGCTCTCCTTCTGCCCTGGGAGAGTCAGGCGGAATGTCGCAAAGAGGGAAGCCTGGTAGGTTCCCCCATCCTTCAGGCAGTCAACCAAGGAAACCTTGGGTTCCTCCAGGTCATAGCTGACAAACTCAAGACCTGTGTTGTTCTCGCTCCAATCAGCGGAAAAGGTGTCCTTCAGCACTTCCTGGAAACCCTTGTACTCGCGCTGCATTGGCGGTACGTCTTTCTGCAGGAAATCCTCAAAGGATTTCGTCTGGATCTCTATTAGATCCGGAATCGGGAGGACGTCTGGCAGACGGCCGAAATTTGTACGCTCACTCATTATCTGTCCGTTCCAATTCTTGAGGGAAAGCTTTACAACTGTCCCTATACGTTTATTATCATTGGGCAGTCTCACAACTGCCCATCCTGGACCAAAGGAAAAACACCCACACGCGGCACATCTATGCCATGCACAGGATACACCCCAATATGCAGAATGCTTCCAAACGCATAATGACTATTAGGGAAAAATAACTAATTCATGAACACAATTTGGAGGGAAACAATCTCTTCGAAATTAATTTCGGAAGAACAATGACATTCAATGGCCACTCCAAATCTCTAAACCACAAAACCAGCTGCTGTCTCAAGTCATTCCGCGCTCGCTCCTCGACTACTCAAGGTACATGCCATTCCCTGCACCTCGAACGCGCTAGAACACTTCTCGTCAACTGGTTTTCCTACGGCAGCCTTCTCAACTTGCAGATAAAAAACAATTCCGCATGGCTGCCAGATGCCCAGTCAGGCATCAATAATCTCTTCAAAACAAAAGACACCTGATCTGGCGCACATTCAAAACCCATCGGCTCTTCATGCCACCAGACCAGTTGCCATGCAGGACGGGAACAAAACCCGACCCTTCTCACTTTACGACGCTATGCCAAAATTATTTGACTTCAACCTTGGCGCCAGCCTCTTCAAGTTTCTTCTTGAGCTCATTGGCCTCGTCCTTGGCAATACCAGTCTTCAGAGGCTTCGGGGCTCCATCAACCAGGGCCTTCGATTCAGCAAGACCAAGACCAGTGACCTCGCGGACAACCTTGATGATGCCAATCTTCTTGGCGGCGTCAAAACCAGCCAGGATGACATCGAACTCGGTCTTCTCTTCCTCGGCAGGGGCGGCTGCAGCAGCGGCGCCAGGAGCGGCGGCGGCAACAGCAACAGGAGCGGCAGCGCTAACGCCAAGGCGCTCTTCCAGGACTTTCACCAGCTTGCTGGCCTGCAAAAGGGTCAAATTCTCAATGTAGGAGACAAACTCCTCCATCTTCGCATCAACAGTGATTTCGTCTGACATTGTTCAATTCTCCGAATTATTTAAGCAGTCTGCTCTTTCTCTAACTTACTTCTGTATGCATCCAACAAATACAGGACGCTTGCCACCTTGGCATTGAGTGCACGTGCGATGCCTGACGCAGGAGCCTGGATAAGGCCAAGCAACTGTGCCAGCACGACTTCCTTCGGAGGAAGGTTCGCGAGGGCGAGTGCATCAGCAGCATTCAGCAATTGACCTTCGACAAATGCCAGCTTAATCTTTACGTGCTCTTTCGAGTTTTCCTTGTCCGCCGCAAACTCCTTCACGGCCTTGACCAGGGAAACAGCGTCGGGCCCAGAAACCATCGCGGTGTCGCCATTCAAATCCGCTCCAGCCAAGTCGTTGTAGCCCAGCTCGACGGCTGCCTTCTTGACCAGCGTATTCTGGACAACCTGGCACTTGCCGTTCACCTGCTCGCCCGCAACCTTCGCACGGAACGCATTGAACGCGTTCGCCTTCAGGCCCTGGTAACTCATGAGGACAACCGCACGGTCCTTCATCAGGCCCGCCAGCTCCTCAACCATTTGTTTCTTTTCTGCTCTCATGATTACGCCTTTGCCCCCACTTTTGCATCCAGGCGAATGCCAGGACTCATTGTTGAGCTCAAGGTCCAGGACTTCAGATAGACACCTTTCGCCGCCGCGGGACGAGCACGCAGGATCGTCGCCAAAACAGCCTTCAGGTTCTCAAGAATCCTGTCACTGGAGAAGGACAACTTGCCAGCGGGAACATGGATACAACCGCCACGGTCGCAACGGTATTCCACACGCCCTGCCTTCGCCTCCTTGACAGCAGCCGCCACGTCCTCCGTGACAGTACCCGTCTTCGGATTGGGCATCAATCCACGGGGGCCAAGGACACGACCAAGAGTCCTAACTTCTTTCATAGCAGCAGGTGTTGCAATCAGAACATCAAAGTCCAACCAGCCGCCTTTCATGCGTTGAATCAGTTCCTCATAACCGACTTCGTCCGCTCCAGCCTCTTTGGCCCTGAGCGCGAATTCACCCTCGGCAACCACGACGACGCGCTGCTCTTTGCCAGTGCCCTGAGGAAGCACCATGGCGCCACGCACCATCTGATCACTTTGCTTCGGGTCGATACCGAGACGGAAGCTGACCTCCACTGTCTCGTCAAACTTGGTGGATGAAGGCATCGACTTCAGAACCTCCACTGCCTCTTCGAGGCTGTAGAACTTCGTCCTGTCAACCTTTTCCAGCCGGGAACGATAAAGTTTACTTCTCTTCATCGACCACCTCGATTCCCATGCTGCGCGCGGTTCCGGCCAAAACCCTAACCGCCGCCTCCAGGGTCCTTGAGTTCATGTCCGCCTTTTTGATTTCGGCGATTTGCTCCAAATCCTTGCGTGTGACTTTGCCAACGACTTCGCGACCAGGCGTTTTGGCTGCGGAAGCCAGGTTGGCGGCCTTCTTGATCAGAACGGCTGCAGGCGCAGATTTGGTGATGAACGTGAAGGATTTGTCCTGGTAAACGGTGATAACCACGGGTGTAATGAGCCCCTGGTTAGCCTTGGTCGCCGCATTGAACTGCTTGCAGAATTCCATGATGTTCACACCAGCCTGGCCCAGTGCCGGTCCGACCGGCGGCGCAGGATTGGCGTTCCCAGCAGGTATCTGCAAACGTACTTCAGCTACCTTTTTCTTTGCCATTGTGACCTCTTTCACTTCACGGAGTCGGTGCGAGCTGGCAGGTGCTCTCCCGTATTCCGTGTTCAATAATTACGATAAAAACTGGAACATCCCCTATTCCTGGGAACGCTCCACCTGCCCAAAATCCACCTCGACGGGCGTCAGTCTCCCGAACATCCTCACGGAAAGCTTCAGCTTTCCGCGCTCTTCGTCGATTCCCTCAACGACGCCTTCAGAATTCTCAAAGGCGCCCTTGATAATCGTGACCGTCTCGCCAATGCTATAGACAACCTTCGGCTTGACCAGCTCCTCGTCGGCTTCATTCCTGACCTTCATCATGCCTTCGGCCTCTTCAGGCGAAAGCGGAACTGGCATCTTGTCGCCTATCAAACCGATGACACCCTTGGTCTCCTTGACAAAACTCAGGTTTTGTTGAATCAGTTTCCCGTTCTCATCCTGCAGTTGCATCCTAATAAGCACATATCCAGGATAAAGCTTGCGCTCTTTCGCTTTCTTGCTCTTGGTACCACTGCCCTTGTATTCGTTGACGTACTCAAACGGAATGTTTATCTCATATATCCCGTGCACAAGACCACAGAATATGGAGTGAAACTTCTTCTTGATCCCATCTGGCGGCAATACCACGTTCGCGGGATCGCCCGAGCAGATGAAATCCAGATAGTTGAACACTTTGTTCTCCTGGCCTGACATCACCTGCACAACATACCAGTTGGTCTTTATGTCTGTTTTTTCTTCCATGATGGAAGGATTCCTTAAAAATCTTGTTTAATCGAAATCCCACTGGCTCTTCTTCTGCCTTTGGGGAGGATAAATGAATCCAATACCACTCTGCGTAAAAACCTATCCCATCTTAACAATGGGAGGCTGAGTATCTCCATTAGAAACCCGATGTGATGAAGCGAACTGCGGTGGCGCAAACCCAATCTACCACCAGGACAAAGACCGTCAGCAGAATCATGAAGGAAACCACAACCACTGTCGATTCATACAGCTCGCCGACACTCGGCCAGGTGCATTTCTTCAACTGCTCTACAGTCTCTTCGTAGTATTTTTGTATAGCTGTTATGGGATTGCTCATCACACGACTCACTTAATCATGCCATCAATGGCCGATTCCTATTCAGACATAAAAATGGCAGGTGAGGCAGGCTTCGAACCTACGACCTGCGGTTTTGGAGACCACCGCTCTACCAACTGAGCTACTCACCTGCTGAAAAATCAGCTTGGCCCTTTTCAAAGGGACCTTAACCTAAAACAGAAGAAACTAACGGGTTTCCCTGTGGATCGTCATCTTCTTGTCGAAGGGGCAATACTTCTTCTTCTCAAGACGCCCAGGGGTATTCCGCTTGTTCTTGTCTGTTGTATAATTGCGGCGCTTGCACTCCGTGCAGGCCAATATAACGATTTCGCGCGGCATGGTTTTACCTCGTAAACTGCGAGCACCACAGCCAGCAACTGGCTGTGGTGGCTCTACAGCGACTTCTCTTACTCAATGATGTCGGCAACACGGCCAGATGCAACAGTGTGGCCGCCTTCGCGGATGGCGAAGCGGAGACCCTTCTCCATGGCAACGGGGCAAATCAGCTCGACTGTCATGCTGACGTGGTCGCCAGGCATAACCATCTCGGTGCCTTCAGGAAGCTGGCAGCTACCTGTCACGTCGGTGGTACGGAAGTAGAACTGCGGACGATAGCCGTTCATGAACGGGGTGTGGCGGCCACCTTCATCCTTGGTCAGAACGTAGATTTCGCAGGTGAACTTGTGGTGCGGGGTGATGGTTCCTGGCTTGGCAAGAACCTGACCGCGCTCGACATCTTCCTTCTTGATACCGCGGAGCAGGGTACCGATGTTGTCACCAGCCTGGCCCTGGTCCAGCAGCTTGTGGAACATTTCAACGCCTGTGACGGTGGTCTTCGTGGTCTCTTTGATACCGACGATTTCCATTTCATCGCCAACCTTGACAATACCGCGCTCGACACGGCCAGTCACAACGGTACCACGACCTTCGATGGAGAAGACGTCTTCAATCGGCATCAGGAAGGGCTGGTCCAGAGGACGGACGGGTTCGGGGATGAAGCTGTCAACGGCGTCCATCAGTTCAGCGATGCACTTGCACTCTTCGCAGTCGGGGCCTTTGCCAGCGGCGAGGGCCTCGCCAGCCTTCAGGGCAGAACCGCGGATGATGGGGGTGTCGTCGCCAGGGAACTCGTACTTGTTGAGGAGTTCGCGGACTTCCATGTCAACGAGGTCGAGCAGTTCGGGGTCGTCAACCTGATCGATCTTGTTCATGAAGACAACAATGGCGGGAACGCCGACCTGGCGGGCCAGGAGGACGTGCTCGGAGGTCTGGGCCATAACACCGTCAGTGGCGGCAACCAGCAGGATTGCACCGTCCATCTGAGCAGCACCAGTGATCATGTTCTTGATATAGTCAGCGTGCCCAGGGCAATCGACGTGAGCGTAGTGGCGCTTGGCGGTCTGGTATTCGACGTGTGCGGTGTTGATGGTGATACCACGGGCCTTTTCTTCGGGTGCGCTGTCGATTTCAGCATAGCTCTTGATATCGCCGCCGAACAGCAGGGACTGGCGGTTGGTGATGGCCGCGGTCAAAGTGGTTTTGCCGTGGTCAACGTGGCCGATCGTACCGATGTTCACGTGGGGTTTGTCACGCTTGAAGACTTCTTTCTTGCCTACTTCTTTAGCCATTGTTGGGCTCCTTCTCCGTTTTTGGATTTCGCCTTGCCTGGACAAGTCTGTTTTCCAGACTCGGCTTCTGTTGTGAATATATGAATATTACAAATATTTCACTGCAAGCTCTGCACACACCTTCTAGTTGGCTCTGCACAGAATATCTATTTTCGGGCAAATTCAATAGACAAGATGGAGCCTACGATCGGAATTGAACCGATGACCTCATCCTTACCAAGGATGCGCTCTACCAACTGAGCTACGTAGGCATCATGTCATGTATATTTGAATGCCTGAAAAAATAGAATGGCTAATAATATAGCATTGATTCCACTTTTGTCAAAGTCTTTTGTCGTTTTTTTCACTTTTCCCAAAAAACTTACAAGGGACGTGAGGGACTGGAGGGACTGGAGGGACTGGAGGGACGCAAGGGGCAACAATCGCCCCACAGGGCCTCAAGTTATCGTGCCACTTGCGTCGCTCCTGTCCCTCCAGTCCCTCACGTCCCTTGAAAAATTCTTGTTGTCTGGGACATGCCACTTGCGTCGTTCCTGTCCCTCCTGTCCCTCACGTCCCTTGAAAAATCTTATTGTCAGGAACCAGAAAACAGCAATGGCAAAACCCGTCTGGGTTTTGCCATTGCTTTAAAAACTACTGTTCCGTACCAGTTTACTGTTCCTGGCCGTTCTTATCTTCCTTCTCGGCAGCCTTGAAGGCGTCGTCGAGGGCATCGCTGAAACCAGCAGGTGCTGCTTCGGAAGAGGCAGGTGCGGGGCTGTCTGCATCGCGCAGGCTCAGGCCAATGCGCTTCTCTTCGGTGTTGATGTTCTTCACGCGGCACTTGACAGTGCTGCCGACCGTGACAACATCCTTCGCCTTGTTGACGTGTTCGTTGCTCAGCTCGGAGATGTGGATGAGGCCGTCGATGCCGCCCTCAAGTTCCACGAAAGCACCAAAGGAAGCGGTCTTCGTGACCTTGCCTTCCACGATGTCGCCGACCTTGTAGCGTTCCTGGATGCTCTGCCACGGATCGTCGTTCAACAGCTTCATGCTGAGGCTGATGCGCTGGTTCTGCGCATCGACGTCAACGATGACGGCCTCGACTTCCTGGCCCTTCTGAAGCAGTTCGCTGGGATGGTTGATCTTGCGAATCCAGCTCATATCGGAGACATGGATCATGCCGTCGATATCGTCCTGGATCTGCACGAAGGCGCCGTAGCCAGTCATGTTGCGAACTTTGCCCTTGATGCGCGTGCCCTTCGGGTACTTCTCCTTGATAACCTCCCACGGATTCGGTTGCGTCTGGCGGAGACCAAGGCTGATCTTCTTGTCTTCCTTGTTCACATCCAGAACGATGGCCTCGACCTCATCGCCCTCCTGGACGATGTCGCTGGCGCGATTGACCTTCTTGGTCCAGGACATTTCGGAAACGTGGATGAGGCCTTCAATGCCCTGCTCAAGTTCGACGAATGCGCCGTAGGGCATGACATTGACGACTTTGCCCTTGACTCTGGCGCCCTTCGGGTACTTGACGTCAACGGTATCCCACGGATTGCCGTCCTTCTGCTTCAGGCCGAGGGAGACGCGCTTGCGCTCGCGGTCCACATCCAGGACCATGACCTCGATCTCTTCGCCCTGCTTGACCACTTCGCTGGGATGGGTGATGCGTCCCCAGCTCATATCGGTGATGTGCAACAGACCATCCATGCCATTGAGATCGACAAATGCGCCGAAGTCCGTGATGTTCTTCACGATACCGCGGCGGATCTGGCCCTTCTCCAGTTCGCCCAGCAGGGTGTCGCGCTGCTCGTCCCGCTTGCCTTCGAGAATCTCGCGGCGGCTGAGAACGATGTTTCTGCGCTCGGCGTTGATCTTGAGGATCTTGAAATCCTCTTCCTTGCCGATATAGTCGTCCAGATTGCGGACGGGCCCCAGGTCAACCTGAGAGCCTGGCAGGAATGCCTCCACACCGACATCAACAATAAGACCGCCTTTGACACGCTGCTTGATGACACCGTGAATAAGACCGCCTTCCTGGTTGTTGTTGACGATGTTGTCCCAGACTTTCTGGATTTCCGCCTTGGCAATGCTGACGTGAAGGCCGCTGTCATCATCTTCGGACTGTTCGATATAGACATCGATATCCTGTCCTTCGATGATGCTGTCCCAGTTCGGAACATCCGCCAGTGCCACAAATGGTTCCGCCTTATACTTGATGTCAAGATAAAGGCCCTTGTCTGTCTTTTTTGCGACGCGTGCCTTGATGATCTGTCCGTCGGTAAATCTCTGTGCGCTTTCATCCTGCCCGCTCATCAGAGCTTCCATCGAAGGCATGTTGTCAATGTCGCAAAACTGTTTTGTACTCATGGTTTGGTTTGTTGGTTGTTTTTGGTTAGGGATTGTTGTTATTCTCGACGGCCTGGTCGCCATCCAGGCAAAATTTTTCATTTGGAAATTCATAATATAGTGATAAACCCTCCATTTACAAACGCTATTGTCAAAAAAACGTCGAGAAAGAAAAGGTAAAATGTCAAAACAACAACTTCTCCACTTGAAAACTGAATCAATCTGGTGTACGGTGATAGCATCATCTTATACAGTGTTTTTAGATTTTCCTTTTGGGGAACAAAGCATAAAAGGTAATATGAAGCTCCACGCACTCCTTTCCCTCTTTTCCGCATTCATCTGCCTGGCCGTCGAACCCACACTGCACCTGAATTTTCCGCAAACTCCACAAACACTTGAAATCGGCGACAAGAACGTTGAAATCCCCGCAGGAGACATAGAGGGGTGGTGCGCCTTCGGGAAGCGGGGCCTTGCCCTGCCCGCCGCGCCCCTCGTCGGCAAGGGCGGCACCATCATCGCGCGCTTCCGCATGGAGAAGCCGACGGCAGACGTCATGCTCCCGCGCACCATCTTCAACCTGCGGTGCCTCTCCAGGCTGGTGGCGGGCGTCTGCAGCATCCCGAACCAGGGCAACTGCCTCACCTACCAGTTCGGCGACAACACCACCGTCCCGCAGACCTACCTCAAGCCAAAGCCCTCCTTCACCTACGGGCAGCCCCACACCTGCGCCATCACCTGGGACGGTGCGCAGGTCCGCTTCTTCCTAAACGGCCTTCTCTATGGCGACTACGCGCAGGCCGTGCCAATGGAGAAGCTGGACAGGCTGGTTATCGCGCATGACACGGACCGCTGGTACAAGTCCGTGCCCGTCTCTCAGGACGACTTCCAGCTAAAGGAGCTCATCACCTACAGCGAAGCGCTTCCGCCGACCGAAGTCGCAAAGGCCTCGGGCGTTGCCCTCGTGTCGCCCTCCTCCGCCCTGGACGGCTGCCTTACGATTCCCCTGCGCGTCGAGGCACCCACCCTCGATGCCAACCTGGACGACGCCGTTTGGTCTCGCGCCGCTACCCTCCCCGAGCTGGAGACCATCAAGTCGCGCTTCCAAGGCTACGAATCCCCAAACCATCGCCTCGCCTTCACCGCCACCAACACCCATCTCCACATCGCGTTCGAGTACGCCTTCCCCGCTGGCAACACCGTTGAAGTGGGACAGCTCCGCACGCCAGCGCTGGAGCCCGAGGTCTGGGGGAGCGAATCATGGGAGTTCTATCTGAAACTCAACGGTCATCTGTACCGCTTCGCAGGAAACGCGGCAGGTGGATACACCGAAGGCGTTGACATGGAAAACAAGTGGAACCCCGAATGGCACTATGTCAGCAACCTCGCCATGCTCATCGACAACTCACAGATCTGGCGCGGCGAAATCGCCATCCCCTGGAGCACGTTGAACCTCAAGGGCGCTCCCACAGAGTCCTTCCAGCTCAACTGGTGCCGCAGCTGGTTCATCGGCGACTACAGCGCCCCAACCGCACTGTACGGCACAGGACTCTACCGCGACCCAAGCCGTTTCCTGACCGCACGCATCGCAACGCAAACAGCAGTATTCCTGCAGGATGAGCGGCCAAATCCCACGACAGGCACCCTTCACCAGAAGGGCCGCATCCACGCTCCCCAGAACGCAAAAGTCGAGTATGACATCTCCGTGATGCGGCAGGACGGCTCCGCCGCGCCAATGACACTCTTCAACAAAGCAATTACCATCGGCAGCGAAGGAAGTGCAGCTCTGACAGTGGATGCTTCCCTGCCCTCCCCTTTGTATGACCTCGTGCGCTACACCCTGCTCATGGACGGCGTGCCCCAGATGCGCACCTACGCGTCCTATCGCTACAAGCCCGTCCCTATGGAGGCCAACCCCCTTTACCTCAGCGGCAGAATCAACGTCAAGCTACACCTGGCCCTTTTGGGCATCACGGCGAAGGACAACGCTGTGCTCTGTCTAGTCTCCCCGCAGGGCAAGGAACTGGCACGGACGCCCGTCAACGGCGACGCCCTCGTCCTCCCCTTCGATTCCGCGCTTCCCAACGGGAACTATGCAATCAAGGTCGTCTCCGCAGACAAGGAGCTCGCCTCCCTGACGCTGGACTACCCGGGTCTTGGCAGCTGGCACGAGGCAACCTACAAGCTGGACGTGGTGCTGCCGCCCTTCACCCCCTTGCAGAGCAACGAGAAGGAGGGCGCCTACTCTCTCTGGGGACGCACCTACCGCTATGGCGGTGTCTCCCACTTCCCGTGCCAAATCCTCTCGCAAGGTACGAATATGCTCTCTGCGCCCGTGCAGCTGGTCGCCAACGGCAAGCCATTGGGTGAAAAGGCAACCACCGCCGAATTCAACGCAACCCCAACCACTGCCCGCTTCACAACCAGCTCTGCTGACGCGCGGTGTGAGATGACCAACCACGCCGAAGTCCACTACGACGGCCTCACCTACCACCGCGTCCGCCTCACGGCACGTTCAGCCTTGAGCGACCTCCAGCTGGAACTACCCATCCCCCCTGACCAGATGCGCTTCCTTCACGCCGCCATCGGCGGCGGCTGGGGCCGCAAGCAAACCCTCACCATCCCCGACGGCACCACCACTCTCGCCTTCTTCCCTGTCCTCTGGGTTGGAATGCAGGAGAGGGGGCTCTGCTTCTTCACCCAGCACCACCATGACTGGACGGGCGACAATAAAAGCGTCATGGTTATCGAAAAAAGCGACGGCCAGGCACGCATCCGCATCAACCTGCGCAAGGAGCTGAAGGCAGGCGAAGCCTTCGAGTTCGAGTTCGGCCTTCAGGCGACGCCTATCCGCCCCCTGCCCAAGGACTACCCGCTGAACACTGTCGATTACTACCACACCCCGCTGATGAACCGCCCCGACGCGCGCTACCCCGTGAACTCCATCACCATCAACGGCAACTGGCCCCACGAATACGAGGCCTTCTTCGCCGACCTCCCCTCGCTGAAGGCCCCCTCCATGGATGGCTACTACAAAAAGTGCCTCGCCGTGCGCGAGAAGGTCCATAACCGCGCCATCATCTACATGGATGCCATGATGCTCAACGACCGTTACCCCGATGTCGCCGCCTTCCGTCCCGAGTGGCAGCAAGTCCCGACCGTCAACCTGGACTACACAGTAGATGGACGCAAGTACCAAGTCTTCTCCAGTTGCCCCGCCACCGAGGCCAATGCCTATTTCGTGGAGAAGGCAGCCAGCGTGCTCAAGCGCTACAAGTTCGACGGACTCTACTTCGACTTTGGCCTAAACGGCATCTGCAACAACCAGTTGCACGGGCACCAGGAGTTCTGGCCACTGCTGGCCATGCGCGAATTCTACCGCCGCATCGCCCTCGCCGAGGTGGAAAACGGCATCACAGAGCCCATCATCGTCCTCCATAACACCGACTTCGTCATGCCGCCTGTGGTCAGCTTTGCAACGCATCTGCTGAATGGAGAGCACATTCGTCAGCACTCCAGCACCATCATGCACAATGGAAAGGACATCCAGGACACCTATGGACTGGAGATGTTCGCCGCCGAGCTCTCCACCCTCCCTTTCGGACTCACCAGCGCCATCTACCAGGCAAACGACTATCTCCTTCCCGAATTCGGGGGCGGCAAAGAGGAGCACGACCTCTATAAGTTTCGCATCACCAAGGCGTTCCTGGCAGGTGCCCTGCCCCACAACTCTATGCTGAGCCCGCTGCGCTGCCACTATGGCATCTTCGACAAGCTCTTCCGCGTCTATGAGCGCTTCGACGTGCCCCAAGCCCGCTTCACGGGCTACTGGCGGAACCCTGCCACCGTCGATGGCGCAAGGGACATCTATGTCAGCTGCTACACATCGATTGACGGCAAACGGCTGCTGGCCGTCATCAGCCACATCGGCAAAGAGCACCTCAACCAGGATTTCACCGTCACCTTCAACCCCGCTGTTCTCGGGCTCACATCAAACCCTGTCACGGCTCTCGACACCCTGCCCGCGCCCGACCCCAAATACGACGAGCTCCTGCCGACGCGCAACCGCCTCAAAATCCACTACACGCGCGCCCCGCTCAAGTTAGGCGACTTCGGCAGCCGCATCATATCCTATGACAGCTCAACTTTGCAGTTGAAGTTCCACCTGGACTTCCACTCCTTCGCCATCGTCGAGCTCAAGTAAAGTGCGACTCATGTATCTGCGCGGCTCGTAGTCGCGCACACCCAAGCACACACGATTACAATTTCACTTATATTTTCACTGGGTTCGACCAGGCATAACGACCTTCGGCATCACGAATCTGCAAGCGGAACCAAGTGGGAGAGTTTTCGAAGTGAATTGGAATCCTACAAGAGGTGACCTCTTTTGTTCCCGTGCCTGGTCCCTGCTGGTCAGGGAAGGTCACGGCTGCGCCTGCGCGCGGGCTTGAGACGCAGACAACCGATACGCAAGGAGAAAACTCTGCCTCGAATACCCCGTTTTCGTAGCTCAGACGCTTAAAAGACGGTCCCTGCGAGGCGTAGAAACGTCCTGCGCGGAGTGCCTCCATAATGGAAGGCAGGTCTGCTGTTTCCGCCAGGATGTTGGTCCAGCCGCGAAAAAGGTCCCAGACGTGATGCACGTCATCGACGGCAGTGGCGGGATAGAGGAGTCCCCGCTCCGAGAGGTCGTCCCACTGCGCCATACCGTATTCGCGTCCGATGTCCCGCGTCGCGGAGTTATACACCTCAATTCCCGAAAGATGCCTCAAGGAGGCAATTTCATCTATGGTATTGCCTGACCAGTAAGGGTGGGGGTAGATGCAGACGCCACCCGCCGCAATCACCTTGTCAATCGCCTCCTGGACGGGGCGCGATGGGTCTGGGTGAGGAAAATCCGCTGGCACGTTCAGGGCGACGATATGCCAGATTTTGCCACGCGGTCCTATGGGATGGACCTCCATGCCCGAGATGAGGGTCATCCCCATCGCATCCAGGCGCGAGACATCGTTCGTCGCGCGGTGGTCTGTGAAGGCAAGCACCTGGTAGTCCTGCTCCTTGTAGAGCCGTATCAGCTCCTGCGGCGGAAACAGGGCGTCGGGCGAGGTCGTCGAATGCGTGTGAAGCGCCGCCTTGTAAGCGTTGTATGTTTTGCCGTAATAGTTTATTGTCATTTTATCTGTGTCCGCAGCAATGCGTAAACTCAGAAGGTAGAAGGCGGTTTTGCACCGTGCTGCTCCACTACGCATCGTGCCCACGGCACTTTCCCCCTAGCCCCTAGCCCCTAGCCCCTAATTGCTAATTTCTAATTGCTAATTCCACATTACTCCACCTTGTCTTCAACAAACCTCGTGAACCACTTGGCATCTTCCTCGAAGTAGCCGATGTTATCGACCTTGAGGACGATGGGCGAGGTGTAGTTTGCAAACCAGATGGAGAAGCGGATGATGTCGTGTTCGCCTTCCTTGATCTCGCCATCCTCGTTCACCATCATCATGGATGGGGCGAAGGCAGTGGTCCAGCGGGTATCGGCGGGGAGGATGCAGTCGTAGAGAACATCATAGGAGGCAAACTTGTTCTTGCCCTTGTAGAAGCCGCTGTGGACATCCGCCTTGGGCTGGTTGAGTTGGTAGTCAGCGCGGAGCGTCCCAAGCTTGAGACCCTTCGGAATAGCGACATCGACCATGGCGCGTGGGCGCACGTTGCCGCCGTCAACGGGCGGTGGCATGGTGATGACCAGCACGTTGCTCTTGCGCTCCTCGTCAAAGACGATTTTCACGTTCGGCTCCTTGTCGCCGAACACGCCGTCGAACTTCACGGTACAAGTGCCCATGCCGTTTTCAAAGTCAATGAAGGGGCGGTATCCACCTTCTGCCTTTTCCTCGAGAGAAGGGTTTGAGATAAGCTCCTCTTTCAAAGCTGTCTCCGCAGGAAGCTTGCCTTTCGGCTGCCAGGCAACCGCCGAGAGAATGGCGGGGGCAACACCGTGCTTGCACTCGGGAACCAGCTCGATAGAGGCAATAACGTCCTTCCCGCGCGGGTTGTTCCAGTCAAACGCCATCAGGCTGTACAGCGCACCCTGTGCGTCATTTCCGCGCACGACAAAGCGGTTTTCACAACCACTGGCCTGGCAGTTCCAGGAGTTGACGTGCAGACGGTACTTGATGGGTGCCGTGACGCTGGTGCCGTCGGCGTAGTTGACCTTCACGGTCAAAAGCTGCGGGCGCGCCCAGGAGTGGTAGTAGTCGAAATTCTTTGGGATGTCAGGGCTGCCAGCCGTCATCAGCAGCGAGAAGCCCTGCATGGCGGCATTGACAGGGATGGTCACGCTTGTCGTGGCATAGTTGTCGTTGCCGCCCGAAAAGACGATGGCCGCCAGCCCCCCGTCTTTGGTAGGCGTTAGTTTGAAGCTCTCAATCGAGCCAGCCGCCGTGGCAATTATCTTCTCCACATCCGCTTTGTTCCACCTCGGGAAATTGTAGTCCTTGCCAAGGCGCGCATTGCACTGCGCGGCGATGGGAATGTTGGCGAACGGGGAGGTGGGGCGGCGCGTCGGGCAACCGAACGAAAGCCTCCTGCGAAGTTGGAAGGAAGGATCCCAGGTCAATTGCGCGATGGTTTCAGGCGTCGTGGTGTGCCAGGCATACTCCGCGTTGATGACGGTGCCAGCGGCGGCGTGCGGGTTCATCTCAGTATTCAGGAAGTTGCGCCCAATCCAGCCCCAGTAGGTGAGGATGGAGCCCTGGCCGCCCAGCTTCTTCGCCATTAGTGGCAGGCTTCTGGTATTCAGCAGGTGATTGCAGAAGCTGACGCCGACCCTGTTCTCAAAGCCGTTCTTCCTGAATTGGTCAAATTCTTCCTCGCGTGGATCAACCTTGTAGTCCCAGATGCTCATTACCGTATAGCGCGGAACCTTCTCCATCAGCGGCTTCGCAATCACGGAGTTGCGGCTGCGGGCGGGCAGAAGCGGGTCGTGATACATGACTGGCGTGACGCCCAGCGAGTGGACATATTCAAGGTTATGGATTACCTCGTCGATAATCTGCTGTTCCGTGTGACCATCGGGGCAGTGCTCGCATTTCTTCCAACTGCAAAGTTCCAGCTCGTCCATGCAAAGATGGAAGTACTTTGGCTTGAAGATGTTGATGGTCTCGCGAATGGCAAGGTCTGTCAGCTCACGCCCGAGTGGCTGCGCGAGGCAGATGCAGTTGTTCCAGGTGGAGTTGTGCTTGCCAGGATACGATTTGACGGAGGTAATGTCCGAGAGATATTGCGGATGGGCACGAAGCCACCGCTCATGCGAGATGGCCTGCAGGTGTGGGACGATTTCCACATAGTTCTCTTTCGCCGCCTTGATGAGCATCGCCACGGATTCAGCAGTCAAGGTCTCCTTTCTGGCTGTGAATGGGGTGTTTGGAAAGGGGAGATTGGCGCCGAAGTCCAGCTCGATGGTGTTGAGTTTCAAGGCACCCAAAGCGCTGAACAGCTTGCAGAACTGCGGCATGTCCGCGTTCGTCATCTTATCCAGGTCCAGGAAGATGCCGCGGAATTCCAGGTCGGGCCAGTCCTCGATATGGCAGTAGGGAATGTGAATGGTGATATTGTTGGAAATGATGTTGCCCAGCGTCTGAACACCATAGTATAGACCCTGCGGCGTGCGCGCCTTAACAAAGAGGCCCTCCAGCGTGACATCGACACGGTAACCCTGCGTGGATTCAGGGACTCCCTTGTCGGTCAGCTCCAGCTTGCAGACCGCCTTTTCACCTGCGCCGACCACCTTGCCCTTCCAGCTGCCGAATCGCGCGGTGATAATGCCAGAAAGCAGGTTCGCCTCGCGGGCAACCTCGGCAGGGGCCGCAATGGTCACGGGATTCGGCAACGTGAAGGTCCCGTTGCTACGCTCGATTTTCTGGACGGAGGGTATCAGAATCGGGAAGCCGTCTCTATCTAGGTAGTTGTTGATTTCCAACGCAGTCGCACTCACAGCCAATGCAGAGGCCACCAGCCCTGCCATCATTTGTTTCATCATGGTTCTAATTCCTTATAAATATATTAAAACTCTATCCCCAAACACAATCTTCTAGGCAATCTAGTTAAGAACATCTTCTGGCTTCAAATCAAGCCACTCGATGGCTTCCAGCCAGCGGGAAAGATCCTTCGGGGTCGGGTCGAAGTTGTTTGTGCCGAAGGAAAAACGAGCTCCCATCGACTTCGCCAGCTTCAGGAAACGCGGCCTTGGGAAGGGAGAGCCAGCCTGCACTTCAAGCGCAATACCGTGGTCGATAGCCTTCTGTATGACGGCCTTCATGCGCGCCTCCGTCCAAAGCTCGTCGTAGAGCGCAGCCACCTCTTTGGGTAGGTAGGTGGGATTCGCCAAGATGGTGATAGGCTCGTCCAATATCCGCAGGGTGTGGGCGACATAGCGCTCCATCCATTCGGCAGGATTCGGGATGGACTGCTCCAGCCAGAGACGATTGTCCCGCCCCGACGGCAGCTTCCCCATAATCATCGTGTCCGCTAGAATGTAGTCGAAGCGTTCGCGGGTCTTCGCGTCAATCTGCGTGAACCAGTCGCGGTCGTTGACCTGGATACCGACAGGCAGCCGATGGTCGCCGACAACCACCTTCTTCGCCTCGTCGGCGAAGGCCCGCAGCCTGGCGTTGTCGTAGATTTCCCACTCGCGCCCGTGGTTCTCCATCGCCGTGGAGCGGATGCCGCAATCCAGCTCGCGCTCGGCAGCAAGCACGGGCGTCATGCCGCCGCGGATATGGATGTGCCAGTCGGTCAACAAAAGACCGCGCTTCTTGCAGGTAGCCATCAGCACGTTGAACATAGGCGTTCGAGGATACTTCGGGTCGGCGAGCTCCGCGTTTACCGTATAGACAAGCAGCGTGACCTTCTGGCCAGAGCCGCACGTCAGCACGATTCGCGCAGGGGTCTGCACGAAACTGGCCACCTCGATGGCGGCACGCGCGGGAATGGCCCCCTCTCCTGGACGGTGCTCCAACTGGAATGCACACTCCTTGTCGTTGTACTCCGCACTCCAGGTCGCTCCTGGCTGTTCCTCCAGCAGGAAGCGGATTTTACCACCCTTGGGGACCTGCGCCGTCAGTTCGCTAGGCAGCTCCTTCAAGGAAAACGCATCGCCGTTCTTGAGTGTAGCCATACCACTCCCTATTTGCCATCCTTAATCAACGCCTTAACATGCTTCACGTATTTTTCTGGACCACCATCCTTGTAGCCCGTCTTGCCGATGACCTCGCCCTTCTTGTCGAGCAGCAGGACGGTCGGATACCCGTGGATGCCATACTTCTTGGCAAGGTTTTGGTTCTGGCGCTTCAGCTCGTCCAATTGCGGGATTTTATTGGGGAAATCCGCTTTGAAAAGAATCAGTTTTCGGCCAGCATACTTCAGGAACTCATCCTGGCTGAGCACCTCGCCTTCCAGCCGCTTGCACCAGATGCACCAATCGGAACCTGTAAACAACGCGAAGATGGGCTTGTGCGTCTTCGCGGCCTTCTCCAAACAGGCCGCAAAATCCTCGCTCCAAGCAGCCTTCTCGTCAGCCGCCTTTTTCTCTTCAGCAAAACATGCCACTGCAACACAAATCATCAGGATTGTCAATACTCTTTTCATGGTTTGTCTCCGTTAGTTTGTTATTGTCTCCACTTCATCGTTCCGTCCACCCAAGTGGCGACAGGAATCAGGTCGCTGTTCAGACGCACGAAATCGGCGCAGAAACCGCGTTCGATCTTGCCTAGGCCGCGAATGCCCAGGGAGCGCGCCTGGTTCCACGCAGTTGTTTTGACAAGCTGCGCCAGTGGAAGTTCCGTGAGCGCACGCACGCGGCGCAAGGCATTGTAGAAGAGCAGCGTGCTGCCCGCCACGCGACCATTTGCAAGGCGGGCGCAACCATCCTTCACAGTCGCGGGAAGTCCGCCCAGCTCATAGACGCCGTCGGGCATTCCAGCCGCACGCATGGAATCGGTAATGAGCATGATGTGGTCTGGTCCCTTCACCTCGAAAAGCAGTTGAATCATCTCTGGGCAGAGGTGGATGCCGTCGCAAATCATCTCAATGAAGACATCCTTGTGGAGCATCCCGCCGCCTACCAGTCCGAATTGCAGATGGTGAAGCGGCGACATCACATTGCAGAAGTGCGAGAGGTGCTTCATGCCCAGCGCGCACGCCGCCTTGAAGTCCTCGTACTTGGCAAAAGAATGCGCGGCGGAGGGCATGATGCCCCGCGCCACCAATTGCCGCAGGAAGGCTTGCTTGGTGTCCATCTCCAGCGAATAGGAGACCTTTGCCACAGGGTAAATCGCGTTCATCCTATCGACAAGGCCAATGTCGGGCTTCTGGAGATAGTCGGGATTCTGTGCGCCCGCCCCTTCAGGCACGAAGAAGGGACCTTCGAGGTGGATGGCGGGTATTTTCGCACCTGTCGGGGCCTTCATGTAGTCGGCGGCAAGTTGAATCGAACGAGCCAGCGTCTCTTCAGGGAGGGTTAGCGTCGTGCCCAGGAAAGAGGTGACACCCTGCGTGAGCCTGTGCTCCGCAATTTTCCGCAGCCCCTCTGGAGAGGCGTCGCAGAAGTCGTAGTTGACGCAGCCGTGCGTGTGGATGTCGAAGAAACCTGGCAAGAGGTAGTCCCCCTGGATATCGACTTGCGGGCAGTCGCCTGGCAACTCCTCGCCTGGAAGAAGCAAATCTGCCACAACACCGTTTTCCACCAGGACGGCGGCATTCGCCACATCAAGGTCGGGCGAAATAACATGCGCATTGACAAAGAGGGTTTTCATGGTGATGGTGTCCGTCGTTAAAGCTCCAGTTCGTCTCCGTCATCGGAGATATGAACCATCTCCCCCAAGATGGAAGAGGCCAGTTCACGGCTTTCCTGCGTATGGTAAAGAATCTCACGCCCGTGGTGGATTAACCACAGCCGCTTTACCTTCGGATGGGCCGCAATATAGTCGCAGACGGTTTTCACGCTGTGGTGCCCCGTCTCCATGAACATCAGGTCGCAACCCTCATTCAGCCACTCCTCCATCTCGGAAATATCCTTGACATCGCCCGAATAGACGATGGTCTTGCCCGCATGGCGGATGCGATAGGACTTGGAAAGCCCCAGAATGCCCATGTGCATGTTGTCAATCGCTTCAACCTGCACGATGCCGTCATCTAGGATAAGCCCCGTCTCCACCTTCTTGACGCGAAAATCAAAGTCAACGACAAAGTTCCCCTCGGAGTTCTTCAGCATTCCCAGCGTCCCCTCAAAACTGGTCAGGCTTGGGGTAAACAACTCGAGGTAGCCATAGTTCTTCTTCTGCTTCTTAACCCATTCCAGCTTGCGGACAGTCCACAGCAGTTCTGGCAGTCCGCCCACATGGTCCATGTGCGGATGCGAGATGAAGATGGAGCGGATATCCAGAATATCAATTCCCCAGAGATGGGCGTTGTAGGAACACCCCTCCCCTGCATCGAACCAGTAGATTCCATTCCCCGTGTCCAAAATCCACGAGACATGATGACGTCCAGGCATCGGCTCCGTGCCGCTACAACTTCCCAAGACTTTTATGCGCATATTATCGACTCCTGTTTCTACTCGGTAGAAACCTCCATTTGCATCATATGCAATTTTACCAAAATAAATAAAAACAACAAGGGTTTGGGAAACACGCCAAACCCTTGATTTCACGCCATAACTCGGCGCTAAAAAGTTTATGCACCAGATTTATGCAATCTGTGCATGAGAATCATTATCGATTCTTTGTCGTGCGAGTGGGACAGAGCAGATTAATGCCTGGAGCCACCATCATGTGAACGGCCACCAAAACCGCTGCGGGGCTCGCGGGGTCTGGCTTCATTGACGGTGAGCTGACGACCATTGTTTTCCTTGCCATTCAAGGCGTCGATGGCGGCCTGCGCCTCGGCATCATTTTCCATTTCAACAAAACCGAAGCCCTTGCTACGCTGGGTTTCACGGTCCATGATGACGCGTGCACTGGTTACTTTGCCGAATGCGGCAAAAAGCGCATTAAGCTCATCATCTTTGACCGAGTAGCTCAGGTTTCCAACATACAGATTCTTGCCCATTTAATTTCTCTCCGTAAGGCGTTAAGTCCTTTTTTGTTCTTCCCGGACTTTTTTGTGGAAAGGGGGTACGAAACCCCATTGCGCTTCGGTCAAAGTCTCCATTTGAAAAGGGTGAAAAACTCGCACTTGACACACGTCAAACGAGCCCTTTACAAACCTTTTCCCAAAATGCGAAGATACAATTTAAACGGTTACAAATAGATTGCAAATCGATAATTGCAATTTTTTTCCACAAAGGGCAGATTCCCCTTGAAATCACCCTTTTTTTTATTGGGAATTAGATACTTTAGTTGCCGAATAGACTTCACCAACAGAGAAGAGCCGCGTTAGCGGCGGCAAGAGCATAGCCGTGGGTGGAGCGAAGCCGCGATAGCGGCGAAGCGAAACCCACGGTCAGTTGCCGAATAGACTTCACCAACAGAGAAGAGCCGCGTTAGCGGCGACAAGAGCATAGCCGTGGGTGGAGCGAAGC
>JAFXUD010000040.1 GCA_017535315.1 Victivallales bacterium | reverse complement strand
CTAACCCCTAACCCCTAACCCCTAACCACTAGCGTGTTTTGATGGTCAACTTGCCATCATTTATTTCCAGGTTTTCGATGAACTCGCTCCAGTTGGTGCCTGAATGCTGCGAGAGCAGGCCCTCCAAGTTTTGTGAATTGAGCAAGTTCAGGTAGGTTTGGCTGATGGGGCGTCCCCTAGCCAGCCCTTCATCAACATGAAGGCGCATTCTTCCATCCTGCATGATTGCGCTGAAAGTGAAAATGCCGTTGAGGTAGCGTCCCTGCATTTTGGGGACGGAATTAAGCGGGATGGAAAGCTCTGCCTTTATCTTGTCGCCTTCCAGCCAGAATCTCGATTTGCTGGCGATTCCCTTTGTCTCTGGCGAATATGCCATCAAGTGGGAGAACTCTTCGCTTGTGAACTGGATTTCCGTCTTTTTGTGGGTCTTAAGCACCTCCTTGACGGTGTTGTATTTGGCGGTGAGCTGTGTCTGCTGTTTTTTTGTGATGGGTTCGTGCTGTATTTCCACGGGCTTGTCCTCCGTGTATTCCTTCTTGAACTTCCGAATGGCATGAGTGGAGTAAAGCAGGACACTTGCCACGAGAAGGATGATGACACCTACGATAATCCCGCAGATGATGAGAATCTTCTTGAGCGTTGAGTTATTCGATGGTTGATTTGTGGTTTTCATTATGAGAACGTCGTTTCGTGCATCGCTAATACTACCATTATTTTTAATTTATTGATTTCATGAAAGAAATCAACTTTATTGCCATCATTTTGAAATTACCTCTGAAAAGAATTGGCACAATAGGGCAAAATGATTATATTACTAGAGGGGGTATTGCGAGATACCATGCTACGATGATATTCTGTAGGTTGCGGTGGATATGCAACAGCTATGAGGAAGGAAGTTTCGAATGTGTTTTTGTTCTGGGGGTTATCGCATGAGAATGAAGAAATACCATGGCCTGGGGAATGACTACCTCATCATCCATGCCAGCGAACTGAAAGGGGCGTTGTCGGAAGCTGCCATTCAGTTGGTCTGTTCGGCACACTATGGCGCGGGGTCGGACGGCATTCTGACGGGACCGTTTTTGCCTGGCTCACCTGATTTCGAGGATATACGAGCCAAGAGCGGAGTATCGGCGGACGAGGCAGCTGGCTGTCTCTGCGCTTTGCGTATCCTGAATCCCGATGGTTCAGAGGCTGAGAAGAGCGGCAATGGCCTGCGCATCTTCACACGCTATCTTTACGACTGCGGACTGGCACGCCTGAATGAGCCTTTCTCCATGCTAACATTAGGCGGAAAAGTCACGGCGACGGTGCTGGACCCGCAGGACGGCATAAGGGTCGATATGGGGGGAGTGCGCTTCACCAGCCCTGACTTCCCATTCCAGAAGGCGGAAGACAAAACCTGCAAGGTGACAGTTGGTGACGATGACTTTACGGTCTGCTGCGCGACGGTTGGCAATCCCCACTGCATCGTGTTGGACAAGGAGGTGGATGAGGCGAATCCCGAGCTGGTGGTGCGACGTTACGGCCCCCACTTGGAGACTGCGCCCCTTTTCCCGAACCGCACGAATGTGCAGTTCCTCAAGGTTCTGGGTCGGCACGACATCTTCATCAGCATCTGGGAACGTGGGGCAGGGTACACGCTGGCCTCTGGCAGCAGTTCCAGCGCGGCGGCGGCTGTCGCCAAACGTCTTGGCTTCTGCGATTCTCCCATTGCTGTTCATGCTCCTGGCGGCGTGCTGAAGGTGGAGATTGACGACAACTGGAACATCGTGCAGACGGGACCCGTGCGGGTCGTCTATGAATTGGAATGGCTAGGGGAGGCTTTGCAATGACTCAGTTGAAGATGATCTATGACGCGGTTGCAAATCCAAGGCCGCAGCTTCCAACTGTCCCCGATGGTTTTGTCCTGAGACCTCTTTCTCTTGAAACGGACATTGAGAAGTACTTGAAGCTGCGTCTAGAGAGCGGCTTCTCTGAATGGACGCCCGAGAGGCTTGAGGCACTTTGCGTAAAAGCATGCCCCAATGGCGTGCGTGTGGTGGAGCATCTGGCCAGCGGGCGGCTGGTGGCCAGCGCCTCCGCTGAAACGACGGACTATCCCCAACGCTGCGCAATAGGGACCCTTGGCTGGGTGATGGCCTCGGAGGAGTTCCGTGGAAAGGGGCTTGGGCGGCTGGCGGTGATTTCAGCCATGCTGTGCCTGCGGGACAATCGCTATCTTTTTGCTGCACTTTCCACCGATGACTGGCGCATTCCAGCGCTGTCCATCTATTTCAAATTGGGTTGGAGACCTTGCATCATCGAAGAGGACATGCCAGCGCGCTGGCAGGCTGTCTGCGACAAATTGGGGCTGGATTATGGCGGAATGAAAACATTCCCCAGAAACAGATTGTTGGATTAGGAAAGTTGGAGGCGGGAGAATGAAATATGGTTTTAATGCAATTGCCGATTTGCTGAAACGGAGCATGGTGCTGATTCAGGAGATGCGCCTGAAGGCGGCTGAGAGGCGCGGTGAAACCAGCCTGATTGATTGGCAAGAGAAGGATGACGGCAGCCTGGTGACGGATGTCGATACGGGAAATGAGATGTTCCTGCGGGAAAACCTTACGGCTGGCGGGGAGTTTTTCTTCGGCGAGGAAAGCATTGCCAGCATGATGAAGGACAAGCGCAATGCCCAGGTGGCGCAGGAATATGTGGACAAGGCGCTCCAGGGAGAGACCTGGGTGGTGGATCCCATCGACGGCACGGCGCCGTTTGCGCATCGTCTCCCGCTTTGGGGCATCTCCATAGGGTATATGGTTGGCGGCGTTCTCCGCGACGGCGCCATTGCCCTGCCTGATTTGGGGCAGTGCTTTCTGACAGATGGCGATGCCGTCAAGATGGCGACCAATATCCATGCGCCTCTCGACGAGTGGCGGTGGCAAACATTGACACAGCCAGTGGATGTTTGGAATCCAGGGCGAATGATAACGCTTGGACAGCGTTTCACGCGCGAGCGCACTTTGCCGTTCAAGAACCCCGTGATGACGCCTGGCTCGGCTGTCCACTCTCTTTCCTGCCTGCTCACAGGCAATGCCATCGCCTATGTCGGGCATGTGAAACTGTGGGACATCGCAGGGGTGCTGCCCATGCTCTGCCGCCTTGGCTTCAGGCAGCAATTGCTCAACGGTGCCCTCATGACGGAGAACATTCTGCGCGACAACGTCTTTGATCTGGACATGATGTCCGATGAATGCTGGGCGCTGAAGGATACATTCATTTGCGCCAGACCGAATGTGCTGGAGTATGTCAGGGCTCGCCTATGAAAAAGGAACTGTGCATCGCCGCGTTGTGCGTTATTTTCTGCTCCTGTGGAAAAATCGGCTATTCTCCCTTCAAGACGGGGGTCGAAATGATGGAGAGCGACCCTGAGGAGGCGGAGCATCATCTGATGCAGGCAGTGCTTGACGGCGACAATTTGCCGCGGGCTCACTATTATCTGGCGATACTGTGTGAAAAGGAGCCTGACAAGTCGATGCTGGCCGTCTGGCATCTGCGCCAATACCTTGCAACGGCAAAGGAGCTTTCCGATAACGATATCTCCGAGGTGGAGGAGTGGATTCAGCGCCTCGAACGCAAAATATCCATTGCCATCAATCGCCGACTTGGCGAGAACATCTCGGATGAGACCACCTTGCGGCTAAAGCTGCTGGAGGAACATGCTGTGCGCCAGAAACTATGGATACAGGAGTTGACCAAGGAGAACATCAAACTCCGTAATGCCTTGGCGGAGCAGCAGAGCAAGGAGTAGGTTTTTTTCATAATGTCAAAGCGTTCTGTCATATTGGGTTTTCTAGGTGCCGCCGTCATTTGCGGAATATGCTTTTTCAATGACCGCCTGCTGCGCCAGACGCATCTGGTCGGCAACTACATGCCTGTCTTTGTCTATGGCCTGCTGTTCGTTTTTACCGCATGCATCAACCCGTTGCTGGGGCGTTTCAGGCTTAAGGCGGCAGAACTGTCGGTGATGATGCTGATTACCCTGGTTCCCTGTTGTCTGCCTGGTTCGGGACTGCTCCGCACTTTCTTCCCGACGTTGCTTCTGCCGAACCACTACAACAAGACCATCACCGCCTGGCAGGCGAACAACGTGCTTTCCCTTATCCCCGAAGGCATGATGGCCGATGTATCCGATGAAGAGACGGTTCTGGGCGGCTTCATCCAGGGGCTGTCCGAAGGGGCCAACCACATAACCTTTTCAGAGGTGCCATGGGGGGCATGGCGAGAGCCGCTGCTCTTTTGGATGCCCATTATTTTGTGCCTGCTTTTTGCTTGCGTGGCATTGGCGGTCATCCTTCACAGGCAGTGGTGCGAGCACGAGCATCTGCAATATCCCATCGCCATGTATGCCAATGCGCTGATGCCAGATGAGAACGGACGCACTCCCGTCTTCCACAACCGCCTGTTCTGGATTGGGTTTGGCGCTGTTCTCTTCATCTACGTCAACAACTACCTCTACCAGTGGTTTCCCGAATATGTGATTCCCGTGCAGATGCGCATTCGCCTGTGGCCGCTTCACAAGGTGCTGCGACTGATTCATCGCGGCGGAAATGCCTGGAGCCTTCTGGACCCGCCAATCTACTATTCCGTCATCGGCTTCTCCTATTTTATCCCGACAGATGCATCGCTGGCATTTGGCATCGGCCCCTGGCTGTGGTCTGCCCTGAATGGCACGATGCTGAACTATGGCATCAGCATGGAGCGGATTGTGGAAGGCGGCGACGGCTACACGGCCCCTCGTCCCAAGACCTTTATGCTTTTTGGAAGCAATTTTGGACTCTTCGCCATGATGCTCTACACGGGACGCTACTACTACGGCAAGGTCGTCAAGGCGATGTTCGGCGTCAAAAGCGGTGAAGTCGGGGAGGAGGCGGTTTGGGCTGCGCGTTCCTTTGCGGTCTTCATCCTGCTGTTTGTCGGTCTGCTGGTTTGCCGTGTGGGAATTGACTGGCCGCTGGCGGTGCTTTACACTCTGCTGATGGTGGTTTTCTTCACGGTCATCGGTCGAATCGTCTGCGAATCGGGGCTCTTCCATGTTCAGGTTTCCCTTTTCCCCTGCGCCATCCTCTGGGGGGTCATCGGCTCATCGAACCTGGGGCCAAAGATGATTTTCCTGATGCAGATGGTTTCCATCATCGTCACCTGCGATCCCCGTGAAAACATCATGCCTTTTGCCACAAACGGGCTGAAACTGATACAGAAATACAAGCAGCCCATTGGGAAAACGGCTTTCTTCGCTGGTTGCGCCCTGGTGCTGGGGCTGCTCATCGCCGTGCCTATCACGCTTTATTTCCAGTACGACCAGGGGTTTGCCACCAATGATAATTGGGCGAATGTTTCGGTTCCTCGCATGGCTTTCAACAATGCGATGGCAGTGATTCACAAGTTGAAAGCCCAGGGAACGCTGGAACAGGCGGGAACGGTTACAGGCTTGAGTCGTTTTCTGACATTGAAACCCCATGTCTTCTGCACCTGGTGCTTTGTCATCGGCTTTGTGCTGGTGTTGTTGGTCGGCGCGGCGAAATTGCGCTATACCTGGTGGCCATTGTCGCCTCTGCTGCTTGTCACCTGGAACACCTCCCACTTGTACGCCTTTGCAGGTTCCTTCCTGATGGGATGCGTGGTCAAATCGCTGGTTTTGAAGTTCGGCGGAAACAAGACATACAGTAAATTCAAGCCCCTTATGTTCGGCCTTATCACAGGGGAAATCATGGGGTCTTTGATTCCCAGCGTCATCGCCCTGATTTTCTATTTGATTACAGGCGAGACCCCCAAGGCGTTCCATGTGTTTTTAGGATGAATGATAAAACAACTCGTAACTATTCAGAAGGGTAAGCCGCATTAGCGGCGGCAAGAACATAGCCGTGGGTGGAGCGAGCGCCTCTGGCGCGAGCGAAACCCACGGGTGGACGAGACTCCCAATTCCTTTGCGCCGTGCCGCGTAGCGTAGCGGAGCGGCAAGGCGCAGAAAACCAAGCGGCTTATGCCAATATGCCCCCTTCTGAATAGCTACAACAACCCGATTATGGAGAACAAAATGACAAAACTGACAGTGACGAGTACAGGTGATTCCCTGTTTGTGGCGCGTTTCCCTGAAGAGTATGCTGGAAAGATTGACAGCGTTGCGGACTTTATCAAGTCCTGTGACATACGCATGACCAACTTGGAGACCAATCTTTCCGATTTCCAGTTCTACGGCAACCAGTACAGCGGCGGTACCTGGCTGAATACCCGCAGCAAATACATCGAGGAGCTTTTCCGCTATGGTTTCCACTATTTCGGAAACGCCAACAACCACTGCATGGACTACTCGTATGGAGGCATGCTTTCAACCATCGACGTTCTGGAGAGCTACGGCATGGCGCATTCTGGAACGGGGCGCAGCCTGGAAGAGGCCGCCAAACCCGCCATCATCGAGGCAAAGGGGATGAAGACGGCGGTGTTTGCCGTTGACGCCTCCTTCAACAATCCTTCCATGGCGGGCAAGGCAACCCATTTTCTGAAGGCTCGTCCAGGCGTGAACTACCTGCGACATGACACCGTTTACAAGGTCGATGAGGCTGACGTAGCCAACCTAAAGGCCATCGCCGCCAAGACGCATATCAATTTCACGCGTGAACGGAACATCGCCACAGGCTTCAAGACCCCCGACCCCGAGGGCTATTTCTTCCTTGGCGACATTAAGTTCACCACGAAGACTGACGTTCCCTCCACAAAGTGCAATGTGGCGGATCTGGCCCGCATCACCAGTGCCATTCGTGCAGCCAAGGAGAGTTGCGACTATGTCTTTCTGCTGATTCACTGTCACAACAGCGACAACATGGCGGTGGTCAATCCTCCCGATTATCTGAAGGAGTTTGCCCACGCCTGTATCGATGCAGGAGCAGGTGCCATCTTTGGTGGCGGCTGCCACCAGTTGCGCCCCATGGAGCTCTACAAGGGCTTCCCGATTTTCTATTCGCTCGGCGACTTCATCTACCAGGGGCTCAAGGTGGAATACCTGCCAGCCGATTTCATGGAGCAGTACAAAATCGACATCTATTCGACGGCGGAGCAGGCGCTCTTTGCACGCTCGCGCGGCAACAAGGTCGGGCTTCACTGCGACAAGAAGAACTACCAGACCATTTTGCCGAAACTGGAGTTCGAGAACGGCAAGATGACCGCCATGCAACTGATGCCCGTCTATCTCAATTTCGACCGCAAGGACGACATGAATGGCCTGCCTACCGCCGCACACGGCGATGAAGCAGCCGAAATTCTGGATATGATGAACACCCTGAGCGCACCTTACGGCGTGAAACTCACGATGGAAAATGACATGATGCGTGCCACTGGCATTTAATATTTCAATTACAGGAGACAACACAATGGGAATCAAACTTGGTCTTGTCGGTCTTGGCTCATTTGGCTCTCAATTCGCCAAACTCTTCAAATCCCACCCCCTGGTCGAGGAAATATCCTTGTGCGACTGCGAAGCCGAAAAGGTGAAGAAGTTCCTCAACGACCCGTTCATGGCGGGAAAGGTCAGCGAAAAAAGGTGCTATGACAGCCTGGACGACCTCTGCAAATCAGATGTCGATGCCATCGTCGTTATCACGCAGCCCTGGCTTCACGCACCACAGTGCCTTCAAGTGCTGAACTCTGGCAAGCATGTCTATAGCGCCGTCCCCTTGATTTCGCTTCCCGATCCCGACGAGACCCTTGAGTGGGGCGTGAAAATCGCTGAGGCCGTCAAGCGCACTGGCAAGCAGTATATGCTCGGGGAGACCACCATCTACCGCCCGCAGACGATGATTTGCCGCCGCCTCGCCGCAGAGGGAAAGTTCGGTGAATTCGTCTATGCGGAGGGAGAATACACGCACGATGTCGATAGCGGTTGCAATCTCCGCGAGGTCAACAAGTCCCGCAGGACAGGAAAGATCGGCGAGCAGTTTGCGGCCCTGATAGCCCCCTATCACGAACGCGGGCTGAAGTCCTCCCCAATGGGCTACCCCACGCACTCGATTTCGGGTCCCATCAATGTCATGCAGACGCGCGCGCTTTCCGTCAGTGCCCTTGGCACGCCCAATACGAACAACGACCCCTTCTTCAAGTGGTATGACTTCTCGAACGTCACCGCATTCTACCGTCTGGCGAACGGTGCCAGCCTTCGCATCTGCGAATACCGTGAAATCGGCACCAGCAGCATTGACATGCTCAACTCCGAAACCTTCCGCATCTTCGGCAAGAACGGCAGTTTCACCCACAACCACTTCGTTCAGAACGACCGCAAGGTCCCTGGCGAAAAAGTCACCTGGACATATAATACGTACACCGAGCCCGAAATGCGGGACGAACTGCCGCCTGACGTGCTGGAAGAGTTCAAGAAGGTCTATAACCCCAATGCAAGGCCCGATGACGACTTCCAGCCGCAGGGGCATGGCGGCAGCCACCCCTACCTTGTTCACAACTTTGTCAAGATGGTTGCCGAAAACGGCCCATCGCCCATCCCCATCGGCGAGGCCCTTCACTACATGGCCATGGGAATTGCCGCCCATGAATCCGCGCGGAAGGAAGGCGAAATCGTCAAAGTTCAGCAATTCGACTGAGTAAAAAAACGCGGCACGAAAGGGGGACTGAAAACAATGAATAGAACAATAAAAAAGCTTATCCTTCTGTTTTCAATCTCCTTTGTGCTGCATGCCCAGAACCTGCTGCCGCCCGTAGGGGAGGCCTGGGAGGTGGGCAGGAATGTGGAGGCGGTTTCCACATACGAGATAACCAATGTAGAGGGAAAGGCTGCCTTCCACATCAACATGACCTCGCAGGCTGGCTATACCCTGTATCGCCACAAAATTACCCTGGCACCAGGCGACTATACCTTTCGGGTGAGAGCCAGCGGCACGACCCGAAGAGGAGTGCATTGCGAGGCGTACAGCTTTGATGAGCAGGGAAAACCGACTATGCTGATGATGCTTCGCAGTGCTGCTGGGGCCATTGAAGACGCTCTGCTTCAGCAGTCCTTCACGGTGCCTGCGAACAGCAAGGCTGTGCGGATTGGCATGGGCATCAGTGCAGGGGGTGAGTGTTTCTGCTCCGAACCCGAACTGCTTAAGGGCAAGTTGCCACTGCCGTCAGAGGCGGATGAACAGGATGCCGAACCAATCAGAACCCAATGGCTTGCCAACTGGATTTTCCTGAAAAACGACCCAGGGGAACCACGCGTCGATTTGAGCAGGGAGATTATGTTGGCCGCTGAGCCAGATTATGCCTTTGTCCAGATGACCGCTGACAATGGCTATGATTTTCTGGTCAATGGCAAAAACGTGGGCAGCGACACGGACTGGCGTACCGTGGAACTGTACGACATCACAAAATACCTCCACATTGGAAAAAACCGCCTGGAGGTGCGTGTGATGAACTATGATGGCGTTGGTGGCCTGCTTCTGCAAGGCCAGGTCACCACTGCCTCGCGCAAAAAGATTGATATTCTGACGGATGAGCAATGGAGCATTGCTCTTCCGCATGGAGGCAAGGCGGAACTGGAGTTGAATGGCAAAGTGCCTTGTTCGCCCTGGGGAAATGTGGAGTTCCACAAGATGCAGCCGCCGAAAGTCTATCGGTTGGAGCTGGTGGATTCCATTGCAGAGGTCGTTGCGGGCGACGTGCTCAAGTTCGTCTTTGTCCCGAATCAGGCTATCCTGAATAAGAAGGAGTTGAAGCTGCGATTCAGATTCACCGACGAGGCTGGCAGGGAGACGCCTTTATCTGGATTGGAGCCTTTTGTGCGTCTGGTTCCCCAGAAAAAGCGTCTATTCGTCGAGGCCTTTGTTTCGCGTTTTGCCATGCCTGGACATTATCGTGCGGAGATATTCGGCAATGGTTTTGTGGTGCCTTGCGGCGAGGTCACGGTGAAACCGTCGCAGATTCCTGCTGGGATGGGACAGCCGCTGCCGAAACCAGGTCTGGGCAATGTCATAGAAAATGGCTTCTATTCACAGAGCCTTTTCATCTATTCCACCAGTACGCCTTCAGAGGAGCGTTTCCGTTCCTGGAGCCAGACGGGCGGCCATTTCTATGAACTTGGAATTAAAAGCGGCGAATGGCTTAACGGAAACATCTTCGACACGACAAATGTTGAGAGGCACCTGCTTTCCATCCTGGAGCATGATCCGCTTGCAAGTGTTGTGCTTAAGGTTCGCATCGATGTCCCTGGTTGGTGGGTGGCGCAGCATCAGGACCAGATATTCCGTTCCAACAAGAATCGATATGCGCAGCAGTCTTTCTGCTCCGTGCAATGGCGTAAGGATGCCATGCAGGCGGTTTGCAATACGGTCGATTATCTTGCTGCAAGGCCTGCGGGCAGGGCGATTGTCGGAGTGCTGCTCATGGCCTTTAAAGGCGGCGAGTTCCAGCTTTGGGGCGAGGCTGAGGGCGAGTACGATTGCTCGTCCATGGCGCAAAAGGCCTTTGCCGATTATCAGAAGGGCAGGGGGATTGGGCAGCCTGTCCAGCTTCCGCATCCTGCATTGGGTTTCCCGCAGGGGGAAATCACGGAGGAGGGGGCGCGGGTATGCGACCTTTTCTACCGATTTGTCGCCGAGCGACATGCGGAGAACATGGCCTATTTTGTCAATGCCTTCAAAGGGCATTATGGTGAACGGTATGCCATTGGGCTCTATTTTGGCTATGGAATGGAGTATGCGGGACACATGTCGCGGATGCTTCTGGCAGGGCATCTTGGGCTGGAAAAATACCTGGACAACGCCAAGCCAGATTTGATTTCATGCCCCTTCTCCTACGGTTATCGCGGTGCAAAACGCTCACATGCGTATATGTATCCTGTCGAAACGGCCCGCCTTCATGGCGCATTGCCCATTGGGGAAAACGACATTCGCAATTGCTTCTGTCCCTCCTTGGGGGATTCTTCTGGTTCAACCATTCTTTCCCTGGCGGAATCCGTCGCTGACAACCGTCGCATCCGTGCCTTGGGAGCCATGCATGGCTCGCTGATACGCTATCTGGCCCTGGACCCGAATGTGGATTGGTACTGCAATCCTGCCATGGTCTCCGCCATTCGGCAGGATGATGCCTTTGCCCGCCCTCTCCAGGCGAATCCCATCGGCGGGGACAACCAGGTGGTGCTTGTTGTCAATCTGCTGGAGTGGACACACGGATGGCGGATTCCCGCAAAGACATTCGGCCTGTTTGGCGGTCAGAGCCGCGACATTCTGATGAGGACGGGGCGTCCCGTCTCCTTTGTCACCATGACCGATTATCTGGCCAACATCAAAAAGTGGAAGCATGCCGTCATCCCGATTCCTGGTCTTTTGACAGAGGAGCAAAGAGTTGCGCTGGAGGAGGCCTTCGGCAAATTGCCTGCCATTCGACTTGAAGACGGCGCACTGCTGCTCGTCAATGGAACCTGGTCTGTGCTGGATGCCAATGCATCCGCACTGGAACTGTGGAAATCTTTTGCGACGGACGAGGCACTTGACGCAGGATATGATGCCATCTGGTACGTCGGTCCCAATTTCAAGTTCAAATGGGACGGGAAAAGTCTTACGGCTGTTCCATAGCTGATTCCCTGTTCAAAAAACTTGCAATTGCCATGTGAATCATGGTGCAAATAGGAGCGATTTCCAGGTCTCCAGCAGTTTATTCCATGGGAAAAGCGCCTGGTTGGCGGGGCTGGTTGAAGGAAGATAGATGGCGTCACGATGCAGGATGGGGGCGACATGCTTTTGAAAAAGCGTATAGGCTGTTTTCCCCGTCGTGAAGATTTTGGCTATGGAGGCTTCTTCGAGAATCCCCGTAAAGTCATTGGGGACAGGATGGCGGATGGAGGCATCGGAGGCACCATTGATGTCGCAGCTTGCCAGGACATCCCATAGGGCAATGCCGTGCCGCAAGGCAAACGATTTCTTTTCCTCTGGCGTATGGGGCAATTCGTCGTTGTATAAAGTCGCCAGAAGTGGCCAGAAGCGGTTTTGCGGATGGGAGTAGTAGAACCCGTGCTTGACGGATTGCGGCGAGGGCATGGTTCCAAGAATCAGCACTTGCGAGTTGCCGTCATAGACAGGTTGGAACGCATGGGTTACAAACATGGCGGCACCGCATTAAAGGGTGGCCAGGTGCGCTTCCAGCTCGGCAAAGGTGCAGTGGCTGGAGCGGGTCTGGTAGCGGAACTTTCCTGTTGCGCGAATCTCCTGCTCGCGCTCTGGAACCACGCAGCCTCGGGAATCGATGATTTGTCCCCAGGTTGCAACGCTCCAGACAGGGATGAATGGCTCCACTATCGGGGACATGTTCTCCATCCAGCTCTTCGGGAAAAGAGCCTGCCACCGTGGACGGTCATTGAGCCAAGTGGAGGTATGGAGGGTGTCTGCGCCGAAACGCACACGGCACTCTGCCATCAGCAGTTCCAAGCACTTGGGCAAATAGTCGGGGCTTTCGAAGATGGAATGAGGCCCCACGCCGTTGGCGATGTGGAATGCGACCCACGTCGATGGGTGCTTGGAGTTTGGGGGATCGTATGTCAGGCTGCCGCAGTGCCAGCTGGCGGGAGTCGCGACGCCGACGCCCTTTGGGTAATTCTTCTCTGCTTGCTGGTGTGAGTAATCCTCAATGTAGTTCCACATCTCTTCCTCGAACTCCTCAGGGGGGAGGGCTACCAGTTCCTCGGCCTTGTTGAGGATGCGCACGGATTCGGGGTCGTCCCACTTGTTTATCGACTCTGAATGGAAAAGGGCATGGTAAAGAAGCGGCGTGTGGTTCTTGATACACTCGCTTATGGATGCGCCAGGCAGCAGGTCAAGCAGATATTTTCGTGCGTAAAAAAAAGAGATGCGAGCAAGTCGCTCTGTATAGATTTTGTGTTCTTCCAGTGTTTTGACTTCGAGCATGTTAATAATCCTTTATAGAGTTTCGAACATTGAGGTGAACAGGATGGTGCCAAGAATAATCAATAGCAAACCAATGAGCATCAACCCAAGCCATCGTTTGCAGCGTTTGAAATAGAGAATGGCAAAGAGAACATTTGCGACTTGAGTAAATAAGCCAAACAATCCCCAGATGATGCTTTCCTTGAACTCTTCAACCAGCACTCCTATCGCGCCAATGAGATAGAACAGCGCACCAAGCAGTAACAATATGGAACCAATCATCGCAATTCTCCTGCGAAATAGCTTTGTTTATTAATAATGCCTCAACGATTGATAATGCTTGCTGTTTTTCTACGCCGTGCCGCTCCGCTGCGCTTCGCGGCACGGCGCAAAGGAATTTTGGGGACTGCTTATCTCGTGGGTTTCGCTCGCGCCAGTGGCGCTCGCTCCACCCACGGCTATGCTCTTGCCGCCGCTACGCGGCTCAGATCAATCGGTGAGGCATTACGTTTATTATGCATTTCTCTAAATTTACCACTGGAATCTATTATTTCAATTCCAGTATCTTGAAGTCGCCAGGGCCGATTTCCAATTCCATCTGATTATTCTGCACCGCCATTTCCTGTTCGGAACGAAGTTCTTTCACAGATTGGACCTTGATGCGGTTGAAATCAATTTTAACGTTGGCAGTCCGTTGCGGGTCAAATGTTTCGGGCTCGCCGTCCATTTTCATGACACCTTTGTTATTGAAGAGGTAAAGCCACCATCCAGAGGGAGTTTTATTCAGACCGAACTTGATGTCTCCGTCCACTTTTACTGGATTGACTTCCGCGCACAGAATTTTCAAGAGCTGCTCTACGTATGGGAATTTCAGTTTTCCAGATGAAGCATCCAGCGACTGGACATACCATTCTGTTGTATCTGGAACCATGAATTGCGGCGTGGTGACAATGACCTCCCCTTTTCCATACGCATTCCGCGTGAAAAGGGCTGTCCCCTTTGATGTCCTGTGGGTGATTTGTGCGCCGACGGGTTCAATCAGGTCAAAACGATAGCCATCCTCCATTCGAGTGTCGCCAGTCAGACGAATACCAGTGAAATCTTCTGGGAAACCAGAGGTGATCTGACGGGTGTTGAGAACCAGAATCCCTCCGTTTTTCACATAGTTGACCAGAATGCTTTCCATTTCTGGCTGATTGGGATACTCTCCTAGCAGAATGGATATTTTGTAGCTGGGAATGATGTTTCGAAAGGTGGATTTATCGGGAAAGTCTGGAGTAAGAGCATCAAAGATATCCCCATAGGGGGCCGTATTGGTCAATCCCATTTCAAATCCCGCTTTGTTGAACATCGTATCCCGTTTATTGACTGGCTCGTATTGGAAATTGGGAATTCGGGAACGGATATATTCGTCTGGATATTGTCTGTAGATGGAAACCTTGAAAGCATTGATCATGGCCAGGCCAGGCTTGTTGTCGGTAATTTTCGCCTCTCTTGTGTCGATGTCGTATGCGGGTTTCAGCAGGGCAATCGGGGTATAGGGAACGCCGCGGTCTGGATGGGCCTTGGTAAAGTTGAAAAAACGGACATAGTTCTCCCCTTCGATGGAAAGCTCCCGCGTCTGGCGCGACGTGAACAACTTGCCGCCAAATGACTCCCTCTCGATGAAATTGGCACCAGAAAGATAGGCATAATAAAAGGTGCGGTCTATCAGGTTGTGGCTTATGCCGCGAAGCGGGAGAGTAAGGGAATTATAGTCTCCTGTGACCAATTCCCCGTCCCGCGTGTATTTGTCTGCAAAACTGGCGATGTACCATAGCCATGGCCGACCGAATTGCCTGGCTGCTCCACGTTCGCAGATCATCTGGTTCTCCCAGTGGCGCCAGATTCGGCTGGTTTCACAACCGATGATTCCAGCACCATAGTAGGCGGCCAGATGCCCGACGCAACTGGAACCGTCAAATATGCTGACTAAAGAGGCATCCCCGATTATTTTCACCCCGCGCTCGAAAATCTTCTTTGCGCGAAGATTGATGCCGTTGAAGGTTCTGTCCTCAATGCGGTATTCTCGGCGTATCTGTTCCGCCTGTTCTGGAGTCAGCATATTCCATTTCACGGCACCCTCGTATCTGGAATCAAACACATAGGAATGGGCCTCATTGTACCACTCCGACGCGCCGATTATTGCAAGGAAATTGAGATTCTTCCGCCGATACTCCTGCACGACTTCAGTATTGAAAACACCATAATTGAACATGTGAACCTGTTCTGCCACACGTTTGAAATTTCTGGATTCTGGCGCCTTGTCTGGATTATAATCGCGTCCTATCATCGTCGCACGGGTGACAAGCGATCCCAGAAGAAAAATCGGATAATCATCCATTTTATGCTCGGGAATCGGCGGCAGTTTGAAACTGTATGTCCCATCTGGATTTTTACTGGCGGAATCATAGGTGCAGAACAATAATTTCGCGGTATCGTAAAATGCAGGCATTGCCGCGATTTTCTGAATGCCAGGAGAGGCCTTCTTCAGTGGATAGAAAGCATCTCCCCCCGCGATGCAGTTTTCTGGATTTGATGTCATGTCATCCCCTCTGAATATGAGAATATGGCCGAACATCCAGAAATCCCGTCCAAGAATCACCTTTGGCTTCCAGTTGTCGGGAATGACAAATGACGACTCTTGGAATGGCTCCGCCCCAAAAACCAGAATCGATGTAGCAATCCATAGGAATGAAATCAGTTTTTTCATGGGACCCTACCTCATTGGTATGTCGGTTTCAAAAAAACCTGCTTTAATCATTATGAGTCTCCTCTTTTGATGGTTTGGCTTTCAAGTCTTCTGAACTCAGCAGGAAATTCGTAATCACAAGTTTGCTTTCTGGCTTGGCTTCAAAACGAATAAAAACCAGTTTTTCCGTCTCATCAGTACTGAATGTCATCTCGCAAGACTTCGTCTCAGGGGCAAGAGGAAACTCCTTCAAGGCACCAGCCACACCGATGACCCGACAGGCTCCCGTTCCCTCGCCGTGAAACTCTAGGCGGCAAATGTATTTCTTGCCCTTTTCCAGAGGGAAACGCGGGGACATTACGACTGCCGTCTTTTTGCCTCCTGTCAACGAGAGTACCCCTTCCCCTGTTTCTACCTGACGGGCGGTAGTCGTGGCGCGTTGCAGCTTCCAGGAAGTACCCCTTCCGTTGGCGAAATCCTGGTATTCATTGTTTACTAAAGAGACAGCATCAGGCCGTTGCGCTGGATGGGGAATGAAGAGGAGATCCCATGGATCCTTGAGGAGGAGATGCTGATTGCTTGTGACCAATTCCGCCGACAGAATTTCTGGATAGGCACCGCGTACCAATTCCGCATGCCCATCAGGCCATACTTTCAGTTCTGCCATGCCGCAGTTCCATGGCTTTATCTCCTGCCCTGTCATTGCCTTAATGGTGCAGAACATGAAACACCCATGGGTAACGAGGAGGATCGGCCCCTTTTCACCTTGTGCGAGCAGATTTTCAATAAACCTCTTGCCCCTATCACCGCACTGGTCTTTCTCCTCTTTGAATCCCTTGCGCCGTTCTGGAGAAAGCTCCAGTTTCTCATTCGGATCAATATGTGGAAAACGGTTGCGCAGAGCAGGCAGTGTTTCCTTGATGGCGTTTCCAATCTCCCGAAGGTCGGCGTCAAACGAATAGGTCATGTCAAGGCTGGCGGCGATAATCTCGGCTGTCTCCGCCGTCCGCTCCTGGGGTGAGGCAATGATTCGTCTCCACTGTATTCCTTCCTTCTTTAGAAAACTTCCTGTCAGCTCCGCCTGTTTTCGACCCAGGGGAGTCAGACCCAAAACTGACCAGGATGCCTTGTCGGCTTCTGTGAAAATCGTCCCAGCGACGCCTGGCTGTCCATGCCTTATCATGCGAACCATGAGAAATGGCTCTTCACCGAACGCGGCCAGCACCGCCCAGAGAGAAAGCATTATTACGAGATGTTTCATTGTTTTCCTTGAGTTCAGATGCTTCATTGTTTTCATCATGCCTTTTTGTCCTCATCGGAGTTATTTCCCTCCATAAGGCGGGCGTATCTTGCCGAGACATCGGCGGCAAAGCGCTTGGCCGTGACTTCAAAAAGCTCCTTGGCGAATGACGGCGTGAACTTGCGGTATTCGGAGAGGGTGGGGCGTAGGCATCCTTCAAAATGCTCCTCCTTCAGGCTACCATAGTGCTGAGGATATTTTTCCGCATCCAGGTATTCTGGATGAAAATAGTCCTCATGAATGGCATAGTTGATGGCCGTTTCCCACAAGCCGCCGTGATTGATTCTTTTTATGCCCTGTTCGGCATAGTATTTCTCAATAATATCTCGGTTGTAGTCCAGGGAACCCACTGCCATGACCTCCATGCCGTGGATGGCCCCTCCCAACTCTGCCGTCAACTGTTGGATCATCGCTCCTGCAGGCCCGTGGGAACCGAAGAAAACGCATAATTTGAAGCCAAGCTCCTCAGAGAAGGTTTCCAGGAGTTCCAGGTAAAGCGCACGGCACACTTCACGGCTGCTGATGACGGTCGGATAGATATGGGGCTGGGGGAGATATTCCCCGAAAGGGATATTCTTCAGTTGTCTGCGTTGCCGAAGTTCTTCTGCTGAAGTAAAGGGGGTTATGCCACCAGGGGCGAAGGGAATCATGGGAAAGACAATCCCTCCCGTGGTCTCTGCCGCCGCCAGGCACCATTCATACCCCTTCAGGGGATCTATGCCAAGCGCATTGCATTCCTCATGATACTCCATGGGACCCGCAGCCGCATAGATTATGGAGGCACGTTTTTTTTCACGGTCGAACTCAATGGGAGTAAGTTCCTCGTATTTGTGCATGTTTCTCATCTTTCATCCTTTAGAAAATTATTTATAAAGGCCATCGACATAAATCGCTCAGGTATTGATGAGAACCAGTTTGCGTCCGACCATTTTCGATGACGGGCCGTTAATAAACTTGAATTAACGCCTAAAGGGACGGGAGGGACGGGAGGGACACAAAAAAAAAGAATGAGCGTTATTTTGCTGTCAGCTCCTGTTTCTCCCGTCCCTTTTAAGTCAGTTGTCGTTTCACTACTCGTAAGAGAGGCCGTAGTTGTCCTCGAAGGGCGGGGTGCCTTGCCGCGGGCCAAAGGGGTACTTGGTGTTTCCAGGGAAGTACCACTGCTCGCCGCTGGCCAGGTCGTGGCCGTCGTTGGTGGTCTTGTAGGCTATCTTGACCCAGCCGACGTGACCGTCCGCGTAGGCGGCATTGCAGCGTCCGCCATGGCGGAAGGTGAATTCCCGCAGTGAATCGGTCTTGTTGCTGTCCATGTTTCCTTTTTTCGCTGTACTCATAATAGGGCCGTTGATGGTGCTGCCGCTCTGGTTCTGGTAGTCCGTCCACTGTGCGCGTTTGCTGGGCTCTTGGTTGACTTGGGCGTTCCGTGACTGCCAGATGGAGGAGGTGCCCCCCGTGATGGGGCTTGCGGAATCGCTCAGGTTCACGGTTCCGCCGATGGAGACCAGAACGGTTCTTCCATTGTATTCGAACTTGCCAAGGCGGTCAAGGCTTGCGGTGGTGCCATCGCCTGGGCAGCGGGTCAGCTTCTCGTCCAACCCTGCGTTTGAGCCGCCGATGTACATGATGAACCCGCGTTCGGGAATCAGGCAGGTACGGACATCGGGGTACCAGTCGTCCGATTCATCCGCATAGAGGCAGGAGGCCATGCCGTATTGCTTCATCAACGACTTGCAACTCACATCGCGTGCCTTTGCCCGTGCCTTTGACAAGGCAGGAAGAAGCATCGCCGCCAATATCGCGATGATGGCGATGACAACCAATAGCTCTATCAGTGTAAATGATTTCCTTTCGGACATTTTAGATTCTCCATAGTTACTGGAATTATCAGTAATTAGCTTTCTCTAATTATATTCTGGAAATTTGAAAAATCAAGTAAGTTGTCCTCCAATTTTAAAATTGAAAATTGACAAGAAGAAGTTTGAAGTCTGTTTTTATAATTTGGTAACTTGACATTCCCCCAATATAGTGTTAATTTATAGCTAACACATTAGTATAGGAGAAGCCAACCATGTTAGAAGAATTAATCAATTCTCAAACGAAAGCTGTTATTCTCACGCGGCTTTTTATTCCAGACGCTCCGAAATATCATCTGCGGCAATTGGCTCGTGACGGTGGTCTTTCGGCACCTGGATTGCTAAAGGAACTAAACCATTTTCATCAACTGAAACTTGTTTGTAAGGAAAATGCCAAGGGATGCACGGACTATTATGCAAACAAGGATTCAACGTTGTTTCCAGTGTTATGCGATTTGGTGGAGAAAACGGAAGGTATTTATGGCAAAATCAGGCGTATGTTAATGCATCTTAATACAGAATGTGTTTTCATTTATGGTTCGGAAGCATCTGGCACAGCTAGACCTGATAGTGACATTGATCTCTTTGTAATCGGTTCCTGCACTCTGGTGGAAATCAGCAAGGCGCTTCTGCCTGCCGCAAATTTGACTTGTAGGGAGATCAATCCAGTTCTATATTCACCTGAATCGTTTAAAAACAAATGTAAAACAAACAATCATTTTGTTCAAACTGTCCTGCAATCACCTATTATTTTTCTAAAAGGAGGAAAACATGAGCTTGAAAGACTGGTCGGATAATGGATAGTTGAAATCTCATCAGACAGACTCGCAAGAAATAGCCAATCTACTTGCAATAGTGGAAAGGGATTTGACGGATGCAAGTCTCAATGACTTATCTGTTGACTGGCAATTTGGAATTGCCTATAATGCTGCGTTAAAACTCTGTAATATAATGCTTTATGTGCATGGTTATCGTCCAGAGAATGCTCTAGCTCATTATCGGGCTATTATGGCTCTAAAAGAAATAGAAGAGGAAAACTGGGAACAGTACTCGGTTTACCTAAATGCATGTCGTATGCGTCGTAATACTCTTGAATACGATTGTGTGGATAGCATCTCCAAAGACGATGCTGAAGAACTCATCACTTTCACAAGAAAGTTTTATGCAGAAGTCAAGAACTATCTTGTGAAACATTTTCTTTCTTTGCTATGAAATTTTTTAACTTTAGTTCCTCCATAGTAGAGAATCACCCCGCAAACAGCGCGCCGATGACAAGGAACATGCCCACCAGAGCACAGGCAGAGATGGGTTCATGGAACAGCAGAATGCCCACAAGAGTGCCCACAACAGGCTCGATGGCGACGACGATGGCGGCAGTGGAGGGTTGAAGCATCTTCAGGCCCGCCGTATAGGTGTAGTAGGGCAGAATGGTCGAGATGAGAACAAGGCCTGTCAGGCAGAGCCAGCATGTCAGACTATTCAGGAGTGGAAGGCTCTTACCCCAGTTTAGGAAGAAAAGCGCGGCGGTTCCTGCGAGAATAAAAGTCCAGAGGGTGATTTTGAAGGAGTCGAGGCCATGCTGTTGGGCAAAACGCCCGAAGATGGAGTAAAGGGCATAACAGAACCCTGAACAAAGCCCCAGGCAGAGGACGGTGGGCGTCAGCCTAGTTCCAGAGCCTATCACACCCGATACGAAGACGCACCCGAGCATAACCATTGCCAGCGCCAATAACTTGCGAAGCGTGAAACACTCGCCGAAAAAGGCGCAGGAGAGAAGGGTGACAAACACGGGCGAGGTGTAAAGCAGTACCACGGCGATGTTAACAGTCGAACGCTGCATCGTTGCGAAGTAGCAGCAGTTGAAGAGCGTGATGCTGAGGATGCCGCATCCTGCAACACACCAGAGATCATGCAGTTTAAGATGCAGTGGCTTCCCTTTGGCAAAAGGGACGAAGCACAAAAGAACCAGAGCCGTCAGAATTGAACGGAGCGCGGCAACATCCAACGAACTGAAGCCAATGGCGTTCAGTTTTCTGATGAAGACGCTAATGACACCCCAGCTGGTTCCTGCCAGCAGTACTAGAAGCATTCCCTTGTGTCGTGAGGTCATGGCCATTGAAAGGCAGACGATTCCTCCCTAAGTGATAACTGAGGTGATTTCGAAGGGGGGTTGAAATCACCTCAATTAACGTGGAGGGTGTTGCAAACGACTACAGCCCGAGAATCTGCACTGCGTTCTTATACATGATCTTGTCGTAGATTTCCTGCGAGATACGTTTTTCCGCGAGCATCTTGTGCATGAAATCAAGCAGCCAGGTGTCGGCAGGGTGGACGTATGCCGAGCAGATATCGATGCCGAAGCAGAGTCGGTCCTGGAATTCGGTCATGAACTTCACGGCGAAATCGGGGTCTCTCATCAGGGAATTGGCACCCGATCCAGCGGAGAGGTCGCCGTAGAGGTTGGGATGACGGCGCATGATCTTGGGCAGCGCACCCTCCTCGGTGATTTTGCCCTTCGGGTAGCCAGAGCGCGCATAGACGGTTTCCAGCGGGCCGATTTCCGCCCAGAAGGCCATGGCGTGGCCGAGGATGCGTAGCTTCGGATAGCGCGCAAGCGTCTCCTCCAGTTCAGGCAGGCCAGGTTCATCGACAATGCCGTAGATGTCGCCGACACGATGCCCGACATGGATGGTCATGGGCATGCCCGTGCTTTCAACGGCACGGAAGAAGTTCTGCATCAGGGGGTCTAGAAAGTGCTTGTTGCAGATGACCTCGCCGACGCCTTTGCAGCCAGCCGCCTTATATTGCTCCAGCACCAGTTCCAGTTTGGTGAAGGGGCTGTTGGAGATGGCCTGCGGGTGGATGTTGCAGAAGGGAATGAAGCGGTCTGGGTATTTCTCCGCTATCTCCAAGGCGTCCTCGTTGGTGGTGGGCAGATAGAATTCAGGTCCGATGAGCAGTTGGATGACCGCCTTGTCAACGCCCATCTTGTCATAGCGTGGAAGAAGCGTCTCGGGGGTTGGCCAGGGCTCGCGGCCAGGCATTTGTTTGAATGGCTTGCGGTAGCAGTGCGCGTGGATGTCAATGATCATAGCTAAAATCTCCTAGTGGTGTTTGCCAGAAAAAAGGCTTCTGGACGGAATAATCAAAAATCTCATGCGATTTATTGTAATCTCATTTTCAAATCTTGCAAATTGGATTAAATTAAACAACTTGATTTCAGCCGAAAAAAAGTAGTTTTTCGCGCCTCCCCAAGTCATTTCCGTTTTTCCGATGCATAAAAGTATCCACATCTTCATAGACCCGATTATCGACCGCCTAAAAAACTTTGTGCGGCGGAATCCCGTCTTTTCCATTGCAGTGGTAGCCGCGTTCATCACCACCTGTATTGTCCACCCTGACAGGGAATACCTTCGCTATTTTGACTGGAAAACGCTGACCTGTCTCTACTGCGTGCTTGCAGTGGTGGGGGCATTGGGAAACATCAAGTTCTTCACCATGCTTGCCTACCAGATAGTCAAGGTCTTCCACACCACGCGGATGAGCATCCTGGCCCTGTGTTACATCACCTTTATCGGCTCGATGTTCATTGCCAACGACATGGCGCTGCTTACCTTCCTGCCGCTTGGATATTTTGTGCTGACGAGCACTGGCAAGGAGAAGCTGATGGCCTTCACCTTCATCATGCAGAACATCGCCGCCAACCTGGGAGGTATGCTCACCCCCTTCGGAAATCCACAGAACCTGTTCCTGTACAGCAAGTTCAACATCGGAAACTTAGAATTCATGCGTATCATGTTCCCGCCTTTCCTGCTTTCCGTTATCCTCATCACCATTTGCTGTCTGTGCGTCAAAAGCGAACCACTGAGCATCAAGGCTCCCTCTATGCAGAGGCACCTTAAGCGGCTGGTCGTTTATCTTGTGCTCTTTGCGCTTTCCATTGTCATCGTCTTCCGCATTGTTCCTTACTACTATGGACTGATTATCATCACGCTTGCGTTGCTCTACCTGGACCGTGCCGCCCTGAAGCATGTCGATTACTGCCTGCTGTGTACGTTTGCCGCCTTCTTCGTCTTTGCGGGGAATATGTCCCGCATGACTGCTGTCCACAGGCTTTTCGAGTGGCTACTGACCAAAAGCACGCTGGTTTTCAGCGTGCTCTCCTGCCAGATTATCAGCAACGTGCCCTCCGCCATTCTTCTTTCCCAGTTCACGGACAATTACCGTGACCTGCTTGTCGGCGTGAACATTGGCGGTACGGGCACCCTCATCGCCTCCCTTGCCTCCCTCATCACCTACAGCCACTACAAGCGCTTCAATCCAACTGGCCTCAAAAAGTACCTGCTTCTGTTTGCCGTTTTCAATGCAGGATTCCTGGCGGTGCTTCTGGGATTCATGCTTGCATTCTTCTAGGGGTGAATCTGTGGAACTCTCTGAACTCACCGCATACGCCGAGGAAAAATACCATATCAGGGAAGAGTTCAAATGGACTGATTACCCTGGTTTTTCCGTGTTGCGTGAGCCAGTTGCAGGTAAATGGGTTGCTTTGCTGATGCGCCAATGGGACTCTGACATTGGAATGCAGATTGAGTTGTGCGACCTCAAGTGCGGCGAAGAGGCTCTTGCAACCGAGCTGTTTGCTCCCTATTTGTCTGCTCCCTTTCGTATGCGCGGCTCCAAATGGATTGGCATCCATTTTGACAAACGCACGAATGCGGAGGTGGTTTTCCACCTCTTTGACAAGGCTATGCAGGCTGGCACCCAGTTGCTCTTCACCTTTGCCATGGGGGAGGAGACCCCATCGACAACGGTTTTCAACGAGACGCCGCTGCCATCGCCCGCCAATTACCCGCAATCTGCGGGGGGTACAGTGCCCGCGAAAATCCGCGAGATGATTCGGATTTACACCATTAACAGAAACAACTCGTTTTCGCTGAAATGCAAAAACTTCTACCTGCAAGGGAAATGCATGGAGTTTTACGAGGACAATTGTCCTTTTGACAATGAGTTCTGGCGTTTTCTACCCACTTATCACGATTTGAATCTCAAGCAGCTGCGAGGATATTTCACCTGGCGCACACTTTTACGCAGGGGAGAGTTCCGCCGTTCAGCCACGCCCTTTGCTTATCTCTACATCTACGAACTCCTCAATGGAATCGGCGTAGCCTCGCCAGAGGAAGCTTTCCAGAAACTGGAGGAGTTCAAATGCGGCTATCTGGATTCTGGCGTATGCGGCGACCTGGTGGTAAACAATCTTCAACGGTGGATGTTTGATTTTGCGGTCATCTACAACCTTCCCGTTGAAAGCGCATTGAAATACGCCCAATCTGATATGATTGCGATGGACAAAGCGGTTGCAATCCTTCGGACTTCTGGCACATCTACTGATGAGGATATTCTCTCTGCACTATCTGTTTTTGCGTCGAAAACGACCTCTTCCTCACCAGTCCTCAATGGGGACAAGGGGAAGCATTTGTTTGCAGAGACCTGGCGGTATGCAGCCAGTCAATTCAGCGAAGGAGGAAAGGATTTGTTCACGCTGTGCTTTGGCACCCCAAAATACACCACGTGGCATCCCCTTTCCAATGCAGTCTATTGGGAAAGGCGCAAGCAGGTCGATATGGACTATGCATTGAATGAGCATCATCGCATCTCCTGCCGCAACGGTATGTGGCAGGAGATGAAATACTCCCCCCTTGGCTTTGATCTTGACAGAATCAAGGCATTCTTGCATGAGACGGACAGGGAACTACGCAAGTACCTGAAGATGGGAAGCCCGCTGCGCAAAAAGCCAGAGGAAGCCTGGATTTCTCCCTTGGTGGAGGCTGTCATTGAGGCCGACAAAAAGGCGGAAATAGAGGCGGCAAAGCCCCAAATCACCATCGACCTCTCTGGACTTGCGCAGATTCGCCAGGATGCCCTCCTGACGCAAAACAGCCTCCTCACGGAAGAGGAAAAGCAGGACAAGACCGACGAAGCTCCCCAGGGGCGCGTGGAGCGCGCACAAGGCGAAGCACCACTGGGGTGCGTGGAGCGCGCACAAGGCAAAGCACCCCAGGGACGCGTGGAGCGCGCACAAGGCAAAGCACCCCAGGGACGCGTGGAGCGCACACAAGGCGAAGCACCCCTGGGGCGCGTGGAGCGCGTACAAGGCGAAGCCCCACTGGGGCGCACGTCGTGCGCCCTAAGTGAGCTTCAGCAGCTCCTCTTGCGGGGATTGCTGCAAGGCGAATCCCCCAAGGAGCTGCTGAAGACGCACCATCTGATGCCCTCCGTCGTCACCGATGCCATCAATGAAGCCATCTTCGATGAAATCGGGGACAATGCACTTGAATGTGAAGACGATACTATCTCCATCGTGGAAGACTATAGAGAGGATATTACCAAAATTTTAGGAGGGATTACGAAATGAACGACCAACCAACACGCATCCCGAAACGCATCTCGCAGACCGTGCTGAACTCCTTGAAGGGCGGCGTGGTCCCGCGTATCGGGCTTCCCTACATCACCGTCGGGCGGAAGAATGAAATCGAGGCGCTTCTCCATGATGTCGATATCATCAGCGAGGGCGGTGCCTCCTTCCGATTCATCGTCGGACGCTACGGCTCTGGCAAGAGCTTTCTGCTGCAGACCATCCGCAACTATGTAATGGACAAGGGGTTTATCGTTGCCGACGCGGACTTGTCCCCTGAAAGGCGCCTGCAAGGCACACGTGGTCAGGGACTTGCCACCTATAGGGAACTCATCGGCAACCTCTCCACCAAGACCAAGCCCGAAGGCGGCGCCTTGACGCTGTTGCTGGACAGATGGCTCAGCACCGTCCAGAGCGAAGCCGCGCAGGAGACAGGCCTTGCGCCAGGCGAACCAGCGTTGGTGCAGGCCGTCGATAAAAAGATTCACGCCGTTACCTCTTCCATCAGCGAACTCGTGCATGGCTTCGAGTTCGCCAGGCTGCTTTCAACCTACTACCATGCCTACTTGGACGGCGACGACGAGACGAAGGCGAAGGTCGTGCGTTGGTTCCGCGGCGAATACACCCTGAAGCGGGAAGCACGCGAGGAGCTGGGAGTCAATATTATCATCACGGACGACGACTGGTATGACTATCTCAAGCTCTTCGCAACTTTCTTCCGCCTCGCAGGCTATGCAGGGATGATGCTGATGATTGACGAGCTTGTCAACATCTACAAGATACCAAATGCCATCACGCGCCAGTACAACTACGAAAAGATGCTGACCATGTACAACGACACGCTTCAGGGGAAGGCAAGATACCTAGGCATCATCATGGGGGCAACACCGCAGGCCATTGAGGACAAGCGGCGCGGCATCTATAGTTATGAGGCCCTGCGCTCTCGTCTCGCGGAGGGGAAGTTCTCGCGCCCTGGCGCACGGGACTTGCTTGCTCCCGTCATCCATTTGGAGCCGCTGACCGCCGAGGAGATGCTCGTTCTCTGCGAAAAACTTGCTGAGATGCACGCATCCCTCTACGGCTACGACCGCAAACTTGCCACCGAAGAGCTTGTCTCCTTCATCAAGGTCGAATACGGGCGTATAGGTGCAGACCAGAACATCACGCCGCGCGAGGTCATCCGCGACTTCATTGAACTGCTAGACCTGCTTTACCAGAACCCGACCATGAGCATTGAGCAGCTCCTGCAATCAGATGAGTTCACCTACGCCACCTCGGAGGCCGTTTCCGACGAGGCAGACGGCAACTTCGCGGAGTTCACGTTGTAAGGAGCCACAATGGATGTCTTCAGCCGATATGCCCCTTTTATACAGGACTACATCTACCGCTCTGGCTGGAAGAGTCTGCGCGGTGTCCAGAACGCCGCAGGCGACGCCATCTTCAATACAGAGGACAACGTCCTGCTGACTGCCTCCACAGCCTCGGGAAAGACCGAGGCCGCCTTTTTCCCTATTCTGACTTTATTGGACGAGACTCCGCCCCTCAGCGTGGGCGTTCTCTACATCGCCCCCCTCAAGGCACTCATCAATGACCAGTTCGGTCGTCTGGAGGAACTCTGCGAAGAGGTTGGCATTCCCGTGACCAAGTGGCACGGTGACGCTCCGCAGACACAGAAGAGGCGCCTGCTTCGCAAACCCTCGGGCATCCTTCAAATCACCCCTGAATCGCTGGAGGCTTTGCTTCTCAACAAGCACTCCGAAATCCCCTCGCTTTTCAGCGACCTCCGCTTTATTGTGATTGATGAAATACACTCTCTGATGCGGGCCGACCGCGGCGGCCAGACCTTCTGCCTGATTGAGCGTCTCTGCCGTCTAGCCGATTGCAACCCCAGGCGCATCGGCCTTTCCGCGACTCTCGGCACCCCAGAAGAGGCAGGCCGTTTTCTCGCCGCTGGCAGTGGAAGACGGACGATTGTTCCCCGCTTCGACGGCGGCAAGGAACTCTGGCGCCTTTCCATGGAGCACTTTTTCAAGACTGCTCCGCAGGCAGACGAGGGAAAGCCTTCGTCTGTCGCTGAAGCATCTCCGCTGGACAAGCCGACCGACACGGCCCCGAAGGCGGCAGACCCCGCCCTTGGCTACATCTTCGAGCACACACGGGGCAAGAAGTGCCTTGTCTTCACAAACTCCCGCGAAGAGTGCGAGGCCGTGTGCCAGAGCCTGCGCCAATACTGCGAGGCCAACCATGAGCCTGAACGCTTCCTCATCCACCACGGCAACCTTTCCACCTCCTACCGCGAAAGCGCCGAGGCCGAAATGAAGGACGACGATTCGCTCAACTCCGTCTGCGCCACCGCCACCCTTGAACTAGGCATCGACATCGGACGACTTGAGCGCGCCTTCCAAATTGACGCCCCCTTCACGGTCTCTGGATTCCTGCAGCGGATGGGCAGGACGGGACGCCGAGGCTCTCCCTCCGAGATGTGGTTTGTCATGCGTGAGGAGCACGCTGAAGCCCGTGCAATGCTTCCAGACATGATTCCATGGTATCTTCTCCAGGGCATCGCCCTTGTGCAGCTCTATGTGGAGGAACGTTTTGTGGAGCCGCCACGCACTGATCGTCTGCCCTTCAGCCTCCTCTATCACCAGACCATGAGTACACTCGCCTCTGGCGGCGAGATGACACCTGCCGAACTGGCATCAAGGGTATTGACGCTATCCGTCTTCCACCGCATCACCAAGGAGGATTTCCGCCTTTTGCTCCTTCATCTGCTTGAAATCGACCATATTAACAGGACGGAGAACGGTGGGCTCATCGTCGGACTCACGGGCGAGCGCGTCGTCAACAACCACAAGTTCTACGCGGTTTTCCAAGAGAACATCGAATACACGGTGCGCTCGGGCTCCGAGGAGCTGGGAACCCTGGTGAAACCACCGCCTGTCGGCGAGAAAATCGCCATTGCGGGCAGGGTCTGGGTGGTGGAGGAGGTTGACCACAAGCGACGGGAGGTTTTATGTACGTTGGTGAAGGGAAACATCCCCGCCTACTTTGGGGACGTACCTGGCGACATTCACACACGCATCCTTGAACGCATGTATTCTGTTCTGGCAGAGGAGAAAAACTATCCCTACCTGATGAAGCACGCCGTGGCCAGGCTGCAGGATGCCAGGGAACTATTCCGCAATTCTGGCATTGGCAGCCGTCCGCTGCTACATTTGGGCGGCAGGATGTGGGCACTTTTCCCCTGGCTTGGTAGCTATGCCTTTCTTGCGTTGGAGCGCTTCCTCAAAATCCGCTGTGGCACACGCCTTGGCCTCAAGGGCTTGTCTCCTGCCAGGCCCTACTATCTTCAGTTCACAATGGAGGTCGGTGAGGCCGAATTCTACAGAATCGCCTCCGAGGAGGCCGCTAAGGAGTTCGACCCGCTGGAGCTCGTCTATCCCAATGAAAACCCTGTCTTTGAGAAGTACGACGAGTTCGTTCCTGAAACTCTCGTGCGCAAGGGTTTTGCCCTTGGTATTCTCGATGTGGCAGGCATGAAAAAACGGGTGATGGGGTGGAAGGTGCTCGGCACAAAGGCTAAAAGATGAAATAAGAAGCTGTATGAAAATGGAATGATGAAGGATTTGCAATTCAGCTAGACTATGCCATATTATGGGAAATATGGCATTATGTTGTAGTACGATTTTGTATATCTATATTCCCCAGGAGCAATCATGAAAAAAACACTTCTTTGGGCGACCGTTCTAGCGGTTGCCACGACATTCGCAGGCGAGGACGTTCTTGCACGTCACAAGGCGTTCCGCAAGGAGATTGCGGCGAATCCCGCAGCGGCGCAGAACTATTTGAAGGACCAGGATGTGGAGATACGACGGTTCGCCCTTTACACCCTTGTCAAGAACAATGCCCCCGACATTCAGGAACTACTGTTCACTGCCGTCAAGGACACGGATGACATGGTGAGGCTGACAGCCGTGTCCGCCCTCTCCTCCATGGCGCAGGGAAATCCTGCCATCGCCAAGATAATGGACGAGGTGGCGCGGACGGACGACAACAACCAGGTGCGCCAGATTGCCCTGAAGTTCTCCTGGCCCTACCACCGCGAGACGACCCTCCTGCGCGATGACAAGGAGTGGGACCACGACGTGGTTGTCGTCAAGCGCTTTGACATACCTGATGACAACTGGAAGATTCAGAAGGACTTGAAAATCGACGGCCATCGGAACGGGTGGTTTAAGCCCGAGTTCGATGACAGCAAGTGGCTTCCCATCAAAGTCGGCCACTGGGAGGTATTGAACGTCCTGCCTGACTACGACGGTTTCGCATGGTATCGAATCAAATTCAAGATGCCTGAGAAGATGGACTTCACCTCCATCGAGCTTGCCTTCGGGGCGGTCGATGAATCCGCCTGGGTCTGGCTCAACGGCGTCTATCTTGGCAGCCATGACATTGGCCCTTCGGGCTGGAACCAGCCCTTTGCGCTGGATTGCCGCAAGGAGGCGAAGTGGGGCGAGGAGAACGTCCTTGTCGTCCGTGTCCAGGATACCTCCTCAGGCGGCGGCATCTGGAAGCCCATCAGCGTCGAGATTCTGAAATAAAGGAGGCCATGCCATGAAGAGATTTTCTTTTGCCATTATACTGTTTGCCGCCATATTCACCGCAACCTGTGCGGAGTTGAAGACGCTTGCGACTTGGGACTTCAGCCAGCCACTTGATTCATTCGAATATCCTCTCAAGTTGCGCGGCAATTCCAAGATTGAAAACGGTATGCTGATAAGCTACTGCGATGACATCTCCAAGGCGAATGGTGCCGTCGCCGTCAAGAACAACAAGGTGTTTACACCTGCCAACGCCTTCAGCCTGACGATTGATTTCATGCTGAATCCCGAACTACCCGTGCAGGCCAGGAGCGGAACCGTTCTCTGGGACAGCAAATATGTTTTCATGCCGAAGGAGGAAAAATCGGTGCAGCACCGAGGCTTCGCCCTGTGGATCAGAAACAGGGGTGGCAATAACTATGTGTTCATGTCCGCGTTCGGCTTCGGAAGCAAGTCTGCGCAGACAAGCAGCAAGAGTACCACCATCACCCCCAACGAGAAACATACGGTGAAACTGCTTTTCTCAGCCACGGGAAATGTCAGCTACTTCCTAGACGGGCGACCGCTGGGCACTGTTCATACCATAGCGGGGCCCATCGCTCATTCCACCTATCCACCGACGCTTGGCGACCGCCACGGCTCCAACTTCCAGTCGCTGGGCGGGGGCATCGCCAAAGTTGTTCTTCAGGAGGAGGAGTTTACCCCTGTGGAAATCCAGGCGGACGTCTATTTCCGCAAGGTGTTCGAGCGTGGCGAGGAGGCTCCTACACTCCATGCCACAATGTGCAACTTCCTCGCAGAACCTCTCAGAGATGTGACCATCCAGGCGGAGACCGTCGGCAAGAAGTTGCCTGACATCCGCATTGCCGAAATCAAGCCCTCCGAGGCGGCCAAGTTTGCCCTTCCGCTGGACAAATGGCTTCTCCACGGTACCTACACCCTCGAATGCAAGGCGTTCGACAGCCAGGGCAAGTTCATCTGCTCCGCATCCATCCCCTATACCATTGTCCCTGAATACGGCGATTTCATGCCTGTGCTCCTATGGGGCGGCCAGAGCATTGAGGAGGTCAAGAATGCTGGCTTCACCCATAAGGTTTGCGGCATCTACCCCATCAGTGGTAACTTCAGCCAGAACTCCATCCCCGAACTCGTCGAGGGAATGGACAACAACCTGGCCAACGGACTCTACGTCTATACCGCCATTCACTCTAAATACCGCTTCATCAACCAGAAACGCTTCCTCTGCAAGGACAGGAACGGCAAGGAGTACTCCAACCATGGGCTAGAGGCTTCACGTCCAGAAGTCCAGGAGGAGTTCAGGCAGGTTGCCGAGGACATGAGCAAATACCTGGGCGACCACCCAGCCTGGGATTCTACCCTGCTCAACAGCGAAATTCGAGGCTCTGCCAGACCCTCCTTCACGGGAGTCCAGGAGGCGAATTTCAAGAAGTTTGCAGGCTATGACATTCCTGCCGACATCACTGGGGCTTCCCCGTTGCCCTACTCGGCGATACCCGATTTCCCATGGGACCGCATTATCGACTCCAAGGAGCCGCACTTTGTCTATTACAACTGGTTCCGTCAGCATGGCGATGGCTGGAATGACGTGCAGAGCATCCTCAGCAAGGCCATCCACAAGTACATGAAGCACCACCACTTCACCTTCCACGACCCCGCCGTGCGTGTGCTCCCGCAATGGGGGTCGGGCGGTGATTCGGACGTTATATCCCAGTGGACCTACACATATCCAGACCCGATTAAAATCGGGCAGGCCACCGATGAACTCTTCGCCATGGCCGACGGCAAACCAGGCCAGAAGGTCATGAAGATGACGCAGGCAATTTGGTACCGTTCCGCAACCGCACCGAAGGGCAAAACTGTTGCCAACCCGCCTGAATGGCTCTCCCGTGAAAAGGAGGCTGCCTTCATCACTATCGCGCCCGATTTCCTTCGCGAGGCCATCTGGAGCAAAATCTCGCGCCCCGTTCAGGGCATCATGTACCACGGAAGCGGCTCGCTGCTGGCCGTCGAAAACCACGGTTACCGCTATACGAATCCCGAAAGCAAGAAGGTGCTGGCGGATGCAGTCGCACGTGTCCTCCGCCCGCTGGGTCCCGTGCTCAAGCGCATCCCCGACAGGGCTCCCGAAGTCGCCATTCTGGAGAGTGCTACGGGCTGGCTGTATGCCAACAAGCACTGCCCGAATGGCTGGAGCAACAACTGGGGTGCGGAGATTCACCTCGCCCTGCAGTGGGCCAACCTCCAGCCTTCCATCATCTATGAGGACCACCTGCTGACGAACCATCCAAAATTGGCAAACCTGAAGGTCATCGTCATGCCTGGGGCAGAGGTGCTGACCAAGGAGGTTCTTGCAAAGTTGCAGGAACTGCAGTCGAAGGGCGTCATTCTCGTGGGCGACGAATACACGGCACCCGCGCTGATGGTTGATTTCCGCATCCGTTCGGTTCCTCGCTCCACGCCTGATCCGAAGGGCTCCAAGGCAGCCTTCCAGAAACTGGGCAACGAGATTGCTGCCATGCTCAAGCCCTATTATACGGCTCCGATGCACGCCTCCAACAACGACCTCGTCATGCGCAGGCGCGGCAATGACGCTGCCGACTACCTCTTCGTCCTGAACGACAAGCGAACCTTCGGCGACTATGTCGGGCAGTGGGGGTTGGTCATGGAAAAGGGTTTGCCAAACTCTGGAACCGTTACTGTCAACCACAGTAGCGCCGCTGTCTATGATCTTGTCAAGCACCAGAAGGTCAAGAAGAACTTCTGGGGGAAGGATACCAGCGTTGACATCCAGCTCGGGCCTGGCGACGGCACGCTCCTGCTGCTCCTCGACCGCGAAATCAAGAAAGTTGCTCTGGCCGCCCCGAAGGAGGTTGCCAGAGGTGCGGCCTTCGCCGTTGATATCAAGGTGCTGGACAACGCAGGAAAGCCCATTCAGGCCATTTTGCCGCTTGAAATCACGCTGACGGACGCCGCTGGTACACGACTCCCTGGCAGCGGCTACGTGGCCGCCCCCGATGGTGCTTTCACCCTGAACCAGATTGCAGCCACCAACATGGCCACAGGCACGGTCACGATGACCGTCAAGGACCTGGCCTCTGGTCTCGCATCAACTACAACATTCACGGTCAAATAGGATATTTTTACTATGGCTGAACTCATAAAAGCGATGCTGGTGCGCACCTCCAACAACTTCTGGGAGGACTGCATTCCGCCAGAAGATGTGCTGGAGAACAATCCGCGTGTGCGCACCCGCTATTTCCGTCCTTTTTTCAACTGCGACATGAAAGTGCTTCAGCGCATCCTGGAGAAGATGAGCGCATGCGGGCTGAACGCGGTGCTTTTTGACGTTGGGGATTCCGTCCGCTACCAAAGCCGACCCGACGTAGGGTTACCCGATGCCTTGACACCGAAGCAGTATAAGGAAATCCTCTCACGCTGCCGCGATTTGGGGTTGGAGCCATTCCCGAAACTGAACTTCTCCAGCTGCCACGACGCCTGGCTGGGCAAGTACAGCCGTATGCTTTCAACGCCCGAGTACTATCACTGCTGCCGCGACCTCATCGAGGAGACCTGCGAGATTTTCGACGGTCCTCGCTTTTTTCACCTTGGAATGGACGAAGAGGACTATGACAATCAGCGCTTCTACGAGTACATTGTCATTCGCCGCCGTTCCCTCTGGTGGAACGACGTCAATTTTCTGGCGGAATGCGTCAAGTTCGCGGGCTCCCGCCCCTGGGTTTGGAGCGACAAGATCTGGCACTGCCCGCTCTCCGAATTCGCCGCCAACATGCCAAAGTATGTCTTGCAGAGCAATTGGTTCTACGGGCCTGAATTTGAGCTTGACCCCGAGAAGAACAAGCAGGCGGTGCGTGTCAAGGGCTTCCTGGACCTCAACGAACTTGGCTATGACCAGCTCCCCACAGGCTCCAACTTCATGTACCCTGAAAACTTCCCGCACATGGTCGATTTCTGCACCAAAAACATCAAGAACGTCCTTGGCTACATGTGCTTCCCCTGCCGTGGCTGCCTCGCCAAGTACGAGCACGAATACATCGACTGTGCCGACGTCTCTCAAAAGGCATACGCGCAACTGTCATAAGTGGTAAATTTGCAAGAGCATTGACGATGGCAGAGAAAACGTTTGACATCACAAAGATTGACAAGTATATGCAAATCCAGAAAGCCGATGAAACGGGGCTTTTTTGGCGCGATGCTTGTGCGGAACCATTTAAAACGGAAGGACTATATTGGTTCAAAGAGAACAAATGCTTTGAACGCATTCCCAAAGATAAGCTGGAGGGGCTACGTCCAGGCCTAAAAGAACTGGCAAAATGCACTGCTGGTGTCCAGTTGCGCTTTAAGTCAAATACGTCGCGTATCTGCCTGGCCATCTCCGTGCCTCCTTGCGCTCCTTCGGCTCTGATGTCTCCCGTAGGTCAAAAGGGTTTTGACCTGTATGTCGATGGAGTTTACTGGTCATGCGTACAACAGACTGACACTTCATCCCCATTTGTCTTTACAATCTACAAGTCCGACAATTTCCAAATGCATGAATTCACGTTGAATTTTCCTCTTTACAATGGCGTGAATTGGTTGAAAATCGGTCTTGATGAAAAGGCCATTCTGGATAAGCCCTCTCCAAGGGCAATCAAGAAGCCTATCGTTATTTATGGAACCTCTATTACCCAGGGGGGAGCCGCCTCACGTCCAGGCATGGCATTCACAAACATAATCAGCAGAAAACTTAATGTTGAAATCCTTAATTTCGGGTTTTCGGGAAATGGTCAAAATGACCTGAAGATTGCGGAGATACTCTCTGAAATTGAAAATCCCGCGATGATAATTATCGACAGTGAGGCAAATAGCTTGTCCGTTAAGGCAATCAACGAAAGGGTACCCCGATTTCTGGAGATTTTACGACAGAAACATCCTTGCGTTCCGATTCTGGTCATTTCAAAGGTCAAATACGGTCCGCGCTATGCAGCGGAATGTCCAGTCTTCAAGGAGGAATTCAAGAGAATCGTAGCTGAAAGAATCCAGGCGGGCGACAGTAATATCCACTTCCTGGACGGATCAGATTTCTTTGGCCCAGAGGATGAGTTCTTCGATTGCACCACGGACAGTGCACACCCCAATGACTTGGGCTTCTTCCGCATGGCAAAGGCCATCATCCCTGTTATCAAAAAACTGCTATTTCTCTAGTGCTCTGCCGTATTTTTCGCATTGCCATATCATGGTCTTCTATAGCATTTGCTACTGAGATCATTGAAAATATGGCTTCACGCCAATCCAGTTGATGACGCGGCGGACGCCGCTGGCACACGCCTTCCTGGCAGCGGCTATGTGGCCGCTCCAGATGGCGCTTTCACCCTAAACCAGATTGCAGCCATCAATATGTCCACAGGCACGGTCACGATGGACCGTCAAGGACCTGAGGACTATGACAATCAGCGCTTCTACGAGTACATTGTCATTCGCCGCCGTTCCCTCTGGTGGAACGACGTCAATTTTCTGGCGGAATGCGTCAAGTTCGCGGGCTCTCGTCCCTGGGTTTGGAGCGACAAGATCTGGCACTGTCCGCTCTCCGAGTTCGCCGCCAACATGCCAAAGTACGTCTTGCAGAGCAATTAGTTCTACAGACCTGAATTTGAACTTGACCCCGAAAAGAACAAGCAGGCGGTGCGTGTCAAGGGCTTCCTGGACCTCAATGAACTTGGCTTTGACCAGCTTCCCACAGGCTCCAACTTCATGTACCCTGAAAACTTCCCGCACATGGTTGATTTCTGCACTAAAAACATCAAGAACGTTCTTGGCTACATGTGTTTCCCCTGCCGTGGCTGCCTCGCCAAGTACGAGCACGAGTACATCGATTGTGCCGACGTCTTTCAGAAGGCGTACTCGCAGTTGTAGATTCAGTGACCACCCAAGCAGTTGCGATAGTTTTCAAATGGTATCGTCCGACTTGAGTTTCTTGACGATTTCCTTGAGCTGCTGTATGCAGCGTGTCCTGGCGATATAAACCTGGTTCGTTGTGATGGAGAGCATCTTGGCGACTTGGTCTGGCGGAAACTTCTGGTTGACATAAAGGTCATATGCAAGGAAGGAGGTTTCACTGACCAACTCCTTCAGTTCGTCCATGGCGGTTTCCAGAATGAAGGCGTGCCATTCCTCGTCCCATTCCTTCAACATCGTTGATTCTATTTCTGTGTCATCCTGCGAAAGGATAGGCAAACGTCTGTTTAGTACCACGAGCGCCTTGCGGTGTATGATGGTGCGCAGGTAGTCGCGGAACCTGCCCCGTTTCTGGTCGTATTTGCCAACAACGTCCGCCTTGAAGACCTCAAGCAAAACCTCCTGCTGCAAATCCTGAATCTCTTCTTCGGTCAGCTTGTAGTCATGCCCGCAGATGCGTATGAGAGGCCTGTAGAACTCTTGGAACTGCTCCCAAGCCGTTTCATCCCCATCGTGTAATCCGTTCAACAGAGACTTTCGAGTGGTGTACGCCATATTTGACTATCAGCCGTGATTGGTTATAATGCAGAAACTTCAGATTTCCTCGGCAAAGAGGAGCTCCTCGCCGTGGAAGACCAACGCTAGGCGAATGAGCGTGACGTTGCCGGCGGGCTTGAGGTGCCATCTCTCCGCAAGGCTGTGATCTTCAGCGTAGCGTTCAAGCTGGTACGGCAGTGCCTCCAGAAGCGGGATACCCCAGGTGTTGTCAACATAGTACCCGTTGAGCAACCGCATGTTCTCAAAGTCGCTAACCCCGTATGGTATAGTCTTAACGCCGCTGTTCATAGTATCTCCCCTGCATGGTTCCATAAGATAACGCCTACAATACAATATACCGTAACCCACGTGGTTTTCAAACAGAAGTACGACAATGTTTGGGCAACTAGCGGCGAGAATAACACCGACGCAGAGGGTAGCGCCGACGGCACGTCGTCGTTCCGCACTCCCATTCCCACAACACTTGATATCAATCACAACCATATATTAAAAGTTTTTTCGCCAACATATTCAAAAAAAACCATTTTTATGAAAGAAAACCTTATTATTCCCACAATAGTCTAATAGTTGATGGTGATTCATGTTTGTTAGATACCATTTCACATGATATGACATTACCCTCATTCCAGACAAGAGACTATAAACCACTTCTGCAAACGAATCCGTGCAAGGTGGAGTTTCAATTCACGGATTCAAGTTGTAAGGTGTGAGCTTCTAGAAAGTGAAGTCTAGAATTAACCAACAAACATACAAAGAAGGAGTTGAAGATGAAAAACATTTGTTTGAAAAAACAGAAAAGTGTATTGATGGCATTTGCTTTATACGCACTTTTTATTGTTGCAATCACATTGATGGGGTGTTCAAATGATGGATCTACGCCAGCCAAATATTTTACATATATGAAAATTGGCGATGCTAAATCAGGATACAGCATAGTTGTCTTGGGGCTAAACAGCGCTGCTAATCTTGATGATTTATGGACAAAATACAATGGAAAGATAGTCATTCCTAGTAAAATAGGCGAACTGCCTGTAATCGCCGTAAACTTCACATATTCAATTAAAGATGCAGATCTACCTAATGTAGTTGGAACACGTAAGGGCACAAAGGAAAAACTGGATTACATCATTGAGTTGACTTTTCCAGATAACTTGAAAAGCGTTAAATGGGGAGACATGGGTAAAATTGAGGTCCTACACAATCTACCACCAAAGTTCGAGTTTAAGAACGAAGAATATTATAATTATTATAATCACACAAAGCTTCTTCGTGAAGTCACTTTTTTTGATGATGGGACAGCACCATCGGTTAAGTGGAATAAAAACTTTCAAGTACTTTTGGAGAATTGTGGCGATAAAATGACATCACTGAAATTCCCCAGTTATTTAAAATCATTTAATATTGCTGAATTTCCTCATACTCTCAAGAATCTAGAATGTGCTGAAGATGTTAATTTCTATTTTGTAGTTAGAATATATCAATTTCCTGATAAGCTGATTGATCCTAATGATTCATACAATGACAAACATGATTATTACTTACTGTCAGAAGAACCCAATAAAGATCCTATAAAAGTTTTATCAACAGTAAAAATGACAAATGATACAAAAAAAACAGGTGTCGCAAAAAAAATCATACCTTTATTAAGAGATTTTACAGATAATACGATTATTCCACATTACGAAGAAAAAACAATTAATGGAAAGACACTAGTAGATCCGTTTTCTTCAGTCACAGAGTTTGATAGTTCTAGTTCTGTTTCTAGTTCTATTTCTTATACTCAATTGACGGAAAAGTATTCCGATGAAACTAAGGATTTCGGAAGTGCTCCTGACACGCCAGCATGGCTACAAACGTTGAAAATAAAATGATACCAGGGCTGTTGCTTCCTTGTTAATGAGGTTTGCAACAGTCTCACCAATCACAATCAAAGGAAGAAATGATCATGAGTGACGAATCGAAAGAAGAAACGATAAAGAATCAATTGACATTGGCAAAACGGGCCTTGTCTGCGGGGAACTATGAAAAGGCGGAGGAATGCTTCAGCAAGGTTTTGGATTGCGACTTGAACCACTTGGAGGCAATAGTCGGTCAGGCCAGTGCGGCGGCGCATCAATCCTCGTTGGAGCAATCTCGTTTTGATGAAATGATTGTAGCAGTCGATACCGTCAAGTCCCTGAAGGATGAGGTGGAGCCTGAGAAATATCAGGCGGCACTTGTTCAGCTTATGGAGCAGTTCACTGCTACTATGAGTGAAATGACAGATGCCCTATTTTCCGAAAAAGGAAGTCTGGCAATGCAGAGGTTTATGAATTCTGGTTTATTGCAGGCAGGACGTGGAAATGCCGCTGCAAAAAAAATGGACTTCAAATCTGCCTTCAAGAAAATAATGCCAGAACTTTTCAAGGCTGAAATCTTATTTTTCAATAAGTTCGATGAAAAGGAGATGTTGAATGCGCCAATTTGCAAAGATGCCTATCTGGCATTGGCAAAGCATTTGATGGGATGTCTAACGAATAAGTTTCTCATAAAAATGGGTGGCTATCCAACAATTAAATCAGTTGCACCGCAGATTCTTGAGGTTCTGGAGAAAAAAGAAAACCCAAAAGATGTACGTTTTGGCAAGAGATTTGATATGCATCGTTATCGCAAGGCGTTATGCACGCGGCTAAAACAATACTATCCCAAGGGAACCAAGTTGCCTGGAGAAGGAGCCTGTTATGTGGCCACTGCTGTCTATGGGGCCTATGATTGCCCCGAGGTCTGGGTACTTCGCCGCTATCGCGACAATACTCTTTCCACTTCCCTTTTTGGACGTTCCTTTATCCGCCTCTACTATGCCATCAGTCCGTTATTGGTCAAGTTCTTTGGCAATACGCATTGGTTCCAGAGGTTCTGGAAAAGCCAACTTGATAAGATGGTGCGTAATCTCAAAGCACAAGGCATTAGTGACAAACCATACAACGATTAGTGAATAGCACGCTTGTTTCCCATAAGGGCAGTTAACGGCAACATATATTGTACTCTTGCTAGACTGCAATTGTTGCACAGGATCTTCAGGGGATGCTTTACACTCTTGGAAACTACCCTTATGGAGAACAAGTGAACTAGACATTTAATGGTTACCTGTGAAATAGTGATTTCAATTCTTATGCTTTGCAGTTCCAATGCTTGTTTTAGGATTGATCCATCCTTTTTTCGGAACTCTTATAGGCTTTTTCATAGGGGGCGTGCTTTTCATCCATATAACTGACTTTTAGAACATCTTGGCGTAACTCCAGTGTCGTGTACCTGGTGTTGTAAGGGTACAAGGGATATTGCGCAGCGCAACGAGAAGCCGTCGTCGTTTGCACCGCTGGTTGCATACTCCGTTGCCACTGGAGTAATCACGTGCTGCCTATTTGCTTTTAATGTTTGAAGTATCATAGTTTATACGGGGATGTTGGCAGAGAATCTAACTTCTTACCACAATTGTCAGGAATCCCATGAAAACAGGCGACACATTCGGAGGCTGCACCATCGTGTGCCAATGCGGCTTTGGCGCGTACGGCATCGTGTATCTGGCGAAGGATGCTCTTGAGCGCACTGTCGCTCTCAAGGTGTTCCACTCACGGTGGAACGAGACGCACAAGCTGGACGGGCTGCGAAAGTACATGGCCAACTTCAGCAGCAACGAGGGGATGCTGCGCCTCCACCACTTCGGCGTGGAGGACGAGCACTTCTTCTACGTGATGGATGCGGCGGACAACGCCACTCCAAAAGGCGACGAATACACGCCCGACACCCTGGCATACCGCCTCATGACACGCAAACGCCTTCCATTGGACGAGGCGCTCATGCTTTGCCACAGCCTTCTGGATGCCATTGAGCGGCTGCATGAGATGGAGATGGTCCATCGCGATCTCAAGCCTGAAAACGTGATTTACGTTAACGGGCATCCTCAGATAGGTGACCTGGACTTCCTGAGCAACTACAACTTGACGATGTCCCTTGTCGGCACATTGGGCTACATCCCGCCCGAGTTCACTGTCCAGCGGGAACTGCCCAAATCAACCGCCATGGACTTGTATGCCCTGGGCAAAATATTCTACTGCTGCGTAACGGGTAATCCCCCAGAGGACTATCCCAGGTTGCCGAAGGATTTGTCCGAAAATACGCTGTACCAGATTTGCGTACCCTTGACAAGGATGTGCAGCAAGAACCCTGCACTCCGTCCAAAGACCTGCCAAGAACTCCGTAATCTATTGCGGCGCTGGTCTCCAGAGAATAAGGGGAAAGACCTTGTGCAGCATTTTGCCTTCTATCTTACGCTTCATCCGCCTCTCAAGTATTGGCTGCTGGGGTCAGGCACGGCACTGCTTCTTGTCTTCATCGCCATTCTTGCGCTTCATCCCGTCCCCGAGTACTGGTCTGGCTTCGGTTTCGTCGTGTTAGTACTCCTAGCGATTGCGGCGGGAGTTGCCTGCCGTCGTCGGCTGCGCAGCTGGCGGCAGATGCGCACCGAACACCTGCGTGAGAAGCAGGCTCTCGTTGCGGAGTTGCAGTGGCGAATTCCCTACCTAGAGAAAAGCCTCGATAGCAAGACTATCAACCAGCTGTCGGAAATGCTTGCTCAAGCAGCCGTCCTGCAGTCGCCAAGAAATATTAAACGCATTGCCACCATTTTGGACAAGACGAAGATGCTACTGGCGCAACTGGCTGCATCCGCACGTCCCGCCAGCCTGGAGAGTATCGAAGTCACACAGAAAAACATCCTCTGCTGTGGCGCCTCCTTCGGCTATCTCCATTCCGTACTTACACGAACAGCGATGCCTCGCGATGAATGGAACGTTCTGCGGAATAAACTTCTTATCGACGGCAAGGCCCTCTGTCCCGACTTCCCCATCGGCAGCAACATCCTGAAACGGTGGAGCCCGACACTGCAATATGACTTCATACCGCCAGGCAAGACGAAATATCCCTTCTGGATCATGTCAGAGGATGTCTCCAGCGAACTCTTCTTCAACCGCTGCGGCTACAAGCGGTTTGAAAACGAAGCCCATCCAGGGATGGTGACAAAGGTTTGCCCCAACGATATGATGGCGTTCAGCCACTCCATTATGGAATTTCTGGCGGACAGAAACAACCTGCCGCCTGGCTATATCGTCCGTCTGCCGACGGTACAGGAGCTGGAATGGTATCTGGAGTTCACCGCGCTGGGTGGACTGGACTACGAGGTGCGCCACGACAAGGTGGAGAAGCATCCGATGGACCTGGCGGCTTTCACGGACGACAGCTTCACAAAGCTTATCCGCTATAACTATCCTGTCAGCGAGAACCATATCGGCATCCAACCAGACAAGATGCTTTGCATGTATTATACTTTCCGCGTCGTGATTGCACCTGGCAATGCTTCGTTCTACAAGGATTCATACGTGTTTGGTGCGAAAATCCTTTCCGCAGAGAAGGATGGCAAGTTCTATGCAGGGTACACCACCTGTCATTCGAGATGCTCCCATCTTGTGTCACGCGACATCGCCAGGGCTGTCAATGCAAAGCTATTCGAACCGACCTCCGCCGATGAGTGTAAGTTGCTCCACCACCTGGTCAACGGGGTGGATGGCTTCCCTACATTGGTCGGCGCAGAGTACAAGGACGGTGCATGGAGACGCCTTTCAGATGGCGTTGCCTTGGATTGGAAGGAGTTGCCAAGCAATGTCTCCGAAGAGCGAAACTGCCTTACCGCCGACGAAAACCGTTTTATCGTGGCGACAAAGGAAACCACGACGCCTGGCATGATTCTTCAATGGGACAACAGGGAGCAGTGGGAGCATCGTGGCGATGTCCTGACTGGACATGTCGCATCAGCCCCATGCATTGTAAGGCGCATCACGGCCAATAGACGGCACTTTATCCTCGCCAAACTCCTCTTAACTTCGTATGTGGTCGAGCCTCTCTGCCGCTACGTGGGTGCGCGTGTAGCCGTGATTCCAGACGCAGAAACGCAGAAGGAGGTCTGTCGCCAGTTGGTCGATGTGGACGGACGCATCGGACTCGGGGCCATTCGCTTCTACGGTTATGGCAATTCACGCTCCCAGTGGCGCTGGCATGACGGCACCATTCAAATGTTTGAGATTGAAGCTGGCTATGACGTACGCAATATGTCACCTATGCTGGACTGCCTGGCCATCCAGAACGGAAAACTCGTCAATGCCAGCGTTGTGCAATACGTCCTGCTGGAAGTGGAGTGAGAGGTCAAATAATCGACGACGAAATCTTCGTTACGACCTTGCACTTTCTGTTATGCAAATCTTAGAGGTAAAACTATCATCAAAATGCGCGTCAATAAGAACACATTGGCGTTGGCAACGCCTCTCGTTACACGAAAGTTCGGCTTCGAGCCTAGCCATCGCACCCATCTCTTAGCACATTTCGCACTAGTTTTGATAATACCTCCTTAGTTTTTTGGCTAGCACGCAATTACACGGTGGTTTTGCCTTGTGGCGTGGCAATGGTGCCTTCGGCATTTGCTACAGGGCTCACTGAAAATATGGTTTCACGCCGATCCAGTTGATGATGCGGTGGACGCCAGCGGGGCCGCCTGCCTCTGTGTCAGATGACCAGTCGGAGAAGGTGATTGTGGCCGTCTCCTTCTGGGCGCGGAAAACAATGCGCTGGATAATCTTCTCTGGTGTGCCAGGCCTGGTGTCTCCCTTGCCACCCCAGGCAATGGGGAAGACGCGTTTGCAGCAGACCTCAGGAATAAGTTCCGCGTCGGATATGGTGGCGTTGAAGACAACCTCCAGATGCTTGTTGTTGGGTTTGAGGTAGTCGTCGTAATCGACGGTCATGAAAGAGAGGCAGTAGAGTTTGCCAGGTGTCAGTCCCACGGCCTTCTGTGAGAGGCGATTGGGTGCCTTGACGCTGCGGGTGAAGAGGGCTACCGTATCTCCATGCCCCGATGGAATACCTTTGCGGCACTGGATGTTGCGTCCATAGCCTGTGAGTTTCTTGAGTTGGATGCCATCCTGTTCGGCTGGCTCGATCGTCCAGTGCTTGAATCCCTCCTCGAAGTCACCGTCTTTGAGATGTCCAGGGTTGTATTTGAAGCCATATTTCTTTGAAAGCGGTTCGGTACCTCCTTCCACGCAGTAGTAGCGCATCAGCTTGCCGATCCAGCGGACCAGTTCCTCGTCGGTGTGGCCGATGCTGTAGCAGCCCATTCCGTAAAGGCCGTCCATGCGTGGATCGGTGGCGAGGATGTTGAAGAAGCGGTCGAAGAGCACTTTGATGTCGGCCTCTGGATAGTTGTTGATGTTCCAGACTTCAGGAGTTGTATAGCCGCTCATGAGCATCATGAAGCGTTCACCTGCGTCTGGGGTGAGTTTGCGTGCGATTTCCAGGTGTTTGGGGATGTACTCCAGATACTTCTCGACATCGGCTTCGGTGCGTCGGGTGCCAACGTAGGTCTCGAGGAAAATCTTGCCCTCGCTTTGGGATACGTTGGAACCAGCGGAGAGAAGATTATGATGCAGACGCGGAATTGAGAAGAAGGCGTTTGTGACGCCGCAGCACCAGAGATAGACGCGCTTTTCCATGTCGGTCATTCTCCAGAGAGCCTCGGCTGTAGCGTTGATTCTGTTGGGCGAGGATGTCAAGGCAAGTTCGTCGATGGTGATTCCCCAGTTTCGCTGCAAGGTGGGATTGTTCCGTATGGCCTCCTCCATCTTGTCTAGTTCCGATTGTTTCTCATGCGCGAACAGCCAGCGGCTGCCTGTGATTTTCAAGCCGCGCTCCGCGACTTCCGCGTCGATTTTGAGTTGATAGGGAGTCTTGGGCAGCCAAGTCTCCGTATCGAAGAAGTTGATGGAGTGGAGCAGGTGCTTGCGGAAGAAGGGCAGGTCATAGCGGAAGTTGTTGATGTCCTTTTTCTCGTGGATGGCCAGCGGATAGAGCATGATCTGCGCGACGGAGCGAATCAGCAGCCGCCCGCCTTCTGGTGCGCTCTCAATGCGGAGGCTGTGTTTCCCCAGAGGAAGCAGGCGCATCGTGTCCGATGGCTCATCTTCACGGTAGAGGACAATGGGCTTGTTGTCGCCGTCCAGATAGGCCTTTGCGGCTGGATAGGGCTTGTCGAATCCAATGAAGACCCATCCGTCGCGCGGATTGTCAAAGATTGTTTCGCCGTTTTTCAGAGGTACATCCAAGATTTCGTGGACCATGTTGTTCAAGCGCTTCAGATTCGCCTTGGGTGGTGTTTGGATGACGCGGATGTCATATTCATTGCTGGTGACTTGGACATTGCCCGCCTTTTCATAGAGGGCAACCCGCAGTTTTCCGTCGCCAAGGGGCAGTTTGCCCAATTTGGTATCGACCAGTTGGTCCTTGCCAAACTCATAATAGGCGATGGGCGACCATTCCGCATCTGCTTTCATCCTGGTCTGGACGCCTAGCCTGTAGGCGGTCTCTTCTTTCTCCAGGAATGTGGAGACGAAGAATCTCATGGATGGTGCGGCAACGTCAATCTTCATCAGAAGGGGATAGACAGGGACGATGCGATTCAGCATCAGCGTTTCCTCTTGGTCCACTTTGGAACCAGCCAGCGCCTTTTCTGACAGCGGTATCAGGTATGGACATGCAAAATCCAGTGTGCCACTTGGTGTTTTTGCGTAAATCCCGTAGGTATAACGTCCGTTTGGAGAAGTGGGCATAATGCCCTCCTTTTCAATTTTCACCCATTTCCCGTGGGTGTCCGCAGGGATTTCTGGCGAAATGAGCTCTTTTGTCCATCCGTTGTTCCATACGCGGATGGAGCTGGTCGGTGTGTTGAAGCCGCTGGTACGCACAAATCCGCCGAAACGGTATTTTTCGCCAGCAACCAGATAGATATTCTGCTGGCGGAACACCTCGCCTTGCGGGATGTTGATTCGAACGGCATTGCCGCCGTCGGGAGCCTCTCCCTTCAGGACTTTGATCGGGTTGAACTCGATGTCGCAGGCATCAACATTCCAGCAGTCAAGCGTGCCAGGCATGAAATACTCATTTCCCGTGAAATGGATGGACTTGAGGATGTTAACTTCCTCGAACGCCAACAGACTCAATGCGATTCCCATAAGTGCAAACACTGATTTCATTTTTTTATTCCTCATCTATCAGGTGAGTATTACTGAGGCAATTGAATGGAAGCGACGGCGGGCAACTGCCAGGCGATGCCTTCACGCGCGGGGAAGCCGTAGCCATCCACCTTCACAAATGCTCGGAGACCATCGTCGCTCTTTTGGCTCTTCAAAATGGGATAGGCATGGCTGACACCCTTGTCATCCCAGACGATGAGCGTATGTCCCGTACAGATGTCAGGCGTCTCCCCCTTCAGCAGAAAGTAGGCGTCGTATTTGTCGTTGACTGCCGTTATTTCTTTGCCTTGGTAGCATTTCTGCTTGCAGGACAGGGAAAAATCGCCTGCATCAAGTTTTGTTCCGTAGAACATTGCAGCCTTCTCGCCTGCAACAGAGACGGCAATCTGGGCGTCGGTTGCACATGCACCGTATTCGAGCCGCTTGCCCTCTTTGGCAAAGAGGATGACATCCTGTCCACTGGCCGTATCGACCAGCACGACCATTCCGTTGTCGTTTTCGATGACCTGGAGTTTTTTCACCGTAGGTTCCTGCCTGTGCGTCTGGAAGATGGTGACGAACTCGTCCAGTTGCGTGCCAGTTCTGCGTCGCATGAAGTAGGGGAGGGTGGCGCCGCGGTCCGAGTTTCTCCAGTCCCGCTGGCCCCATTCATCTGCGTAGAGGCAGGTTTCCCGCTTATCGATAGGGATGATGGCGGTGAATTGCAGGTTTTGACTGATGGACCAGGTGCCGCTCCAGCAATCGGCGGAGGGCTTGCCGACAAAGCGCTGGGCGGGCTTGAAGTTATGGTTGGGAAGTCCGAAGGTGATTTTTCCCTCGAAAAGCTTCCACTCAGGGGTGACTTCAACCTCCTTGAGGAAGCCGTTGACATGCCGTCTTGCACCTGGATCTTTCTCCTTGCCAATGTCATAGCAGACCGCCTTGATGCGGAGGCGGTTGTTGCCGCGTGCCCAGAAGCGAACGCAGTAGCTGGCGTTGCGCTTGCCGATGAAGCCGTTGGGGGCGACAAAGCCATTGCCGCCGCCGATGACAAAGGCGTGGTTGATGATGCCGCTTTTGTCGTGTGTCAATGCCGAGTATTTGATGCCGCGCGTCTTTTTGCCTTCGCAGGGCTCCCAGGCGCAGGTGCCGTTTCCACGGTAGATGCCCCAGTCATCGCCGTGACGTGGTTCACCCACAGGGATGTCCGTCACGAAGGGCTGTGCCATGTTTTCACCGAGAGGCTTGTTCAGCTCGTCGATTTCAAACACCTCTGGATCGGATATCTCGATGGTATCCAGCTTGTCAACGTGGAGCAGCACGATAAAGCGCTGCTTTTCCAAGTTCTCGTTGTTGACAGAAAGCGGTTCCTTGAACTCAATGTTACGGAGGCTGTAGTTATTGTTCGGACCATGGAAAACGTAGTCGCGCGTGTTTCCTCCCTGGGCGCGGAAGAGGTCCAGCCAGTAGAACGAGCCGTTATTGTGCTCTATCTGGAGTAGGGTGCGTTCATAAGTGCCAGCCTGAGGGTAGGCCTTGGAGGAGGCGCGCATCGCCTTGACGGTTCCTGCCGTCTCGAAGAGATCGAAGCTGCCGCCACGGTTGTAGGTGGCTTGGTCTTTGTCGTCAATCACCACGAGGTTGTGCGCGAAAGTGCGGACTGTCTGGTGCTTGTCCTGGTGGTCCCAGAGGTAGCCGAGGTCGCTGAGCAGCTCATCCTCCTGCCAGAGGACAAGGTCGAGGCTGTCCTGGTGATGGTGCCCGCCCCAGTTGCTGGCGTTGAGGACGGCAGTCGAACCCTTCCCGAGTTCGCCCGTCCTGAAATAGCCTTGCGAGAGATAGGGGAAGACGATGTCGGGGAGGGAGAATTCGGGCACGCCATCAAGGCTCGGTGTGTCCCCGTAGGTGAGGAGAGTCCGTCTGTTGGATATCTTGCCGCCATTGGAGGCCTTCAGGAAACTGAGGGTGAATTTGTTTGGGAGGCAGAGTGCCAGCATGTCGGCGAACGCAGTGGAGATGCGACCGCTCTTGTAGCTGTCGGCAATGGGCGGGTAGAACAGGTTCCCCTGCAGGGCGAGGATCATGTTCTGCCAGCAGGTGCCGTAGTCCGTGTCGCGGCAGACGTTGAAATGCGTGAGGCGCGGGGAGCCTTCGGGGGTGACATAGCCATCGGGGTCGCTGTAGTCGCGGAAGAGGTAGGAGAAGGACTGGATGCAGCCCATGGTCATCAGGCCGTAGCCAGCGGATTCGGATGTGGAGCCGTCTGGCAGGAACCAACTGTTGACGGTGCGCAGGAAACCATCTAGGCCGAAGCGCACCATGTCGGGCTGCCCTGTTGCCAGCCCGATGGCCGCCGCACCAGCGCGGTTGCCGACCGACTTGTTGTTGATTTTCGTGTCATAGACAAAGTGATAGGCCAGTTCGATGAGGACGTCCTTCTCGATGCGCTTGCACTCCTCCTCCGTATAGACGGGGGTGCCGTCCGCGTGTTTGGCGGTGCAGGTGAGGTCGTATGCATTGGAGAGGCGGACACCGATGGAGCCGTCCATGCCTGCTGTTCCCATGCGGTTCCCCTGCCAGTAGCCCGAGTGAATGCGTCGGTCTGGTTTGTTGGGCGGGGCGGTGATTTCATCGGCGGGAAGGTTGAGTGGGTCTTTGGCGGCGATATGCGGGTCGCAGTCGGCGAACTCCGAGTAGATGTTCACGCCGAAGAGATAGTTGGGGAGGACGGTCGCGTAGCGGAGCAAAAGTCGTTTGACGCCTTCCGCGTATTTGGCTTCTGCTGAATAGAGATAGGCATCTGCCAGCGTGTCCAGCCAGGTCAATGAAAACTGGAGCTTGCGGGTACGTATCATGCCGTTCATGGACGGGCGGGTGATGACGCCATAGACGGGGAAGGGTTCGCCGCCCACAAAGGTGATCTTCTGCCTGGGATCCCACTTGCTTTGGATGACGATCTCCTCAGGGTGGTCGGGATGCGGGAACACGGTGTGGCAGGTGTTGCAGGTGATATGCTCAGGGTCCTTTGCATTCCACGACCAGTTGCCGTTTGGGTGCCAGGGAAGGCCTTTCGCGCGACAGCCAGGGCAGGGGTAGAAAAAGCCCATTGGGGTCGTGATTTCAATGAACTGCTCCAGTTTTGCGTCGGTCAACTCTGCCAGTACCTTGTCTGCTGAAAGTATTCTGGACTGTGCATACTGCGCCGCCCACGTTTCGGTCTTGATGAGGTTGCGCGTATGCTGGACATCCGCGCCCGTCATCATGCATCTTGGGTGCGGAGTGGCATTGCGGAAACGTTCCCAGATATTTAAATCCAGCGGGTCATTGTACTCGATTTGAGCAAAAAGAGCAGAAACCAGGGACTGCATAAGAAATAGGAGGATACTTTTCAGTTTCATGGAAAAGACGGATGCTGGAAAATATTACGACACAAGAAAGGCATCTTGACGCCGATGACTATTGAAATTAGCTCAAATGGATTTTATTTTTTCTTGAAGAGGTCTTGGGGCAGGGGACCAGGGATTTTTGGATATGTCTCGACATGGCCATCGAACATGGCGGTGTTACATTGGTTGTTGTGTCGAAAGCCGAACCACCAGTTGTATTGAATGACCTCGACGGGGGAATCGCACATCATCCAGGTGGTGGAGGGCTTCACCCATTCGCGGAGATAGCCAGGAGTGGAACTCCAGGCGTTATTTTTTGGGTAACCAGTGTAGATGTTGAAACCGTACCCTGCACGGTCCGCTTTGGAGTGGGAAACAGCCACAGGCGAATTGGCCTGGGAGTACAATGTCATCCCATTTTCTCCTAGGCAGGAGGGACAGAGCGGAACGGCCCCTACTGTTCCATTGCTGACGTTGGATCTGCTGAAGAGGGATGGCTCGATGGTGAATCCTTCGCGGAACCAGGCCAGGTAATTCATCTCCGCGTAAGGACGTGCGGCAGGGAGCGCATCGTCGTTCTGGTCTGCATAGAGGAACATGGTCAACGCCATCTGCTTCAGAATGTTGGTGCAGGAAATCTGGCGGGCCTTCTCCCGTGCCTTGCTTAAGGCGGGCAACAGCATGGCGGCCAAAATGGCGATGATGGCGATGACGACGAGCAGCTCAATTAGGGTGAATAAACGTTTTTTCATGATGATATGCCTTTAACTTCACGGTTTTCCTTCAAAAGGGGTGATATGTTAACTCTAATATTATACATTATATTATGGATAAAAACAAGTTTATATAGGTGAAAACCTCTTTTTTCGAAGATATATGCGGTCAAATATTGGTCAAAATCTACGTCCTGTCAAGTTGTAAATTCCACTGACAAAATTACATTATTAAACTCAGGATAATCGATTAACAAGATGCCCTGAATATCTTCACGCCGCTGGGACACATACCACAGCGGATTATATGTTTTTTTGATAAATAGGCAATTTCATGAATCCATTAGCAGAATCGTTGAATGCAACCATTTGCTCGGAGGCTCCCCACCTCTTTGAAATGCTTTCCGAGCTGGGCAAGCGTTTTTATTTCCCAAGCAAGGGCATTTTAAGCCAGTCAGCTGAAGCGAAGAAGAAGGCCACCCGCTTCAATGCGACCATCGGCACTGCCTTGGAGGATGGCGTGGCAATGCATCTGGATTGCCTGATGGAGCAGCTTCCAGGCATTGCCCCTGGCGATGCTCTCTTGTACGCATCATCGCCAGGCAACCAGAAGTTGCGCGAGGCGTGGCAGGCGAAGGATTTGAAGGACAATCCCGACCTGGTCGGCAAGCCGTGCAGTCTGCCCATTGTCACAGGCGGTCTATCCCACGCCCTTTCCCTGATTGCAGACCTTATAGTTGACCCAGGGGATCTTTTCCTTTATCCCGATAAGAACTGGGGAAACTATCGCCTGAACTTTGTGGAGCGTAAGGGTGCGGAACCCAAGTTCTTCCAGTTCTTCAAGGGAAAAGGTTTCAATGTCGAGGCCTTCCGCCAGGCCTTGGGTGAATCTGTGGCGGCTGGGCGCAAGAAGATAATCGTCCTTCTGAACTTCCCAAACAATCCGACGGGCTACTCTCCCACCGACGCGGAAAACTGCGCTATCGCTCAGGCGTTGAAGGAGACTGCGGACAAGGGCGTCAATCTAGCCGTCATCGTGGATGACGCCTACTACGGGCTGTTCTTCAAGCCTGAAGTGACTCGCCAGTCCTTGTTCACCAAGTTGGCGGGACTTCATCCGCGCATTCTGTCCTTCAAGGCGGATGCCGCCACGAAGGAGGTCTATGTCTGGGGGTTGCGCGTTGGCTTTGTCAGTTTCTCAATTGGCGGTGTAAAGGCAGATTCGCCTGTATTCGAGGCGGTCAACTCCAAGATGGCGGGCATCATCAGGTCTGTTGTCAGCAACTGCTCCGCCTTGTCCCAGTTCCTAGTGCTCAATGCCCTGAAATCACCCGATTTCTTTGAGCAGCGTGCCGCCAAGGCGGAAATCATGCGGAAGAGGGCGCTCAAGGTTGAGGAAGCTCTCGGGTGCGCCGAATATTCGGAGGCATGGGAGGTTTACCCGTTCAACAGCGGATATTTCATGTGCCTGAAAATCAAGGATGTCAATGCCAGCGACCTGCGTATCCACCTGCTGGACAAATATGGCATCGGGACTATCGCCATCAATGACACGGACCTCCGTATTGCCTTTTCCTGCATTGAGGAGGAGGATGTGGATGAACTCTTCCGTATGATCTATCAGGGCTGGAAAGATCTGCGCTCGTAAAACGGCAGAGGTATTTGCAACCTATCTCTGATAGGGACGCAACCAAGGGGCGCACCAATAATGTGTGCGCCCTTTTCGTTTTTTCTGTAGCGGTGGTTCAAAACAGGTCAACCTGTTTTGAACCACCACTGTCGGGTGAGTAAATCACCTATGGTAACTATTCAGAAGGGGGAAAATTGGTACAGGCTACCGTTTTTTCTGCGCCTTGCCGTTCTGCTTTGCTACGCGGCAAGGCGCAAAGGAACTGGGAAATATCGTCTGCCCGTGGGTCCTGCTCGCGCCGAAGGCGCTCGCTACACCCACGGCTATGTTCTTGCCGCCGCTACGCGGCTTACCCTTCTGAATAGCTACTACTCCATGGAAATGAAGACGGATTACGGAAGAGAATCATGCCAAAGCTCACGATTCAGGAAAACTACAAGGTCACGGCTGAATACACGATTACAAAAGGCGAAACCCTCATTGGCCGTGATGAACATGCCGATTTGCGCCTCAACCATAGTGGAATATCCAAGAGGCACTGCAAGCTGACGTGCGACAACACGGGCGTCTATCTGGAGGATCTGGGAGGGAAAAACGGCACCTATCTCAATTCGCATCTTCTGGCTGAGAAAACACTTCTCAACAATCTCGACCAGATTCAGATTGATGATGTCCTTCTGATTTACACGGATGCAGATATTCTGTCCCGCGATGTCGAGGAAAAGGAGGAGGAATCGACAGTAGAACACGGCGGCGATTTCAAGTTTGTGCAGGACGTTGTCGCGAGAATTGCCGCCAATATGGCAAAGGTCATCCAGGGAAAAGACGAGGTCATCCATCATGTGCTGATTGCGCTCGTGAGTGACGGGCACGTTCTTCTAGAGGATGTCCCTGGCGTGGGCAAGACAAAGTTGGCGCAGGCGCTTGCGCGTTCCATCCGCACAGGCTTCAAGCGCATTCAGTTCACCCCTGACATGCTGCCCAACGACATCACGGGCATCAGCATCTTCGACGAGATCCAACGCAAGTTCGTTTTCATGCCAGGTCCAGTCTTCACCAATGTTGTGTTGGCGGATGAAATCAACCGCGGGACGCCCCGCGTGCAGTCCAGTCTGCTGGAGTGCATGGCGGAGGCGATGGTCACCGTCGATGGCAGTCCGCATGTCTTGCGGAAGCCCTTCTTTGTCATCGCCACTCAGAATCCCGTCGATTTCCACGGAACCTATCCACTGCCTGAAGCGCAGCTTGACCGATTCCTCATGCGGCTGAGTATGGGATACCCTGAACACGGGGACGAGCTTCTGATTTTGCAGAACCAGGCGGAGTCCAATCCGCTGAACAGCATCTCCCATGTGGCGGACGCCAATGACATTCTACGCTGCCAGTCGATTATCCGCAAGATTTTTGTTTCTCCTCAGGTGCGCGACTATATTGTCACCATCATCGACGAGACCCGTAAGCATCCCGCCTTGATGTATGGCTGTAGCACCCGTGCATCCCTGGCTCTTATGCGTGCCAGCCAGAGCCTGGCGGCCATTAGTGGTCGTGACCATGTGCTGCCACGGGATGTGCGTGATCTGGCGGTGTTTGTCCTGGCGCATAGGACGCCATTGCGCCTGCAGGCGCGTGCCGAATGGGCGGATGCGGGGAAGGTCATTGAGGCTATTTTGGAACAATTGCCGATTTCCCGCTGGGAAGAGGCCGCCGAATAGGGGATTGTTCGGGTATGTTCCTGTGGCCAACAACACGTGGCTGGGTCATCTGCCTCAGTGGAGTCGCCTGGATTATGGTGGCGATGGTGAACCATGCGCTGTTTGCCCTGATTTTGGGGTGGGCCTGCGTGGCATTGGCTGCTGTCAGTCTGCTTTGCGCCTTTTTTTCCCTAAGTGGAATCTCTGTTTCACGTGCCCCTGGGGGGGAGGCCATTTGCGGGCAGTTGCTTAATCTTCCATTGCGTGTCGTGAATACGAAATGGCGTCGCCGGCAGCCAATCGTTGTGCAGGAGTGGCTGCCATTTGCTGCGGAGGCCCGTACAAGTTTTGTTTTGGCACCCATGCGCGGCCATTCGGAAATCCTTCTTGAACGGCAGGTGCTGCCTATTAAGCGCGGGGAATACAAGTTGCAAGGCGTGATTCTGCGTGGTGGGGATCCCGCTGGACTGTTTTGCCGTCGACGCAAAATACGGCTTCCCATTACAATCGTCGTCTATCCCCACCTGGAGGAGATGCCTGAATTGCATCTTCCGCAGGATGATTCATTCCTGACCAGCACGGGAGCCCCAGCCGCCATTGCAGGGAATAGCCAGGACTTCTATGGCATACGTGAATATCTCCCCAGCGACGGAATGCGCAACATCCACTGGCGTTCCAGTGCCCGATGCCGCAAGCTGATGGTGAAAGAGTATGAGCGCGCCTCCATGATGTCCGTCGTCATTTTCCTAGATGCATACAAGGAATATGTGGATCGGAAGGGGGGACGCAATCTTGAAAGACTTATCAGCCGCGCAGCCAGCATTTTCATAAACTGTGCGGAATTGTATTGCAGCGTTGCCTTTGCTTCTGGTGGAAATGCGCCTGTGATTTTCAAGCCGAAGAGCGCAAATGAGCTGCGGGGTGAACTGATGTACCATTTGGCGACCATGATGGCTGGTGATGTTAAACTGGGCCCGATGATCGACGAATTGTCCCCGTTTATTTCGCCTGGAGCGACTGTCTTCTGCCTGCGTTTGAATCATCAGGACAAGGAAGTAAACACCGCCATCTCCGCCATGTCGAACATGGGGATTGATGTGAGGATGATGTGATGGGAGAAGGGGCGATGGACACGATGCAGGCAGCAAGGAAAACAGAGGAGCTTCAGAGAATATCCTGGTGGCTCCATTTCTCCTATCTGTGCCTGTTTGAGGCAGGCGTTGTCAGTGGCATGTGGCAGAAGGTCAACGCGAACTTGTGCTTTCTGCTGTTGTTGCTGGCGCCTTTTCTTATGCTGTTGTCGCGCATACCTATGAGATTCTTTCCTGGGATTGCGCGGCAGCTTCTGCAACTGGTGCTGGTTGGGCTTGGTCTTGCCTGGTTTCAGCAGCGTGCTGTGGATTGTCCGCTGGACATTGCCCTGATTGAATGCTCGGGCGTGATAGCGGTCGCATTGTTTCTGGGGGGGCGCGTGCGTGAACTGGGGATGCAGTCCCTCCTAGCTATTGCCTTTGCAGGCTATGGTGGTTTGACGCCTGGGCGGCAGATCTATTTTCCCGCCTTTTTCGCGACCTGCATCTTCTATGTCATCATCATGTACCAGACGCGCACGGCGGTTTTTGCCAATATCGGCAAGCCTGTTCTGCAAATCATGCCTCGTTTCTGGGGGAATTGGGTCTATCGCAGTCTGCATTTCCTTCTGGTTCTGGCTGTCGCCGTCTTTTGCCTAGTGCGTTTTCCCATACGGGACCGTATGAAGAGCAAGGGGCTGGCACCAGTTTCGTTCCACAGCGACCAGGACATGGAGTTCCCCGAAATGTGGAAAAACTGGTTCTCCTCCACAAAGAAGTTGATTACCCGTGAGGAGAGCAAGAATAGCGTGGATGGGGAAGACAACCCCGTTGAGGCCTCCGAAGACGCGAAAAGTCTGATGAAAGAGACCAAACTGAACACCAAGGATGCCCGTGAAGGCGAGGGAAGTTCTGCAAGCATCGGCACGGATCTGGTCTTCCGAGCCTATACTCCTGCCAAACTCTATTGGGTGGTGCAGATGTACGACACGTATGACGGCAAGGACTGGACCCGTTCTGGCATGATGGCCAAGGGAAAGTCTGCTCTTGACACCTTTGTTCCCGCAGTCCGCCATGAAGTGACGCAGAACATTTCCATGGAGAAGATGACGAGTCGCCGTCTGCCATACGCCTATAAGGCGCACCAGATGCAGTTCCGCAATCCAGGATGGGAGACGGAACGGTCGTCTTTCGGCGTCATCGCCCACCATGATGCCGTCTCGTTTGTCTTGAAGTCCCATGGAGAGATGGAGCCGCCGTGGCACTATCGCGTGCAGTCCTTTGTGCCTGATGTCAACCTGAAGCCAGAGGTGCGCGCTTGGAACGAGCCTGAACGCAATTGCGGCTGGAACTACAGGCAGTTGCCGACCAGGCTCATATCCAGGCGAGTGGAAGAACTAGCTGAAAGCATCACGGCGGGAATTGATGAGCCTCGGGCCAAGGCGGAGGCCATCCGCGATTATCTCCGCAAAAACTACCATTATGATCTGACTGTCACAACTGTCCCAAAGGGAAAGGAGACCGTTGACTATTTTCTTTTTGAAAGCAGGCGAGGCTACTGCCAGCATTTTGCGCAGGCATTGGTTGTTCTGGCTCGTCTGTCGGGGCTTCACGCAAGGTTGGTCACTGGTTATTCGCCAGGTAAGTTCAATGTGATGGCGAACTTCTTTGAAGTCTATGAATACCATGCGCACGCCTGGGCGCAGATTTTTATCCCGCCCTTTGGGTGGATGACCTATGATGGCGTTGCTCCAGGAGATTTGAATGTCAACGGCAAGCAGAATATCATCACCTCCATGCTGGATCCCTTTGGGGAGAAATGGAATGCAACTCCGCCTGAACTCTCGTTTACGCCGCCGAAGATGCCAGAGCAGAAGCAGACAGGCAATGCAAAAGAGGAGAAAGGAAAGGAGGCTCCTATGTCCGAGTCGCAGCAGGTGGCAGAGGAACTATATGATACCATCTATGAGAAAGCGGCCATGGACAACAATACGATGGATCCCACTGTGGAGCAACTCGCCCGTGCCGCAGGCGGTTTGCTGCGGGAGAAACTCAAAGAGTTGAAAAAACAAGCCATGGATGCAATAAGGGTACGCCTCCAGCTTGTCAAGGATAAACTCAAAACCAGATTGAAATCCGTGTTTGACTGGTTCAAAAACTGGTACAAGGTCATGATTGCCATTTGCACTGGGATAATGCTTCTTTTCGGTACATTATGGTGGAACAGGCAGCGTTTGGGCCTGCTGGCAAGGTGGTTGGCGGGCAGATATCACTGCTGGCGGCTTTGGAAGCAGCTTTCTTCTGGAGAGTTAACGGGTGGGGCATGTATATCCGCCTGCCAGAAACTGAACAATGAGCTTCTGGCATTGGCTGGCTTCCACGCCGCGCCTAGTTCAGATCTTCTGGAACGGGGAAAACTTTTTCCAGCAGGCACAGAGCCACTCCAAAAGGATTATCTGTTTGTTGCACAGGCTGCCTTTGACTTGTGGTATAGCGACCACGTCCCCCCTGAGGCATTGGCAAGGGAGGTTCAGGAGGCAACCAGACGTTTTCGGGAAAATATTGGGGTATTGCCCAAATAAAAAACCTCTCATTGGAGCCCAATGGGAGGTCAAGAAAACGTTGTTTAGACTAAATGATTAGTCGTTGTTGCCAGTGTAGGCAGGAACCCAGAACTTGCTGGATGAGAGGGAGAAGGTCGGGATGCTGGTATCCTTGACAGCCGCGCAGTGGCCATCCGCATAGCAGATATTGGCCTGGTTGCCGTGGCGGGAGTAAATGCCAGTGGTTTTGTCGGATTTACCAGCCGCAACCTTCTCATATACATCTTTCTCTGCGGATGGCAGGGAGACATTGGCGTATGTGGTGGACGCATCCGCTATGAGCTTATGCTTGCTTAGGACGAAAGCGTTCGGGGCTTCCTCGCCTGCATCTGCAAAGAAGGCGCAGGAGCTGGGGTTCACGAAAGAGCCGTCAGCCTTGTTGTGGCAGTTACCATTCATGCCGTAGTGGCCCGTAACAATAGGTGTGCCAGCATACTTGTTGGAGGTGGCAGCACCACAGTTGAAGGTTTTCACATCACCAACATTGGCATAGAGGTATTCGCGCCAGGTCGGATTTGAGCGATCTGTTCCAGCAACATTAATTGTTTGAGATTTGGTGTTTTTTGCCAGCAGTCCGCCAGCATTTTCATCAATGTACATTCTCATGGCAAGACCAATCTGCTTGAGGTTGGAGGTGCAGGAGATGGCGCGGGCCTTTTCGCGGGCCTTGGCCAGGGCGGGGAGCAGCATGGCTGCGAGGATGGCGATGATTGCGATGACAACCAGCAGTTCAATCAGGGTGAATTGACGTTTCTTCATTTTTACTCCTTGTTTTTATTTGTGCCCAAGTTGCCTAGGGCAGTTGTATAGAAAACTCCTTTGGATGAATAAAATCGTTGACCTCTTGACAACAATATTACTAAAGTATCGACTAATGAGACGGGAGAGACAAGAGGGACGAGAGCGACATAGTTGAGTACCTAACGCAATTTCGCTATCCTTCCCGTCTCTCCTGTCCCTTTTTAGTTGTTGGAGTATTAGCAAGACAGTCTCGTAAACAAAGAAAATTATACTTAACAAAAAAAGAAAAAAAAGATGATTATAACTTTTTTTTCAAAAAAAATAATAAAACCACTTGTTTTCCGTTTTTTTATTAGTAGAATTATTATTGCTGTTGCAGAGATGCTGCAGTAAATGGAAAAGATTTTACGATTTTATTTTTTTTTAGCAAATGCTCTGGGCAACCAGGGCGAAACAACAAAAAAGGAAAAAGAAGAATGAAGAAACGTCAATTCACCCTGATCGAACTGTTGGTTGTTATCGCAATCATCGCCATCCTCGCAGCCATGCTGCTCCCCGCCCTGGCCAAGGCCCGTGAAAAAGCCCGTGCCATCTCCTGCACCTCCAACCTCAAGCAGATTGGTCTTGCCATGAGAATGTATGTTGATGAAAACGCAGGCGGACTGATTGTCAAGGCTAGTGCTACCACTATTAAAGTGAATGTTGCTGGCACCGACCGCTCTGCCCCCTCATGGCGCGAATACCTCTATGCCAACGTCGGCGATGTGAAGACCTTCAACTGCGGCGCTGCCACCTCCAACAAGTATGATGGCGCTGTCCTGGTTACTGGCCATTATGGCATGAACATGAAGTGCCACAACAAGGCTGATGGTACCTTCGTGAATCCCAGCTCCTGCGCCTTCTTCGTGGATGCAGGCGAGGCCGCTGCCAACGCGTTTGCTCTTGCAACCAGCAATAAGATGACTGCCGCTGGTGCCTATGATGCTGCTGACTTTTCTGGCTACTCCAAGGTCACCGCTGGTGGTACCACCAGTTCGAAGGCCATCTATGCTCGCCACGGCAACCAAGCCAACGTCTGCTTTGCGGATGGTCACTGCCAGGCCGTCAAGGACACCAGCATCCCCACCTATGGCGATTCCAGCAAGTTCTGGATGCCTTCCTACACTGGCACTGCCGACTAAGCGTATAATTTAGATTGCGCTTTAAAAGCCTCCCGTTCATCTTTCAACGGGAGGTTTTTTGCTTTATGGCTTGTTCCTAAAATGCTGGGATTTCTAGAAAAACTAGATAGTCTAGTAGAAAACACGTATTTATGGAAAAAAACTCATTCAAGGTTTTAATCGTCGGGGCTCATCATGAAGAAATCGAGGTCGAGTGCCCGAACATCGCGACATCGCTCAGCACGGCAGGCTGCAAGGTCATCATCCTCAACCCAATTGGGGGATGGAACTGGACATTCATCCGCAATCTTGGACCCAATGGACGGGAACGGACGATTGACGATGCTACCCGTGCGGCGACGACCCTTGGTTGCGAGAAGGTCATCTGGGACTATCCCGTCGCCCAGGCGGACCGCTACCAGGCGGAAATCATGGACAGAATGGCCGAGTTCCTGTTGGAGAATCGCCCAGACATCGTCCTGATGCATTGGCCGTTGGATTCCCATGCGGACCATCGGCTGGTTGCCCATGTTACGCGGCACATCCTCAGCACGGCCACGAACATCTCGCCAAACAAACATGAGGGCTTCACGGGCGTCAAGGAGGTCTATGCCTTCCAGACTGGCGTTGCGCAAGCCTACCATTTCATCCCCGACATGTTTGTGAAGGCGGACGACGAGACCATGGCGACCGCCGACAGGGCAATCGAGTGCTTCCTTCCAACCTGCGGGGCCGATATAGTCGATAGCTGGCGGCGCAACTTCCACGACAAGGCCGCCTATTGGGGGCACTCATGCGGAGTCAGGCGTTGTGAGGCTTTGAAATTTCTTGGTCCACGGTTGCCTCTGGATGGCTTTCTCCTGAAGAAGATATTGGGCGACCGACTGGTTCCCGCTCCGCTGGCCTCCTACTCCTACGACGAACACTTCCAACTGTAAGGGGGATGGGTGCGCTTTGTGCACTCCAGGGCTTCGCGTACCCCTGATTAACCCTACAAAGAGAGAAAAGATGGCCTACTGCGATTGGGATACGACATCGGAGATCAACATCCGCTACCATGACGAGGAGTGGGGTGTGCCGCTGCATGACGACTGCCGCCAGTTCGAGTTTCTGATGATGGAGGTGATGCAGTGTGGCCTGAACTGGAACATGATGATGCAGAAGCGTGGGGTTTTCCGCCTCTGCTTTGATGGTTTCGACTACGACAAGGTGGCAGCATACGGAGAAGCGGACATTCAGCGCATCCTGAATGCGGAGGGGATGATTCGTTCAAGGCGAAAAGTCGAGGCGATCATCGCAAACGCAAAGTGCTTCCAGCTCATACGCACCGAGTTTGGCTCCTTCTGCAACTATTTGTGGGGCTTTTCAGGCGGTAAGACAATCCTCTATGCTTGCCACGCAGATGGCTGGATTCCCGTCAGCAACGGGCTTTCGAAACGCATCAGCGACGATTTACGGAGACGCGGCTTCAAGTATTTGGGGGCCGTCACGGTATATTCGCATCTTCAGGCATGTGGCATCATCAACGACCATAGCAAAGATTGCCCCTGCTATGCGCGTATCAATGCATCGCATCCAACTGTTCGCAAACACCCCGACGCCGAAGTCGATGTGCATTTTTACGGCGATTAGTTAATTTAATAAGGTTATCTGAACTGAAGCGAGTACAGGTCAGCGTCTCTCATGCGGATGCGCAGGCGGATGGGCTTGCCCGCCAGTGATGAAAGGGTACCCTCGTCGAAGTGGACACGCCTGTCCAGCGCGTTGCCGAAGATTTCGCAGGAATGGCATTCATTTCCATCATTGTCGAAGATGGTAAAATGGATGTAGCCCATGGCGGAGGTCGCGAAGTTGATGAATAGCTCGTTTCCCGCGAAGGTGAAGAACTTGGTGAGGGCAGTCTCCTCCTTGGCACCAGCGTGGAGCGATGCAAAGCCGTCCATGCGGATGGTATATCGGTCCAGCGTGGATGGTATTCCCATCCAGTGGTTTGTGAAGATATACATCGATAGCTCGTCGGGCGCACCCTTGAAAGGCGATTTTGTGACGGCGAAGCCTCTGGCGGGATAGCAGTCGCCATAGACCCAGTTGCGCCCGTTTTCGATTTCGGACCGCATGAAGGCGTCGCTGAACCTCTGGAAGTTCACGCCGTCTCGTGAGGTCATGAAGATACAGTCCGTAATGGCGAGGCCGTATCTGGGATGGAGTTTCATCCTGGCCAGGCGCTTTTCCTTTCCGCAGAGTTCCTCGAAACTGTCGTTCCAGGACTTGCGTTCGATGTATCTTGACGGGAAGCTCACGAAAAGTTGAGGTGCGCGGAAGTATTGCGACAGGCAGTTGGTGTAGAGCGGTATCTCCTCCTTGTCATTGTAGCAGAGTTGTGTCGCAGACGTCCAGTGGATGAAATCCTCTGACTCGACGTATCGTATATCCCTCACCTTGTTTTCGCCAGGGATGTCCGATGCATGGAAGCCCCGTATAAAACCGCGGTACTTGTTCGCAAGTGCGTCCCAAAAAACGACGTTGAGAGAATCGAAATAGCCTTCGATGGCAAGCTTGTAGCCATCCGTGAAATGGATGCCATCGCCGCTGAAGAAACACCACAGGCCATCGCCGAAACTGCCGATGGCCTTGTAGCGTCTTTCCTCGGTGCAGGTGGGGTTTCCGTCCTTGAAGACCATGAAGTTGTCGAAGTTTCTTGTGGTATCTGATTGTGCTTCCCCGCCCATGATGATGTTGTTGTCCGAGCAGCCATTGAACGTGCAGATGCCGAGCGAGGGCTTTGTCCATACAATACCGTCTGCGCTTTCCGCGTAGCAGACGCGGATGCCCTTGGTCGTGTGCTTCTTGCCATCGCCGCTGATCATGCTCCAGCCGAGATAGTACATGCGATAGACCCCTTCAGGATGCGAGCCGTCACAACCATGCCATGTGGGGTCGAAGAAGAAGTTGTGGTAGTCGCAGCCGTCGCCTTCCCATGGGGCATCGTGGATGAACACGGTCTCCCTGAACTGCGGATGATGTAGCACCAGCGAGGCACTGGTGCATTTGGCGTCTATGAGATAGTCGTCAAAGAAACAATCCCTGCGATTTGCGAGGTTAATCATGGTGACTCCTGTTACCCTGGATAGCCAAAGTATATAATTCCCCAAATAGGTGCATAATTAATATGCATCCGCTATTTTGCGAATGGAACATAGGTGTAGATGCCTGTTCCCGCAGGGGTGATGGTTGCACAGGCGGGGAAAGGAAAGTGTGCACCGAAGAGCAGAGCCTTCTCGCCGTAGATTTCCAGGCGGGACTTGACTGCCTCGGCGGGGGTTGAGTCATATCGTGCACAGAAATCTGGATGGGGTACCTGGAGTTCCACGGCGTGCAGGATGTCCCCCACGAAGATGGCAATGTCTGTTGCGGAAAGGGCGAGTTTATAGACGGTGTGCCCAGGGGTGTGACCTGCTTTCTTGATGGGAATCAGCCCTCCTGGAAGGGGGTTGCCGAAGTCGAAAAGCTGTAGCTTGTTTTGGTAGGGCTTGAGATAAGTTGCCAATGCGGCGCGTCTAGTGTCTTTCTGCCATGGCTCATATTCATCGCGGGCGATGTAGATGGTGGCGTTCGGGAAGAGTGGCGCGTTGTTCCAGAGCAGTCCTCCGACGTGGTCTGGGTGGATGTGCGTGATGAAGACCGCCTTGATGGTCGAAGGCTCAATCTTCAGGGTTTCCAGTTTGCCCTTGAGGGAGCCGCGCCGCTGGTCGTTTCCCGCATCGATGAGAAAGCGCTCGCCATTCTTTTCCAGCAGAAACAGGTTGATGGAGGAGAGGAATGAATCCTGTTTTGTGGGAAGTGGAGTGCCCTTTACGCTGGCGAAAAGGGATGCTTGATGTCGTACGGGCGTATCCTGGATACAGGTGATGATGCATTCGGGGAAAGAGAACTGCATGATGCCGTCTGCGGCAAAGGAGACTGCTGAGCAAAGGCAGGCGAGCAGGGTGCCTGTGAGTTTGTTTGATGTCATGGTGGATTCCTGCGAGGGTAAGGGAAAACTTTGGAAGATTTGTTTGGGGGAATTGTCTAATGAAGCAGACAAGTTCTATAACTTTAATGCAGAATATCTTGCTTGTCAAGAAGATTTTTGATAATTCATGCGTCCTTTTGAACGTGGGACGTGGGACGTGGGACGCTGGACATGGGACGCAGGACGTGGGTTTGAGTTAACAGGGTGGATAAAAAAGTACTATGGAATTGAGTTGAAAAAAGCGGAAATTGGAATGATATTATCATTATGAGGTTAGTTCATAAGCCACTTTTGAGACTATGTTGACATTCACATATCCCTATATGCTTTGGGGGCTGTTGGCACTTGCAGTCCCCATTGTTTTGCATCTGTTGAACAGGCACAACCATGAGACACTTGTTTTTCCCGTGGTGAAGTTCCTGTTTCGCGCGCAGTTGCCCCATGAAGGGCGCAGGCGGCTGCGTGATTTCATTTTGCTGATGGCGCGTCTTTTAGTGCTTGCCTTTGCAGTATTGTTCCTTGCACGTCCACATTGGGTTCCAAAGGAGGAGACGAATGAATCACCTGATGAAAACCTGGCAGTCTTTCTCTTGGATTGTTCCGCCAGCATGAGCGGCTGGGGGCATCTGGAGCGTGAACAGAAACTGCTGGAAAAGGCCTTGAAGGAACTGGCTGAAGAGCCAGGCAAATGGCGGGTGGCAGCCGTCGCAAGTTCTGATGGATGCATGGCGGAAGAGGGAGCAACGACCGATTTCTCCTCCGTAAGTTCATTCGCGAACCAGGTAAAGCCTACTCACCTCGCGGGAAATCATCGTCCTGCGTTGCAGCGTGCCGTCGAGATGCTTTCCTCTGGCGCGGAAAAGCGTCTTTACCTGGTCAGTGACTTTGGTCGCGGTGACTGGGGCGGCCTTTCCAAAATCATTCCTCCTGACATTCAATTGCGTTTTCTTTCCTGCACGGTGGATGGACGGCGAAACGTCGGCATCTCCAATGTCCGAACAGCGCATCTTCCCCAGGGACGGCAACGTGTCATGGTCACGCTTCGCAACTATTCCACCGTAACGGAAACGCGAACGCTGACCGTCAAGGCAGGGGATGAGACGGTTTCACAGGAGGTTGTCCTTTCCCCCTTTGCCCAGCAGCGGGTCGCGCTTTCATTGTCGGACGCCTCTTCGCAGACCGTTGGGGTTGCCTCCCTGGACGGTGATGACTACCAGGAGGATGACCTGTTTCGATTTGCGCTGAAATCGCCTGCCAGACCCAAGGCGTTGGTGATTGCGGAGGAGGGCGATGAACAGAAGGCTCGCCTGTCCTCGCTTTTCACCTCCAGGGCGATGGAGGCGGGTGAAGATGTCGGTGGAGAGCTGTTTGACGTGGTTGTGACAAGTCCGATGTTTTTGGATGCGCAGGAGTTTCGTCAGGCACGGGCTGTATTTGTGCTTGGTTGTCTTGAACGGCTTGCGTCAACGGATATGGCGATACTGCATGACATCGTGAGCGATGGAGCCAGCCTCTTTGTGACACCTGGCGGTGGGGCTGCCTCGGTCACCCTGCGCCGTCTGCGGGATGCGAATCTGATGACGGTGCAATGCAATGGAATGGCGGAGGCATCGCGGAACGCTTCTCTGGGAATTGGCTGGGTAAAGCCCGATTCCTCTATTGGTCGTCTCTACGAGGAATGGAAAGAGGCGGACCTGTTTCTATTCCCGATATTCAAGCATCTCCGTTTGCAACCAGAGAAGCCTTCCCGAACGCTGATGAAATCCCTGGATGGACTGCCGTTGCTTGTGGAACAGGACTGCGGGGCGGGGCGAAGTTTCCTTTTCGCTTTTGATTTCGGGACAGATTGGAGCGTATTTGCCCTGACAAGTTCTTTTCTTCCCATCCTACGCGAACTCTGTCGTTCCAGTCTTCCCGACGGCTATGGCATACGACGACTCTTCTGCGGAGGCGTGCTTCATTCCGAAGCAGGTGAAAAGATTGACACCTCTTCACCTGGGGTCATTTTTGTGGATGAACAACCTGTGGAGGTATTCTCCTCTCCGCAGGAGGCGATGACGGAAAGCGCCAATGTCGATGATTTGAAGATAGCGCTTTATACGAAAATGCCCGCCGTCCTTGAACGGGAGGCGTCGGAGGCGGCAATCGACCTTTGGAGGTATGCAGCGTATGTGCTGGCTGTGTTCCTCTTGCTGGAGGCAGGCGCAAGGTGTCTGTGCGACGCAAAGGCGCAAGGTTGACGGTTCTGTTTTGACAGTCTATGCCCTGGGGTGTGCCTTGGCATAGACCTCTTTGATGTAGCCTATTTCAATGTGTGTGTAGATTTGGGTCGTGGTTAAACTGGCGTGCCCCAGCATCTTCTGGACAGTCGGCAGGTCGGCGCCAGCCTGAAGCAGGTGGGTGGCAAAGGAGTGCCGCAGTTTGTGGGGGGTACAGTCAGAGGATAATCCTGCCACGGCCAGATAGTCCTTGAAATTGCGTTCAACGCTGCGCGGGGTGATGCGTCCGCCTTTCTGGTTTCGGAAAAGGGGACCGTCTTCCCGTCGCCCTGCCATGCCGATTCTCTCGCGCATCTGCAGATAGCTGCGCAGGGCTCTGAGGGCGGGGACACCCAGGAAACAGTATCGCTCCTTGTTGCCTTTTCCAAGAACCTTGAAATGCTGCATCTGGAAGTCGATGTCGCTCAGGTTGAGTCCGCATGCCTCGCTGATACGAAGGCCGCCACTGTAGATGATTTCGAGGATGGCGGTGTCCCGTGCAGCCGCGAATTCGGCGTCTCCCCGTTTGTCCTTTTCTTCTGCATTTATTCTTTCAGCCCAGAAGCGCTGTGGTGCCTCCATCAGTGTGCCGACCTGTTCCTGGTCAAGGACTTTGGGAAGTTTCTTGTCTGTTCGCTGGTTTCGGGTGTTGAGGAAAGGATTCGGAAAATCGTGGTGTTCACTGCAATAGAAACTGTAAAAAGACTTGAGCGCGGAGATTTTGCGGTTGATGCTGGGCTTTTGTTCACCCGCCTCGCTGAGACGTGTCACAAACAGCCCCGCCATCTCTTCATCCACAAGAGTCCAGTCACAGGTATTTCCCGTGCAGACTTCTGGAATAATGCGCAGAAACTGCGCCAAATCCCACTGGTAGCTTTCAATGGAGCGCTGGGAGAAGTGCCTGGCTGCGCGGATGTGCTTTAGGAAGAGCTGCAAGGACGGGTCGTTGTCCAATATGGAGCGTTCCTTCTCCAAATCCCTCACTTGGGATTCCATACTGGTTACAGGGACGTTTTTCTTTTTCTTGGGCATGGTGATTGACGGTGGATGATAAACTATCCTTTTCTTCTGTTCAGGTATGCGGCGAGGCAGTCCGCAAAGGGCTTGGAGGTGTCTGCAAGCAGATAATCGGCCTGGTTGTTCAGGCAAAGCGCGCGAATCGTCTGGAGATGGTTTTGGAGTGTCTCTCTGTATTGGGTGCGGATGACCGACGGCGCGGTGACGATGCTGTCGCCGTTTTCACTATCGACAAAACGGATGGTGCTGTCAAATGGAAGTTCCATCTCATCGTTGTCAAGGACATGGCAGACAATGCAGTCGCGCTGTTCAAATCGGAGTCGTCTGATGATGGATTCCAGTTGTCCCTCTGCGCCCCAGAGATCTGAGAGGATGATGAGCAGACCGTGTTTTGCTCCTAAAAAGTTTTCCGCCTCGTCCAGGACGAGGGTATGGTCTGCTGTTTGCGAAGGGGTAATATTCCCAAAGATTTTCATCAGTTGGGGAAGTTCTGGGCAGCGTTGCCCTTGTGGGGTGCTGTAAAGGGGCTTCTGGGAATAGACGAAAAGCCCTGGTCGGTCTCCTTGGCGTCGTGCCAGATAGATGAAGCAGGCTGCCAGAAGAGCTGCATACTGGTATTTAGTGCAGGGAGCTTTTGTACCTTTGTAGGTCATGGAGGCGCTGGCGTCAACCAGGAGGGCGCAACGCATGTCGGTCTCCTCTAGATAGACTTTTTCGTTGAGCTTGCCCTGGCGTGCATAGAGTTTCCAATCGACATATTTCAGGTCGTCGCCAGAGACGTAGGGACGGTACTGCTGGAATTCGCCGCCGAAGCCTTTGGTGTGGCTGCGGTGTAGTCCTGCAAGATATCCCTCAACGGCCAGGCGGCACATTAGGGTATAGTCCCCTAGTTTCAGAAGGTTTTCGGGGGATAATAGCTTTTCTAGTTCGTTGGGCATGGCGGTATGGTTGGAACAAAAAGTTGCACTATTTACTAAATATAATACAGATTAGTTAAGATGGCAACTGGAATAATATGGCATGATGCTTGAAAAAAGCTGTTTTGGATATATGTTTTCTTTGGGATTTGCGTTTATTGAGAATAAACGGGTTTGTATGGGGAATAAATTGAAATGAATCGAGACAATGCACAGGGCAATTCGACATAGCTTCACTCTTATGGAGGTAATGATTGCGGCCACGATTCTGGCGATGGCGGTTGTCTCCACGATGGGAGTAGTTGCTGGGGCACGTTCTACGCTGCTTCGTGCGGAGCAACGATGGGCGCGACAACACCTGCTTGCGCAGGCGGCGGAGTTCTATCTGCTTGCGGGAAAGAATGCCGTATTTCCTGAAGGCCTTCTTCCCGATGGGTTTACCGCTAGTTGCGAGCTCTATGAAGTGGAGGATATCCACGAGGATGCCTTGGAGCCCATCAAGGAGTGGTTGCTTTGCGAATACCATATCTGTGTGTTCGACAACACAGGGGTGAAGATTGCGGAGACATTTGTCCAAAAGGTCTTGAAAGAGGGGGACTTGGATTGATGTACCGTCGTTTCTTCACATTTCTGGAGCTGATTATCGCGGTAACCATCTTCATGCTTGTTTCCTTGGGGCTGTTTACCTTTGCGCAACAGGTTTCAGATTCATGGGCGCGTCTGACGGTGGAGCGGAATCGTTTCAACGAGTTGTTGGCAATGGACCGTGCCATCGATAGCATCCTAACAAATTCCATCCCGTTCATGTGGAAGGTGGTGGAGGATGGGCTCAGTTCTGAACTTCCCTTTATCGTGGCGGAGGGGGATTATTTGAGGATAGCTTATCTCCATCCTCTGAACGATGTGGACGAGGGGGCAATCCGATTTGTGGAGATTGTTTTGGAACAAGGCGAGCTGAAAGCTGTCTATACAGATCGACCGTTTGCTTCCTGGGATGAAATCGACGAGGATCGCAGGACGGTCTGCCTGCTTTCAACAGAAGTGGAATCCTTGGAGTTTGAATATGCCGACTGGTCCAGCGATGTCTCGGAGGATTGGGCCGAGAGATTTTTCTGGCGTACAGAGTGGAAGGACGAGGATGCAGAGGAGGATCGCTCAGACATCCCGCTTGCCATTAGGATGACGGTGACGTGGGAAGACGGACGGCAGGAATGCTGGCTAAGGCGTACTATGGGAAACAGTTTCCGCGAAAGATATGGAACCTATAAGCTACCGACGGATAATGTCCCATGAAGACGGACCCGAAATCTGAAAAAAGGTTATGAAGAATAGGCGAAACAGAGGAATGGCCATCGTGATGGTGCTGGGCGTGCTGGCAGTGACGCTGCTGCTGGTTGTCCATGTCATGACGATTTGCGAAGTCATCTCCCGTGACGCCTATGCCTCCACCAAACGGCTGGAGTTGAAGTATCAGGCGGAATCAGGAGCCGACCATGCCTTTTGGATGCATTTGACGGACCGTAGACTCTTTCCCTCCCGCAAACTGGGCGTCGATAGTGAATCGCGCCTCGGGGACAGCGATTTCGAACCCTGGATGGCTGACAGGCGTATGCATGAGCTGTTTGAGGCCAATTGCCAGGCATATATTGACACAATTGAGCGCACCATTTCCCCCGATAAACCAGATTCATTCAAGAAGAATGTCGATATCGATGACACGGAGAAACTGGAAATCATCGAAGACTTCCTGGATGTTCTCGGCGATTATACGGATACGGATTCCCTGACCAAGCTTGCAGGCAAGGAAGAGGATGACTATGCGCGGGAAGGGTTACGCTCGATGCCTCGCAATGGCGCCCTGCAATTTGCAGAGGAGATATTCTGGCTGGAGGGCTGGACCGACATCGTCTCGGGCGAAATGACGATGATTCCGCCCAAGGGCAAGACCATCGCTGCCAATGCAAAACCTTCTTTCTTCTCTGCCTCAGCTGCAGACCTTCAAAGCACTTTAGATCTCTCCGACAGTGAACTTGAGGAGGTGATTCGCGCCAGGGATGAATGGATTAACTCAGGGATGCTCATTTCTGATTCTCTTGACAGCGCGCTATATATCAATATCCAAGGAGCCTTCAGCTTCCAGGAAAGCGACTACGCCTGCTTTGTTGTCTCCTCCGCCACGGTGGAGGGGGATATTCGCATCCTCCACAAGGCGGTTCGCGAAGTCAATATGTCCAAATCTTCCATCTATGCGGATTCGGCGCAGCAGTCTTTTTCCATCTGGAGACGGACAATCTGGTGAGATGGAATGATAGAGAATTGAAAAAATGAAAGAAATGAATCAAACGATACAATATTTCACAAATCCATACGTTTATTTCCAAAAATAGAGAGGTGATTTCAAAACTATCATCGAAATGCGCGTCGATATGAACACATTGGTGTCGGCAACGCCTCTCGACGCACGAAAGTGCGGCTTCGAAGCGTTGCCTTAGCCACTGCGTCCATCTCTTAGCGCATTTCGTGCTAGTTTTGAAATCACCTCTAGAAGAACGGCTGTTTTGTGAAGATGCTTTCTTCTTTGAATAGCGAAAACACAAGTTGCGAGAACGAATGTCACAGTCATATAAAATAGCAAGAGGCGAATGTGCCGCGTTCAGTTGGACGCCAGAAGGCATCTGCCATGGGGTTCTGCTGAAGGGGGGCGGACGCGATGTCAAGGTGGTTGCCTATTGGAGGGGCGAAGGCGGTTCCAAGGCGAGCAGCATAGGGGAGACTTTGTCCATTGGACGGCGAGAACTGGGTGTCAAGGAGGGCGTTTATTGCATTGCAGGTCCCGAGGAAGGAGGCTGGGGGATGGCGGATTTGCTAATGCCAGAACTCAAGCCTGATGAATTGCGTTCTGCGTTGGCATTTGAGGTTCGCAAACGCACGCCTATTGCCTTGGAACATCTGAACTGGGGGTATCGTCTGTTACCGAAGGAGAGCATTCAGGACGAGAAGGTGACGGGAAGGACGCCAGTGCGTCTTTTCTACGCAAAGTCGGATTTGTGGCGAAGATGGTTGGAAGGAGCCAGCGGGCTTGGTCATTTGGACATGATGGCTGTCGCGCCTGTGTTACTTGATCCGTTCATGCAGGGAGAAACCGTGTTTTTCCCTGGAGAAACAGCTTTTAAGTATTTGCCTGGTAAGGTAGGGCGTGATGTAGTTCCAGCCACTGCCGAGGAGAACAAGGTCGGTTCTTTCCACGAATGTCTGCCATACAGTAATCTGGTGTTGGGTTCTTTGGGTGACAAGCCCCTTGAAGAGCAGCTCTCCTATCTGAAGGTGATAACCATGGCCATATACGGTATGGGCCGTGAGGTGGAGAAGGACAAGAGGACTATGCCCGCACTGCCTGACAAGATGAAGCCTGCGCGTTATATGGCCTGCCGCTTTATTGCATCGTGCCTGGCCGTGTTGATTATTGCCATGCTTGGCGCAGGGCTCGTCCAGTCTCTCCAACAGCGTGTTGCCAGGTTGCGCCAGATTCGTTCTGACATCAGCAAGGTTGAGGCGGAAATTGCACGGCTGAACAACATGGATTCCATAAAGGCCAATCAGGCGGCAAAGGATTTTGAGGCCGAGATATCGAAATATACATTTGAGGCGCCTGAACTCCCTGATGTTCTGATTGAGCTGACGCAGCTTATCAAGCCTCCAGCCTGGATAGGGGGTTCCTTTGACTGGAAGAGTGAACTGGGGGATACTGTTGTGCCCATCACGTTTACTATCAGGGAACCCGTTAGCGACAGCAATAACCTTGACCTTTGCAAGCGTCTCAATGACTCGCCGATTCTTGGCGATGCTCAGGAGCTGAAAAGCAGCATGCTCCGCGATAACAAGCAGGAACGAAGGATTACTCTGAAGGCGCGCTATGACACTGCGGAGGAACGGGAATATTATGAACGCGAACAGGCTGAACTGAGGGCGAAGAAGGCCGAGGAGGAGGCACAAAAGGCTGCTCAGAAGGCCGCACAGAAGCCGAACGAGGAGGACGAAGATCAGCAGGTCGAAAACGAGGGTGGAAATGTGGAAGCACCACCTCCGCCTCCAGGGGGCAATGGGAACAACGGTCTGGATATGGGGGTTGAATAGGGCTCTGGAAGGCATCGTTACAGGAATTGGATAAATGGCTAAGAATGCAAACAGCACAGCGAAAACCAAGGTTTTGCTGATAATATTGGTGATTGTAGGACTATTGCTGGTGCGCCAGTATATGCCCTCTGTGAAATTGCCGACGAATAGCGCTATTCAGGATGAGATGCTACGTCTGGATTCCAGGCAAAGGGATTTGGAGAACGCTCAAGTGGTGCGCCGTGAACTGGGCAATGAGCTTCAGAGGCTCCGCGCCAAGGCATCCACTTTGTGGGTGCGTAAGCGTCCTGGAAATGCGGTGGAGCAGGAGGTTCTGGATGAATTCAACAACATTGTGCGTCTGGCTGGTATCAACATACAAAGCCGTGAGGCGAAGCTGAATAAGGTGCAGAATGCCTCATATGTCCAGGAAGTTGAGGTCCATGCAGACATTCGCGGGGTGACGATGCGCGAGTTCATGCGTTTCTTGAAGGAGGTTGAGGCGAATCCGCGCCGTTTTCATTGGAGCCTTTGCAAGATTGACCCTGATAATGTCAACAAGCCGACGGGCATTCGGGCGAATTGCCGTCTGAAGGTGTATGTTCTTTCCGAAGATGCCATGCGTCTTCTTAGTAGTGAGGCGATTGCCTCTGCTGCGAATGTATCAAAGGAAACAGGTAAGGGAACAAAGCAGGCAAAGGGTAATGATCGCACCAGAAGCAGTTCAGGTGCCAGGGGTAAGGCGACGGAAAATAAAACGCTTCCACTGTCAGGCAAGCCTGACAGTGCGTCTGCACAGGAAAACAGGAGGGCTGGAAAATGACTGGAGCAACGTGGATGGCTTTATTGAGTGTGTTGCTGGTTTCAGTTGGGCTCTCCTATTCTGCAATGAAGAAGATGAGTGCGCCTTTGCCGAAATACACCAAACCTGAAATCTCAAACACGACAGGACGCTCATCAGAATTGAGCAGTGTCATTGCAACAGAGCCGAAAAAGAAGAACGATGTTCGCAACTGGGATGCATTATGGAAGGAGAGTCTGTTTAAAGACGATCGCACAGAGGTTGAGGCGACGGCGGATGGAAACGCTGTCGATGCAGGTTCCCAGGAGCAGGTGAACAGTGAGTTTGAACTGGTTGGCATTGCACGCTTAGGACGGAAGGATGCCTCTGCGCCAGTGGCCATCATCCTTGAGGTGAAGAACAATGCGAGGAACCGACAGAACAACAGGAATATGCCGATGAATCGCCGTCCAGGGGGACCAGGTATGGGTGGGGGCTTTCCTCCGCGTGGCAATGAACGCCCTGCGCTGAACAAGCCAGCCGAGACGGAACCAGAAAACCGCAAGGCCAACAAGAGTCTCTATCGCATTGGGGATAAAATCGGCTCCACGAGCTATACCATCAAGGACATCGTCATGGAGGAGAACAAGGTCATCCTTGAACGTGGCGGTGTGGAGACAGTACTCATCCTTGATGAAAAGAACACCAACAACTCCATACGACGTGAGCGTGTGAAGAACGAGGAGATGGCTGTTCGGGCTAAATATGCGCAAAAAGCGGTGGAGAAGCCAGCGGAAACACCTGCCGCGACTCCCGTTTCTACTCCTGCTCAGCCCCAGGGCAATGTGCCGAACAACACCCCTCCTCAAAGAGGGTTTCCAGGTCAAAACGTTACGCCTAATGGGATTCGTCCAGGGATGCAGCAGGGGATGCAACCAGCCCAGCGCATCATGCAGCCAGTCCAGCAAAATCCCACATCTGGGATGCCCCCGTTGCCGCCTACTGTGCCTGGAGGGGCAGGAAATGCTAATGGAACGGGAGGAACGAATCCTGCGTCTCGTAGGGGGTCACCAGTACCCCAGCGGCTTGTGGATTAAGGAACCTTGATTGCCGCCTTTCTGGGGGCTGTACAAATGAAAATACATAAAAAACAATATGATTTCAGGGAAAAAGAAATGAAAAATCAGGACAGAAAAAGAGCATTGGGAGGGGTGTTGGTGATGTCGTTGCTGGCATTGACTAGCTGCCAGACAGCGAAGCAGCCTGACCCGAATGTCAGAAAACCGCTTCCCTTTACAAAATTGGCAGTCCCAAAAGCGGAATTGCTGGACGAGTCCCCACTTGGCGTTGAGAAGGTGAATCTGGGAGAGGATGACAAGCGTAATGAGGGCGAACGGAAAATCACCATTCCTGCGCGTACCACGTCTAGTCGCCCCGAAGTCGGCGTCAACGACTACCCCATTGGCGTCATCAAAGGTATTACGGACCCTGAAGAAGAAGTTACTTTTGAAATCAATCTGGACAATGCGCAGATAACGGAGATGGTCAGCCTCTTTGCATCAAAGGAAATATTGAATTTCAGCTACCTGGTTGACCCAGGCGTGAAGGGGGCGGTGACGGTGAACATCAGCACCACTATGAAGGCGAAGGAGGTATGGAGCACCATGCAGCATCTCCTGTGGCTTTCGGGCGCGTATGCATCCCCGACGTATGGATTCATCAACATCCTTCCCTTTGACAAGATGCCGCGTGAGCGCGGGCTTTTTGCCGACCATGAGGCGCAGCCCAATGTGGAGGTCCTGTTCATCCCGATTCACTACAAGAAGAGCGCGGATGTCATTAATATTCTCAAGCCATTCATGACCGATGGCGCCACAGCCACCGATCTGGCGGATTCCAACACGGTGCTTATTGTCGAGGCACCAGAAAACTGCAGGAAGCTCCAGGAACTCATCAAATATCTGGACACCAGGGGGGAGGCGGAATGGCCTGTCCGCTGCTTCCAGTGTCGCGAGGTGGAGTCGGACTCCGTTGCGACGGAGTTGCTGGCCCTTCTTCCTGTGCTTGGAATGCCTGTTGCGGCGGCGACAGGCCCCAGCGGCGGTGCCGTCAAGGTGGTTTCTTTACCGCGTCTTGGTTCCATCGTCGTCTCCGCCTCCATGGAGGCCGTGCTGGACGAGGTAGCGACCTGGGTGAAGATTTTGGACAGGACCGATATGATGGACAAGGAGGAGATTTTCTTCTACAACGTCCGCCACAGCACGGTCGATAATCTAAGTGCTTCCCTGGATGCCTTCTTCAACACGACCACTTCCAGCAGCCCTTCCAGCAGTTCCTCCAGTACCTCCTCCAGGGCATCAAGCTCTAGCAGAAACACTTCCACAACAACTGGCACAACAACCAACATAAACACGACACGCAACAACACAACCTCCACCAACAACCGCACCGCAGTGAACAGGAACACTGTGAATCGCACAGGCACCAACAACGCCAACCAAAATGTGCCAGCTCTCCATGCAACGGTCTTCGACACGGATGTGACCGTCTATACCGACAACGAGAGCAACCGTCTTACGGTTAAGACCACTTCCCGTACCTGGAAGATGATCCAGGCGTTTCTACAACGGCAGGATGTCCCTCCCCGCCAGGTTTCCATCCGTGCCATCATCACGGATATCGCCTTGACCAAATCCACGGAGTATGGTGTTTCGTATGCCATCAGCAAGTTGCTGGGCAGCAAGGACCAAAACCAATTTGACATGCTTTTCAATCCCATCGGAAATTTGGACATTGGAAGTGAGGTTGCTGATTTTATGACCAGCGCGGGCATCGGCATCCTGTTCAAGAATTCCAACTCTGATCCGATTGCCGCAGTCAAGGCGGTTGCAGGCGAGGGCAACACGAAAATCCTGTCGGAACCGCACATGCTGGCGGTCAGCGGGGCGGAGGCGCAGATAAGCGTCGGCAAAAAAGTGGCCATTCCCACTGAATCCACCACCTATTCCAGCAACACGGACAGCATGAGGAGCAACTACGAATACGTCGATACGGGTGTCATCATGAAGGTGACACCGTACATCACGGCGGGGAACGACGTGCGCCTCGTCATCTCCCAGGAGGTCTCCTCGGCGGAGGAGGTCACCAACATCAACATTCCACCCACCATCGTGAACAAAACGATGTCCACGGAAATGGTAGTGCCCGACAATTCCACGCTGTTGATGGGCGGCATGATCCAGACCGAGAACAGTGATTCCAATTCAGGCATTCCCCTGCTGAAGGACATCCCGTGGATTGGCAAGTTGTTCCGCCTGAACAAGGACAGCGCAACCCGTACGGAGCTGCTGGTGCTTTTGACCGTCAACGTGATTGACAACAAGAGCCCGCAGGAGGAGCTGGTTCGTCGATACAGGGCATCCCTGGAGGAAATCGAAAAGGCGAACAGAGACGAAAACCTCTATTGAGGATGGCGGATATGGCAGACGACAACAGAAACAACGAGGCTGTAGCAAATGGTGCACCGTCATTTGAAAACAGTGCTGTACCCGATGGCAACACGCCTGCTTTTGCCCCTGGAAAACGCGGAACTCTTCCTGTGGTCTCCGCCTCTAAGATGGCGGACCAGGTACGTAGCGACCTTGGGGAACTGCTGAAGACTGAGGCTGATGAACTTGGCAATGTGGGAACTGCTGACGGAGACTGGGCTCTCGTCACATCGAACAAATTGGATGAAAAACGACTTTTGGAGATTTATGCTAACGCGTCGGGCATTGAGATTCTGGACGAGGAAGAACCAGGTGAAATACTGGTTTTTCCTGAGTTGACATACGATTTCCTATCCTCCAATAATTGTCTGCCGCTGGTATGGGACAGCGAGAAAGCAGTTCTAGCGGTTGCAAACCCGTATGATGCGGGACGGATTGCCATGTTGTGGAAGAACATGTTCTTCCAAGATGCACGCTTCGTGCTGGCGCGCCGCGCCTATATCGAACGCTACATCTCCAGCCTCTACGACAATGCGGGTGCCGACAGTGAAAACGGCAAGGACAGCGACAGCGAACAGGCGTTGCGCGATCTGGCTAGGGAAGCCCCCATCGTTCGCCTTGTCAACGACATCTTTAACCGCGCGCAGGAGATGTTTGCCTCCGATATTCACGTGGAGCCAGCCGAGACCGAGGTGCTTATCCGTTTCCGCATCGATGGCCTTTTGCAGACGGTGATGCGTCCGCCGAAAAGCCAGTATGCCGCCATTGCTTCCCGTATCAAGCTGCTGGCGGGAATGAACATCGCCGAACGACGCTTACCGCAGGACGGACGCATTGAACTGGCGGGAGCCACTCCCATTGACGTGCGTGTCTCCACGGTTCCCTGCATGCACGGCGAAAGCATTGTCTTGCGTCTGCTCCAAAAGGATTCCGCCATCTTCGACCTGGACAAAGTCGGGCTGCTTCCCGACAACCGCGCGGCTCTTGAATCCATGTTCAACATGCCCCACGGCATGATTCTCGTGGTGGGGCCCACTGGCAGCGGCAAAACAACGACACTGTACTGCATCATGGCAGTGCTGAATGCCGATTTCCGCAAAATCATCACCATCGAAGATCCTGTGGAATACCAGATGGAAGGGCTGACTCAAATCCACGTGAAGGCACAGATAGGGTTGACCTTTGCCAGCGGGTTGCGTGCCATTGTCCGACAGGACCCCGATGTGATTCTCGTGGGTGAAATCCGCGATCGTGAAACAGCGGAAATTGCCATTCACGCCGCCTTAACGGGTCACCTGGTGCTGAGCACCCTGCATACCAATGATGCCGCAGGCGCGGTGACGCGACTGGTCGAGATGGGGGTAGAGGGCTTTCTTATCTCTTCGTCGCTTCTGGGCATTGTGTCGCAACGACTGGTGCGGCGCATCTGCCCGAAGTGCGGCGGCACGGGTAAATCTGTTGAGGAGCCTGGTCGCAGATGCCGCAACTGCATGGGCAGCGGATATCGCGGGCGAATTGCCATCTTTGAACTGATGCAGATAAACGACGAGCTACGTGCCGCCATCAACGCCCATAAGGACACCACTGAGCTGACCGCCATCGCCCGCCGTCATGGCATGAGAACCCTGCGCGAAGACGGTGACCTCAAGGTAGCGCAACATATGACGACGGAATCTGAGGTCACTCGCGTCTGCATGCTCGACTTGGAGAACCTGTAACGCCACACTAAAGTGCGGCGAACAGAACTACCGCCGCAGGGGGCGCGGGGGAGAGGCCACCCGTCCTTTGCGGCATAAAAAAGGAGAAAGCAATGATAAAAGTAACGATTTGGAATGAATATGTGCATGAACGGCAGGAAGGTGCGGCGGGCGACCGCATTCGTGCCATCTACCCCAATGGCATTCATGCCCTGCTGAAGGAAAAGCTGGCGGCAGATGACTTGGAGATACGGATTGCCTCCTTGGACGAACCTGAACAGGGACTGCCTGACAGTCTCTTGAACGACACAGATGTCCTGCTTTGGTGGGGGCACTGTGCTCATGCGAAGGTTGAGAACGAGCTGGTTGACCGCATCCAGGCGCGTGTTTTGGCGGGGATGGGTCTCATAGTCTTGCATTCTGGCCATGTTTCCAAGATATTTAGGCGGATGATGGGGACTAGTTGCACTCTGCATTGGCGCGAGGTTGGTGAGAAGGAGCGCTTGTGGGTTGTGGCGCCGAACCATCCGATTACGCAGGGGGTTCCCGAAACCTTTACGCTGCCGCACTCCGAGATGTACGGCGAGCGTTTCGAAATACCCGATGACGGGAAAATCATTTTCCTCTCCTGGTTCGAGGGGGGCAACGTCTTCCGCTCTGGCGTGACATTCTTCCGCGACAACGGCAAAATCTTCTATTTCTCGCCTGGCCACGAGACCTACCCCATCTATCATGATGAAAATGTGCTGAAGGTCATTGGCAACGCCATCCGCTGGGCGGCCCCCATTCAGATCATCCCGCCCCGCAAGACACAGCTGCCCGAGCCAGACGAGACTGTTTACTCCAAGGACCCCAACAAGGACATCGATACATCCAGCCTTCATAAATGAGGTATCAAGAGCCACGCATATTCTTTGATAGCGCGGCTGCGGCGCGTCCGCTTCCGCGACTGGCCGAATGGTATGCGGAGTTGTTGCCCGTATGCAGCATCAATCCGCATGGTGGTACCTGCTATGCGGAACGTTCCAGGCGCGTGTCGCTGGAGGCTGCGCGACGACTTCTGCGTCTCTTGCATATCCCTGATGGCGAGGCGGAGGTGATTTGGACAAGTGGTGTCACGGAGGCCTTGAATTTGGCGGCGACGCTGGCGCAGGGCGAACTGCTTTTCGACCCCACCGCCCATGTGTCGCTGACGGTCCCCTTGGTGCAACGTTCTGTGGCGCGTATGCCGTTCATGGTGCAGCGCGACGGGAAGCTGCTACTCAGTTGCCACTCCTTTGCCTCGCTTGAGGGTGAGAGTGGTAAGAGGCGTATGGCGGCCATCAGCCACGTCAACAACGAGACGGGGGTGAAGCAGGATATGTGTGCTCTGCGCACGGCTGTGGGGCCTTCTACATTGATGCTGTTAGATTGTGCGCAGAGTTTCTGCAAAAGTGACATTCCCTGGCGCGAGGCGCATCTGGATGCCATTGCGCTCTCATCGCGTAAAATCGGCGGACCCGCCTCTGTCGGTGCGCTGGTGGTGCGCAAGTCATTGGTGGATAGCCTGCGTCCAGAAATACTTGGTGGTGGCCAGCAGGGAGGGCTGCGATCAGGGACACTGGATGTCTGCGGCATTGAGATGTTTGTGCGTGCAGCGGAGGATGCAGTTTCCCACCTTGCCGAATACAAGAGCCGCCTGTTGGAACTGAATCGGTTTTACGACGAGTTGCTGGAAGGCCTTGTACGCAAATGGAAGGCGGTGAAAGTGGGTGAGACGCCTCCCGATGGCGCGATTCACCTGTTACATTTGCCTGGGTTCGAAGGGGCGGTGGTTTCGCGGATTCTTGCGGAAGAGCACGGCATTTTGGTTGCCTCCTCCTCCGCCTGCTCTGCGGAGCATGGAAAAGGCAGCACCTCCATGCGGGCGATGGGTTTTTCTGAGCAGGAGGCCAAGGAGGCCATCCGCATCAGCTTCGACATCCAGAACACCTCCGATGAACTGCAGCTCTTCTTCCAGATGCTTGACAAGACATTGACGGATTTCTAGTTGGTTCTCCTTGGAAGCAAGACGCGGGACGTTGGACGCGGGACTTGAGGATTTTTTCGGGAATTACATACAGAGTGAGCTAGATAAATCATTTTAGGCATATAGAATGTTCAACATCATCGGCAGTTTGTTTTCATTGAAGCGCAGCATCGGGCTGGGCGTTGCAATTGCTGCGTTCCTGGTGGCGGTGATGCCGCGTTTGGCACCACAGAAGGCGGGACAGCAGAATATTCAGGCGCAGAGCGGTGTCGTGGGGATGGGGACTGCGCCTGTTCAAGAAACGGTGACACCCGCGCAGGAGACGACTGCTGCTGGTGAGGCTGTTGTCACGGAGGGTGAGCAGTCTGCATTCACGGCGGAGAGCGGTACGAATAAAATCTTCAAAGAACTGGAGTTTTCGGAGGAGGGATTCAATTGGCAGAAGGACTGGTGGAAATACCTTGCCTTGGCCATCGGCTCCTTGCTGGTCCTTTATTTTGGTATTCGTATCACGAAGATGATATTGAGGCTGATTGTCTTTTTGCTGTGCGTGGGAGCGGGCTTTCTTGGGGCGATTTGTCTGGAACCGTTGCTTTCCCCGTGGCTTTCGCCGAGAATGCCTGAAGGATTGACGCGCTTCATGACCTCGCAGCACGCGGGGTATGCACTGGGGTTTCTGATATGTTATCTGGTGGCAACCCTTGTCATCAGTTTTATTCCGCGCAAGATGCAGGGCGGTCCCTCGTCTGAAAAGGTCTGAGCAGTGTGATGAAAGACGAGGAAAAAAAGGCATTGGTTTCCGCAGTGCGGTTGCCAGACTACACTCCGCAGGAGGAGGTTGACAGGGCTTTGGAGCTGGTTTTGGCTCCACTGGGCGGCATGGGGGCGTTTGTCAAACCAGGGCAGAAGGTACTTTTGAAGCCGAATTTGGTGGCGCCGTCCGCGCCTGAAATGGCGGTCACCACGCATCCTGCGCTGGTTAGGGCGGTCATTCGTCAGGTGAAGGTGGCTGGGGGTATCTGTTTTTTGGGCGACGGCCCTGGCGTGGGGGGAACGCTCACGGCGGCAAAGGCCTCTGGTTTGCTGGATGTGGCGCAGGAGGAGGGTGCGCAGTTCGTCGTGTTTGAGGAGACAGCGGTGTTTGAAAACCCTGAGAACCGCATCCTGAAGCGTATTGAACTGACGAAACATCTGAAGGAGATGGATCTCCTTATCACGCTGCCGAAGTTGAAGACCCATTGCCAGATGGCCTACACGGGTGCGCTGAAAAACCAATACGGCCTGATTCCTGGTGCTGCGAAGGGGAAATTCCATTTCCGCTTCCAGAACCGTGACCGTCTTGCCGATTTTATGATTGACATCAACCGCACCGCAGCTCCAACTCTGGCCATAATGGATGCAGTCGTTGGGATGGAGGGGCCAGGCCCCAGCGGCGGAACTCCACGCAAGATAGGCCTCCTTATGGCGAGTTCCGACCTGAGCGCGCTGGATACGATTGCCTTTACCATCATTGGATTGACGCTTCCGCAGGTTCCTGTTTCATTAGCCGCACAGCGCGGCGGCTATGGGACGGTGGAACTGGAGAGGATTGAACTGGCAGGGCCTCCGCTGGATGAGCTTCGAATCAGGGACTTCGACCTGGTGCGTGCCCCTCTGAACATCATGCGGATTCTGCCACTGCCGAGGTTTGTCCTCCGCTGGATTCGGCGTCAGGTTGCGCCAGCGCCGCGCATCAATCCGAAAATCTGCATCAAATGCCGCCGATGCGAACGGGGCTGCCCCGTTTCTCCGCCTGCAATTACGCCGCTGGCGGAAGGTGGCCCGAAGGTCAATGACGGCACCTGCATCCGATGCTATTGCTGCCATGAGTTCTGTCCCGTCAAGGCGATAGACCTGAAAAAAAGCCTTCTGGCGCGTTGTATCAACTTCGATGCCCTTTCCCGTGCAGGCTCACGCATGGTTGGCTCCATCGCCGCTGTCTTCAGGAAGTAAAGGCCGTCTCGGCTTTGCTTATCCCTGCACTTTAGCGCAAAGCACAGGACAGGTTGCCATCGCGGCCTTGCAAGGTGTAGTGTATCATAAATAAAGACCAATGGTAACTATTCAGAAGGGTAAGCCGCGTAGCGGCGGCAAGAACATAGCCGTGGGTGAAGCGAACGCCTTTGGCGCGAGCGAAAACCACGGGATAAGCAGTTCACCGAGTCCCTTTGCGCCTTGCCGCGTAGCGAAGCGGAGCGGCAAGGCGCAGAAAGTCTGGCGGTTCGTGCAAATATGCTTCTCTTCTGAATAGTAACGACAATGATATAATGATAGAAATAGAACATGACAAAGAAGCACCTGCTTGGTTGGGGCAGTGGCTGACGGAAGAGGAGATAAACGCACGTTATTCTCCTGTTCTAATAGCGAACGCCAAGGCGTTTTCCATGCGTATTCAACGGATGGTGTTGAAGTTCACGCCGTTTTCGCTTCGCGCCACGATGGATGCGTTTCATCCTGTTTGGCATCTTGAAAATGGGGTATGGAGTTGCCGCTGTGACTGTGGCTATCCCAAGCCTGAATGCATCCACACCTATTTGGCGACGTTTCTTTTCAAGCTGGTCTGTCAAAAGGAAAAATGGGCAATGCCCGTGGGCAGAAAAACTCCCCGGGCGCAGCCCCAAAAAGAGGGACAGGCAACAAAAGCGAAAAACCTGACTGCATCATCAGTACAGCCAAGACATCAGCTGTCTTCACCGCTGAAGCAGTTGACTTTTTTTGCCGATGACGCATCGTTTGATTCTCCCAGGCAACGTCCGCAGCCACCTTCTCCAAGGCAATGCTCTCTCGTCTGTGAAGCGGATTTCAACTCGAATCGCTATGGGACGGTTTTGCGGTTCTACAGGGTGGAAAAAGGCGAGCGTACCCAGATGCTTCTGTCAGCTGTCCGTTTGTTTGGCCTTGAGCTGGAAAAAGTCGAGATGCAAGGGGCTTCGCCGAATTGGCTTTGGTCGGAAAAGGACAAGGAGTTTATCCGCTGGCTGCATCTGAAACTGCGTGAACTGCCGATGCAGCAACTTGGAAAGCGTGAACTCTGCCTGAATACCACTGACTTCTGGCGCTGGATGGAGCGGTGGAAACAGGAGCCAGGACGCATTGTCGAGGCCACTTCGCAGAAGGCCATTGATGCGGTGGACATTGGAAAGCCCAAGGAGCTGGTGGTGCGGCTTTTTGACCATAAGTCCTTTGTTCGCGTGGCACTGCTGTTGGTTATGGAGAATGGCCGCGAGTATCACTTCAAGGATTTGCAAAAGCTAATTGCAGAAGACCCGACGGGATGCATTGTGCGGAACCGACTTTCCAGCTTCAATTCCCCGATTTCCTTTGACGCACTGAATAGTCATTTCGGGCAGGCATCTGCGGATATTTCACGTGGTGATCTTTGCCGTCGTTTGCCTGAGATGCTGGAAGGCCAGCTGGAAATCTTGCAGCCTTCTTCGTGCCTGCAAGTTGTCGAGGAAAAAGAGGCTCCCCTTCGTATTTCAGTACGTTTTGACGGCTATAATTTCTACCTGATGCTACAGTCTGAACATCAGAATTGGCACATTGGAAAGGATGGCATGAGGCGACGTCTGGATTATCGCAACGGGAGTTTTGTCCTTTTTTTCAGCAAGACCGATTCTATGCCAGCTTTGGAAAACAGGATACGAAAGTTGATGGACGATGCAGACGGTAGCTTCTACAATGACGAGTATTTTTGCAAGGGGACCATTGAAAACGCCTTCAAGATTCGCCAGTTCTGGAACGAACTTCCGCAGGAGGTGAATAAACGCTGCGATGACAACACAAAGGGACTGCTGGACGGCACTTCTCACAAGACAATGGTGGAGCTTTCCCTTCATGCCAGAGGGAATCTAGTGGAACTCAGCGCCTCATGCCGTTGTGGAAAAGCGTTTCTTCCTTTGAGGGAACTTCAGCATGCCGCCATGCAGAACAATACCCTCGTTCGAAACAGTGCAGGGCAGTGGTTTGACATTGATCCTGACTCTCTTCGGGAGGCGCTTAAAGCGTTATCGGAAAGTGGAGTCGATGAAGGCCAGCTATTGATGCTCCCTGACAAGGCTGCAGATGCCATGAAGCACCTAGAGGAGTTAGGCGTGCTTCAACTGGAAGACCGCTCTGTCAGCTTTGCCCAACGGCTAGCCAAAACCACAGTACCTGAACTGCCGCCGATAGATAGCTCCCTCCTTGCTATTCTGCGTCCCTACCAGCGAATTGGAACGCAGTTTCTGCTTGAGCGAAGCCGTTTTGGCGTGGGAGCGATTCTGGCGGACGACATGGGGCTTGGCAAAACCTTGGAGGTACTGGCCATGCTGGATGCTTGGCGGCGGACTGCAACAGGCAAGCGTTTTCGTGCATTGGTGGTGGCTCCTGCATCTGTCGTGCCTGTGTGGGTTCAGCAAAGTGCAACCTTTTGCCGTGACTTGAAAACCACGGCTATGGTGGGGGACAGGCATGCCCGCCAGAAGGTATTGGAAAAGGATGGCTACGATCTGCTGGTTACCCACTATGGTCTCGTACGTAGTGAAATCGCCCAGCTCTCTCAACTCGATTTTGACTTCGTGGTGCTGGATGAAGCGCAGGCCATCAAGAACCCTGACGCACAGATCAGCAGTGCCGTGCGGACACTGGAGGCTGGATGCCGAATGGCCCTGACGGGCACTCCCCTTGAAAACAGCCTGAGTGATTTGTGGTCCATCATGGACTTCATCAACCCAGGTCTGCTGGGCAAGCGGGAGGATTTCCTGGCGCAGTATGGAAGTGCCAGCGGCAGGGTGCTTGTCGCACACCGTCTGAACATGCTGATGATTCGCCGCACCAAGGAGATGGTTGCGCCAGAGCTTCCGCCGAAAACAGAGGAATTGCAGGCGGTCGAAATGCCACCTGAAATGCGGAAGGACTACAACAAGGAACTGGTGAAGGCGCGGCTTAGTGCCGACAGCTTCAGCGCAGTGAATATCCTTGCCGCCATCACGCGGCTTCGCATGTTCTGCTGTGCCCCTGAACTGCTGGAGGGACTTCAAGAGAAGTTTGCCTCTCCGAAGCTGCTGATGCTGATGGAACGCCTGACCGAACTGCTGGAAAGCGGACATTCCGTGCTGGTGTTCAGCCAATTCACAAGTATGCTGAAACTGATTGAGGCGGAACTGGTGAAGGCACAGATGAACTACCGTATGATCACGGGAGAGGTTGCGGTCGAGAAGCGGGCGCGTATCGTTCAGGAGTTTGAGCAGGATGAGAGCCCCTCTGTCTTCCTGTTGAGCCTGAAGGCAGCGGGTACGGGACTGACCTTGACGAAGGCGGACTATGTGTTTCTGTTTGACCCATGGTGGAATCCCGCCGTGGAGAACCAGGCCATCGACCGTACGCATCGCATTGGACAGGACAAGCCCGTCTTTGCCTATCGCCTCATCGTCAAGGACTCCATTGAGGAGAAGGTGCTCCAGATCGTGGAATCCAAACGGCAGCTCTTTGCAGAGGTCATCGACAGTGTGGATGCCAGCGGCAACGATTCACGGCTTACCTTGGATGAATTGCGCGGCCTGCTGAAATAGTACGAGGAACAGACAATGAAAAAGATATTCAAATGCGCCTGTTGCGGCAATTGCTGCCGCTGGGAGGGCGTCGTCCATGTACGGGAGAACGAACTGAAACCAATCGCGCAGTTCCTTGGCATCAGCGTCGAGGAACTCATCGATAAATACACGTGCCTTTCTGTCGACCGCAAGGGGCTTGTCTATGCGGACAAGCCTGACGGTTCCTGCGTTTTTCAGGACGAGAACAACCTTTGCACCATCAACCCCGTGAAGCCGCTCCAGTGCGCGACCTTCCCGTATGACTGGGAGATACCCGAGGAACACAAGGGGCTTTGTCATGGGCACTGGGTGGAGGTGGAGAATGAACGCAAGTCGGAGGTCGGCCTGGTGCATGTGCTGGGGCATCCAGCCCTTCCGTTGGATATTGCCAGCGCCCCCGCCGACGCGCAGCTTTTCAATTGCCGCAATTTCTGCCAGATGCTCTCCTATCTAGGCATTTCGTTCATCTATTATGGTGTGCCTGGCTCCGTTGTGCCAGAAGGGGGACGCTTTGTTTCCACAGGCAAGCCGACGGGGCGTTGGATATACGGAGGCTCTTGGCATAGAACCTACAACGCAAGGCTGAACAGGCTGCTTCAGAAAAATATTGTGAAGATGGAGAAGCCGCAGTTGATAGCCTCCATGTATGGCGCGAGCCAGTCGGGCATTGAGGATTTCGGACTTCCTGTCATGGAGCCGATGGTAGGGTATGACCACTGCTGGGCGCCGTATCGCGTCTTCCCCTCGTATGCGCAGCAGAACATCATTTACACGACACAGGCGGAATATACCTGGAGCACGCGATATTTTGACGCTGTCATCCCGCATTTTGTGCATGCCGAGGAGTATTTCATCCACTGGCATCCTGAAAACTATCTGCTTTATTTGGGACGGAATGCTTCGGACAAGGGGATTGATTTGGCGCGTCAGGTGGCGAAGGACGCGGGGTTGGAGTTGAAGATGGTGTATAATGGGGTTTTCGGCAGGGAGAAGGCGTTGCTGCTTTCCCGCGCAAAGGCGGTCCTGATGCCGACAATCTACCCAGAACCCTTTGGCTATGTGGCGATTGAGGCGCAGATGTGCGGGACACCAGTCCTGACAACCGACTGGGGGGCCTTTCCCGAAACGGTCATCAACGGAAAAACGGGATTCCGTTGCCGTACCGCCGCCGAATTCGCGAAGGCGATGGAACTGGTGGATGGTTTGGACAGGCTTTCCATTCGAAAATCCGCCATCGAACGCTTCAGTTTGGAAAAAATTGCACCTTTTTTTGAAAGATATTTCCTTTTCGTGTGGAATGTTCACAAAAATGGTGGATATTATTGTATGGACGCAATTGGTCCTGGGTTTCCTTTGCCAAAACAACAGGACAGTTTTTAACAAGGAGAATCAAAATGGCTAAACGCGCAAGCAATGATTTCATGGACAGCCTTTTCGCGGCTGACGAAAACAAACCCCGCAGACGCCGTGTGGCGGCGCCTGTGAACGCACCAGCGGGTGGAGCCTCTGGCCCCACGATGGCTGGCGGTCCTTCTGGCCCTGCGATGGCAGGCGGCCCCTCTGGCCCCGCAATGTCTGGCGGCCCCTCTGGCCCCGCGATGTCGGGTGGCCTTGGCTCCATGGGCAAATCCGCACCGACGAAGCGCCGCAAACGCCTGAGCAAAGACCAGATGGACGCACTCTATGGCTGAAGTTATTTGAGGTAATTATGAAACGAGCATTACTTATGTTGTTTGTAGCCGCAATGGCGATGGCAGAAGAGTTTGCCTGCACTTTTACGCAGGACGGATGGAAGAAGGAAGACTGGATAATGTTGAAAAGTCCCCGCTGGGACTACATCGGCGGCTGGGTGCAGAAGGACGGCTATATCCAGAACCAGGTCTCAGACGAAAACCTGCCTGGCGAACAGCTTCAGCGGGAAAACAACTTCACCAGCATGGTCTATAAGGAGCCCGTGCCTGGGAACGCGACCATCTCCGCAACGATGCTTTTCGAGTACAAGATGGCGCCTGAAATCGTGCTGGCCAACTCGATTGACAAGAATGAAAATGGTAATCCGCAGTTCGCGGAGTACTGGGAAATCGTGCTTTTCAATGATGGGTTGAATGTCTGGCATCACCAGATTGTAGATGGTAAGCCCTTCTGGCGCAGGGCTGCTTTCGTGAATGTCCCCTTTGAGGCGAACACGAAATACACGATGGAGGCGAAAGTGCAGTTCACCAGCAAATGCCCTATCCTGACCGTCACCTGTAACGGCGTCAAGTTCGGCTGCATGCTTCCCGAGCTAAAGCGTGGTTTCTACGCAGGCATCACGGGTTGCGAGGGCATCAACCGCTTCTACGATTTCAAACTGACGAAGTAGGGAGTAATACTCCTGACTTAAAAGGGACAGGAGAGACGGGAGGGACGGGAGCGACAGTGAAATGGCATCAGGCACTTCGCTGTCGCTCCCGTCTTTCCCGTCCCTCTCGTCCCTCCATGCACGAACTTTAATGTTTCATCTGAATCCCATAACGGTGCGTCGCCTGAGACGTTTCAGGCGGCATCGGCGTGCCTTCTGGTCGCTGGTCTGTCTGCTTGTGCTCTATGGCGTCAGCCTTTGCTCGGAGCTGCTGTGCAACAGCGTCCCGCTTGTGATGCGCTATAACGGGAAATTCTACTTTCCTGTGTTTCGCTTCTATCCCGACAACGAGTTTACCGGCAGCGGGCTGAACACGCGTCCCGACTATCACAAACTCCAGAAGAGTACTGCCTTTGCCGACGGTTGGATGCTTTGGCCTTTGGTTGCCACGGGACCCAATGACATCCTCTCGCCAGACGAACTCTCCGATTCCCTGCGTGTCACCTGCCGTCTGGAGCCTGTGCCAATGGTCTGCGGTGTCAGCCTTGACCGCGCTGGCGCTATTACTCGTTTCCAGGGAGCGGAAAACCTCATCGGCGAAACGGAGTGGACTGGGCGCAAACTGGATGATTTCTGGGAATCGTCCGCTGCTCTTGCCGAGCAGCTGAAATTGCGCTTCGACAACGAGCCCGCGCAACCGTTCAGCATTGAATGCAAGGGGAGGGGAGAGGTGCCTGCGGCAACCCTTTCCTTGCTGGCGTACAATAAACGTGCACGTCCCCCGCGCGAGGTGCGCCTGACTGTTCGCGTTGCGGACAGCAGTGCCAAATCCTACAATTGGCTCTTTGAGCAGGACGGCACGACGCCGCTGCGAAAGGCGGAGGAGTTCGCCGCATTGGAGGCTGCCGTGCGCGACCAGCTCCTGAAGGCCGTGCAGGATGCATCGAATGGCCCGCAAAATGGCAATCTGACTATGGCGGGACGCTCCTACACCTACAGCGTGGAGCGGGAAAGCGTCCGCTTCCCCTTCCGTCCCGTTCGCAAACACTGGTTTGGCCTGGACAATGCGGGGCGCGACATTCTGGTGCGCCTTCTCTATGCCCTGCGCACCTCGTTGAGCTTTGGTCTCATATTGGTCGTCTGCTCCATGACGGTTGGCTCCCTGCTGGGACTGACGCAGGGCTATCTGGGCGGCTGGATTGACTTGGGCGGTCAGCGGCTCATTGAAATTTGGAGCGCGTTGCCCTTTCTCTACATCGTGATACTCATGGGCTCCATCTATGGGCCAGGCTTCTGGCTAATGATTTTCTGCTATGCCCTTTTTAATTGGATTGGCATCTCCTACTATATGCGTGCGGAGATGTTGCGCCTGCGGAAGCTGGCATTTGTGGAGGCTGCACGCTGTCTTGGGTTGCCTGCCTGGCGCATCGTGCTGAAGCACGTGCTGCCCAATGCGCTGGTACCCATCATCACCTTCTTCCCCTTCTCGCTGGTCGGGGCCATCGGCTCCCTCGCCGCTCTGGATTACCTCGGCTTCGGCCTGCCACCGCCCACCGCCAGCATCGGCCAGCTTCTTCAGCAGGCACAGAGCCAGCGCTGGGCCTGGTGGCTCATCCTCTACCCATCCGCCACGCTTTTCCTAGTCATGCTTCTTGGGGTATTCGTCGGTGAAGGCGTCCGCGATGCCTTCGACCCACGCACCCAAGGACGCATGGAGTAATCTGTAATTCATCACCATTAGCAATTAGCAATAAAAAAACATAATGCATTTGACAATTGTTTTTTTTCGTGTATAGTTTAAACCAATGGCACAAAAAACATACCATTGGTATGAATCGGTCTTTGGGTTTATGTTGTTTTTTTAGATATTTACGCATTAAACACACTTTCAACCCTAAAAACTTGGAGAAAGAGAAATGGCGAAAACGAATGTTGAGAAGCTGGCCATCCTGGGTGGCCCGAAGTCTGTCACCAAGCCTGCTGGCGACCTGTTTACCTGGCCGATTATCACGCGTGAAGATGAAGAGGCGGTATTGGGCGTTCTGCGCCGCGGTGCCATGAGCGGTACTGATGTAACCAAGCAGTTCGAGGCCGAGTTCAAGGAATGGATGGGAACGGACTACGCGCTGGGCTATCCGAGCGGCACCGAATCCCTCCGCGCAGCCATGTGGGCCTGCGGCGTCGGCCTCGGCGATGAAATCATCTGCCCGAGCATGACCTACTGGGCCAGTGGCCTGCCTGCCCTGCAACTGGGCGCCTCCATCAACTTCGCGGACATCGAGCCCAAGACGCTCTGCATCGACCCGAAGGACATTGAGCATCGCATTTGCAAAAAGACAAAGGCCATCGTTGTCGTCCACTATGCGGGCCATCCCTGCGACATGGATCCCATCATGGCCATCGCCAAGAAGCACAAAATCAAAGTCATCGAAGACGTTTCGCACGCACAGGGCGGCCTCTACAAAGGGCGCATGCTGGGCACCATCGGTGACATTGGCGCGATGTCCCTGATGTCTGGCAAGAGCCTTGCCATCGGCGAGGCGGGCATCATCGTGACGAACAACAGCCTGCTCTACCAGCGCTGCATTGCCTACGGCCACTACGAGCGCACGGGCATGGCCAGCAACTACAATGCCGTTGACAAGCAGGTCACCGACCCGCAGCTGGCGAAGTTTGCAGGACTGCCGATTGGCGGCTTCAAGCACCGCATGCACCAGCTCTCCTCCGCCTGCGGGCGCGTCCAGCTCAAGCACTATCCAGACCGCATGGCGGTCATCCAGAAGGCGATGAACTACTTCTGGGATGCACTGGCCGACATCAAGGGGCTGGATTCGGTGCGTCCGAAGTGGGAAAACTCCACGAAGGGCGGCTGGTATGCCTGCAAGGGCTACTATGATCCCAAGGCGTTTGGTGGTCTGCCACTGGCCAAATTCGCCGAGGCCATCCAGGCGGAAGGCTCCATCTGTGCGCCTGGCACCAACTTCCCGCTGCACCTGCATCCGCTGCTGCAGGAAGGCGATGTCATCGGCGCTGGCAAACCTGCCCTGACGATGTCTGGTCGCGACCTGCGCCAGGGACCTGGCTCGCTGCCCGTCTGCGAGAGCATCAAGTTCCATGCCTTCGGCATTCCGTGGTTCAAGCACTTCTACAAAGCCCAGATTGACGAGCACATCAAGGCTTACCGCAAGGTTGCCGAGCAGTATAAGAAACTGTTGAAGTGATTTTGTCAATAGCTCGGCCTGGCGTTGTTGAACGCCAGGTCGCACATCCATTCAAGGAGATAAAACAATGGCAGATTTAGCGATATTTGGCGGACCGAAGGTTCGCACGACCCCATTCCCCGCAAGGGCGCTCATCGGCGTCGAGGAGAAGGCGGCTGTCGAAGCCTTGTTCGACAAGGCGATTGAAACTGGCAATGCATTTGGTTACAACGGTCCTGCCGAACAGCAGTACGAGAAGGACTTCGCCGCCTACTGTGGCGGCGGCTTTGCGGACGCCGTGAACTCGGGCTCCAATGCTCTCTTCTGCGCCCTTGGCGCACTGGACCTTGACCCCTTCAGCGAGGTCATCGTCCCCCCGATTACCGATCCAGGCGGCGTGATGCCCGTCGTGATGATTGGCTGCATTCCCGTCTTCGCTGACGCCGACCCGCGCACTTACAACACCTACGCTGACGCGGTCGCGGCCCGCATCACCGAGCGCACGCGCGCCATCGTTGTGGCGCACATCTCTGGTGACGCCGTCGATATGGACCCCATCATGGCACTGGCCGCCAAGCACAACCTCTACGTCGTTGAGGACTGCGCGCAGGCGCACGGCACCTACTACAAGGGCCGCCTTTGCGGTACTATCGGCCACATCTCCTCCTTCTCCACCATGTTCGGCAAGCATCATTGCACGGGCGGACAGGGCGGCGTGGTTTTCACCAAGGATGAGAAGCTTCACTTTGAAGGCCGACGTTTCGCCGACCGCGGCAAACCGTTTGGTCTGACTGGCACCAATGGCAACGTTCGTGGCGCCATCAACTGCAACCTGAACGACCTCTCCGCCACGATCGGCAGCGTCCAGCTGACGAAGCTCCCAGGCATCGTTGCCCGTCGCCGCGCCGTCGGTGAAGGTGTGAAGGCTGCCATGGCGAACAACCCCGTTGTGAAGGTTGGCTGGCAGGTTCCCGACAGCTCCTCTTGTTACTGGTTCCTGCGCATGACCGTCTATCCCGACGCGATGAAGTGCGAAAAGGCGGAGTTCTGCAAGGCCCTGGCAGCGGAAGGTATTCCTGTGACTGTCTCCTACCGCCACATCCAGTGCGAAGCGGACTGGTTCATCAACCAGCACGTCTTCGGCAAGACGGGTTATCCATGGCAGTGCTCCGACTACAAGGGGCCGAAGCACCCAAAGTACGACATGCCTAATGCTATCTTTGCGGCGAACACCAACTTCAACATCGCCATCAACGAATCCTATGGCGAGCAGGAGACGAAGGACATCATCGACGCCCTCAACAAGGTTTCCGAATACTACGCGAAGTAAAGTGCGCAATCTGGTGTGCACGAAGTGCGCACTGCGTGCACACTAGGGGCCCTGGGGGCTTCCCCCCCAGGGCTTTTTATTGGACAATCATGCAGAAAAAGACAGAAGAGGTATTGAATAAACTGGAGGACAACATTGTCAATGGCAATGTGGGGGCCTCTGGTTTTCTGCCCTCCGAACGTGAGCTTTGCAGGCTTTTCAGCATCGGTCGCGGGGCATTGCGTGCCGTGTTTGATGAACTGATACGCCGCAAACGCATCTGCCACATTCCTGGAAAGGGGATGAAACTTGTGTTTCAGGAGCGGGAGACATCCGTTTTTCGGAAGTACATCCTGGTCATGCCCGCGAATGGCGCAAGGACAGGCGAGATAGCCAATATCCTGTGCGGTGCGGCCTCTGCGGCTGCCGCACACAATGCCCAGCTGCTGCTTTTCTCCAACAAGGATGATTTTGTGGGGAGCCAGCTGGCTGCGCTTCTTGCCGACGGCAGTTGCGACGGAGTGATCTATCTGGATCGTTTCCCGAAGGCGATAAGCGATGCCATGGAACGCACGACCCTGCGCTATGTTGTGGCGAACTTGGAGCAGGGGGGTAACATCCCCTCTGTGCGTGTGGATTTGCGCGGCGTTGGCCATGTGGCAGGGCGTTATCTGGTGGAGCATGGTTTTCGCCGCATCGGTTTCATTGGCGGTGGCCCCAATCCCTATATCTACACGGAGATGATGGCGGGCTTGAAGGGAGCACTGGCAGAGGACGATTTGGTGCCCACGAAGGAGCTGTGCGTCCTCTTCAGGGATTCCTATATCCCTACGGATGGAGATAGGGCGGCGGAAAGCATCATTGCCAATGTTCAGAAGTACAAGGGGGAATGCGCCATTTTCGCTGGGCGCGATCACTGGGCAAAGCGGCTTTGGGATGCCGCTGTCAGGCAGAACATTCGCATACCAGAGGAGCTCTCCATCATCGGCTATGACAATGTCTCCTGGCCCGAGGGACGCTATATAGGGCTGACTACCATCGAGCAACCCGCCTTTAAAATCGGCGAAATGGCTCTGGAGCTTTTGAACTCCGCAGCTGAGACGATGCAGCCCGTCGGAAACGCACGCATACAAGGTAACCTCATTGAACGCAATAGCGTGAAAAGCATTTTGTTTTGAGTAGTTTTTAAGGGGTAAATATGCGTTTTTTGTTTTATCTGATGCCTGGTCTCGTCGATATGATAATCGGCGTGTTCTTTTTTGTGAGTGCGAAGCGGATGGCGAACAGTGGCGCGAATTCGTACATGATAGCGCTGACGATGACCATCTGGGCGGTTTTCTATGCGGTGACCTCCTATCTGATGGGTTTCATCCAGAACCGCAGGAACGCAGTGAAACTGTTGTACGGGAGTCTGGCGGTGCTTTATGTCTCGCTGTTTGGACTGATGACTTTCAGTAATCTGAATCTCCAATACCTGTTTCTCGTGGGGACGGGGATTGGCTGCGCAATGTTCTTCTGCCCCTTCCAGGTGGTGAGCGGACTTTTTGGGAAGACTGTCTATGATTTGAAATCCATCGCGAGGAACACAGGGCTCTACACCTTCAGCTGGAGCCTTGGCATGGCGATGGGGCCTTTTGCGTCGGGCTTCGTCTGGGGGCTGTTCAACGAGGCGAATGGATGGCGGTATTGCTATGGCATCACAATTTTGCTCCTGACGATCGTGCTTGCCTGCAATGCGGTTTTGGCTCGCTTTGTGAAACGTCGCCTGGTGGAGGTCGGTGAGGACAAGGATTCGAATGTTGATATTTCGAAGGAGATTCCCGAGGAGCAGCGGAAGCTTCCCGACCTGATGGTGACGGCGTGGATTTTCCAGGGAATCGGCTATATCGTCATCGCGATGATGCGCACTTACCTGCCCGACTACTGCACGAAGGAACTCCAGATGAGCACCGTGCATCAGGGGATTGTGATTGCCATCATCAGCTTTGCGCAGGCGGGGACAGGCTTCGTCTGCCAGTGGGCGAGACGCTGGCCCTACCGCCCCTGGATTCCTGGCGGCGTTGCCCTGTTGGCGTGCCTCGCCTTCGTGTTTTTTGCGTTTACGGGCGACTGGCGCTGCTATGCGCTGGGGGCCCTCTGCCTGGGTGCTTTCTCGGGGGTGTTCTGCTTCCTGGCGACCTTCCATGGTCTGATGAACCCGACAAAGAGCGCACGCTATATCGCCGTCAACGAGACGATTGTGGGGCTAGGCTCCATGTTTGCTCCACTGCTGGGCGGACTTCTGGCCTCCACTGGCAACCCTGTCGTTCCCTTCTACTTTTGTATCATAGCACTCCTTGTTGCTGGAGTTGCTTACGCGAAGGGAACTTCTGCCGTAGCCAAATGACTTAACATTTAGCGAAGGCGGATGAGAAGGTAAGTCTGGAAGAGTCCCTTGGGGACGGTGACGGTAATAGCATCGGTGTTGACGGTAAAGGCGAGTGCCTTGCTTCCATCAAACTCAGGGCTGTAGGCAAGCACTTCGTGGCAGTTGGACGCAGGAAGAGTGAAAGTGATGTCCTGCGGGATGGGCGGGAAGGCAGGTTCGGGCGCGGGGTGCACGAGGATGTCGCCAGGCTTCATGCATGCGCCGAGGCCGTTGAGAAGATGGACGACGAGGGCCCCGTCGGGCTCACGCCAGATAGATGTGAATACCTTGGAAGGGGCGTTGATGGTCCAGTGGCGGAACGGCGCGAAAAGGTCGGCGAGTTCGTCCTGGTAGAGAGCCTCAAGGTCGGGGTCGGGGTTGTATTTCCAAATGCTCATGTGGCGGGCCTCAAGTTCATAGAACTCGGAGGCGATGGGGAGGGCACAGTAAACGATCTTGCCCTTGCCGCAGGGGACGGTGAGGCGCAGCGGATTGCCCTTGGCGTCGCGCGGCAGAAAGGTGGGTAGCGGTTTGCCGAGCTTGACGGTGCAGCCATCCGCAGAGACCTCCTTGACCTTGGGGAGCGACTTGGTGCATGGGCTGAAGCCAAAGAGATCTGCGAATGGCCAAGCCTGGCGGAAGGTGCCGTATTGGTCGAAGAGCCCTGCGACGGTGGTGAGATAGACCATGCCGCCCCTTTCTGCGAAGCTGCGGATGGTGCGAATCTGCCTGTCCGTGACGCATCCAGCGGCGGCGACAACGAGAGCCTTGTACTTGGACAGATGCTTGTCGTCGAGGCTCATGGAGCCGAGGAACTCGTAGGGCAGGTGCAGGCGCTCCATGGTCTGCGCGATGCCGTAGAGTTCATGCGGGTAGCCGACGAGGCGGTTCCAGTCGCGACTTTCGGTGGAGAAGAGCAGGGCAATTTCGGCAACGGCGGTGGTGCCTTCGCGCTTCATGTTGACGGGGCGGGCGCTGAATCGCTCGTAGTCGGGGTCGTCCTCCTTCTGGACGAGCTGGGCGGGCATGAGGCCAGTCTGGCAGGTCATGTTGGCGACGCCCCAGGCGAAATACGAGGAGGGCCAGTCGTTGACATAGTACCAAGCGTCGACGGGCATTCCCGTGGCGAGGTGGAAGACGTTCTGGGTGCGCCTGAATGGGATGAGGCTGCGGGAGGTCTGGATGACATTTCGGGTCATGGTCTCGGTGCCGACCCAGTCAAGGGCGCGGCTCTCGTCGAAGAGGTCCCAGCCGAGGGTGTCGGAGCGGCGGGAGCGGGTGAAGGCGCCCCCGTGGGTCGAGTAGTTGCGGAAGACGACATCGGGGTTGATGGGGGCGAGGTACTGGCGCATCGCGATGAAGCCCGCGGTGACCTGGGTGTCCTGCCACGTGACCCAGCGGCGCCACAATTCCGAGTCGGGGTTGTTGAAGCAGGGGTCAAGTTCGTTCATCGGCAGATGGCAGCCAGTCGCGCGGTGGAAGGCTTCGCGGCAGTGTTGGCAGGCGCAGGAGTGCTTCCAGAAGTTGAACTCGTCCAGCTGGAAGCCATCGACGCCGCGTCGGACCAGATCGGCGAGATAGCCGAAGCAGGTCTTGCGGAATTCGGGGGTGCTGATGCAGGACTGGAAGGACGGGAGGTGGTCTCTGTAGGTGCGGCAGGTCTCGGGCAGGCGCACGGCGAGTACGCGCAGTCCGCAATCGCCGCAGTTCCGCAGCAGCGTGGTGGAGTGGTGGTCGATGAGCTTGAGGCCGCGCTGGTGGGCAGCCTTGGCGATACGTCCGATGGCCTCCTTACCCCGCTCGATACTTCCGAAGTAGATCTGGCGGGTGTGCATGCCCGAGAGCTCGATGGAGGTGAATTGCTTGCCCTCGATGAGTTGGTCGAGGAAGCGGTCGAGGAGGCCTGGCGCGTCGAGTTCTGCCATCGACGAGGAGTGCTTGAGCAGTTTCACAGACTTGACGTTGCGCAGCCAGGCGAACTGGGGTTTAGTGAGGTCCTGGCGCAAGACGGGGCGCTCTGGCTCGCGCGGATGTGCGGCGAGTTCGGTGCCGGGGACGGGGAGGACGAGCGTCTCCTCGGCGGTGGCGAAGACTGGCGGCTTGCGATAGAACTCGTTGCGGTAGAGGACACCTGGCTCGTAGCCGTCAGCGACCCAGAAGCCGCGGTGGAAGGCGAAGTCCTCCCCGTCGTAGAGGAGCGCCTGCACGGCGATGACGGAGAGGAGAAACTCGCCTTCGAGGGTGATGTCGATCTGGCCGTCCTGGACGTGGATGACGCGGGAGAAGATGCGAGCGCTGCGGGGCTGGACGATGGTGTCGCGTGCGAGTTCCTCCGCACCGACGGCGATGCGGAAGCGGTTGGACTCGCCGCCGAAGTTGCCTGCGCCGACGGTGACGATGTGAAAGCCCTTCTGGAGGCCCGCGACGCGGAAGGTGCGCGTGCCCTTGTCGTGGACGTGGGCGTAGTAGGCACCTTCGGGCGACCCCGTGCGCGGGGCGGGCACGGCCTTGCCGTCCGTCCAGCCGAAGCCGCGTTTGGCGTCGAAGGGCAGGTTGGCGGGGGTGTACTGCCTGCCGACGCGGTTGTCGCCGAAACTGAACAGGCGGACAGGTGGGAGAGCCTGGCTATAGGTGAAGAGGCGTACCGAGTGGAGGCTGTCGTAGTCCTCATAGACACCTTCGCGCAGGACGAGTTTGGTGCCGGTGAAACCGCCGCAGTTGGGGAGGGTGGAGCCTGCCTGCAGGTTGAGGGCGCCGTTGTTTATCCAGACGCGCCAGATGCCCTTGATGGCGCCGAGGCGGTACATGCTGCAGTCGTCGATGGGGCCGATGGGATTGAAGTCGAAGGTCAGGCCGTCGCAGGCCAGCCAGCGGTAGATGCCCGAGGAGTTGGCCGTGAACCTGCCCTTGACGGGGCGCCAGGCGCGCCCGTTGTCTGCGAGTGCCTGGAACTCCTTGTCGGCGAGGCAGCCTGTGGGCATCGTCAGGGCAAGGTTCCTGGTGAGGTTGGTGGAAAGCGCGTCGATTTCACCTGTCATGGTGATTTCGACCGCGCCGTCCGCGCGCTCGGCGACCTCCAGGCGAAAGCGGTTGTCCCGATCCTCGCACCACCTCTCCCACACTCGTGTGCCATCGGCCATTGTCTGCTGGGAGGTTTGAACGTTGGCCTGCTCCATGGGGATGTCGGTCTCCATGATTACGGATTCTATCAGCACGTTTCCATCGCGCTTGACAACAAAGCTATCGCCCTGCGGCTCGACAGTCAGACGTGCGGCAAGGATGGATGAGAGAAGCAGAATGGGAAGAATGACAAAGCGAATATTCATAGGGGTGGGAGGGGGTTATAATTTCACAAAAGGTGAGCCATGTAGAACGGTAAAAATGTGATACCGTTCTTGACCATCAAATCTCCATCGTGCAGAATGAATGGCGTATGAAGCTGTGATGCATATTTGTTCATAAACTTGCCAAGTGAAACAGTAGTGTAGTTCTTGCCGCTTTTAACCTCAATGGGGCAGATGTTATGCCTGTTTGTCAGATTGGGCTTGGCGACAAGGAAATCGATTTCCATACGCGATTCCTTGTCATCTCTGCTTTGATTCGTATAAAAATACAGACCATGTCCACTTGCACACAGGGTCTGTGCCACAATGTTTTCTGCAATCATGCCAAGGTTGACCTCCATTTTTCCCAATAGAAGCTTTTTATACACTTCATTGGAAGCTAGTAGATTGCGGTCGAAAGCATGGCTTATTAGCAGCCCTGTGTCTGCCATATAGCACTTCAACCGTGTATTGTCAATATTCATCTTAAGTCCAACAGACGGTTCTGTGGAAAGAAAGGCATGATTGACAATCATGGCATCCTGAAGCCACATAAATGCTTCTTCGTATGTTCGCATGCGAGCATCTGCGGACAAAGCGGACAGCATAAACGGCTGGTCATGGCGTTGCAGCTGCGAGGGTATGGCATCGAAAATAGCTTCCACTTTGAGTGAAAGACCATTGCTGTGCTTTCGTATGTCGTTGCGGTATAGAGCCAATATGTCGCGTTTCAATCCATCGCACTCCTCAAAGTCCATTTTCGCAAGGAACTTCGCCACAACCTGAGGCATGCCTCCGACAATCATATACTCCCGAAACAAGTCCATTGCACGGCGCTGAATGGCACCGCCTGGACTCTTGAGATTCGCAAAGCAATCCTTCAGAAAATCAATGAGCAGCGTTTCATTCCGAGCCATGAGATACTCCTCAAAGTCCAGTGGATACAACTTGATGGAGTGTTCCTCCGATGGAATGACAATGTCCCGTACATTCTCTTTGATGGAGAGAAGTGAACCCGTTTCTATATAGTCATAGCGCCCATCGGCAACCAGATACTTCAATGCTGCACGTGCCTGGGGAAACATCTGAACTTCATCGAAGACGATCAGGCTCTCACGTTCGTATAGGCGAACACCCGTCAATACGGAAAGACGCATGAAAAACTCTGGCAGTTTGTCAAGAAAATGCCAAAACAAATCTTTAAGCTCTTGACTCGCGTTGTTGAAGTCTATGATTATCGCAGAGCGATACTCTGCTTTTGCAAACTTGTTGACAATATAGCTTTTCCCTACACGCCTTGCTCCCTCAATTAACAGCGTGGTTTCCCCCTTGCTTTTCTCTTTCCATTGTTTTAATTGTTCATAGATTTTTCTATACATAAACACTTGCTTTCTTATCTTTCTATGTATTAATTGGTTGTTACTTTAATATACACGAAAACAAGATTTTTTCAAGTTATAGTTTTACACGAAAACAAGTTTTTTCGTGTTTCTAAAAATACACGAAAACAAGATTTTTTCCACCGTCTAGAGTATAAACTCAAGGTTCCAGCCTGTAGATATGAATATCGTAAGGCTGGAACTCATCGACCATGGCGCCGTTTTCCATCTTCAACGTGCGGTCACCCTCGAAAAGGAGGGAGGCTTTGGCAAAGCCAGGAAGCGCGATGCGGGCTTTGACGGGGGCGTAGGCGGAGTTGAGGGCAAAAACGTATGTGGTGTCGCCGTGTTTGCGTGCCATGATGCTGATGGCGTCGTTCTGGAAGGCATCCTTTGCGGGGCCAGAGAGAATGGCGACAGGCGGTGCTGGCAGGTTGTCAGGCAGGTTGATGACATCGACAAGCGAAGTGAGTTCTGCCACCAGCCGTTTGATGTTCTCGCGTGTCTCCTCCTTGTACATGAAGCCATGCACAAAGCGCTTTGTCTCATAGCGATAGGAGTACCATTGCATCCCTCGCGCACCATGGATGATGGAGCCCCAGGTCATGGCTCGCAGCTCCTGCCAAGTCGGGAAACGCTTCCAGGCGGCCTTCTCTTTCGTGTCGGTCCACCCCTCGAAGTACTGCACCACAGCCCAGATGTGCTTGGGGGAGGTCGCGAAGTCGCGGTTGTCCCGCAGGATGGTTTTCATGTCATCAATGACGGTTGGGACGCACTCCCGCGCGTTCTTCTCGGAATCGTCACGGACGGGATAGAGCTCGACACGGAAGCTGTCGGCGAAGTTGACGACAGGGCGGTAGCGCGAGGTGTCGTCTGCCGCCGCAACGGGGGCGAAGGGGTGGAGAGCGTGCATGGCATCCGCCTGGACGGTCAGGTGATAGGGATCCACGGCCTTGATGGCCTCGTTTTTGCGCATCATCTCTTCGGGGGAGTTGTGGCTGGCGGTGTCGTCGCCGATATACCATGCCAGCACGGCGGGGTGGCGGTACTCGCGGGCGATGTTTTCGAGCATCTCGTCTAGGTTGTTGCAGTTGGCGCCGTTGGAGTTGCCAGGCATCACATACATCTTCATGCCGTATTTGGCCACCTTGTCCATATATTCACCATATTTGGCGTTGCGTCCGCTGTAAACGGTGTTGAAGCCCACATTTTTGAGCCAGGTGAAGGCGTTGTCCAGGTTGTGGTCATTGATGGGGAGCGGAATGACATAGGGGGCGGCGATGGGGAAGAAGGGTTGCCCGTCCAGCAGCATCTGCCCGTCTTTGCGCAGAGAGAAAACGCCTTTGTCAAGGGGCTCGTCAAAGAAGAAATAGAGAGGTGTCTCGGTGGCATTGCCGTAGATGTCCGCAATGCTTACGACCGCCTTGTGGACCTTGCGCATGGCGAAGGGCTCCTTGGGGGTATAGGAGAAGGTCGCAATTGAAGCGTCTGACGCATCATTGCTGCGTTTGACATCCTTTGTAATCTCCTCGCCATCCAACACGACCTTCAGGGTCGTACCATTGACTGGCACGCTGTTGGAGATGCTGAATATCAGCGGTTGTGCAGGATTTGCAGACGGGGACTTGGAGATGCGCTGGACTCTGGGCAGTGTCGTGCATTGGAGCGCGTTCCAGTTGGAAAAGAGCCTGTTCCCCACTTTCATGGAGCGTAGGATGGGGCACGCCTTGCCATCTGTCTTGAAAAGCACGCGGTATTTGGTCCAGGCGGTGCCTTTGGGGGCGGCAGCGCCATATGGTGCAAAGGCGGAGAACTGTTTTGGCACCCCGTTGTCATCGCTTGCGTATGCCACTTCAATGGCGATGGAGGAGCCAGCTGGCTCGTATGTTTCGTATGAGCAATCTGCCACGCCACGCACGGGGGGCATGACGGCAAACGCATCTGTAAAGTAGCCGCCGTCCTTGGAGAGGCCATGGACGGATGCGTATGAAATCAGCACCAGGGCCGTGTTGTCGATGTCGGGCGTATTCGCCCCCAGGGAGAGTTGCGCTTCCACCGCCTTCTCTGGCACGGGAAGCTGGAAGAGAATGGGGGTGTAGCCGTTTTGGGTGATTTTGACAGGGAAGATGGTTTTGCCCAGCGAAGAACCATCGGCTGCAAACCAGAAGATGGCATTGACATATCTTTCACGGAATGGTAGGTACGGACCAATGGCTTTTTGACCGTTTGTGAAGAGGAGGATGTTCCCCTTGAGGCTGTGCGCTCCGTTGAGCTGAAATCTGGGTGAGAAGAGCTGCCATGCGATGTCCCGTGACATTTTCTTCGTAAGTTCGGGACCAACTATGTAGAAGCCCTTTTTGCCGTGTTGTTCGCCATAGCCAAAGGTGAGCTTCTGCTCGAAGTTGTCGGTTTGCTCCCATTTCGCGTTGGAGTTGGCGAAGTCCAGCTCCAGTAATGGCGTGGAGGCCTTCTCTGGCAATAAACAGCCTCCCTGGATTTCAACATGATGGGAGGATTCCGTCATCGTCTGCGCAAAAAGAACAAACGGTGACAACAAGGCAATCAATAATGCTTTTTTCATAGTTGCTCCAATTGGGGAAAGACTACGGTTTCTGTTCAGGCTGTTTTTTCGTAGTGGTGTAATGGCAGCACAAGTGTTTTTGGTACACTTAGGAAAAGACTACGGTTTCTGTTCAGGCTCTTTTTCGGGGACGAAGCCAGGCGTGCGGCAGAAGGGGCGGACCTCAAGAATGTTGTCGGTGACAAATGCATCCGCCCCCATTTCGCTGTACGTTTTTGCCGCTTCTGCATTCTGCACGAACCAGATGGAGCACCAGACTCCTGCGGCGCGCAATTTCTGCAGAATCTCCTCGTTCAACAGTCCCTGCTCGAAGCCTTTGGCGGGCAGGTTCATTCCAAAGAGGTCCAGCTCCTCCTTGAGCTTCAGCAGATGCTCCTGTACACCCTCCTTCGGGAGGAACTGGGGATAGATATGCCTCACGCGACGAATCTCGGGGAAGTGCTCTTTCGCATATGTCAGGGAACGCTCGTTGCCCGTCGCAAACATGATGCGGTCGTGAACGATACCAAGTCGGTCGAACTCCGCTAGAATCCTCTCATGGGTGTTTTTAGGGAAGGTCTTGGTGTCAATCCAGAACTCGGGGCACTCCTTTGTCACGGCCAGTCCCTCCGCCAGTGTCTGCATCTTCTCGCCTTTAATGCCTTTTTTGGGCTTTGCAAGAGCCTGCTCTTTAATCTCTTGAAGCGTTTTGTCTCGGATGGCCACATCCCATCCATAATGGTGCGTCAGCGTTGGGTCGTGGTTCAGCACGGGAATCCCGTCCTTCGTGAAATGGACGTCCAGCTTCATAATCTCCGCCTTGCGTTGCATAGCCAACACGTATGCGGCATGCGAGTGGTTCGGCGCATAAAAGCTCTCGCCCTGATGTGAAACGCACTTGACAGGGTGGGTGTATGGCTTCTTGGCGGGTTCCTCCGCATTCAATCCCAAGCTCGTAATCAAAAGAGAAGTCATAAGAATGCCACATACAATGTTCTTCATTCACGTATCCTTTGGTTGATGATGGAACCACCTTAAGGAGAGAGGCAAGAGCAGAGGACAGAAAAAACAGCTCCTTGGTGGGAAAAATCGGGGCCCCGTCCTTAGGGTTGGAGGCAAATGTAGCCTGTTTTGGGGAGCTTGTCAAGTCGGCTTTTTGATATTCAAAAAATCACCTTACTTTTTTATAGGCTCTTGAAGAAAGTTGTATATAAAAGTTGATGCTGTAGCCTGTAAGTGCTACCATAGTGGTATTGCAATGAGGCAGAAATGGTGTGACAACGACGGCGCTGGGGTAACGACGGCGCCCTCGCCGTGCGCAACCCCAGGGACCATTCAACGTCACAAGCACACGGCATGGTGGTTGGGCAAGGGTGGCATTCCGTGTTTGTGGCAATGCTCAACGCTGGTGTCGGGCAACGCGATGGCGAGGCGTCGTCGTTACCCCCCTGGCTATTTCTTCTTGCAGAGTGAGGCGGCCCAGCAGAGGATGGCGGTTAGTATGACATCGGGGATGGTACTGCCGATGGGGAGGTTGAGGGCGAGGAAGACGCGGTAGATGATGAAGCCCGCCGCCCAGAGGATGAGGTTACGCGTGGACAGTACCGTCTTTTCTGTGTCACGCTTTAGGACAAGCAAATCCATGATATGGACGGTGGCCATGGGGACGAAGACAGAGCCAATCCAGTAGAGGAAGCTCTCGAAGGAACTCGTGGGGGAGAAGATGGCCAACAGGACGCCGATGACGCACACGACGGAGGCGGAGACTTTGCCAGGGAAGGTTTTCTTGATGCTTTCCATGCTGAGGCCCGCCGAATAGACGTCGAGGAAGGTGGTGGTGACGGTGGAGAGGACGACGATGATGAGGGCCGCCATTGGAAGCCCAGCCTTCGTCATGATGACGGCAATGTCGCCTTCACCCGCATAGATGGTGGCAGCCATGCCGATGACGTACATCCAGCAGGAGACGATGAAATAGACGACGGCGCTGACCATGCAGGTGAGCTTGGGCTTGCCTGCGTTGGAGGTGTAGTCGGCGATGAGGGGAAGCCAGGAGATGGGCATGGCGATGGAGAGCTCCAACGCCTCACCGAAGGAAAGTGTACCTTCGGGGGAAGCGGCTTGCGACGGCTGGAAGACCAGTTTCGACAGCAGCAGGGAAAGCCCGAAGAGCAGTACCATCGCGACGATGTTGATTTTCTGCAATATGCCGATGCCCGCAAGAATCCAGACGAGAATGAGCAAGCCAATGATGACAGACCAGAGCCAACTACCACATGCGAACTTAAAGACGGATTGAGCAGCTTGGGCACCAGAGGCGATCATGACCGCCGTCCAGCCGACGAGCTGAAGGACGTTTAACCCCGCGAAGAGCTGTCCACCGTGTGGCCCGAAGGTGAGTTTTGTGGCCTCCATGGCGGTTTTGCCGTAGTTGGCTCCGATGAGGCCAGCATAGTAAAGGAAGACGCAGCCGAGCACGTGCCCGATGACGATGGCGGCGAGGGCTTTGCCGAAGCCCAGCGGCGCAAAGAGGGTGCCCGTAAGGATTTCGGCGATGGAGACGGCGGCTCCAAACCAGATAAGACTGTTGCCGAAGACGGTTGATTTTGTCTGTTCTGCCATGTTTGTTTTCCTTTGAAATGACCTTTTGAGTTCAATGCCAGGTAACAGACTAACAGCACCTCAATGCAATGAGGCAAACACTCACAATCTTCCTACGCTGACATTATTCAGTTCAGGTTCTCGGGTATGATCTCAGCCGCGTTTTCCGCAGCACCCCGGGTGTTTACAATGGTAATAATATAATCTCTTTGTTTTCCGATTTCCAAAAGGGATGCTCTTTTTTTTGTGATGGGAGTGGTTGACAGTGGCCGTAAAGAGGTTACATTAGCTTATTGTTTTGAAGGCTGCTTAAGAGCATCTAGATTATCTAGTCAAGCTAGAGCACCTTGTGACTTGGAGACGACATGGCGAAATATAGCATTGGCAATGAATTGATTACGCGTACGCTGGAGGTTGACGAGACTGGTGTGCGCACCGTCTCCTTGGTGAATGGATACACGGGCCGCGAGTATGTGAAGAACCCTCAGTCTGAATTTTATGTCACCGTGGATGGCATGCGCCATGGCAGCATCGGCAGTCGGCGTGTGCTGGAGGTCGATGGCACTGTGGAGACGACACAGGCGGATCTGGTTCTTCTGGGCGTGGAGTGTACGGCAGAGAGCCTCGTCGTGAAGGTGGCCTTTGGCAAGTTGTGCATCGAGGTATGCTATCGCTGCTTCCCTGGCGTGCCTGGTCTGGAGAAGCACTTGCGCTTCACGAATGAAGGCGACCGTGAGGTGAAGCTGGAGACACTTATCTTCGACAATGTCTGTATGGCGCCTGGTGACTTCTGCGACTGCGACTTCAGGCGTGGACACGATGACATCCTTGCCCCAATCGTCTTTACCAATGACGGCAACGAGGACATCGTGCGCTGCCATAATCCGAAACTGAATGAAGGATGGATGTTGGGAAGCACCGCGCCTGGCATCCTGCGCTACTTCCTTGTCTATACCCATTGGGGCAACATCATGAACGGCTACAGTTGCGGTGGTGCCCCCTTTGCAAAATACCTTGCGCCTGGCAAAGTATTCGAGACGGATTCGTCGTTGATTTCCGTCTATCAGGGCGGACCGACGGAGTCGGTCGGTTTCCGCGACCTTATTCGTTGCGTGCTGCCGTCGCCCGTTGCACCCGAGGGCATTATGTACTGCTCCTGGCTGCCCTTCCTGCGCAACATCAACTCGGGGCTGGTCTGCTCCCTGATGGAGAAGGCCTCTGAGATGGGATTCCGCTACTTCGTGCTGGACGACGGCTGGTTCACGTCCTCTGGCGACCACCAGGTGGACCGTGCCAAGTTTCCGAACGGGCTGGAGGAGATTTCGACCAAGGCCGCAAGTTGTGGCTTGACCTTCGGCCTGTGGTTTAACATCGGCACCACCTACGGGCAGGATGCCCCGCACAACGAGTGGCTGACACTTCGCGCGGACGGCAAGCCGAATCACCTCGGCTTCGACTACAATTCAGCACAGCCTGTCCTCTGCTTCGGCACCGAGCACCGCGACTACGTCTTGAAGAAGCTGGACGAACTTTGCACGAATTACAACGTGGGATACTTCAAGCTGGATTTCAGCTCCGTCTTCTCTCCATACGGCATCCTACCTTGGGGATGCCACGCTACCCATCACAAGTACCATCACGACTGGAACGACTCTTTCATTGAGATGTACCGCGGGATGATGGCAATGCGCAAGGAACTGAAGAAACGCCATCCGAATGTGATTGTTGACTTCAGTTTCGAGGCGTTTGGCACGGAGTTGCCGAACATCGCGGCACTGCAATATTCGGAGTTGCACCACGTCTCCAACACCTCGGCGAACAACACGCAGTGCCAGTCGATCGATCGTGTTCGCCGTAGCTTCTACCACTGGCTGACCAAGTTGCCCCCCGAGCGCATCCTGAACGGGCTGCTCTCCATTCAGGGGCCGCGTGGTGTGGAGTATTTTCTGAGCAGCCTCGCGGGTGCCCCGCTTGTCGCGGGCGATCTACTGAAGCTGGATGAGGGCGTTCGTGTCCGTATCAGGCGGATGTGTGATGCGTTCAGGAAGCTGGTAGAAAAGGGGCCGCTGACGGAGTTCGCCGTGCTTGCCGACGATGAGGCATATGACGGCTTCATCCGCTATGCGAAAGACGGGAGAGGCATTGCATGCCTTTTCAATCGAAGCGACAAGCCCGTTTCCTTCGTGTTGCCAGCAGGGGCACCTGCAACGTGGCGCAACGTGGAGGACGGTGGCAACCGCTTGATGGTGGGAGCCAACGCCTGCGCCATGTTCGTGGCGGAGAAGGGGAGGAGGTAGGTCTGCTAGGGTAGGTCTGCTAGGGTAGGTCTGCTAGGGTAGGTCTGCTAGGGTAGGTCTGCTAGGGTAGGTCTGCTAGGGTAGGTCTGCTAGGGTAGGTCTGCTAGGGTAGGTCTGCTAGGGTAGGTCTG
>JAFXUD010000039.1 GCA_017535315.1 Victivallales bacterium | reverse complement strand
GGTAATGTTGAATTATGCGCTAAAAAAAAAACAGAAATGGACAGGGGATAATAGAAAAAAAAGATAAGGCGGTTAGATTATAGAGGTAAATTGGATGTGTTGATACTAGTACTTAATTGATTTAATTCGAATACATCTGCACTGTTCTTTTGGGCTGCTTTTCCGTGAATGGCTCCTTGCATACGAGGGTATGCGCGTCGCCATTCGCAAAAAATCATCTCCAAAACTCCGATGCAATGTGTATCCGAATTAAATCAATTAAGTACTCGTAGAATTGGAGTTGACATGAGAAGAAATATGATGGCTATTCGAATGGATAATAGGGTGTCTTTCGTTCGCTATGCACGGCAACTATGCTTCATCATGCTGGCCGTTTTTATGTGTTTGGTCTGCGTTGTTTCCGCCGACAATGAGAGCGAGCCAGTCCGTGTTGGCTACTATGAAAACGAAGTATTTCAGGAAGGGGCGAAGCCAGGCTCCATCAAAAATGGATATGCATACGAGTATTATCAGAAACTTTCGGAATACACGGGTTGGCGATACGAGTATGTCTATGGCAATTTCAGCGAGCTGTACCAGATGCTTCTGGATGGCAAGATTGATTTTCTCGCTGGTTTGGCATGGAAAGAGGAGCGCAAATCGCTCATCGGTTATCCAGATTCGCCCATGGGCAATGAGACCTATAGCTTGATAAAACATGCTTTTGACGATGCGATTACGGTGGACCCGACTACACTGAACGCCAAACGAATCGGCGTTCTTGCAAGCGCCATGGCAGATTCTTTATATGAGTTCTTGGAGAAACATGGCATTCAGGCGAAGGTCATGGTCTATCCTGATTACGAACCGCTCTTCTCAGCCTTTGACAAGCATGATTTGGACCTTCTCGCGGTAGAAGGAGATGGTGCGTATAAAAGGTCAAATACGGAGTTGCTCTGCTCTTTCGGAGCATCCAATTATTATCTCTGCGTCACCAAATCAAGACCCGATCTGCTGAACAAGCTCAACATTGCGCAGATGGAGCTTTCGGTAAATGAACCGAATTATATCAGTTTCCTGCGCAACAAATACTATCCAGTGAGCATCTCCAGCAGAGCCTTTTCAACTGCGGAGAAAAAATGGCTTTCTGAACACAAGACGCTATGCATCGGCTATATGAACAATTATCTGCCCTATTGTGATACCGATGCGGACGGAAACGTAACTGGCCTGGTCAAAGACCTCGTGCCACTCATGTTGGAAAAGCTCGGAATTGATAATCTTACGGTCTCCTTTATGAGCTTTGACAAGTATGACGACATGCTCACAGGGCTTGGAACTGGTAAAATCGACGTCGCTTTTCCTGTCGGTGGCGGGTTGTACTATGCTGAAGAAAGTGGCATTTTCCAGTCCAGTGCAGTGGTTTCTGTGGCCACAGAACTGGTCTATAAAGGCGAATACAGCAAAAACGCTGTCCAACACTTCGCGGTGAATGAAAACAACCGCATGCAAGTCTTCTTTGTCAAAACACACTATCCCAAAGCCAAAATCACGTATTATCCATCAATCGACGCCTGCCTGAAAGCCGTCTGCGACGGCCAGGTTGATTGCACGACACTAAACGGTCTCAGAGCGAACGACATTCTGCGCAACAGCCGATACAGTGGTCTTTCCCTCCGTCCGACAACCTACAACGACGATCGATGCTTTGGCGTTCAAAGCGGCAACGATGGGCTATTGAAGCTGGTCAACCGCGGAATCAATGTGCTGGGAGCGGACTATGCGCAGAACAATGCGTTCCGTTATACGGACCAACTCTATTCCTATACGTTTGCCGATATGCTTCGGGACAACATGGCAATCTTCGGAAGCATCATCCTTGTTGTTGTCGCGCTGATTATCCTGTTCCTTATTCGCGACGCAAGGCGCTCAAAACGAGAGATCCAGACCAAGGAAACCGCTCGAAGGGAATTGGAGAAGGCGAACGCGGAACTGGCGGAAAGCCAGAGGGCGAAGCAGAAGGAGCTGGAAGAACGCCTTGCCCTTCAGGAAGAACTGCTGGAACAGCAAAAGCGCAGAGCACAACAGGACAAGATGATTACAGCGCTGGCGTCGGACTATCGCTGCGTCTATCATGTCGATTTGGACAATAATGACGCCGTTTGCTATCGGGCTGATCCAAACGACCATAATCAGACGCCAGAAGGCGTCCATTTCCCATATCATGAGCGTTTTACCTGGTATGCGAATCACTTTGTCGCGGAAAGCTATAGGGAAGGCTTCTTGAATTTCATTGAGCCAGACCATGTGCGCGAGATGCTGGCAAAGGATTTAATCATCTACTACCGCTATCTGGCACAGCGTGACGGCAGAGAATATTACGAAATGATTCGGATGGCAGGCGTGCGGCACGCAGAGAATCGTGAAGACCATATTGTGCATGCGGTGGGCCTCGGCCTTACAGTCATTGACACTGAAATGCGAGAGACAATGGCCAAAAACCAGGCGCTCAGCGAGGCGCTTACGGCGGCGGAGGAGGCCAACAAGGCAAAGACGGCCTTCCTATCCAGCATGAGCCATGAAATCCGCACGCCCATGAATGCAATCATCGGGCTGGACAGCCTGGCCCTACGGAATACATCGCTTCCGCCAGAGACTCGCACCTATTTGGAGAAGATCGGAGGAAGCGCGCAGCACCTGTTGGGCCTAATCAACGACATTCTGGACATGAGCCGAATTGAATCAGGCCGTTTTGTACTCCGCAAGGAGGAGTTTTCTTTCAGCGATATGCTGGAACAGCTGAATACCATGGTGATGTCCCAGTGCAAAGAAAAAGGTCTTCATTATGAGTGCAAAGTCACGGGTGGTGTCAGCGACTACTATATCGGCGATGACATGAAGCTCAAGCAAGTCCTCATCAACATCCTTTCCAATGCAATCAAGTTTACGGATGCGCCAGGCAATGTCACCTTGACGATAGAACGCACAGCAGTGTATGGCGACCATTCCACTTTGAAGTTCCACATCAAGGACACTGGCATCGGGATGGATGAGGCTTTTATTCCAAAGGTCTTTGACGCCTTCACCCAGGAGAATAGCGGCAGGAGCAACAGGTACGGCAGCGCGGGTCTTGGCATGGCTATCACGAAAAACATCGTTGAGCTGATGAATGGCACGATTTCCGTCGAATCGCAAAAGGGCGTCGGGACGGAGTTCACCGTTGTCATCACGCTGACCAACAGCGAGCATCAGGGGCCTGCAATGAGCTATGTCAATCCGAAGGAGATGCGAATCCTGGTTGTAGATGACGAGGAAATCGCGGCGGAACACGCACGAATCGTGCTGGACGAGGCAGGCCTCAAGGCGGATACCTGCTATGACGGGCAGACTGCCCTGCAGATGCTGGGTGTCCAACATGCCAAGCACGAACCTTACAACCTCGTGCTGCTCGATTGGAAAATGCCCGAAATGGATGGCATTGAAGTGGCAAAGGAAATACGGAAGCGGTATGACAAGGAAACGACGGTGATTATCCTGACCTCCTTTAACTGGGATGATATCCTAGATGAAGCGATGCATGTCGGGGTTGACAGCTTTTTGGCAAAGCCTCTGTTTGCCTCCAATGTAATCGACGAATTCGAACGCATCGCGAGAAAGAACAACATGAGTCTCTTCAAGGAGAAAAAGCGTGCCGAGCTAAAAGGCAGGCGTATCCTCATGGCGGAGGATAACGAAATCAATGCGGAAATCATGAAAGAGATTATTCAGATGCGCGAGGCGGAAATCGACCACGCGGAAAACGGTAGAATCGTTGTGGAGATGTTTGAGAAGAGCCCAGTCGGTTATTATGATGCAATTCTGATGGACGTTCGCATGCCAGAAATGGACGGACTGGAAGCAACCGCCGCCATTCGCGCACTGGACAAGGCTGACGCGAAAACCATCCCCATCATCGCCTTGACCGCCAATGCATTTGACGAAGACGTGCAGCGTTCATTACAGTCAGGCATGAATGCGCATCTCTCCAAACCCGTGGTTGCCGACCGTCTTTATCAGACACTAGAGGAGCTGATTTGGGAGAGGGATGCTGAAGTGAAAGGTGGCGAATGACGTCTTGGAAGGAGAAGAGATGGGAAAGATGAAAAACATCGTTACGGTTGTACTCGTGCAATCATGAAAATGTAGGTGTTCTGCACGGGAGCGATGAAGGTGACTTCAGTCTGAGCGTCAGGATACGTGCGCTTTTCTGGATAGACCATGGTCCACTTCACGGGTGACTTCGCGCGTAGCGTGTATTCGCCAGGCGTACCCGTGTGGAAGGAGATCATGGAGTTGTTGGCGAAAACCACGCCCTTGTTGCTGTCGCAGTAGATGTGTACGCCTGCTTCCTTCGCAATCTTTCGCAGCTCCTGGGAGGTCATGACGGGAGCGCCGTTTATGTAGGATGTTGTGCCGTCCGCATTCTTCTTTCTGGCGTAGCTGAATACGTCCGATCCGTCGTCCAGCTTGACGCTGCCCAGAAGGGTTGCCTGGGGATCCGTGATTTTCAGCACAGGCGCGTGCTTCCAGTTCATCTCGCTAGGCTCCTCGAAGAAATCCATGACGGAGCCGTCGATAAGCGTCGTCGTGACCGTCGATTTGCAGTGCAGGACTTCGGCGCGGATTCCACTGGTCTTGAAAAGCGATTCTGTATCCTGGCCGTTGGGGCTTAGCCAGCCAGGCAAGCTCATGAAGAGGAAGGTCTTTCCCTCCTTCTTGAGCGTGTTCAGCTTGGCAAGCTTCTCGGGAGTCATGTATATCAGATTTGGGAAGATATAGAGCTTGTAGTTCTGCAGAGCGGGTGACTCGATGTCCGCAAAGGAGTATGCATCGAACTGGAGTCCAGCGGCCTTCAGTTCACGCGCCACGTAGTTGATGCTCATGTAGGCACCAGGTCCGCCGTATGGGGCCTGCACCGCATGGTAGTAGGCGCTCTCCCAGTCCGCAATGACGGCGACGTCCGCGCTGGAGCCGAAGTCCTTGACCGCATCGTAAACGGGGGCGATGCTATGAAAGAACTGGAAGATTTCAGGGCAATTGTACCAATCGCGCCCGAAGTCATAGTACCAGTAGGCGCAGCCTTTGCTGATTGCCTGGACAAGGTCTCGCGACAGCATCGCGATGCTGTCCTGAAGCGTGTCGCAGTGCTTGTTTTGGTTTTCCGCGACAACGGCGAGATGCGTGCGTCCATCCGCTTCAAAGATGCAGATTTTGTTGTGGAGGCGATAGGAGGACCACAGGCTGCGGGCAAGCATGGAGCCGCCAATCTTGCGGAAGAATCTAGAGTAGCAGCAGGGGGAGACCTGGAAATCGACGTACGGGGACCTGACGAAATCGTCGTTCACGATGTGCCATCCTTCAGCGGTGTAGCCCATGCCGAAGTAATATCCGCAGTAGTTTCCAACCAGCGCGCGGCCTTTGCATGCCTCCTTGGCCGCCTTGTTTATCGTGAGGAGCGCATTTCGGAGCGAGCGCTGGATGCAGTGGATGAAGTCGATGCTCCACGCATTCTCCACGGGGTCGCGCAGGAGTCCGTCGATATACTGTCGGCGGACTTCAACTGGAGGTGGTGCGGCGTTCTCGAAGGTGACGTCGGGCTGTCTCCATGCCTTGCGGAGTTGCTCCACGTCGCCGTTGTATCGTTCGCGGAGATAGGAACGGAAGAGCTTCACCATGGGGGCGCTGACATCGGGCATGGAGCTGTGCATGCCGAAATAGTGCCATTCGGAATAGACGCCAGAGTCGATTCTGTATGCAAAGACATGCTTCCCATAAGGGCTGTTTTCGATATGCTCGACGAGTTTGCGGACGGCTTCGGAGGCCTCCTTGAGCCAGAGCTTGGAGGCGTAGGATGGAGCGGGATATGGACCGATTCCATCACGGTTGGAGTGTTTTTCATCTTTCGCTGCATACTTGATGGTTTCCTCTGGATGGAGCTTGTTCCACCAGGCGGGGCCATGCGAGAAGCCGAGTCCAATAAGGAAACGCCCCTTCGGATTGATGGCCATGGCGGTTTCCAGTGTTCTGTCCACGCTCTCAAAGTCATATTGATCGGGCCCCTTCCAGAAAGAGCTACCGAGGCCCGTGGCATAAAGATTCATGTCTGCTTCTGCGAAGTTGTTGATCTTGTCCATGCTGTTCTGGCTCTCTCTAATCCAGCCGTTATAGAGGACTGGACGATAGAGCTTTCCGCCGATGTCGAAGAAGGGGCCGTTGTTTTTGTAGGTGATTTTGACCTCTTCCATCGACTCTGTTGCGAGCAGTTCGTGGAGCTTCTTAAGGCGCAGTTCCCTCTGGCGCCTACGTTCAGGCTCCTTGGCGGCTTCCTCACGTCTGCGTTCGTATTCCACCGCCGCGTCATCGTTCGCGTAGATGGCAATCATGTCAATCATGGTCGCCCAGGGATGCACGGTGCGGTCACCTGGGGAATCAGGCGTTTTCCAGTCATCGGTGGCCGCAAAGCCAGGCTTCTCCCATCCATCGGCCTTCACTTTGGAGGCCTTCCAGGTGGTCGGGTCTGTGAAGAGTTCCTGCTCGCTGCCGTCCTGGAAGGTGATGGAGACGTGCAGGATGAAGCCGCCTCGGCTGGCTGTATTGACGGCGGTGACGGCGAGGGCATTGCGTCCAGGAACCACTAGTTTCGTGATGTCGTACTGTTTTGCTTTGGGAATCTCACTCTTGCCGTTGACCTCATTGGCAACGTTCTGGCCATTCAGAAGGACCGTTCCGTAATCATCGATGATATAGCCGACGAAAGCCTGCTTAATCTCTTTTTGCGGAACCTCAAACTCCGTTCTCAGATAACGCTCCTTATTGATGCTTTCCCTCTGGGGCTCAGGATAGACAATCCACAATGCCTTGGGACCTGCTAAGAGAGTGAAGGCAACACATAGAAGCAATAGGATGTTACGCATGATGATTCCTCTCTGGTTCTTTATGGTTTGATCACAAAGATAACGGTATCTGGCTGATTAACAGAAAACGTGATTTCCGTTTGTTTATTGGGATAAGACTGTTTTTGGGGATAGACCATGGTCCATTTCACAGGCGACTTTGCTTTCAGGGTGTATGTCCCTGGGGTTGCCGTATGGAAGGAGACCATGGAGTTGTTGGCGAAGACGATGCCCTTGTCGCTGTCGCAGTAGATGTGTACGCCCGCCTCCTGGGCGATTCGGCGCAGTTCAGGTCCCGAAATGAACGAAGAACCGTTGAGGTAAACAGTCGGACCATCCTCAAAAACCTTCTTCGCGTATGTATCGACGGGCGCGGAACCCGACCTGACGGTGCCCAGGATGTCCGCCTGTGGATCCGTGACCTTCAGCGTGGGCATGAAATCCGCGCTTTTATCACCATAAGCGTCTGCATCCATGAGGGCGCCATCTTTAAGTGTCACCGTACTCTTGAACATCTGTGGCAAGATATCCGCATGAATGCCTGTGGTCTTGAAAATAGAATCGGCATTGGGTCCCTTTGGCGTCAGCCACCCTGCCTGATTCATGAAAATCAAGGTCTTCCCCTCTTTCTTGAGTTTGGCAAGCTTGGCAAGCTTTTCAGGCGTCATGTAGAAGAGCTGAGGGAAGATGTAGATTTTGTATTTGTCCAGGACCTTGTTGTCGATGTCCCCGAAGGAATAGGCGTCGAAGACCAAGCCAGACTTGGTCAATTCATTCGTCATATAGTTGATGGATGAATAGACCTGTCGCCCTGCATAGTAGGGAATGTACTTCAAGACAGGGTCGTTTTTGATGTATTGCGCAGCGTGGTAATAGACACTCTCCCAGTCTGCAATGACAGCGATTTCCGCGCTGGAGGAAAAGTCATTGATGGAATTGTAAACAGGAACGATTTTCTTGAAGAAATCCAATATTTCGGGGCAGTTGTACCACTCCCTGGCGAGGTCATAGTACCAATAGACGCTTCCTCGGCTGATGGCCTGCGCCATGTCGCGCGCAAGCAATGCAACGCTTTCCTGAGCATTTGTGGCGTATCGGCTGCCGTCCCTGGACTTCTTGAGGCCCCAAAGGTGTGTGCGGGTGTCCGCCTCGATGATGCAGAACTTCTTGTGGAGGGGATAGGAGGCCACCAGGCTGCGTGCAAGCTGTGACTGGCCCACTTTTCGGAAGTTGTAGGAGTAGCAGGTAGGGGCAATCATGAAATCCACGTATGGGGAATCCAATATTTCGTCCGTTACAACCTGCCATCCATTCGGGGTATAGGTCTGCCCGAAGAAGTAACCGCAGTAGTTGCCGACCAGTTTGCGGCCCTTGCAACCATCCTTTGCCGCCTTGTTCATGGAAAGGAGCAAGTCGCGGATGGAACGTTGCATGCACTGGAGAAAATCGATTTCCCAGGCGTTTCTAGGGTCGCGCAGCACACTGCCCTCAATGTACTGCAAACGGACTTCCACGGGCGGTGGTGTGGCGTTCTTGAAGGTGACTTGGGGCTGATTCCACGCCTGGCTGAGCTTCTTGACATCACCGTTATACTTTTCGCTGAGATACTTGCGGAAGAATGTCGTCATGGCAGGACCAACATCGGGCATAGCGTTCTTCATCCCAAAGTGAATCCATTCCGAATAGACACCGTCACCAATCCTGTACCCGAAGATGTGCTTGGCGTATGGAGTGCTCTCAATATATTCGACGAGTTTTCGAACGGTTTCGCTGGATTCTTTGCGCCAGCGCTCAGAGGCGAAGGAGTGGCAGACGTAGTTGCCGATGCAGTCCCTGGGAGAGGTGTTCTCGTCTATGACTGCATATTGGATTTGCTCCTCGGGATACAGCTCATGCCACCAGGCGGGTCCATGACAAAAGGTGATGGCGAAGATGAAACGCCCTTCAGGTGCGAGGGTAAAGGCTTTGTGCAACGCATTCTCCAACGCATCGTAGTCGTATTGGTTGGGGCCTTTCCAGAACTCCACTGCCTCGATGCCGAAAGAAAAGAGTTTTATGTCCGCAGCCACAAAACCACGGACTGCGGCAGTGAAGTCCTCATGGTCGTAGTGCCCATCTGTGCTGTAGTTGTAGAGGACGGGCGGGTAAAGCGTTCCGCCTATCTTGAAAAACGGTGCCCCCCTTTGATAGACGACTTCAACTGCTTCATCAGGCATCTTGGCAAGCTCCTCGCGGATGCCACCAAATAGACTGATGGCAGCACAACATAGAGACAAAAGGACTTTACGCATGAGTATTTCCTTTGATAAAACAGGAAAAACAACAGGTGATTGGATTATGACCCAATCACCTACCAAGAAGATGACTATTGTATCATCTCCCAGAGTTTGCCCCTTGGAACAGAGAAGTTGAGGGCATCGCTATGGCCATCGACATAGACCAACTGGAAGTGTCCGTTGTGGCGGACGCCTAGGCGGCAATTGGTATGGCCGACCAGAAGGTTTTCGTCTGGAGCGGAAGAGCGAAGCTCCATTTTGATGCTGTCGGCGGCGTTGGCGGTTTCGCTGGGGTACTTGTATTGGTTCAACTTGAACATGCTGGTTGCGGATGTGCCAGAGGTCTTGTTGCTGCGGGCATATCCCGTCTCAAGTTTCTCTGGATAGGTAAAAGACGAAGTGGACTCGGGGCGTTTATCAGTCGTATAGACTGGACTGGCCATTGCAGGGCACAAGTACATCTTGTAATCGCCGACGTAGGGGCCGATGCCGTCCTGCCACCAGAAACAGGGTGCGACATTGCTTCCGTTGGGATAGAAATACTGGTAGCAGTTCCAGTCCTCGTATTCCTGTGAGTACATGGAAAAACCAAGCCCAATCTGCTTGAAGTTGCTAATGCAGGAGATGGCACGTGCCTTCTCACGGGCCTTGCTCAGCGCAGGCAAAAGCATAGCGGCCAGAATTGCGATGATGGCGATGACGACAAGTAATTCAATCAAGGTAAACGTCTTTTTCATGTTGATTAACTCCTTTCTTTTGATGATATTTGGAAAAAAAGACTTTTTGGGCAGTGACACCTTTTATAGACGGTTCTCCCAGTTGGTTTCCAACATTGAAAATGTATTGTACAACGGGAGCTGTTGTATCTTCTCATTTGTAAATCCGCAACTGGCAGATGGGTAGAAGTAGGACGGAAGCTTTATCCCTGCAGGGGCAGGCGTCTTGTTTCCCTCTTTGATGCGTTCCAGAAGAAGCTTGACGGCTATCTCGGCGCGCTTCTTCTGTGGCTGGATAACCGTGGAAAGCGGAACAGCGCATAAGTCGCAGATGCTCAAGCCATCGTAGCCAAAGACCATTATGTCGTCTGGCACCCTGATGCCAGCCGCCAGCAACAACGACAACATCCGCCCTGCGAAATAGTCGTTGATGCAGAACAAGATGTCGGGAGCCATTTGGCGCAAATGTTCCACAACAACAGCCCCTTCGCCGCCACACTCTTCAACAGTCAGGATTGTTGGAGTCGCTCCAATCTCCTTAAGTCCTTCGACGATACCCTGATACTTCTGTCGGTTTGCCTCTTCATAGTAGCCACCCATGAAGGTTGGCGCAAGACACACGACGCTTTTCCGCCCTTTCGCGACTAGCGCTTTCATCGCCTCCCGAGTCCCCGCCGCATGGTCCACAACAACATCATAATTCTCCTTTCCCGCAGTCGGACTGAATACGTATGGTACGCTGTCAACTTCGAATTGCGTCATCGGGTTGTCCATCGTTGTGACGATGATGCCATCCACGCCATGCGACAGAAGGTTGCGAATCGCCTGTTCCGACGCCTTTTCCCCCATGCCGTAGTTGACGGTTAGGTTATAACCATAACGAGACAGCTCCACGCTTAGTTCAAAGAACAAGCTCTGCTCCAGAACAGAGACGTATGGAACACCATAGATGCCTATCGTGTTGCTGGAGCCGCCACGAAGACGCTTTGCATTCTGGTTGGGCACATAGTGCAGCTTTTCCGCAATGGCCCGCACACGCTCCCGCGTCTTTTCGGATACTTTGCTTGTGCCTCTATCGCTCAAAGCCGCCGCTACCGCCTGCTGCGATACGCCAGCGATCTTCGCTATGTCTTTCATCGTAAATGCCATTATTTCTCTCCTGTTTTTATCAAAATGTTCGTACAATCTTTCAGGCTATTTCTTGCATGAATAGTTTAATTGTACGAACAATTATTTTATTATACAATGGGAAAAAATAAAAACAAGCTGCTAATCACTAAAATCTTAAAAACAATGATGAAACACTTAGGATTTATATACTTGAGTTTCCTGATGACATTGTCCCTCACTGGTCAATGACCAAGATGCGCCTTGCCGCCGCGCGGCACGGCGCACAGGGACTGGGATGGTCATCTGACCGTGGGTTTCGCTTCGCCGCTATTGCGGCTTCGCTCCACCCACGGCTATGCTCTTGCCGCCGCTTACGCGGCTCTTCTCTGTTGATGAAGTCTAATCGGCAACTAAAGCACATAATTCCCAAACACTTGGTGCGCGCAAGATCAGGGGCGCGCAATGTGCGCCCGTCTCCTCCAAGGAAAATGCACGCCCCTCCTGCTAGAGGACGAGCCTAGCAGGAGGGGCGTAGAACTTGTTTTGGGGCTAATGGGCGCGCGATGCGCGCCCCAGCAGCTTTTATGGTTCAATCGTGAAGATATAGGTATTCGGCGTGGGGGCGGGGAAGGTGAGTTCAGCCTGCGTTTTGGGATAAGCTCGCTTTTCAGGGAAGACCATGGTCCATTTCACAGGAGTTTTTGCCTTCAGAGTGTATTCCCCAGGCGTTCCCGTATGGAAGGAGATCATGGAGTTGTTGGCGAAGACGACGCCTTCGTCGCTGTCGCAGTAAGTATGCACGCCGATCTCCTTTGCGATCTTGCGCAGTTCCGAGGCCGAAACAAAGGGAGTGCTGCACAGATAGGTGGTCGAGCCATCCGCGTTCTGTTTCTTTGCGTATGCGGGGGTAGTCTTGCCGTTTTTCAAGCTGACCGTACCAAGGATGGTCGCCTCGGGGTCTGTAATTTTCAGCACAGGCGCATACTTTATGCTGGTGCCCCTGTATTCCATGATGGGGCCATGCGCAAGTTTCAGCGTCATGTAGGTCTGCTGATTAAGGACTTCCGTGTGGATGCCTGTGGTCTGGAAGATGGAATCGGCAGACGGGCCGTTGGGCGTGAGCCAGCCAGGTGCGTTTAAGAAGAGGAGAGTCTTTCCTGCTTTCTTGATTGCGGAAAGTTTGGCGAGCTTTTCGGGAGTCATGAAGAAGAACTGCGGGAAGATGAACAGCTTGTATTTCTGCAAGGCGGGGTTGTCGATGTCCGCGAAAGAAAACGCGTCGAACTGGATTCCTGCATTATTCAATTCACGCGGCTGAGTGTTCATGCTCGCATAGACCTGGACACCGCCCTGGTAGGCCTGGATGGCATGGTAGTAGCCGCTCTCCCAGTCCGCGATGATGGCGACTTCCGCGCTGGAGCTGAAGTCCTTGACGGCATCGTAAACGGGTGCGATTTGATGGAAGAACTGCAGGATTTCGGGGCAGTTGTACCAGTCGCGTCCGAAATCGAAGTACCAGTAGGCGCTTCCTTTGCTGATGGCCTGCGCAAGGTCGCGAGAAAGCATGGCGATGCTTTCCTCAACCGTATCGGCCTGCCTGAGCTTGTTTTCCACGGCAAGATGGGTGCGGGTGTCCGCCTCGAAGATGCACATTTTGTTGTGAAGGGGGTAGCTGCCCCACAGGCTGCGCGATAGCTGGGCAGCTCCCAGTTCGCGGTTGCCGTAGCAGCAGGGGGCAGTCTGGAAATCCACGTAGGGGCTATTCATGAACTCGTCGTTCACGAGATGCCATCCTTCCGCAGTATATCCCATGCCGAAGAAATAACCGCAATAGTTACCGACCAAAGCACGCCCCTTGCAGGCCTCCTTCGCCGCCTTGTTCATCGTTAGAAGCGCATTGCTCAGAGAACGCTGCATACAATGGAGGAAATCAATGGTCCAGGCGTGCTTTACTGGGTCGCGCAGGACATCGAGAAGAACCTGCTTGCGCACATCTTCCGATGGCGGAACGGCGTTCTCGAAGGTGACTTCGGGCTGATTCCAGGCTTTGCGGAGCTTTTCAACATCGCCGTTGTACCTTTCGCGGAGATAGGCGCGGAAGAGTTTCACCATGGGCTTGCTAACGTCTGGCATCGAATCCGCCATGCCGTAGTAGTGCCATTCGGAATAGACGCCTGCGCCGAGCCTGTATCCGAAGATGCGTTTCGCGTAGGGGGTGCTTTCGATGTACTCGACCAGCTTGCGGACGGCCTCGGCTGATTCCTTGAGCCATAGTTCAGAAGCAAATGAGGGGGCGTTGTAGGAACCGATGTTGTCTCGCCTGGAGTACTTGGTGCTATTTCTGCCGTATTTGATGGTTTCTTCTGGATGGAGTTCATTCCACCACTGGGGGCCATGGGAAAAGGTGATGGAAAAGCAATAAAACGCATTGGGGGCCTGTCCGAAGGCCCTGGCAAAAAACTCGTCCAGGGCCTTGTAGTCGTATTGCTCGGGGCCCTTCCAGAACCAGTCCGCCTCGATGCCGCCAGAAATCAGGTTTATGTCCGCATCTGCGAAGTTCTGGATTTTTTCGCGGAAAAATGGGGTGTCCCGTCCACCCGAATTGGATGTATAGAGGACGGGACGGTAGAGCTTGCCGCCGAGGTCGAAGAAAACGCCACCGTTTTTGTAGGCGATTTTTGCCTGCAAATCGGGCTCCGTGGCGAGTTTTTCACACAACTCCTTTGTACGCTGGGCAACCTGCTGCCTGCGATTGCGTTCCACTGCCGCGTCATCGTTAGCATAGATGGCAATGAAGTCTTGCATGACCGCCCACGGATCCGAGAGGTAGTTTCCCACGGACTTGACCGTTTCCCACTCGTTGTCTGCAAAACCTGCCTTTTCCCAACCAGCAGCTTTTTCCTTGGAGGCCTTCCAGTTCGTGTCCGTGAACACTTCCTGCTCGCTTCCGTCCTGGTGGGTGATGGAAACATGCAGGATGAAACCAGCGGGGCCTCCCTCGTTGATGGTGATGGCGCAGAGCGAATTCTGCCCACTGACCAATGCCTTGGTGATGTCGTACTGCTTGGCGGTGCCGTTTCCCGTGATGCGTGTACTTTGATGTTCAACGGCGTTGCCGTTCAGCATGACGTAACCTGAGTCGTCGATGATGTAGGCGACATAGGCCTGTTTGATTGCCTTGTTGGCAACCTTGAACTCAGTCCGTAGATAACGCTCCTTGTTGACGCCTTCCTTCGCGTCCTCGGGATAGGCAATCCACTGCGCCTTGGGACCAGCTAGAAGCGTGAAGGTAATACAACAAAGAAAGAATAGGAGTTTACGCATGAACACCCCCTGTGATGTAATTAGCAATTAGCAATTAGCAATTAGCAATTGGGAATTGGGAATTGGGAATTAACATATTGTATCTGCAATTGGAACAATACGCGTATCAGACAGCTTTTTCTCTAATTACCTAGTTTAATTGCTAATTCAGTCGGTTATTGTATCATCTCCCAAAGCTTGCCTCTTGGAACGGAGAAGTTCAGGGCGCCGCAATGGCCGTCGATATAGACCAGCTGGAAGGTGCCGTTGTGGCGGACGCCCAAGGCGCAATTGGGATGGCCTACCGTGAGCCTTTCATCTGGATTGGAAGAGCCGCGGAGCTCAGTTTTAAGAGAATCGGCGGCATTGGCCGTCTCGGTTGGGTACTTGTATTGATTCAGCTTCTTGAACTCATTGGCGGCACAGCCTGTAGTCTTGTTGCTGCGTGCGTATGCCGTGTACAGGGGATTCGGATAGGTGATGGAATCGGTGGATGGGGGGCGTTTGCTCGAGGTCACATCGGCGGGTTTGGGCTCGGAGGGGCACAGGTACATCTTCCAGTCGCCGACATAGGGAATAATCCCGTCCTCCCACCAGAAACAGGGGGCCACGCCGCTTCCATTGGGATAGTAATACATGTAGCAGTTGTAGTCGTCGTAATCGACGGTGTACATGTTGAACCCCAGGCCAATCTGCTTGAGGTTGCTGGTGCAGGAGATGGCGCGAGCCTTCTCGCGGGCCTTGCTGAGCGCGGGCAGCAGCATGGCCGCCAGGATAGCGATGATGGCGATGACAACAAGCAATTCAATCAAGGTAAACTTCTTTTTCATGGTGGTTAACTCCTTTTTGATGGTTGGAGAATAATCTATTTGATTCTGGTGTATCTTACAGAGGGTTTGCCCAGTTGACTTCGAGCATTGAATATAGATTGTACAACGGGAGTTTTTGTATCTTTTCATTAGCTAATCCGCAACTGGCGGATGGATAGAAGTAGGATGGCAGCAGTATGCCAGCAGGCTCTGGCGACCGATTGCCCTCCTTGATACGCTCGAGAAGAAGATTGACCACATTCGCGGCACGCTTCTTCAGAGGCTGGACAACCGTGGAAAGTGGAACGGCACACATATCGCAAATACTTAGGCCATCGTAGCCGACAACCATCATATCATCTGGCACCTTGATGCCAGCCGCCAGTAGAAGCGATACCATCCTACCCGCCAAATAGTCATCGCCGCAGAACAGGATGTCGGGAGCCAGCTGGCGCAGTCGTTCCACAACTGCGTTGCCGTCGCCGCCACACTCTTCAACCGTCAGAATGGAAGGTGTCACACCAATTGCCTTCAGCCCTTCGACGATACCCTTGAACTTCTGTCGGCTTGGCTCGTCATAGAAGCTGCCCATGAAGCTGGGCACCAGAAACACGGCACTTTTCCGCCCTGCCTTGACCAGCGCCTTCGTTGCCTCACAAGTCCCCGCCGCATGGTCCACGGCGACATCAAAACCTTCCAAGCTCGAAGAGGGACTAAATACGTATGGCACGTTGTCGAGTTTGTATTTCGTCATGGGATTCTCCTCCGACATGACGATTATGCCAGCCACGCCATACGACAGAAGGTTGCGAATCGCCTGCTCCGACGCTTTCTCCCCCATGCCGTAACTGACGGTCAGGTTGTATCCATAGCGCGACAGTTCCATGCTGTACTCATAAAACAGGCTTTGCTCAAGAACGGACACATATGGAACACCAAAGATGCCTATCATATTGCTAGAGCCCCCGCGAAGGCACTTTGCATTTTGGTTGGGCACGTAGTGCATCTTTTCCGCTATGCTGCGCACACGTTCCCGCGTCTTTTCGGATACTTTACTTGTGCCCACATCGCTCAAAGCCGCTGCAACCGCCTGTCGCGATACTCCAGCGATCTTTGCTATATCTTTCATAGTAAATGCCATTTTGCTTCTCTCCTTGCTTTAATTGCACGTGTAAACTTTTTAGGCAATTACATGCTTGAATTGCTTAATTGCACGAGCAATTATGCCACTTCCATTATTATAAAAAGGAAAAAACAAAATACAAGCCGCCAATCAAAAAAAAGCGTTTTTTTGATGCTATGTATAGGAAGTAAGTGGTAATTCAGCACCATGAGATGTATAGTTATGGTTGCAAAATGGCTATTTCCCAAGAAAACATCACTGGAGCAACGAAACAATTATGAACAAGCAGGAACGAAACCGCAATCCCTATCAAAACATTGATTGGGGAAAACAGATTAGGATAACTGGGTGTACGCATCTGCATTGCGCAAGCAGGGAGGAGTTCATCCATGCAATGGAAAACGGCCTGGAGTTTGCGACCTTTGCCAACTACTACCCATCTGTGCCCTACTACCCTGCTAGTTCCATCCGCGAAAACACATTCAAATTGGGGCAACCCTCGTATATTCAAAATGGCGAGGTCATTCACGAACGCCTTGACTACCGCAAGCTATATGCAGAATGGGGTGTGGACCAATCTCAACTGCCGACGTCAGAAGGCGAATTGCTCTTTCCTCCCGCCCCTGCTGGATTCATGGAAGCTCCCAATGCAGAACATCATTTCTTTTCGGACTACAATGTCTATCTGCATATAACGTGTCCTGGCAGCTTTTTCTGCAGCGGCACCTACGACCGCAACCGAAAATCCGTCTTGGTTCAGCATGGAATACATGTCGGCACGCAAATGCCCTGGCGAAAAGCCTTTGACGCTATGCTCGATGCGTTGATGATTCCAGATGGAGGCGGCATTGTCATCAACCATCCGCATTGGTCGCATTTGCCTCATCAATTCCTTTGTGAAATGCTGGATTACGACCAGCGGGTATTGGGTCTGGAAGTCATCAATGCAAATTGCGGCGTGGATGGAACAGCCGCTGCCGAGAGCCAATGGGATGAAGTGCTCGGCACGGGACGTCAATGCTATGGTTTTTGTGTTCAGGACCATATAGATGCAGGGAAAATCCAAGGACGCTGCATCCTGATGCCAGAGGAACGCACGGTGGAATCATGTCTGCGGGCCTATCGTCAAGGACGTTTCTATGGGGCCCTCAAAGGCAAGGGGTTGACTTTTGAATCGGTGGAATTTGACGGGCACACTCTGCGTGCGCGTTGTGACAAAGAGGCAATTATGCTGTTGCTCAGTCATCGCGGAGTCCTGGTCGAACTTTGGACTGGCAGAGAATTGGTATATTCCGTCCCTGATGCAGATCGAAGCAAAGATATTTTTCTGCGTGTAACGGCGATGGATAAAGCAAGCGGTGAAAAACTTTTCACCCAGCCATTTATGCTGGTTTAGCCACAATGGAAAAGAGGGAAAAGAAGGTTGTATTTGCAGATAATCGTCTTGCGAAAAGCCCTTGAAATAATATATTATATCCCCTCTTATGGAAGAAAAAAGGCGATGGCTTTGGAATCGAAACCTTTGCAGGAAACAAACGAATTGCCCCTCGTCACCAGGCATGGTGGCATCAACAGACCATGAAAATCGTTCCCATCACGAAATGTCTTCTCACCGCCACGCTTGGCCTTGTGCTTGCTGGCTGTTTCTCTCTCGGACCCGACTACGAATCGCCCCAATGGGATGGTCCTGAAGCGTGGTCCAGCGATGCCCCCGCTGGTACTCCTCTCCCCGACGGGGCTCCTTGGTGGTCTGTCTTCAACGATCCTGTCCTTGATAGATTGGAGAACGAGCTCCTTGCGCAGAACCCGTCGCTTGCCGCTACCATTGCGCGTCTCGACGCCGCAGCTGCGCAGTTGGGCATCGCCCGTGCCGACTATGCCCCGTCGCTTGCTCTTTCTGGCTCCGCCAACTACGACCGACAGACTGGTGAGGTCCGCACCTCCACCAAATACCCCCACAACCCTGACTGGCTCTACCAGCCAGGCGCATCTTTCCAGTGGGAACTTGACTTCTGGGGCCGTGTTCGTCGCAACGTCGAATCCGCATCTGCCGAGTTCACGGCATCCGCCGAGGACGTCCGTTCCTCACGCCTCATCCTCACCGCCAGTCTTGCAACCTACTATCTCAACCTCCGTACCCTCCAGACCCGCCTCGACTACGCCCGCAAAAACGTTGAGCTTCAGACGAAAACCCTTGAGTTCATCCGTAACCGCAATGAGACTGGCCTGAGCAGCGAGCTCGACCTACGCCAGGCAGAGATGAACCTTGCTTCCACTAGGGCAACCATCCCCTTGCTTGAGGCGCAGATAGATTCCATTCTCAACTCCATTTGCACCCTTGTTGGCGGCTATCCAGGCTCACAAGATGCCCTACGCACCTTTGCAGCTATCCCCCTGCCTGATGATGCTGTGCTTCCTGCCTCGCTTCCTGCCGACCTTCTTCGCAATCGCCCCGATGTGGCCGCCGCAGCCCATCGTATTCATGCTGCGGTCGCCAGCATTGGTGCTGCCAAGGCCGAGTACTTTCCCAAGATTTCAATCAACGGTTCCTTTGCTTTCTCCGCTACTGGCACCAAAAAACTCTTCACGAAGAACGCCCAGAACTACTCCATCGGCCCCTCCGTTGAATGGTCTATCTTCACAGCAGGACGCATCAGCAATCAAGTTCGCGCCGCCGAAGCCGATGCCCGCGCCGCCGAAGCCGACTTCCGAGAAGCCGTTCTCACCGCTGCTGCCGAATGCGAGACAGCCCTCTCCTCCCACCGTGCCGCCAATGCTGCCATCAAAGACCTCCGTGACGCCGTCACCGCCGCTGAAAAAGCGGTTGAACTCGTCGAATCTCAATACCGCTCTGGTTTGACCGACTTCCAGAATGTCCTTGATATGCAACAGCAGCTTTCCTCCAATCAGGATTCCCTCGCAAGGGGGCTTGGCGCTGCCGCCTCCGCTCTTGTTGACGTCTGGCAATCCTTCGGCACCCCATAAATCCTTTGTCATAAAAATTCTGAATCACAAAAGCCTGAATCCGCAATTCCATCAGTAATTTTATTAGAGCCCCGAAGAGGTAGATTCCATGAAACTGTTAGTTCGCATTATTTCCCTCGTCCTGTTGATTGCCGCCGTTGCAGCGGTATTTCTCTACGATGGCGGCCAGCCTGAGGATGACAAAACCCCACCGCCCGTGCGCCCCGTCAAGTCCATCGTGGTCGGCACACCGAAGGCCCATGCGCCATTACGCTTCCCTGGTGTCGTGGATGCCAGCACAGGTGTGGACCTCTCCTTTGAGGTGAGCGGACGCATCATCGAGTTTCCTGTCTCTCGCGGGCAGCACGTTACCAAGGGGCAGGTTCTCGCCCGTCTTGACGACCGTGACTATGCCAACCAAGTTAAGAACGCCGAGGCCGAACTCGCATACGCCGAATCCAATTTCAATCGAATGAAGGCTGCCCTTGAGAAAAACGCCGTCTCGCAGGATGAGTATTCCAAAGCCAAAGCCAGTGCCGACAAGGCCAAAGCCACCCTCGAAATCGCTCGCAAAGCCCTTGAAGATACCCAACTCAAGGCACGCTTCTCTGGCGTCATCTCCGACACCTACGTTGACAACTATGATACGATTTCCTCTGGAACCGCCATCCTCAAGTTGCAGGATCTCTCTGTCCTCGACTTGGCTATTTCCGTCCCCGAATCCTACGTCATTGCCGCTCCAACCTCTATCCGCTCCAAGTTCGTGTTCGAGGCCAGTTTCGACTCCCTTCCTGGACGAACCTTCCCTTGCCGCGTCAAGGATACCGCCCGCATCGCTGACTCTGTCACGCATACCTACCGCGCCACCGTCTCTCTAGATGCCCCAAAAGACCTTGATATTCTCCCTGGCATGTCCTGCACTGTATCCGCCTCCATCCCCGCCGACTCAATCCCCGAGACAAGCAAAGAATTCCTGGCTGTACCCTCCGATGCCGTAGGAAATGCCTTCGACGCAACCCACTTTGTCTGGCGTCTTGATGACAATGGCGATGGTACTTACACCGTTCATCGCGCTACCGTGACACTCGACAGCCGCTCTGGAACCGAAATCTTTATCACAAAGGGGTTGAATGAGGGCGATCGCATCGCCGTCGCGGGTGTCACCGTCCTCACCGAAGGCCGTATCGTTCGCCTTACCGATGATGCTGCCGCCGATGCCGCCAAATCTTCTGATTCCACCAAGGCCGCCGATTCTACAGACGCATCAAAGGAAAACCAGCAGAAGTAATCCTGGACGCAATCTCTGAAGCAACCTGCTCACATCAATTATATGCTCATCCACTATGAATATCGCAAAATTCTGCATTGATCATAAAGTCATCACCTGGATGCTTTCCATTGCCATCTTCGCGGCAGGCATCTCCGCCTACCGCACCATTGGGCGTCTGGAGGACCCTGAATTCACCATCAAGATGGCCCAGATCATCACCTATTGGCCTGGTGCCACGGCCGCCGAGGTGGCCTCGGAGCTGACCGACCCCATTGAGACTGCAGTCCAGCAGATGGGGCAGGTCGAGCGCGTCACCTCCACCTCCTATCCTGGCCGCTCCGTTGTCTCGGTCGAGATGAAGGACCAGTACGGCAAGGCGGAGCTCCCGCAGGTCTGGGACGAACTTCGCCGCAAGGTCAACGACAACGCCTCCTCTCTTCCTGCAGGCGCCACGACCCCGCTCGTCTGCGATAGCTACGGCGATGTTTACGGTATGTATTTCGTCATCTACGGCGACGGCTATACCATGGCCGAGCTCAAGGGCTACGCCAAGATGCTGCGTCGTGAACTGCTGCTCTGCGACCAGGTGGCCAAAATCGACATGACTGGCGACATCGACGAAGTCGTCTATTTCGAGATTTCCCGCGCACGCCTTGCCAACCTTGGTATCTCCCTTTCGGAGATCACGTCCCTCATTTCTGGGCAGAACGAGGCGGCCAGTGCAGGGCATCTAACCGTTGGAGACAAGTATATCCGCATCGACCCGACTGGCAAGCTCGCCAGCCTCGACGAACTCGGCGAACTCCTGGTCGTCAGGGGCGACTCCTCCTCGCACCCGTCCGTCCGCCTCCGCGACATCGCGACAATCCGCCGCGGCTATTCGGATCCGCCTTCCGCCATCCTCCGCCACAACGGTCACCCCTGCATCGCCCTTGGTGTTTCCACCGTTACTGGCGGCAACGTTATCGTCATGGCAGAGGCCCTTGCAAAGCGCATGAAAGAACTTGAGACCACTACTCCGATCGGCATCGAAATCGACATGGTCTCCGACCAGGCCGAAACCGTCCAGAGTGCCATCTCGAGCTTCATGGTCAACTTGATCGAGGCTGTGATCATCGTCGTCGCCGTCTTGCTCTTCTTCATGGGGCTGCGGTCGGGGCTCATCATTGGCGGCGTCCTGCTCCTCACCGTGATGGCCACCATCGCCATCATGAAGCAGATGGGCGTCCTTATGGAGCGCATCTCCCTCGGCGCGTTCATCATCGCCCTCGGAATGCTCGTTGACAATGCCATCGTCGTCAACGACGCTGTCCTCGTCGCCGCGCAGAAGGGGCTGGACAAGGTCAAGGCCGCCTGCGATGTCGTCAAGCAGAACATGTGGCCCCTCCTCGGCGGCACCGTCATCGCCATCCTCTCCTTTGCCCCCATCGGCGCCTCCCAGGACTCCTCTGGTGAATACTGCCGCTCCCTTTTCATTGTTCTGATGGTCTCCCTCCTCCTCTCGTGGATATTCGCCATAACCCTCACCCCGCTCCTCTCCGTTGACTTCCTCAAGGCAGATAAGAAAAAAGGTGCCGACGCCGATCCCTACGGCGGAAAATTCTACACCGCATACCGCGCTTTCCTCACCGCCTGCATCCGTCACCGCTTCCTTTGCCTCGCCGTCATGATCATCCTTCTCATCGGCACCTTCAAGGGCTTCGGGCATGTCGCGCAGAATTTCTTCCCCGACTCCACCCGCAAGCAAATGATGGTTCACTTCTGGATGCCCGAAGGCTCCTCCATCCACGCCACTGACAGGGGCCTTACCACCCTCGCCGACTACGTCCGCACCCTAGAGGGCGTCACTGGGACCACCCAGCTCACTGGAACTGGCGGCCTCCGTTTCATCCTCACCTACTCCCCTGAGAACGACGACGATGCCTACGGGCTCCTCTTCGTCGATCTCGATGACTACAATCGCGTGCCCGAACTGTCCACGCAAATCGACGAGTACGTTGCCAACAACCTTCCCGACGCCATGGTCTCCTGCCAGCGCTTCATACTCGGCCCTGGTGACGCCCAGAAGCTCCAGCTCCGCATTCTCGGCACCGATGCCGACGTTCTCCGTGGTCTTGGTGAAAAAGCTCTAGACATCTTCCGTGCTGACGGGCATCTCGTCGAGGTTCAGTCCTCCTGGCGCAACCGCACCGACCTCCTTCGCCCCATCGTCTCTCCCTCCCGCCTCCGCACTCTCGGCATAACCCGCCAGGAAGTTGCCGCGGCCTTCAAGACCGCAACGGACGGCATCTCCATCGGCACCTGGCTCGAAGGCGATGAGTCCCTCGATATCCTTCTGCGCGCCCCCGAGTCCGAGCGCTCAGATCCCGACTCTCTCCTCTCCGCTTGGTTCCGTCCCAGTTCCCTCTCCAAATCCATTCCGCTCATGCAGGTCATATCTGGTTTTGAGAACGTCTCCGAGGATGCCATCATCTACCGACGCAACCGTCTCCTCTGCCTCACTGTCAAGGCGAACCCTGGGCTCGGTGACAACGCCAACGCTGCCTTGTCCCGCTTGCGCCCGCGCATCAAGGAACTTGCCGACACCTTCCCTGCTGGCTACACCGCAGAATGGGGCGGCGAACAGGAGAACTCAGCCGATGCCAATGCAAGCCTCTTTGCGAAAGTGCCAGGCATCATTGCCATTATGTTCCTGATAACTGTATTCCTCTTCAACTCCATACGGCAGCCGCTCGTCATCTTCTGCACCGTGCCGCTAATCTTGATCGGCGTTGTGGCAGGCTTGCTTGGCTTCTCGCAGCCCTTCGGCTTCATGGCACTGCTCGGCCTTCTCTCACTCATCGGCATGCAGATCAAGAATGCCATTGTCCTCATCGACGAAATCAACGCCCGTCTGGCTGCTGGAGACTCCCCGCTCGACGCCGTCCTCTCCGCTGGCCTCTCCCGTCTGCGCCCCCTTGGTCTGGCCGCCGCCACCACTGTCCTGGGCATGATTCCCCTTGTGGCTGACCCCTTCTACGCTGCCATGGCCGTTACCGTCATGTGCGGACTGGCCTTCGCCACCGTCCTGACAATGGTTGTCATCCCCGTCAACTACGCCCTTTTCTTCCGCCTTTCGGTTCCTGCCAAATAAATGGAACATAGTGTTTTCAACAAAAAAACGGTTGTCTTGGCGTTTACGCCTTTGGCAACCGTAATTTATTGTGTTTGTTGGAATTACCTAAAAATATGGGCTGTGACTGAGGTCACATGCCCTTATTTCTTTTTCACTTTATTTGCAATGGAGTAGTTCAGTTTCTCTCGTTCCATGGCAACTGTTATCACGCGGCCATCGGCGAAGGCTACTTCAGCCGAGTTTTCGGACAACTGCCTGACGCTTTTGACGTTGGTTCCTTCGCCAGGCTTCTGAATGATGAACATGGTCAGAAAACGTCGTACGCCGCTGCCGTTGATGGCATGGCAGACCGTTGCGGCAGGCTGATATGGGCCTGCGTCCTTGATTACATACCATCCAAGCAGTTCTGGCTTTTCCTGTTTGGAGACCCAACGGCTTTCAAGTCCGTCCGTCAATAGCGGGACAAGCACCAGATTCTTCTTGTTCTCCAGAGTTGTCACCAGGGCGGGGTGCCCTGCAATGACTTCCGTCAACTGCGTGCAATTCACATGCCAGCGGGCCTGATATGCATGGGACGCATCGTCATTGGGCTCCAATGTGTCCGCCACAAGCACAATGTTGGGTTTCAAAAATAGAACTTGTCGCGTCTGCGTTGCAATCTGCGCATCGGCTTTGCCGAAACCCTGGTCGTATGTGCCACGGGCGTAGTCGTATTCATCCGTCGAAATCCAATGCGCGTCAATCGGTTCAGAGACGATTTTGTTCTTTGGATCGCGCGGGTCGCGCATCTGACCTTTTCCATCAACGAGAACTGTATTGTGGCCGTAGGCGGATGTCGCGTATGAACGGAAGGGCGATGATTCATAGCAGCCGCCGCCATCGTCGAACAGAAGCTCCTGGTCGCCACCCCAGATGGAAAGGCTGAGCTTGTCCTGATGGACATGCGCATTGCCTAGCGGACCGACATCAAAGCTGACGAAATTGGCGCCACGCGACCAGCCTGAGCGCATCGCCGTGAAACCTGCCCACGGCAGGAAGCAGGATTTGTAGGCTGGCTCCGTCCCTTCCTTCCCCTCCGTCGCAAACCAGCGGAATGTCATGTTTTCAGGGAAATACGACAAGGCCCGACGCGAGGTGTTGACGACATTCACCCGCCATGAATCGTTGTAGCGCGGCATGTCTCGGTTCGGCGTCGCCATCTTGATGTTGTATTCGAAGGCTTTTTCCAGGAACGCCACAAAATCTGCAGGCAGTTCGTCCAGGTGTTTTGTGCGCAAGGCGGAATCCGCGATGGCCAGGATATTCCCAAGGGCCACCTGATGATAGCCAGGCGTCAGTTCAAATTGCGCGCCATCTGGCAGAAACTGCTCTTTCATGCTGTTGTAGATGTGGTTCATCGCATCCAGCCGAGCCTCTTTGGCCTCCTTGAACTCAGGAAATAGCGACGCGAATGTATAGACGCCGTTCATCTCCATCGTCAGCCAATTGCCTGCCGTCGGGTACTTGCGCAGATGGCGCATCTGTTCAAGGGATGAACGCAGAAAGAGAATCAGGTCTGCATCCGTAAAACTTGGCGAATGAAGAAAATAGTGATAGGCGGTCGGCCATGAGCCGAGCATGCGGATGCCGCATTCAATCGTACGCCAGGAGGATCTCGCGTAATTGCCTGAATCGATGGGCTCCAGGCACTGCCTTGTCCACGAACGCAGATGCTTGACAAACGTTTGGGCGTATTTTTCGTCCTGTGTCGCCCAATAGGTGCGTCCTAGATTAGTCCAGAAGTTCATGCGGTTCAACTGCCATTGCCATTCGTTGTTGTTGGGGAGATTTGGGTCGACTATCGTATGGTTGTAAAGCCAGTCGATGTCACCGTTCGGAAACGTGTAATCCACGCAGACTTCTCTCATTCCACCAGCCACTGTTCTGTCTGCCGCTTCCTTGTTATGGCTGATTTTGCGGTTGATTTTGTGCGGGTCGAATCGCCAAGGGACAGAGGTGCGGTTACGGAAATAGTCTGCCGTCAGTTTACGCGTCTCGTCAAGATTCTTCTTTGCCCAGGCATTCCCAGCCTCTTCCAGCCCTGGAAATCCATAGTCCAGTGTGTCGAAAAACTCCTCTTCTGTCATCATGTAATTCTCCGAATCGATAAACGATATGTTTCCGAAATGGATGACCGCCTGCGGATCGGGCGTATTGCCCCAGCCTTGCGCAATGAATTGCACAGACGATATCCTATCGTAGCCCAGCGGGTAGCGGGATGTGCTGATCTTCCTGATAGGGAAGCAGAACTCCTTCCATCCCTCCCAGTCGATGACAAACCGCGCATGGTAGTAGTCCTGGCCGTTTGTTGCAGGATTCTCACTGTCGAGCATGAGGATGAAGGCTGAACCCGTCTTTACTGCGGAATGCATGAACAGACGCACGTGAGTATGGGTTGACCAGTTCTTCGGGGCCTTCGGCAGGTGGACAAGTGCCGTCTTTGCGTGCTCCCAGCAAGCCGTTGGGCGCCCGTTCCACGGCACCGAGTCGTCAATGCGCACCTTTTCATCCCATTCGTCCTGCTGGTCGCAGTGAACGATGACCTTTTCATTTTTCCATTCAACAAGTGCCATTGTCTCCACGCATACTGCCATCATAAGGGCCGCCATGATTCCTGTGACTGTCTTGTTCATATTCGCGTGATTCGAGTGTGCGAGACTGTCATGATTCACAAACACTAGTACCAGGGGAAGAGTAGATTTCTACTGTTTATCTTGTAAAGCCTTTTTCACGCCAGAAGCGGTGTCTTCGATGAATGTACCAAAATTCGGACCAGAGTTTTCGGTGATTGCACCGTAATGATAATAGCAGACAGGACGGCTTTTCTGGTTCAGCTCGTCCAGTTTTTTTGAGACAGCCTTGAACTCGTTGTACATGCGGGTGGCGTCCTTGTAGTTATAGTTGGCCACGATGGGCACGAAGACGCAATTCGGATTGTTTTTCTGCACCAGTCTTCCCCATTTCAGCGTCAGTTCTTCAACATTGCCGAGGGGCGTCTCGTTCTCGCGGCTGACATACTTGTAGTGCTCGTCAAAGGGGAAGTTAAAGACCCAATCTGAACCGACGCTCATCGTGTAGCAGCCTGTAATGATGTCAGGTTTGGCCTCCTTGCAGAGGTTGTTTGCTCGCGTGTAGAAATCCAGTAGCTCGCGATGCGCGAACTCAATCGGGGACATACTGCCGCGCTTCGCCTCGCAATAGTCGCATCGGCATGGGTTATCATAGCCCGTGGAATAGCGGACATAGTCAAAACAGAACGCCACGGGCTGAAACTTCTCGATGATTTCCCTGTAGATTTTCAGGCAGCGCTCCTGGTTCTTCGGATGCGTGGCGCAAGCCCAGCCACGGCGTTTTTCAATCTGCTCCATTGTCAGCTTCCCTGCCGCAAGCAGCTCGCGGTCTGTCTCCGTGACTTCGGGGAAAAGCCCGCAGTGGCGGTTGTTGCGTGAGGTAGCCACGCCCATGACGAATACGCCAAATCGCATCCCATATTTGTCCGAATACTCCTTGCCCTTTGCTAAAACATCGAAAAAGGCTTCATTTTTCCGCAGTGTGCAGTCGGGGTAGAGGTCGCTCTTGTAAAAAAGGTCGTGGCCAGCGGTGGCCTGGAACAGAATCTCGGTGAATCCAAGCTCTTTCGAGTTCAGCACGGCTTGCTCAATCTGTTCTGCATTCTGGAACCGATAGGGCATAAGCCACATGATTTTGCGTCCAAACGTTGGGGCAGGATACTGGGCGATTCTCTGGATGACCTTTTGCTCCTCCTGGAGCAACCCAGATTCAAGAGTTGACTTGCGCAGATTGTATGGGGCGCGCAACTTTGCATCGGTAACAATGGAAGGCACCGTGAACCGTTTGGCGGAGCCTACCCATTGAATGGCATTGAGCAGAAGCTTCCATTCCGCCTCTTTGGGGGCGGTCGGCTGATCCCGATGGTTCAGGCACAGCGGAAACCCAATCGCCACAACCCTGCCACGCGACAGTTCCCCCGCCGCAACCACAATGCTGCCCTGGTCATCCTTGATCAGAGCCACGCCAGATTGTCCGCGGCGAATCTCCACATGGTCGAAATAGGTCTGTTCAAACTCAGATGGAAGCCCCTGCATAACGGGGTGCGAGGGTTGGGCTACTTGGAGCTTGGTGTTTTTCCCGATGCCGTTGCCGCTGCATATCTGCGGGAAAAGCGGAGGGTTCCAGATGCCTCGTTCACCAATGCAGTCGTGGCCGAGGATAATGCCGCCGCCTTTGTCAGCAAAACGCAGGACGGAGCCGACCCAGTCAACGGGCGGGATGCCAAGGTCCAAATCTCCACGGTCTTTCTTGGAGATGTTTTGGCAGGTGGTCAGTATCAGCACATCATATTGCTTCAATACCTCGTCAGCCAGCGTATCCGTCAAATCCGCCTCGAATCCCTGTTGTTTCAGCATGTCGCAAATTTCCTTCTGGGCATACTTGCTTTCGGGATTGTAAACGACGATTCTGTTCTTCGCAGGAGACGCTGCAGGCGTGATTGCAGGATACTCTTCAAAGGTCGCCTTGTCGGCATAGATGCGCTGCCCCGCCTTCACGTCGGGAACGCGAAGTCCAATGGCAATACGTTCAACTCCAGCAGGCACGGTATATTCCCCTGCCAGCAATTGCCATTTGGGAAGCAGGTAGATTTTCCCGCAGGGTTCTGAGAGTTTTCGTTGTTTCGAGGTCGTCGCCCCTTCCTCTGGCCAGGTCAGCATTCTCGCCTCGCACAACCCTGCGTCGCCTCGCACCCAGACCGACCATACGTATTTTTTGCCAGGCACGACCTTGATGGCTCGGCTGCCATCATAGCCGTCCGTATTCCCAATCAGAAGATAGGAAAATTGCTTTTTGTCCGACGGCACGTCGGCATCGGCGCGATGGCCCGCATACACACTCTGCTTCCCAGATACGGAGTATTCGCTAGAGACGCCAAAGTCCGTGAGACTGAAAAAGCTCCAGCCGACTGGTACCTCCGATAGATGTTTCATGGCACGCACTCGCAAAAAAGGCGAATCCGTTATCGGCATCATGGTCTCCGCATCTGGATTCTCCAGTAGATTGGCATTGTCCATCTCTGCGGCATTTGCCAGCAGAGGCAGTAAGCCCAAAAGCAAACACACTGTCAATCCAAAAAACCTTGCCTTTGTCATAATGCTCACTCCTTGAAGGGAATTTTTTTATTGAGAGGTAACTATTCAGAAGGGCAAGCCGCGTAGCGGCGGCAGGAGCATAGCCGTGGGTGAAGCGAGCGCCTTTGGCGCGAGCGAAACCCACGGACAAGCGATATCCCCAATCCCTTTGCGCCGTGCCGCGTAGCGAAACGGAGCGGCAAGGCGCAGAAAGTCTGGCAATCTAAGTCTATTTGCTCTACTTCTGAATAGTAATATTGAGAGTAAAATTCAAAAAGAGGGTAGGTAATGTCAACTGCGGGCGCTAAGTTCAGGGGGCATACCTTACCCCACGCTGCGTGTGTAATTCTTTATGAAAGCAATATATCGTAAACCACGCTTTTTTCAAGCAGATATTAGCCATTCGAAACCATTTGGAATCATATGCCACCCCCTCCCGAGTAATCCCTACAATGCCGTGGGCACAGGCATAGGGGCATTGTCTGCCGAAAAGAACGGCCTTATTTGCCCGACGTGCTGTTTTTTCTTTCTGGGCGATTGGAAGTTTTCCCTTCTTGGTGAGGTCTGGGGAAGATTTTTCACGATAATCCATTGCAACAGCCACTTGAAGGGTTATCTTATGTTAGAGGGAAGATGACGATGAAGGGGATGTTTTGCAGAAACACCAATGCGTGAGGAGTTGTCAAGGTTGAAAGAAGAGTTTATAATCGAAACTATTCTGCTGCGCGGACGTTTTTTCAACGAAGAGAAATGAAAATGAATATTCTGGAAAACAATTCTATCTTTTGGTCGCGTCTGGGATTTGAACTTGATCCGCCTCAATTTGATAAGAACGGAAAATTGATAGAATTCGGCGGGGACTACCAGCTTTTTGCCCGTTATCACAAGGATATGCATAAAGCGGGAGTAAAGCTTCATACGTCCATTCTACACAGCGGTTGGGTTGGACCTGAACGATATGATTACACGTTTACAGATCGGACCCTTGATGCACTTTTTGAGGCTTTGCCAGAGGATGCTCTTTACATTCCACGAGTGAAGTTGAATGCTCCTGTTGAATGGTCAAAACAGAATCCAGAAGAGCTGTTCGTCTATTACGACGGCAATAATGAGCCTGAATATATACGACCGCGTGTCGGGTCTCTGGAACATGATCTACTTGGATATGAAGCTCCAAACGGATATTATATGGGACGTAATAATCGCCCAAATGTGAACGGAACATTTTCAAATCAGAGTTTTGCCTCGAAAAAATGGCTAAAGGATGCCTCCAAGGCTTTGGTAGCGTTAATGCGCCATGTTGCGGAAAAGCCTTATGCCAAGCGTATTATTGGATGGCATTTGGCGTATGGAGTTAGTGGGGAAACTTGCCTTTGGGGCCGTTTTGGGCGAAATTATGGCGACTACAGCCTGGTATTCCAAAAAGCATTCCAGCGATGGGGCGAACATAAATATGGTTCACCAGAGGCATTGCTGAACGCATGGAAAACGTTGGAAATGCCCTCGCCTGCAATGAGGAAGGAAGTTTACGATTCCGTTGCAGCGTTCAAAAGGGAACGGGAATGTGATGTCATCGTGCGTGATTTGGATGAATTCATGTCAGAATTGAATTCCTCGGTTGCGGAGCATTTCTGCAAAGTTGCGAAGGAGGAAAATCCTGAAGCTCTGACGGGAATATTTTACGGATATATGCTGGAATGTCATAATGCGGCCTATACAGGATGGCTTGGCCTGGAGCGTATATTGAACTCGCCCTATGTGGATTTTCTTGCGGCTCCGACCAGCTATTACCGTAGGGACGCTGGGGAAAGCGGTGGTTTTATTGCTCCAGCTCAATCCATCAGGCTCAGAAAATACTGGGTAGATGAATTGGATATCCGCACTTACCTGATGAAGGGGAAAGATGCAATTGTTTCCATTCCCGAAGAGTGTACAGAAGCTGTTTTCCATCGTGAAATTTCCAAAAATCTTTCTGCTGATACTGGTTATTGGTGGATGGACCTAGGTGGTGGCTGGTTCGATTCAGCTAAAATTCTGAATCTAATCCGTGATTTGGAGGGAAAGGCACAGGTCATAAGAAAACGTAAGCATAGATCCGTCGCGGATATTCTGCTTGTTGTTGATGATAAATCAATGAGGATGCACACGGAATCCTCGCATCTTTTCAGACTATTGCGGGATTTTCGTCGGGAAGCTGCACTTGCTGGCGGGATTATTGACACATACCGCCTTTCCGATTTGCCGCAGCTTGAACTTTCGCAGTACAAGCTGATAGTTTTCTGCGATTGTATTGAAATCCCTTATGATTTCAAGGAACAATGCGTATTGTATTCATATCTGGACCAGCTTCCAGATGGACTGTCAGTCAAGGAAATCAAAGGCGGCTTTCCCGAACAGGATGTGTGCTTTGAAGGAATTTTTAGCGGGGAAATGCATTTTGAAGAAACGCCCCTCCCGCGAGTGATTCCATTGTGCAGAGAAAACACAAAAATACATGCCAGATTCTCGGACAATACGCCTGCTGTCGTTTCCAATGGGAAAAAAATCTATAGTGTTTTGCCATTTCTGAAGGCAAAACAATTCCGTCAATTGCTTGATTTTGCTGGGTGCAAAACCTATGGAAGTGTACCATGCACAGTCTATGGGGATTCTCGTTTCACTGCATGGTTTTCCCATGATGAACCTGCAAGATTCCATTTTGAGATTCATCAGTAGGACAGTGGACAGTTGTAAGCGCGGGGCGAATAGTTCCGCTGGATGAAGGATGGGGTTATGTTCTCTGTTGTCATGATGTGATTTCTCATTGTGTAGGGTTGGATTGCGATTCAACTCTGCTTTGGAAGGCGGCTTAAAGCCTCCTCGTATGTGTCAACAAGAATAGACCTGGGCCTATTATCGGGCTGTGGCGATACAATCCCGAACCGTTCCATTGCCTCCATTAAAGCACAAGCACTGTTATATCCGATTTTAAGACGGCGCTGGATATAGGATATCGAGGGGCGTTTGGTCTCGATGACAATCTGGATGGCTTTCTGAAGCATTTCTTTTTCTTTCTTGGAAAGCTTCTCGTCGGGCTCCGAATCAGCCTCCACATCATCTCCCTTTGGCTCTTCATCCATATCAAAATCAGTCTCTTTCAATTCATCCCAATGCACAATGATGGAATCGGCAATCTCCTCACAGGCATCATCGATTGTATGGTCTGTTAGATAATCCAGGTTGTCCTCCAAAGCATCGCGGGCAATATTGACTAGTTTGCCGCGAAGAACATCAATCTGATTGCGCTCCGTACCACGCAAGGGCGGAAGTGCATTCGGTTTCATGTCGTCGTACATGGATTTCAGATGTTCCATGATGCGGGCTGATTCCTTGCCATTGACATAGACACCTTGGATTCTTGTCAGCTCTTCAATGCCAGGTCTGCGGAAGAGCATGTCGCCAAACCTAAGCAAATCAGCTGCGTCATCAACGTCAAGTATTCTCCGTGAATCAGTGCGGCAAGCCACGCGAAAGGCTATCCGCACTGGAAAATTGGCTCTAATGCTCTGCGTCAGCACCCGTGAATCAGGGCGTTGCGTGCTGATGATGAGATGGATGCCCGCCGTTCTACCTTTTGCACACAGATGGGCAAGCAGGGATTCCATCTGAGTTTTTGCCTCAGCCATAAAATCCGAGAATTCGTCAATAATCATAACGATATACGGCAATGAGCAAGGTCTTTGTTCATTAAGTGTCCTTATGTCCCTACACCAAGCGTCACCAATCACCTTGTACCTGCGCTCCATTTCCATATTCAGCCACTGCAAGGCTCGCAGCGTGTCCCTGGTACTGTTGATGAGTGGGAACTGCAAATATGGCAAACTCTTGTACTTGCTGAACTCAACAATCTTGGAATCTGCAAGAATCAATTTCAGTTCGTAAGGTGTATATCTGAACATCAAGGAGTGTATGCAGGAATCCATAAAGACGCTTTTGCCCGTTCCCGTGCAACCTGCCATCAGCAGATGCGGTACACTTGCCAGGTCGATAATCTCTATTTCACCATCTATGCCTTTTCCCAACATGAGAGGAAGCATTGCTTTTGATTCGGACCATTCTTTGGAACGAAACAAAGTCCCTGCGGAAATTGTCATTCTGCATTTTGTCGGTACTTCCATGCGGCATTCAATTCCAACTTCATTTTCTAGCAGAACAATTCTGACATTTATTTCTTTAAGCGCCCTCTGGAGGTCCATCTCAAATCTACGATAGTATTGGAGTTTCTTGCCTGTTCCAATCTCAAAATCAAAGCAATTGACCTGGGGGGCGCAATAAGCGCGAGTTATCCTGCCTTGCAGTCCAAATTCCCTGAATGTCCTTTCGATGATTTCTCGTTGCTCTTGCAAATCGCTTGCGTTACATTCTTGCGCAGTCGTTTCCTTGTCCAGCAATTCGATGAGTTCTTCTTCGTGTGTCATTTGTGTTTCTCCTTGGTTATTTGTGTGTTTTCAACAGTGGAATGTTTCTTGGTTTTGCAGACGCAGCCCGCAAGTGGGCATTCGTCATGCGTCTTTTCGCAAGTCAAACGACGCGAGGTTTTGCAAGGGGGCATTCTGGCGTAACTCCTTTGCAGCAGCGTCATGTTCCTGGCACGGAGTTCAAGGATTTTCTCAAACCTCAGACAGGCGTGCCTGCATGAGTGAGGCCAATGCTGGAGTTCGCCAATGGAATGCCCCTCAACGCACATTCTCTCGCCGAAGCGGCAGTGCCCGTTTTCCAGGACAACCAGCCAACGCCGTTCCTGGCGCAGGTCTCGGTGTGCTGTCCAATGCTTGCACACAAGACAGCAACGTCCGCGGTTCTGCGTCGAATGATGCGTGAGAGGCTCGCTTTCCGAGAATGTGTTCTCCGTGATTTTCCCTGGCTTGTCTCTTTTCACCACCTGTTCGAGTATCTGTTCCTGTGTCAATGATTCCATCCTGCAATCTCCTATAGGCAATGTGCCTCGAACTTGTATCCTTCTGCGAGAAGCCTGTCCAGCTCTGGTTTCAGCTCTGGGAACGATTTTCAGCAGTTCGTCCCAGTCGCATCGCGACATGATTTTCAAGGGCATTTTCAAGGCAAGTTCCTTCTTGGGGATGCCAATCGCATTGCAGAATTCGTCGTCTCCCAAAGTCCACCAGATTTGGTCTCCGCGAAAGGAGTTCCATGGGCATCGGGCTGCGAATTCTGGCCGTTTTGGGAGAAGTTTTCTCCAGAACCAGGATATTTCCCAATGCAAACTGCCGCGATGGAATCCACGACTGAGGCGGTAGTACCTATAGGCATTCTTTCTATAATTTTCCTCCGTGTCGTATTTTGCCTCATACTGCCAGTAGTATTCTGGCTCATCCCTTTTGAGTTCTTCGTAAAACCTTTTTTCATGTTCCATTATCTTCGGGATTTTCTCATTCCAGTAATCACGCGTCTCGAACATCCACTGGTAGATATCCTCTTCAATGGAATAGAGTTCTGGACGCTCGATAAGTTCATCATGGAATTTGTCTTTCAAAAGCAGTTCAAGTATTTCATCACGGTTCATAGCTGCCTCCTGTGCTTCTATTGCAATCAAAAAGCAAATGTCATGCCAAACACTGACGCAAGCCAGAAGATACATATCATTACGACAGGTCAATGACAAACTCCGTCATTATCTTACCAGTGCTGTTCAAAATATATGCAGATTTCTGTTGTTTTTATGCCCATATGAGCCGCAACAAAGTACGAAATATAGTTGGCATGATGATTGCCTTATGACCACTTGTTGAAACCTTTTTCACCAAAAATCAACAAGGAGCAATGCAATGGACTGTTTTATTTGTCACAAAAGCAATTGGATGCAGGAGAAGCGCCTGGGATTTCTGCGCAACCTGCTGGAGAACTATAATTATAGAATTTTTGATTCATGTTTTTTTGATCCAATAGGATTTGATGAGGAGGAAGAGTTTTTTGAGCAATTAGTTCGGGAAAGACTTACCTCCTCCCAAATCAGGAAAATTGGATTGGATTTGAAGAACAAATCTTTGAATTTCAATTTGCAGGCATTGTGGAACAATGACAAATCAACGCGTTCATTGGCAAAAGACATTTACAAGAAACTCATCGAGAAGGCAATGACCACTCCCTGGCAGTCATCCGAAGATGAGGACCTATTCCATGAAAAGATGCTTGAACTGCAAAGCACCTTGAGGCTGACGGACGATGAGATTGATATCGTTCTGCTTTCCCTGGCACGCAGAAATGGACTTCTTCGCCATCCTAACGATAGGATGGGAGAACGCTCATTATCAAACCTTTCTTTTTTTTCATACTGCCTGAATAGAAGTATATCCAGCATCCTTTCTATTGTTTCCCCAAGCAAGACTCTGCGCCGTTTGGAATGCTTGGATGAAGAATATGATGTTAATGGGCACTTATATCCATTTTTGTGCGGCATGACCAATGAGCCATTGGTAAACAGGTATTTTATCAGAGACAGCCAGGATGTGCTGCCCTTAAAGAACTTTGCCGATTTGGTGAAGAATCACGGTGACATCCTGAAACGTTTGCTTGCTGCCGATGGCAAGCCTGTGAACATTCTTCTTTATGGCGCACCTGGAACAGGAAAGACCAGTTTTGCCCGCTCATTGGCAAGGGAACTTGGTCGCATAACCTATAATATCACTCAGAATACGGGAGAAAAAGGGGAGAAGGCATGCAGCAGCCACGACTTTCGATTCGCCGCATTGCAGGTATGTGATTCCCAAATCAAGCATGATGAAAGCATTATCATTGTGGATGAGGCGGACGAGATGCTTATGGGAAATGGCAGCACAAACGCTCCATTCATGCTCTTCGGCGGCGGTGCATCTTCGCATACGGGAGACAAGGGCCTCCTCAACACGGTGCTGGACACGATGAAGACCTCCACCATTTGGATTACCAACACGCCCGCAAGGGCGCTGGACGAGTCGTCCCGTCGCCGCTTCGACTATTCCATCTGCTTCGAGCCGCTGAACTGCGAACAGAGAAAGCGCATCTGGAAGAACAATATACAGCGCCTGAACATGAGTCGCCTCATCAGCGGAAGGCAGCTGGAGGAGTTCTCCGCATTGTATCCCGTCAGCGCGGGCGGCATCTCGCAGACGCTGGAGAACTTGGAGCGTATGCACCCACGCAAGGCAGAAGTGCCGCGACTCGTCGAGCAGCTGATGAAACCCCACTGCGAGTTGCTGGAAGTCAAGCTGGCAGATGACAAGCTGCTGCCGTCGAAGGACTATTCGCTGGAGGGACTGAACATCCAGGGCGACGTGAAGCTGGAGCGCATCGTGGAGGCAATTCGCGCCTTCCAGCAGCAGAGAGGCGAGACAGACCCCGACCGTCCGCGCATGAACCTGCTCTTGTCGGGCGCGCCAGGCACGGGCAAGACCGAGTTTGTCAAATATCTTGGCAGCGTGCTGAAGACTAAGGTCAACGTGAAGATGGGGAGCGATTTGCTCTCGATGTGGGTCGGTGGCACGGAGCAGAACATTGCTGAAGCCTTCCGTGAAGCCGAGGCGGAGCACTCCATTCTCTTCCTGGATGAACTCGACGGCCTTGTCCAGAGCCGCACCAACGCGCAGCGCTCCTGGGAGGTGACGCAGGTCAACGAACTGCTCCACCAGATGGAGAACTTCGACGGCGTGATGATCGGCGCTACCAACTTCATCCAGAACCTCGACCAGGCCGTCATGCGCCGCTTCACATTCAAGTTGCAGTTCAACTTCCTGGACGACAACGGCAAGCGGCTCTTCTTCGAGCGGATGTTCAAGTGTACGCTGTCGGACAGTGAACTGGAACGCCTGAAGGCAATCCCCAACCTCGCGCCAGGCGACTTCCGCACCGTCCGCCAGAGCCTCTTCTACTATGGCGGTGAAATCACCAACGGCCAGCGCCTGGACGCCCTGGAGCGGGAAGCTGCCGCCAAGGAGGGTGGTGCCTTTGCTGTGCGCGGGAAATTGGGATTCTGCTGAAACTGTAAAATTGGAGAATGACAACAATGGACACATCTGAAATTCTTGACATGCGCAACAAAATTACGCCAGAGGATCTGGAGGCGATTGTGCGCAACAACGTGGAAATCATCGCCGAAAATCCAGAACTGTCATCGGCGCTGCCACCGCTGATGGTATGGGGCGGGCCAGGCATGGGAAAATCCACAATTCTGCGCAATGTGGCAAAGGAGGCTGGCATCGGCTTCATTGACATACGGCTGGCACAGCGGGAACCTGTGGATATCCGTGGACTGCCAGTGCCCAACGAGGATTCCGTCAGCTGGCTCATTTCCTCCGACTGGCCGCGGGATGCCAATAGCCGCGGCATCCTGCTGTTCGACGAACTGACGGCGGCGGACCGCTCCCTGCAAGTTGCCGCCTACGAAATCATCCTGGACAGGCGTTTGGGAGACCTATACCACTTACCTGATGGCTGGTACATCGTGGCCGCAGGCAACCGCGAGGAGGACATGGCGGTCGCCACCACCATGAGTTCCGCACTTGCCAACCGCTTTATGCACGTGGAATTGCAGGAGTCGCCAGAGGAATGGGTGCGCTGGGGGCTTCAGAACGGCATCCATCCCGCTGTCATCGGCTTCATCCGCTTCCGCCCAGATTTGCTGTTCCACCAGGAGAACGAGAATCTGGAGCGCGGCTGGCCCACGCCCCGCTCGTGGGAGCGCGTCAGCACGATGCTCCACCGTTTTCGCATCGCAGACAAGCCGTATCTGCTGGACAAAATGCTCTACGGGCTCGTCGGCAACCAGGCTGGAGTCGAGTTTCTTGCGTTCAAGGAGATAGCCACTCAATTTGACGATACGCACGAGCTGATGACCAATCCGAGCAAGAAGATTCACATTCCTGAAAAGCCCGACCAGCGCTATGCCTTCTGCGCGGCAGTGGCGTATCACCTCTGGCGCGGCAAGTCGCCTGAAGAGGAGGAGCAACTGCTGTCTGGCTTCTACCGTATTGCCATGGCTCTGCCCAGCGATTTCGCCACGATGCTGATGATAGACGCCCTCACGGGAAACCGCAAGACCGACGACCCAAGTGTGTTTGCCGACAAACTGTATAACCACAAGGGGTATACCGCCTGGGCGGAGAAGCATGGCAAGGCGATGCGGGCCCGTATGTGCAAAAAGGGGTTCTAGCATATATGGAAAAGACATTCGAGCAAAAGGCGGCGGCTGTCCTGAAGAGCATGGAGCAGGACAGGCAGAAGCTACTGACAAGGCAGCCATTCATCGGTTTGATTCTCATGAATCTGGAACTGGTCCCCATGCCTGGAAACAGATTGCGAACCGCCTGCACAGACGGACGGCGCATCATGATGAGCATATCTTTCTATGCTAAGCTGGATTTGGAGGAGCGGCTTTTCGTCATGGCGCATGAGGCGTGGCACTGCGTTCTGATGCACGGCGTGCGCTACCAGACACGCAATCAGCATCTGTTCAATATCGCCGCAGACCTGGAGATTCATTTTATTCTCCAGAAAGAGAAGATGAAGGAGCCCTTCGTCCTATCCCACGATCCTGACTGGGATGGCCTTTCCGCAGAGGAAATCTACGAAAAACTGGGGCATAAATCACAGCGGAAATCCAAGAATGCAGTTTTGGCTCCCCATAACGGTGGCATTTTTCCTTCAAGCAAAGGCGGAGGGTTCCCTGATGACAATGGCAATTTCAAGGCTCCAGGAAAACAATCGGAGCACATCAAAGGGCAGGAAAACGGCGAAGGCTTTGACGAGCACATCTTTTCAGGGTGTGGCGAGAAACCTCTTGAGGACACTAAAGAGGGAAAAAGAAAAGGAGGCAACGAAGAGGGAAAAGGGGGCAACAAGTCATCCGAAGGCGAGGAAGAGAATACACCCGCGACTGGAAAAGGCGGAGCAGGTTCGGATTCGCAAAATGACAGTGATGAACAAAATGGAAACAAAAGCAGTGGCAATTCAGGAAACCGTTCCAGCGAAGCTGCGAGTTCTGACAATGGCGAAAATGCGGATGGCGACAGCACGACAGGAGAATCCAGCATTTCAGAAACGCCTGCCTGGGATGCGCAGTCGGTGGAATGGATGCGCCGCATTATCATACAGACGGCGCAGGTCATAGAGCGCACGCAGGGGCATCTGCCAGCGCATATACAAGGCATTGTGGAAAAGCTTCGCAAGCCTGAACTGCCATGGCGGGAATTGCTTCGGCAGTTCGTCACAAGCTGCTATGGCGGCTCGCGTCGCTGGCTGCCTCCAGAACGCAGACATGTTTCAAGGAAGCTCTATCTGCCCTCCTATCGCGACAATCGGATGAACGCGGTCATGGCAATCGACACCAGCGGCAGCACCACGGGCGATTTGCCCCAATTCTTCGCGGAGCTCTCCAGTCTGCTCAACTCCTTCGGCAAATACGACTTGACCGTCATCCAGTGCGACTGCACCATCCAGCATGTGGAGACCTTCAGCGAAATCAAGCACTTTCCGCGAAATTACCAGTGGGAGAGCTACGGGCACGGCGGCACCTCCTTCGTTCCGCCATTCAATTATGTCCGCGAACATCGCCTGAAGCCAGAGATATTCATCTACCTGACGGATGGCTTTGGCGATGCTCCTGAAACAAAACCGCGCTATCCTGTGCTGTGGGTGCTGACGCAGGACGGACGCACCCCCGCCACTTGGGGACGCTGCATTAAATTGAAACATAGCAGGGAGAGTTGATGATGGATGAATTAGATTATAACACACAATACACCAAACAATTCACCAAACTTGTTCAGGAATACGAGGAGCTTTGGGAAAAAGATGCCCCCATACGACAGATAATCGATTTTTGTAGCCAACATCTTTATACAGAGATTGTTTATAAGCGGCAACCTGCACAAGAAGAATCCAATGAGACATTGGAGAAAACGTTCATTCCAATAGAAGACATCTTGCAAAAAAGCAACAAATGGGGCGATATGGTGCTAATGCCTTCGTTTCTGAAGCACTTGCAAGAGGATGATATGCCCCTTTTGAAGAGAATCGGTGAATACTTGATGCACTCCCGCCATCATGAATTCTATCATCGTGCATTCAATGCTATCGCCAGAATACTCTCGATGAAAAATGTGCTGCCAGACATTATTCGAGCATTCTTCTGGACTTTGATGCGGAAAATCACCTGGTGCTATTGTGGATGTGTTCCAGATGATTGCGTAGATATTGTCATGATTGACAATTCCGACATCAAACTTGCCATGTTCAAGTATAAGCATGCTGTGCACGACTTGATTCCACCTGGACTTGTATTCATGGATGCCAAAAGGCACTATGAGCTGTCTAAAAAAATGGAACAAGCAATGGCGGAAGATTCAATTTCACTATTCGAACTTGAATTAACTCTCACTGGAAAGAAACTGACGGCATCACTGTTGCGTGAAATAATGCATTATAGAGCCTACAATATCATTTCCCATTTGCTGCGTCACCGCACCAAGGCAATGACAGCCATTCTTGCACCCCAGGATTGGCTTATCTGCTGTTGCTCATGCGCAGATGGGCGAGGAATCAAAGTGCTTGACACCCTTGAGCAACTGTACCCTGGCATCAGCAAGACCAAGGACAAGCTGGGCAACACGCCCCTCTGGTATTGCCTGTACAGATGCGGAAGGGAAGAACTGGAGGAGGCGCTGATAAAGTATGGCTGCGATCCCGACGCCCGCAACCATTTGAACCTGAGTTACAATCTATGCAAAGAAGCCTATGAGATACTCTGAGTTGTTTGTAAAAGCCACCGAGTTGGCACAGAACAATCCCGACAAAGCCAGGGAGTTGCTACGCGAGGCGGAAAGCCATGCGTCGCAAGTTGTGCCAGAGCACCTGATCTTGTGTGCGCGTGGATGGGAGCATGACCTTCATGACCACGACAATGCCGTCCGCTGTCTGTTGGAGGCGGAGTGCCGAGCCTGTGACTGCTACATGTTTCTGTATCTTGCCACGGCGCATCTAAAGTACTTTGGCACTGTGGGACTTGCTGAACGCTGCTTCCGCAAGGCAGTAGCACTGGCGTCTTCCGAAGACGACTTGGCGCGCCTTAAGGAGTTCATCGAAACATTCGCCCCTGACCTTGCGGAACGCTGCAAGCCCCTGCTCCTGCCCCTTGAACAAAAAATCCACGGCGACGACAAACCGCAGCTACGCTAGATGATATGTCATGGATTCAGGTACTACATGTCCTGCAGGGAGAGCCCTGAGAAGGTCAAAGTCCTTGACTGAAGGTCAGGGTTCTGATTGAAAAACGCAGATGCCTTGCGTTGCAGAACATTAAGATCAATTCGCCTGGAATCACGTTTGATCTCGAAGAAATCCAGTGTCCCCTTGAACTCGTTCTCACCGATTAAATCAATCTCATTATCCCCCTTGCGATCCCACCATCCACCCAGATGCGAGTAGGAATGCTCCTCAATGAACTTTGCATGAAAATACCTTTCAAGGGCGATGCCCGAAAAGACCTCGTAGTCCCGCAGAATCAGCTTCCGAAGTTCATCGAACATACGAACCTGTGTCAGGATTTGATAATGAAGCGGAACTTAAAAGGGACGGGAGAGACAGGCAGGACGGGAGGGATAGCGAAATGACAATAGGTCTTTTGTTTTTGTCGCTCCCGTCCCTCCTGTCTCTCCTGTCCCATTAGGCGTTAATTACTGACGGGGGTAGCGACGGTGAACAAGCTAATACTCCTGACTTAAAAGGGACGGGAGAGACATGAGGGACGGGAGGGACAGCCCAATTGTGTTAGTGACTTTGCTCTGTCGCTCCCGTCGCTCCCGTCGTTCCTGTCCCATTAGGCGTTAATTGGGGTGCGACTGCAATCTACTCCAGATACTTTCTCACAGTGTTTCTGGAGACTCCCATTGCCTCGGCTGCCTTGGTGATGTTGTGGCTGTATTTTTCACAGATGCGCTTGACGTGGAGGCGGATGGCCTCCTCCAGATCATCGGGGACTTCAACCATGTCCTGCGGAACCAGCGCGGCATTCAGTTCACGGTGCTCTTTGATAAGCTGGCTGTAGTCGTCGATGTTCAGGACGTATGCGCGTTCCAGCAGGTTGTTCAGCTCGCGGACGTTTCCAGGGAAATCGTAGGACTGGAGAGCCTCCACCTGCGCGGGGGAGAGCCAGCCACCCATGTGGTTACGCTCGCGGAAGGAGAGTGCAATAAACGGGATGTCTTCCTTGTGCTCCCGCAGCGGCGGGACGCGGAGCTGCACGACGCACAGGCGGTGATAGAGGTCTCGGCGGAACTTGCCGTCGCGCACCATTTCGGCCAGGTCGCGGTTGGTGGCGGCGATGACGCGCACATCGATTTCCACCTCCCGCGCATTCCCGCCAAGACGCTGGAATCGCCCCTCCTCCAGGACACGCAGGAGCAGTCCCTGCGCCTCCAGCGGCAGCTCGCCGATTTCGTCAAGGAAGAGCGTGCCGCCGTTGGCCTCCTCGAAGATGCCACGCTTTACCTCATTTGCGCCTGTAAACGCCCCTTTCTCGTGGCCCAGGAAGCGGCTTTCCAGCAGATTGGGCGTCACGCTGGAGCAGTTGAACGCGATGAACGGCTCGTCCTTGCGCGGCGACTTGAAATGAATCAGGGTGGCGACTGTCTCCTTGCCCGTGCCGCTTTCTCCGAGAATCAGAACCCTGGTGTGCTCATGGGGAGCGATAAGATTGATACTCTCCTGGAGCTTCTGGATGGCCTCGCTCTTTCCGACCAGTTCGCGATGCCCGTAGCGGCGGTAGTGCTCAATCATTAGCCGCTCGCTCTCCGACCATCTGTCCTCTGCGTCCTTGGCCTCTATATGCCGTATGACGCGCGGGTAGGCCTGCTCGTCCTGGTAGTTGCGGTAGCAGTACTCCGCTGCTCGCATGAACTCCATGTATGCCTTGCCAACAGGCTTACTTTCATCGCCATAGTCGGCATAGTCGCCGTGCTTCAGCTTGTAGTATTCCGCGACGGCGACAGAGATGCTTTCCGAGGGGCTTATGTAGCTTTCGAGATTGGAGCGGATGTCGTTTCCTATCCACTTTGGGAAATCAAAGCCGCTGAGCCATGTCACCTTGATCTTTGCTTTTCTGAGCTTTGCCAACGCTTTCCCAAGACGCTCCGCATCGCCTGCCAGCGACACGCCCAGAATGACGATTTCCTCGTAGCCAGAAACCTCCTCCAGGTATTCGGGAAGCCGTCGTCTGCTCATGCCGAGGATGTCTGCTGATTTGAAATGCCGTAGCGCAAGTGCCGCCGCCACCGCATAGTCGCCGTATTTCCTGCCTGTCAGAATCAATGTCGTTGCCATATCAGTCTCCTGTTGAAAAATGACGTATGTATCCTTCTGGGATGCCTGTACGGGCGATGATGGAGGCGCAGGCCATAGCGTCCTCCAATGCATCGTGATGGTGGAAAACGATGCCGAAGCGTTCCGCCATGGCATCCAGCGAATGGGAGGGCATTTCGGGAAAGAGCCTGCGGGAGATGACGACGCTGTCGGCATAGTCAAACTCAACTGGAGGCAGCTCATACAATTCCAGAACGCTCCGCAGGTGTCCCAAGTCAAACGGGGCGTTGTGGATGATGACGCAGTCGACGGAAAGAAGCATCCGTTGCAGCTCGGGCCAGATGCAGGCGAATTCGGCGCAGTTGCAGACATCCCAGTAGGAAAGCCCGTGTATCTCCGTGAAATCGGGCCGCATCCAGCGGTAGCCCTTGTGGGGACAGATGAGCCACTCGCGGCTCTCCGTCAATACGCCATCGTCAAGAATGGCGCAGCCCGCCGCGCAGATGCTCCCGCTCTTTCCGTTCGCCGTCTCAAAATCAAGTCCAGCCAGTTTCATTGAAGTTTCCTTTTTGGCTTTTGGTTTACGTTTTGAAATTACCTCTAAGTATAATGCAAACAAAATGCCAAAAATCATTTTTTGACCGATTGCTGTGTAATATATGACATGAATTGTTATTTTGCACAATGACTAGTTGCATTAATTAACCACTATGATTATTTTATGAGCAGGACAGGACAATCATGGCAAAACCATTCTGCTCGAATCAAGGCTGCCAGTCATTGGCATGTGATTTGCTTTGCCATTAGTGGAGGCACAAGAAATGGGAATAATATCCTTGAGTTTCCTGATGACATTATTCATCACTGGTCGATAGACAGGATGCGCCTTGCCGCGTCGCTGCGCTAAGCGGCAAGGCGCACGGAGACTGGGGTGGGCATCTGACCGTGGGTTTCGCTTCGCCGCTGTCGCGGCTTCGCTCCACCCACGGCTATGCTCTTGCAGCCGCTTACGCGGCTCTTCTCTGTTGGTATAGTCCAATTGGCAACTAAAGAATAAAATTCCCTAAGAAATAGCAATGAATCTGTTTATTACAAATCACGAAATCTATGACAAAGTCATCTGCGGACTCGTCCCACATACGAAAAAACGGCTCTGGATTGCCACCGCCGACATCAAGGACATGTACGTTGCCATGCCTGGAGAAAGGGAGATGATTCCCTTTCTGGGCGTGCTTGATCAACTGCTGGCGCGAGGGGTCGATATCCGCCTTATCCACGCCAAGGAGCCAGGCCCCAACTTCCGACAGGATTTTGACCGCTATCCTCGCCTTTGGACGCAGATGGAGCGGGTACTCTGCCCGCGCGTCCACTTCAAGTGCATCATCGCTGACGGGACAAAGGCCTACTTCGGCAGCGCCAATCTGACGGGCGCGGGACTGGGCGCGAAGAGCGACAGCCGCCGCAACTTCGAGAACGGCATCCTGACCGACGAGCCGTCTTTGGTGGAACCGCTCTGCGAGCAGTTCGATTCTGTCTGGCGCGGAGCCTGCTGCGTTAAGTGCGGACGAAGAAAATTCTGCGGAGACGGCCCCGTCACGGCTTGATATTCCCCTTGGTATACACTATACAAAAAGGAAGTATCATATTTGGTTTCCGTAACTATTCAGAAGGGGGATTGGTATCGGCTGGCTCTTTTTCTGCGCCTTGCCGCTTCGCTACGCTACGCGGCAAGGCGAGAGGTAATCGGGGGGATTGCTTGTCCCGTGGGTTTCGCTCGCGCCAAAGGCGCTCGCTTCACCCACGGCTATGTTCTTGTCGCCGCTAACGCGGCTTACCCTTCTGAATAGTTACTGATTTCCTAAATATACTTGATGTTCTAGATGTTCAAGAGTTTGTCTACCAGACAATTACTGCTCGGTAACTCAATTATATAATTTTCCCCCCAAAAAAAGAGGTGATTTCAAAGTTAGCGCGAAATCACCTCTATAGTTCAGAATATTTACATTGTCATTCTAGGGAATCTGCTAGTGCTATGGGGTGCTATACGCGGATTTCAACGGAACTGCCCCGTTTGCTGCTTTTGCCCGCTTTGGTGACGACAATCTGTTTCTCAAGGTTTTTCCGCAGTTCTTCGACATGTGAAATAACGCCGATCAGACGGTTTCCCTCTGTCAGGCCGTTAAGAGCCTTCAGCGCCTGCTGAAGAGCCTCTTCATCCAGAGTGCCGAAGCCCTCGTCCACATACATCGTATCCAGGGCGATGCCGCCCGCCGTGGCCTGAATCTCTTCGGAGAAGCCAAGTGCAAGCGACAGGGCCGCGATAAAGGTCTCGCCGCCTGAAAGGGACTTGACACTACGCTCCATGCCGCAGTAATGGTCGATGACATTCAGGTCTAGTCCCACCTGCTTGCCACCTGAATAATCTTCCCGACGTTTCAGGTCATACTTGCCGTTGGACATCTTCATGAGATAGGAGTTTGCACGAATGATGATTCTGTCAAACACCCCCATCTGATAATAGGTCTCCAATTGAATGTGCGGTTTCCCAGTCAACTGGCCATTTACTGTTTTGGAGAGAACATCCAGCCAATTGCTTCGTTCAAGTACCTCAGAACTTTCCTGCAGTTTCTTGGAGAAGTTGTTTTTTGTAATAATGTTGCTATCCAGCATGGATTTGATTGCCTGCTGCGATTCGGTCAGTGTCTTCTTCGCGTCATTCAATTTTATCAGGTTTTCTTCCTCCACCGCGATATCAAGCGTTTCAGCGTCTTTCAGTAAATCTTGAGACTGCGTGAGCTCTCCACGCTTTTGGGTAAGTTCATTCCTACAGTTTTGCAGATTTGTTTCTGCGGTCTTGATGGCATCTTGCAACGCAGTGATTTCACTCTTGATTGTTTTTTGGGCCTTTTGGGCGGTTTTCTTGTCAGCATAGGAAAGATTTGGTGCAAGTTCAGCAACCTGCTTGTTCAGTTCGTCCAACTGCGTTTGGCGGGCTGCCAGGGTTGTCCTCTTGTTTGCCAATTCTGCTGTATCAGTCTGAAGCGTCTGCTCTTTCTCTGGAATCAGCGTCTGCAGTTCCTTCCAGCGTTCCTGGCGTTTCTGCTCCTTTTGAATTTCGGATTTCTTAACCTTGAGTTTCTCTTCGGTATTCTTTTCTTCAATCGGCAATTGTTCAGCCAGACGGTCTAGAGCCTTGACTTGCAGCAGTGTCTCTGACTGTCTCAACAGTGTTCTCAAGGCAGTTTCAACCTGTCCCTTGCACTGACTGGCTTCGGAACTCTTGTCATTGGCAAGCTTTTGGGCATCAGCCGCGGCTTTTTCAGCCTTCTTGACTGCTGCTTCCGTAGGGGCTTTTTCCGACTTGACCGCCTTATGCGGATGTTCTGTTGACCCACAGACGGGGCAGGGGGTGCCTTCCGTCAGCGTTTCTGCCATCAGTCCCGCCTGCTCGTTGTTGAAGAGCGTGCGTTGAACCTGCGCTGTTTCCTGAGCTTTGGTTGCCTTGGCCTGCTCTTCTTTATACTTTTTCTGTGCTTCCTCCAATTTATTGGCAAGCTTATTGTATTCAGCCTGGTCAGCCTCAAGTTTTTTCAACTCCTTTTGACGTTCTTCCAAGGCCTTTTGGTCTCCCTTCATGCGTTCAATGATGACAGAAGAATCCGTCAGTGCCTGAAACTCTGTTTTCAGAGCCTGATAATCTTTCTGTGAGTTCAGCAATTCTGTTTCAGCGGTTGCTATCGACGTCTTGAGCTTGTCAATTGCAGTCTGCGATTCCGCAACCTGAGTTTTCAATGCCGCCAATTGGTCGTATGAGGGCAGGGTTTGCTCAATCTTGCCGATTTGCTGCTGCTTTTCTGTAATCTGAACGTTGTTGACACCCCTGACCTGTTCTGCGGTTTTGCTAAACTCCTGTTCCTTTGGTTCCAGTTCCTGGATGCGTGCCTTCGTCGTTGTAATGGCTTCACGTGCCTTTGCCTGATTCTTCGCCGTGGCAATGCGTGCCGTCAATTGATTGATTTCCTGTTCCTTCACGGCAACAAGTTCTTTTGCAACTCTTTCCTGTTTGGTTTCCTCGGACACAAGATTCTCAAGCAGAAAAGCAACCTCCTCCCAAGGCATCTCGCCTTTTTTGCTTAATTCGACTTGAGAGAATAATGGACTCTCTTCTGAACACCGAATGCCGTTAACATACTGTGCAAGGGAGTTCTTTATTTTTTCGTACTCCCTATTGATTCTGGAGTTTTCCTCCTGGACTTGCCTTTCGAAAGCCTCGAAGCGCTGGGTCTTGAAAATCTCACGAATGATTTTCAGACGTGTGTTTGTCTCTGCCAAAAGCAATTCCTGAAATTTCCCCTGGGCAATCATCGCAATCTGACTGAATTGGTCGCGATCCACGCCAAGGATCTCCTTGATTTTTGAGCTAACGTTTTTCTCGGTCGTTAGTTCACTCCCATCAGGCAGCTTCAAGCTGACTTCTGCTTTTCCCTCAACGTATTCATTGCCGTCTTGCACTCTTTTTGCACGACGCGTTTGGGCTGGCAAACGGGTGATGGAGTAGTTCTTTCCCCTATGGGTGAACTCCAAACTCACCTGGGTCGGGGTATCCTTGTCCGCATAGTCCGAACGGAGCATGTTGACTTCACGCACATCGCCGCTGGCTTCACCGAAGATAGCGTAGGTGATGGCGTCAAAGAGCGTGGTCTTGCCAGCCCCTGTATCGCCAGTAATCAGGTAGATGCCCTTGTCTCCAAGAACAGTCAAGTCCAGTTCCTGCTTGTCGGCATATGGTCCAAATGCGGATAGGGTCAGTTTCGTAGGTCTCATTATTTCCCTTCCTGGATAGATTTGAAGATTTCCTCTGAAAATACGCACTGGGCCTCATTCAGCTCCTGGTTGTTCTGCATCTTGTACAATGCTTCCAGAACTTCCATGTCGGTTTTCTGCTCGATGTTTTTCAGTTGCTCAACCTTTGTATCTATGCTTGTCCTCTTATTTTGGTATTCCAACGACAAGATGTTGGGATAGATGACACGGAGACGTCCCACCGCGTCCATGATGTCATTTTCGTCCGTCAGGACGATGTGGATATAGTCTTCCGTGTTTGACCCCTCGTAGTTCTTCTTGAGCGCCAGTTCATCGTATGTCCCTTTGATTTCACGCATATCGTGCAATGGCAGCAGGGGGATGGTTCGGTAGTTCATATCCCCTTTGGCTCCCATTTCAACGACGAGAATCCCCTTTTTGTCATCCTTTTCGGAGATGGAGTATTTCAGCGGCGTCCCGCAATAGCGGATGTGCTCGTTGCCTGGAATGGCCTGCGGACGATGCAGATGACCGAGTGCGACGTAGTCAAAACCCTCGAAGGCCACGGCGTTCACATTGTCCATTCCGCCGACGCTCACATCTTCTGAATCACTGCGCACCGCATCCGTCACAAATTGATGGGCGACCAGGACATTCCGCTTTGTGGCATCCAGGTCCAAATGGCCGATTGCCTCGCGGACGGCATCGGTGTAGCTTTCGATTTGCGCCTCAGGATAGGCGTTTCTGACATCCGACGGCTTGATGAAGGGCAGCAAATGGAAGGTTACAGTCCCGTGTGCATCCGTCAGTTTCACGGATTTGACTTTTCCATTGAAGACAGGTGAGAGATGAACGCCGCTTTTCTCAATCAGACGATTGCCGAACGACAACCGCTCCGCTGAATCGTGATTGCCATAGATGACAAACACTTCTGGGCGGTTTTCCAGTGCGGACAACTTGCAGAGGAAGTCGTCCAGCAGGGCTACGGCCTCCTCCGATGGCATGGCCTTGTCATAGACGTCGCCAGCGATGATGACCGCCTGCGGTTTCTCCTCTTTGACGCTGTCAAGGATTCTTTCCAGAATATATGTCTGGTCCTCCAGCATGGAATACCCGTTGATGCGCTTCCCCAGATGCAAGTCGGAAAGATGGAAAATCTTCATGAATTGATGGTTCCTTCGCCAGAGTTTTCATTAAGAGTTTTGAAAATACCTCTTATATCCAAAACAGTAATGTAGCTATAATATGCTGTTTTTTTGCGGTTTTGCAAATCGCTTTTTTCTCGTAAGGGTCCTCTAAATTCTTATGAAACGAACAAAGGACGTGGAGGTGCTCAAATACGCTTAATGTATTTGTATTTTGATTCCGCAACAATATATTCATAAGATACGAGGCGTTTGCATAATTCTTCTCGAAAGACAAACCTTACGAGGTAATTTTGAAATTACCTCTTACATTATGTTTTTCACATTCGTTTTGCAATAACCTCTGTAGATTGGATTTTTTAACAAGCCCAAGCGAAACCTTGCGTTTGGGGTAAGGAGATAAAATGATTTTTTCGGGATTAACGAAACAACAGGTTGAAGAGAGCAGAAAGCAAAATGGCTCGAATGCGTTGACCGATATTCCGCCAGAGCCGCTGTGGTCGAAAATCCTGAAGGGCTTCAAGGACCCGATGATCATGATTCTTCTGGTTGCACTGCTCGTCCAGCTGGCTTTGTACGTCTTCGGGAAGGCCGAATGGTACGAGCCCTTTGGTATCTTTGTCGCCATCATCATTGCCAACGGCGTGGCTGCCGTATTTGAGAACAAGCAGGAGGGCAAGGCTTCGGCCTTGAAACATGCGGAGAATGCAAAGGAGAAAATCAAGGCGGTCCGTGAATCCAGCGTGGTTGAGATTCCGTTGGACGACGCGGTTGTCGGGGATGTCATCTTCCTTCAGGCGGGCGACAAGATTCCCGCTGATGGTATTTTGCTGGAGGGGAGTTTGAAAGTTGACCAGGCTTCCTTGAACGGCGAGTCAGAGGAAGCTCCCAAGGTCGCGTTTGAAAAAGGAGCTACCTACAATACAAAGGACCTTCTCAACCAATACTACATCTACCGCGGAACTGTCATTTGCAGCGGAGAGGCATACCAGGAGGTCAAAGTCGTCGGCGACAAGACGGAGTTTGGCCAAGCCGCGCTTGCTGCTCAGGAGCAGACCCGCGAAACCCCGCTACAAGTGAAATTGGGCAAGCTGGCAAACCAGATATCCATGTTTGGGTACATTGGTGCAGCCACGATCGTCGCCATCGTTGTGCTGGTGACCGTTTTGACAGGCAAAGCCCCGTCAGATTGGCAGGATTGGCTACGGTTGCTTGTCGATGCTGTAACGGTGGCGGTCACCATTATTGTCTGCGCTGTGCCAGAGGGGTTGCCGATGCTGAGTTCTATCCTGCAGGCCATCCAGAGCCTGAAAATGGTCAAGGACAACGTGCTGGTGCGCAAGATAAATGGTCTTGAGACGGCGGGTAGCTTGAGTATCCTCTTCAGCGACAAGACGGGGACCATCACGGAGGGGCGCCTTTCTGTTGTGGAGATGGCGACAGGTGGTCTGGACAGGTTTGACAACCTCTCCAAAATCACGGCCTCCTTGCGGGATGACGTGTTGATTGGCATTGGCGTGAACAACAGCTCCATAGCGAGTGCGGACAGCGTAATTGGCGGAAACGGAACTGACCGCGCCCTGATGGCCTTTCTGATTTCCAATGGGCTGGCGAAGTCCATCAACAAGGAGGAGGTTGTGACCTTTAATGCCTTTGATTCCAACAAGAAATGTTCATCGATCGTGGTCAACCACGATGGTGCCACGCGGATATACATCAAGGGTGCTCCCGAACGCATCATTGACCGCTGCAAGAAGTATGTGGATGCGGACGGAAAGGAACAGCCGCTAGGGGACACCGCGCGCATCAATGCCTATCTGAATGAGCAGGCTGGGCGCTCCATGCGTCTGCTGGCGGTTGCGAAGGCTGATGGCAACAAGGATGATGTGCCGCTGACGCTGGTATGCATCATTAGTATCCGCGACAATGTGCGCAAGGAGGTCAAGGATGCCGTCAAGGAGATTCAGAACGCGGGCATCCAGGTTGTGATGGTCACGGGTGACCGCAAAGAGACGGCCGTTGCCATCGCGAAGGAGGCGGGACTATTGGTCTCCGATGATGACGTTGCCCTCACTTCGTTTGAACTGGCTGAGAAGAGCGACGAAGAGTTGAAGAAGCTCCTTCCTCATCTGCGCGTCGTCTCCAGGGCATTGCCGCTGGACAAGAGCCGTTTGGTGAAGAATGCACAGGAACTGAACCTGGTGGTCGGCATGACAGGCGATGGCGTGAACGATTCCCCCGCGTTGCGCAAGGCGGATGTGGGTTTTGCCATGGGCAGCGGCACAGAGGTGGCCAAAGAGGCGGGCGAGATCACAATCCTTGATGACAACCTCTCCTCCATCGAGAAGGCCATTCTGTACGGACGGACGATGTTCAAGAGCATCCGCAAGTTCCTGATTTTCCAGTTGACGGTGAATGTTGCGGCGGTTCTGACCTGTGCGATTGGACCGATGTTCGGCGAGAACGTGGTGATGACCGTTATCCAGCTTCTGCTTATCAATCTGGCGATGGATACGATGGCTGCGATAGCATTTGGAAGTGAGCCGCCGTTGAAGGAGTATATGAATGAGAAGCCGATTCCACGGTCGGAGAGCATTGTCACCGCAGGCATGATGACGGAAATCATCATCAGCGCGTTCTACATCACCGCCATTTGCCTGTCGATTCTTTTGGTGCCGTGGATTCAGAGTTTCATCGGAGCAACGGATGTAAACGGCGTACTCGATAAAATCTATCTGAAATCGGCATTGTTTGCCACGTTCATGATGGCGATTACTTTCAATGGATTCAATGCACGCACAGCTCATCTCAATCCCTTCGAGGGGATCGGGCGTAACATCACCTTCCTGATTGTGATGGGCGGCATATTCCTTCTTCAGTTTCTGTTTGTCACATTTGGTGGGAAGGCTCTTAATGTGACCCCTCTCTCCATGGCGACGTGGGGCAAATGCCTCTTGCTGGCCTTCCTGGTCATTCCAATTGACGTGATTTGTAAACTCATCAAGAGGTAATTTCAAAACTATTATCGAAATACGCGTCGATCTGAACACATTGACATTGTCGACGCTTCTCGCACATGAAAGTGTGGCTTCAAGCCGTTGTCTTAGCTACTGCACCCATTTCTTAGAGCATTTCGCGTTAGTTTTGAAATTACCTCTCAAGTGACCACATAACTTGACAAGGAGGAAACATGGTGATTAACCTGCAAAAAGGACAGACGATCAACCTTGAAAAGGATGTGTATGATCTTTCTTCCGTAACAGTCGGATTGGGGTGGGATGTGAAGGAAAGCCCCAAGGGTCTTTTTTCATCGCTTTTGGGCAAGAAAAATGAAAACGATGATTACGATCTGAACGCCATTGCGTTCATGCTTGACAGCGACGGAAAGGTTGCCAGGCTAGGGGACAGGAAAATGGTTGGCGGCGATGTGGTTTTCTACAACAATCTTCGCCACTTCACTGGTTATGTCTATCACACTGGGGACAACCGCACGGGAGACGGGGAAGGCGACGCCGAGCAGATCATCATCAATCTTGACAAGCTGGATGCCTGTTATGACGTCATTGTGATTCTGGCGTCGATTTACCATGGGATTCAGAAACATCAGGATTTCGGGCAGGTGGAGAACGCCTTCATCCGCGCCGTTGATGCGAAAGGACGCGAGATGCTGCGGTACGACCTTTCCAATGAGGAGAAGTACGACGGGATGTGCTCGATGGTGTTCGGCGAATTCTACCGTCGAAACGGCGGCTGGAAGTTCCGTGCCATTGGAACCCCATACGCGACCGACAGCTTTGTAGCCATCATGCGCGAACACTTCCTTTAAAATCTACTGCAAAACCAGAGCACCTGGCTGGAAAAAAGGATAAGCCTCTTTAGTTGGTGCTGGTTTTATAGTATGCCCAGAGGCGTGCGCCAACCTCGTAGCTGTTCTTGGCTCCCGTCTGGCGGAAGAAATTAAGGGGATGCCCTTCCACATGGCCGTCCAGGAAGCCTGCGTTTGCGCCACCACCGTGTGCTGTATTGAGCTTGCCGAAATTGGCAGTTGTGCCATCCCACCAGGCAGCCAGGGCGCTGTTGCAGGGGCTATAAATGAAATAGTTGTAGGCTTGAATCACGTTTTCTTTCGTGCCGCAGCAGGCCATGTACATGGTCTGTGACGGGGTTTTGTGCTCGTTGAGCACGGGCGATGGGCCCGCATAGGATATGTAAGGCATTCCAGAGGCTGTGCCACCATAGACGGTTGCATAGCCGATTTTGTTTTCCGTGACAGTGGATGGGCACTTGAAGGCCTTTATGTCGCCGACGTTGTCATAGATGGCGGCAGGCCAGTACGCCTTGTCGAATTCGTTGTTGGAGCAGGGGTAGTTTTTTGCATATTTAGTACCGTTGTCGTTGTAGTAGCTCCATCCGTATGGGAGCAGATGATGGTTATCCATGGTATATTGAACCAGGCCGAGCATCAACTGTTTGGCATTGTTTGTGCAAGATATGGCACGTGCCTTTTCGCGTGCCTTGGCAAGGGCGGGCAGCAGCATGGCCGCCAGAATCGCGATGATGGCGATTACGACCAAAAGCTCTATGAGGGTGAAGCGTTTTTTCATAGCGGAGATTCCTATGTTTATGATTTTTAACGAACGATTAACAGATAGACTAAATACCTTTCTAAATTATAACCTGATAAATGGGAATAACAAGAGGAAAGAGAAGTAATTTGTTTGGAGACAATTGAAATCTTTGGAATTAGGTTTAAATTTTTAGAAGGAAAAAAGGGATAAAAGGGATAAAGTATTAGAGGATGAAGACTATGGAAAATGCCTATCAGTTTGTTGTTTGCTTGATCATGGGGATTGCGTTGAGTGCAACCTGCGGCTTCAAGGTGTTTGTGCCGATGCTATGCCTGAGTTTAGGTGCGCATGCTGGGTGGATTACCCTTTCCCCTGGTTTTGCCTGGCTGGGCAGCTATCCCGCCGTTTTCTTGCTTGCGGTGGCGACAATCCTGGAAATCTGCACCTATTACATCCCAGGTGTCGATAATTTCATGGACGCCATCTCGTTTCCCGTCGCTGTCATCGCGGGGACGATGGCCGTTTCTTCTACGATGGTTGCCGACATTTCGCCGATGCTGAAGTGGGTTCTGGCGATTGTCGCGGGCGGCGGTGCCAGCGCGGCTGTTAAGATAGCATCGTCGGCTGTCCGTGGAACCAGCACAGTTGTCACGGCTGGCTTAGGCAATAGTTTTATCAACACCTTTGAGACGATTGGCTCGGTTCTGGGAAGCCTGCTGTCCATTCTGCTTCCGCTGATTGGAAGCATCATCGTCATTTGCCTGCTGGTTGCATTTTGTCTCTTCCTGAAACGCCTTTTCCTTTCCTGGAAAAAGAAAACCTCGCCAGAGCCTACCGCTGGCTGATTGTAATGGAATCGCCCAGTAAGAGCGCACAAAAAAATCCCTGCTTTTCCTTAGGGAAGAGCAGGGATTTGGATTTCAGGATTGGTACCGGGTATCGGATTCGGACCAATGACACGTGGATTATGATTCCACTGCTCTACCAGCTGAGCTAACCCGGCACTTTGTTTTCTTCTGAAAACGCTTTTAATATATTGGCAGTTTCCACTTTTGCAAACCGCCATGTTGATTTTTTTGGACCTCAGCAATCAGCCTGCGTCCCACATCCCCAAACCCCGTGGGGGGCTTATCGCCACGAGGTTCCTATCAATCCAAAAGGTTGAGGGCTGCGTAGTATTCGATGAGGTGGTAGTTTGCCTGGGGTAGCATGGGGACGGAGGAGTTCTGGTAGCCTGTGTAGGTGTTGTTGTAGTTGTAGCGTGCGACCAGGCAGGTCCATTTTTGTCCCTTGCCGAATGGCACGCCGCAGAAGGCCTCCAGCATCTTGAAGGGGAAGGCCATCTCGATGGTCCAGCCGCCGTCCTTGTCGTCGGACTTGTTAAGGGTGCCCTGGACGGTTGCGGCGCATTTGTAGGCTGGGTCGAGTTCGCCCCAGTCGGAGCGTCCGCATCCGCGGGCGGTGAAGCGGAAGGTGGTCTTCAGATTGTTCGGGGTGCCGTAGATTTCCCAGTATGGGGAAGCATTTTCAGGCTTGAGAAAGACTTCCACGAGGTCGCCCTGCTGGTAGAAGTGCGATTGGTCATCAATACCATTCTGATAGACGTCGGAATCCTGGAGTTTGACGCCGATATAGAGCGTATCAGCAGTATAGAGATATTTGACTTCCGCTCCCTCGAAAGGCTCGCTGTCCCTGTTTGCCTTCATCTTGGGGAGCATGTCGCGTCCGATGAAGGGGGGAGCCATCTGGTAGGTCTGGGCCTTTGCCCAGGCGGGGTCGTCCAGCTTGCCATCCAGGGTGATGGTGGAATCGCATTTGGCGACATTGACGACAGGTCTTGGCGAATCCACGCCGAATCGCTTGTTCACTTCTTTTTCCTGGGCCATTCTTTCGCGGCAATAGGGGCAGCAGCATGAACTCAAGATAAGTGCGGCCAGGCAAAGTACTACTATCGTTAGCTTCTTCATCATACAATCCTCCATATGAAAAATCACAATGTCTTCAGGTAGTTGATGGCCTTGGTGATGTCGGCCTTTGGGTTTTCACCGACCTCGCGTTCAATGGCGAAATAGCCGTCATAGCCGATTTCGCGGAGGTAGCTGACATAGAGCGGCCAGTCAATCCAGCCCTCGCCGAGTGGGACCTCGCGGCGTCCTTCGGGAAAGACCTTGGCGTCTTTGGCGTGCGTGTGGATGATGTTTTTGCCGAAAACCTTGACACCCTCGACAGGCTTGTATTCCGCGAAGGCCTTCTCCTTGTCGTATGGCTCGTTTGCCCACATCATGTATTTGGCGGGCCAGAGGATGAGGTTGGCGGGGTCGTAGTTGACTTTGAGGGCAGGGCTTCCGACATCCTCAATCATCTGCATGAAGACCTCTGGCGGCTCGGGCCCTGTCTCGACGGCAAGGCGTGCGCCCACCTTCTCGCCGTGCTGGCAAAGCTGGCCGAATGAATCCACGAAGCGTGCCCATTTGGGGTCGTCCTTGGTATGGGGCATGATGCCGCAATGGCCCTGCCAGATGCCGCATTCCAGGTCGGCGGCGAACTCCAGAAGGCGTTTCCCTTCCTCAATGTGCTCCTGCAAATTCACAGGGTTGCCCAGATCGACGTTGCCGCCCCAGGCGCAAATGGCGGAAAACTCTAGCCCCATGTCCTTGACGGTTTGCAAGAGCTGCCTGCGCCCTGCGGCATCAAGCGATTCAGGGCAGCGCTCCTTGGAGATGGCCATATGGACGCCTGTGCATCCCATGTCGGCTGTGAACTTCAGTGCCTCCATGAAGTCAATACGGAGGTTGTGGACCATGACGGCGATTTTAAGTCCGCTCATTGCAATTCCTTTGGGTTGTTTGTTAATATTTCAGTTGTTTGAAGGCTTCGGCGACTTCCTGGAAGGTCTGGTATCTTTCTTCCGCCTCGCGGCGGATCATCTTCTCAAGAACGACGGCAATATCCTTTGGGATGTCCGTCATCTTGGATGCATTGTTGACCTTGAGTTTGGCGACATGGCGGTGTGCCAGCGCATCCAGGTCATCGGCATCGTAGATGGTGGTTCCTGTCAGGGCATTGTAGATGACCATGCCGATGCTGTAGATTTCGGAACAGGCGTCCTCGGGTTTGCCGAGAAGACGTTCGGGCGGCATGTAGTACGGGGAGCCAGAGATGAATTCATCCTGCGGGTTGCGTGCCTGCTCCAGCGGGATGCAGAGGCCAAAGTCCAGCAGGATAGCATAGCCGTACTGGTTGATGATGATGTTTTCGGGCTTCATGTCCCTGAATAGGTATCCCTTGCGGTAGATATGCTGCTCAGCCGCTAGAATGTGCATGGTCATGGGAATCACTTCCGAGGGCGGCATCTTGGTGAGGCGTTCAATACGCTTGTCAAGCCGTTCGCCAGAGATGAAGGGCATGACCGTGAAATACTCGTCGTCCATATAGCCGCTGTCAAAGCAGGCAGCGAGGTATTCTGAATCATTGAAGTGTGAACTCACCTCGGCTTCGTTGAGCAGGGCGTGGATGTTGGACGGGTTGTCGCGAGCCTTGCGGGCAAGCAGTTTCATGGCGAGGACCTTGCCAGGGAAACGGCGGGAAACTGTTTTATAGACGCTTCCCATGCCGCCGCCGCCGCCAGGTTCGTACAGGTAGTAGTCGCCCATCTTGCGCGGCATGAAGAACTTGTTTTTGCAATGCGGGCAGTCGTGCATCTCCAGCGAGGCAAGACCCTCCATCGGTATGTCTTTGCCGCAATAGGGACAGGTCAGGGCCCCGACACGCCAGGCGGTGTCCAGGTCGTCCAGATGGACAGAACTGCCTGGAATGGCCTGATTCTTTTTCTTGGCGCTCATCCTGCTTCTCCTTTTTGGAATCGCTCTGTTCCCCGAGAGGGTAGTTAACTGCAATGTTTTTTGTTGCGCCCTTGCGGGCGCAGGTTCTTGTGGAGCATGACTTCCGCAGGCTGCGCGCCCTTCGGGCGCTTGCCAGCGGTTACGCATGGTCGCGCACTTCGTGTGCTGCCGCTTCGCGGTTTCCGAAAACTACTCTTTTGGAGAACAAAGCATTTCCTGAATAAAATTCAGATAACCCATTTTAATTTCTTCTCTATTAAATTATATTCATAAATGAGAGCTTTCAAATTGGAACGCTTCTTTTTTCCAGAAGAGATGCTGAAAAAAACTCACCCGTAAATGAATCCATTTGACCTGAAACAGTTTTTGCGCCTATTGTCCAGAATGGACAAATTGTCCTTTCTGTGCATGGTGTTATTGCTGGGAATCGGCCTGTTGTTCATTCGGTGCGCGGGGATGGAGTACCAATCGCTGATTTTTCCAACTCGTTGGCTGATCCAGGCGGTCTTCATCGGTATCGGGATGGTGCTCTATTTTGGTTGTGCCCTAACGAACTATCGTCTGTTGGGACGTTATTCCTGGGCGATATTTGCGGTTGGTCTGGTGCTGCTTTCGATGGTCTTTGTCTCTGGAGGCAAGGACGTCGGGGCGCGCAGCGTGCTGCGGTTGCCAGGGATGTCGGTCCAGGTGTCGGAGCCGATGAAAGCGGCGGCGCTGCTCTTCACGGCATGGGCGCTTTCGCATCCACTCCTGAAATACTCAAACATCTCTCCACTTTGCATCTGGGGGGCCATCATTATGCTTCCCTTTGGGATTATTGCCTTGCAGCATGATATGGGGACAGGCCTGCAGTTCCTGCCGTTCAGCTTCGCCATTCTGTTTGTCAATGGTCTTAGGAAGCGTTGGCTGCTTATCATTGTGCTGGTGGTTTCCATCAGTCTTCCCTTCCTGTACTTTGTCTTGGAACCGTATCAGAAGCAGCGTATCGTGGTCTTTATGAAGGAACCTTGCGAGATGGCGATTTTCACCGTGGGCGCTTTTGTCGGCGAGGAAAAAGAGGCGCAAATGCAGAGGAGCTTCGATATGATCTACGATCGGATGAAAGAAAGCATCCGTGACAAAGAGGGGAACCGCATCGAACCCGACAACTGGAATGCGGAACAGTCCTTGCGTACAGTTGCCATTGGCGGCTCTAAAGGGCTTGGCTATACAAACGGGCGGCAGCACACGCTGGGCTACCTCCCCAGGACCGTCGCCCCCACCGATTTTATCTTTGCCGTCATCTGCGAGGAGACGGGACTGCTGGGGGCACTCTGCGTGATATTCCTGTTTGTGGTCTATATCGTATTGACGTGCCGCACCGCCATGCGCGCCAACGACGAGTTTGGTGCCAGCATCGCAATTGGGGCCGCCGTTCTGGTTGCCTCCCATTGTGCCATCAACATGGGGATGTGCATCGGGCTTTCGCCCATCATCGGCATTCCGCTGCCCTTCGTCAGCTATGGCGGCTCCTGCCTCCTGGGGATGCTGCTGGTGGCGGGGCTTGTGCAGAGCGTCCATATCCATACTATTGTGAAACCAAAGGAATAGGCAGTGTTTCAGGGCTCTCTAGAGAAATTCTTTTTCCCGAAGTTGGATGCGCGGCTGCTGAAGCGGCTGGCGATACTGGCAGCCGTGTGCATTGTGTTCTTCGGCTTTGTCTGCCGTCCCTGCGTCATACAGGGGGAGAGCATGCGTCCCACGTATAGTGGTTTCGGCTTCACCTTCTGCTGGAAGCCCATCTACTGGGTGACCAAGCCCAAGCGCGGCGATGTGGCCATTCTGCGCATGGTCGGCAACAAGGTTTACATCCTGAAGCGCATCATCGCTCTGGAAGGCGATACGGTGGAGTTTCGGGATGGGCAGCTTTACCTGAACGGCGAGAAGGCCAAGGAGCCATGGGAAACCCTTGGCCCCTGCAACTGGAACCTGCCCCCGAGGACCGTGGAGCCTGGGCATGTCTATGTGGTTGGAGACAACCGCTCCATGGATATCGACGAGCACATTTTCGGCCAGATTCCCGCCAGTCGCGTCCTTGGAATGCCGCTCTGGTAGGCCTCCTCTTGCGAAATGGGTAGGAAAGCAGAAAAGGAGTTCAACGATGAAAAAGTATATTGAGATTGGATTTGCGGTGGTGGTGCTGGCCTGCATCCTGTACTATGTCTGCCAGAGCGAGACGCGCAAGGTCCGCAAGCAGTTCCTGGCGATTGCGAACGCCGTGAGCAAGCCGTCGGGGGAGGGCAACATCGCAATGGGCGTGAAGATGGCTACATTGAGCAACCTCCTGAACGACAGCGTTCTCATCAGCATCAAGGACTTTCCTTTCAACAGTGAAATGCCAGCCGACGAGCTGGTCAGCCTCGCCACGCGCGGACGCTCCTACTTCGACTATATGGAAATCACCATCCTGGACGTTGAGACGGAGTTCACCTCCAAGACGACGGCGGTTTCGCGGTGTGCCGTCAAGGTACGCACCCGTTCCAGAACTGGCGACTACAACTACGACGAGGTGCGGGAGTTCACCTCCGATTTGGTGAAAGGCGAAAACAAAAAGTGGCTTTTCGCCTCTTTCAAGCAGGATGAGCTTTTGAAGAAGTGAAGCATGCATAAAAACGACGTTGAGATAAATGATGCAGACTCGACCCACGTCACCTCTGCGTTTCTGGTGGCGATTCAGACACAAGAGTGCGGTGCCGAAGAGTGCGCGGAACTCCTGCTGGAGCTGAAGGAACTTTGTACTACGTTGGGGCTGGATGTGGTTGGAAGCGACATCGCCAAGCAGCGGGAACCCAACCCAGGCTACCTGATTGGTTCAGGAAAGGCGGCGGAGATTGCGCGGCGCGCCAGCGAGCTGGGGGCCGACGCCATTGTCTTCGATGATTCCCTGTCCCCCTCGCAGCAGCGCAACTGGGAAAAGCTGGCGGGCATGGCCGTCATTGACCGCCATGAGGTCATTCTGGACATCTTTGCTGCACACGCCAAGACCAAGGAGGCGGTGCTCCAGGTTGAGCTGGCGCGTTCCAACTATTCGTTGCCCAGGCTGAAGCGTCAATGGACGCATCTGAATCGTCAGCGCGGTATGGCAGGCGGCATGGGGATGCGTGGCGAAGGCGAACAGCAGATTGAGCTGGACTCGCGTATCGTCCGCATGAAAATCGCCAAGTTGAAGCAGCAGTTGGAGGAGGTGCAGAAGCACCGCGAGGTCCAGCGGCTCCAGCGGCTTCGCCGTCCCGTTCCCACTGCCGCGATTGTCGGATACACCAATGCGGGAAAGTCCTCCCTTCTCAATGCCATGACAGGGGCGGACGTGCTGGTGGAGAACAAACTCTTTGCAACTTTAGACCCAACCGTCCGCAAGTATCAGCTGCCAGGCGGACAGACGTTGCTTCTGGCGGACACGGTCGGCTTCATCCGAAAACTTCCGCATCACCTGGTTGAGGCGTTCAAATCGACCCTTGAAGAAACTGTGCTTATGGATATCATCGTCGAGGTGCTGGATGTGAGCACGCCTGGCATGGAAGAACGCCATGAGACGACCATGAGGGTGCTTGGCGAAATCGGTGCTGATGCGCGTCGTGCACTGCTGGTGCTCAACAAGGTGGATTTAATTGACGATTTGACGCGCCAGCGCGTCCAAAAGCGATTTCCTGACGGTATTCCTTGCTCGGCAAAGACGGGTGTGGGACTTGCGGAACTGGCGCATTGCCTAGAGGGGGCTATGGCGGCAAGTTGGCAGGAAAAGAAGCTGGTTATTCCACATAATCGTCTTGACCTCCTTGCGAGAATCCGAGAATGGGGTACAATATTATCAGAGGAATACGATGAGAGAGGGGCGCACATCCATGCAAAGCTGCCAAAGGCGGCTTTGAAAAATTTAGGAATATAACCCCGCGAGGGCAAACATGGAAAAGAAACTGAAAATCTGTCATGTCATCACCCGAATGATAGTTGGCGGCGCGCAGGAGAACACTCTCTACACGTGCCAGGGGCTGCTGGAGAATGGTCACGATGTGACGCTGGTCACGGGGCCTTCCCCTGGGCCAGAAGGGGAGCTTTTGAGCAGAACCTGCCCCGAAGGCCTGAAGATTATCGAGGTCTCTGATTTGGTGCGTGAATTGAGTCCCAAAAAGGACTGGCGCGCCTACAAGCAGTTGCGGGAGATATTCCGCGAGCAGCATTTTGACGTTGTGCATACACATGCCTCCAAGGCGGGCATTCTGGGGCGTATTGCGGCCCGCAAGGAGGGGGTGCCCTTTGTGGTGCACACCGTCCATGGTCAGCCTTTCTTCAAGGGGCAGTTCTTCCTGCTGAACTGGTTTTACATTGCCGCCGAATGGTATGCAGCACGCTACTGCGACAAGATTTACGCCGTCGCCAAGGCGATGGTGGAGCAGTGTGTTGCCGCCCATGTTGCCCCGCGCGAAAAGTACAAGGTCGTCTATAGCGGCATGGATTTGAATGCCTACCTGAGGGCACAGCCTGAGCCTGAGTTGCGCCAGCAGTTGGGCATCGGGGAAAATGACCCCGTCATTGGTTGTATAGCCAGGCTTTTCCCACTCAAGGGACATGATACGCTTATAGAGGCGGCACCGATAATCGTCAATGCCTTCCCCAATGCGAAGTTTCTGCTGGTCGGCGATGGTATCCTACGGGAGAAACTGGAGGCGAGGATTGCCGAACTTGATTTGAGCGACCACTTCATCTTCACGGGACTGGTCTCTCCGTCGGAGGTCCCGCGATATACTCCGCTGATGACGGTTCTGGCTCATCTTTCCTTGCGGGAGGGATTGCCGCGCGCCGCCGTCCAGGCACTTGCCACTGGCGTCCCAGTGGTGGCCTATCCTCTGGACGGCACTCCAGAGGTTGTTTCAAACGGTCTTACTGGCATCCTCTGCCAGATGCAAACACCCGAGGAGGTGGCCAAGGAGATTATCATCCTGCTCCGTGACAAAAATCGGCGCATCGAAATGGGGCAGCGGGGGCAGGTCGCCGTCAAACGCAATTTTGGTTGGCGGCACATGGCAAGCATTCTTGAAGAAGAGTACAAGGCTGGGGTAATGCGCGGATAATGCGCCTCTTTCGCTTGCAATTCCATTTTTCGCGATTATAGTTAAAATAAACCAATGCTATGAAAAATATACCAATGGTATAAAAACGAATGCAGGAGCGGCATTAAGATGTCAGAACGCAGAAGAATGGATCTGGGCGGCGAGTGGTCGATGAGGCACTTTCTGGAAGGTGATTTCGACTATAAGACCCCTGAAGATGTGAAATTGCTTCCTGTTTTGTCTGGCAAGGTGCCAGGGAATGTCGAGATCGACTTGATGCGTGCGGGGCTCATCGAAGACCCCTTCATAGGGACGAACAGCACTCAGCTGCGACCTTACGAGTTTCATACCTTTTGCTATGAGCGGACCTTCAAAACCCCTGACTTCGTGCATCCTGACCTGGTCTTCGAGGGACTGGACTGCTATGCGGACATCTGGCTCAACGGCATTAAGATTTCCTCCACGGACAACGCCTTGATACCTCACCGCTTTCCTGTGGGGGAATGGCTGCGTCCAGCGGGGGAGGAGAACACGCTTTTTGTCTGCCTGCGTTCCCCGATGAACATGGTGCGGGACGAGCCGATGGACATCTGGTATCGAGCCCATGCCTTCGGCATCGAGGCGTTGCGCATACGCAAACCATCCCATTGTTTCGGTTGGGACATCATGCCGCGCATTGTCTCGGCTGGCATCTGGCGCCCTGTCTATCTGGAGGAGCGGTTGCCGAACGACATCACGATGCTCTACTTTGCAGTGGAAAGCTGCGATGAAAACCGTGCGGACATCCACTGCTTCTACCAGTTTACCACGGATTTGAAGGTGCTGGAGGGGCTTTCGATGAGAATCACGGGGACCTGCGGCGAATCGCGCTTCACGGATGAACGCCCGCTGACCTTCACCTGGAACCAGTTCCGCTTCAATGTGCGTAACCCGAAACTGTGGTGGCCGCGCGGCTACGGCGACCCCAATCTCTATGACGTGCATGTGGAAATCCTGCACCACGGCGAGGTCATCGCCGACAAGCATACCACGCTGGGCATCCGTACAGCCGTTCTGGACAACACCATGCTGAACACCAAGGAGCATCCAGGTCGCTTCCAGTTCATCATCAACGGCGTGCCTGTTTTCGCCAAGGGCTCCAACTGGGTTCCCGCCGATGCACTTCATAGCCGCGACGCGGAGCGCATTCCACGCATCCTGAAGCTCTTCACGGAGATGAACTGCAATATGCTGCGCTGCTGGGGCGGGAACGTCTATGAGCCGCAGCTCTTCTACGACATCTGCGACCGCAAGGGCATCATGGTCTGGCAGGACTTTTCGATGGCCTGCGGCGCCTATCCGCAGGACGAGGAGTTTCTGGCGCGTTTCCGCAAGGAGGCGGAGATTGTGGTGGCAGAACGTCGCCAGCACCCCTGCATCGTGCTTTGGGCAGGCGACAATGAGAACGACTGCGGTGCCGTCGGCTGGTGGGGCAACTACCGCGATCCCGCCAAGAACCGCCTGACACGCGAGGTCATCCCGCAGGTGCTGGACAGGTTGGACGGCTTCCGCCCCTATATCCCAAGTTCCCCGTACATCACTCCCGAAATCGTTGCGCTCCATGGAAACGAGCGCATCGGACCCGAACAGCATCTCTGGGGGGCGCGCGACTATTACAAGACTCCGTTCTACGCCAACAACAACGCCTGCTTTGCGTCCGAGACGGGCTACCATGGTTGCCCCGCTGCGGAATCCATCCGCAAGTTCACGCATCCCGAGTTCAACTGGCCTTGGAAGGGGAATCCCGAATGGGGCATTCATGCCACGGACCCCATTCCAGGCACCTCTCATCTGGACGGGCGCATCACGATGATGTCCAACCAGATGATGGAGTTCTACGGGGTGATTCCTGATAATCTTGAGGAATATGCGCCTGCCTCCCAGTTTGTGCAGGCACAGGCGAAGAAGTTCTTTGTTGAGCTGTTCCGACAGCGCCGCCCGTTCACCTCGGGCATCCTCTGGTGGAACATGATGGACGGATGGCCGCAAATCTCCGATGCCATCGTCGATTACTATTTCACGAAGAAGCTGGCCTTCGACTATCTGAAGCAGTCCCATCAGGATGTCTGCCTGATTCTCTGCGAGCCAGATGTTTGGAACTGCCGTCTTATCGTCGATAACACCACCCGCCAGGATTACAAAGGCCACTTCCGCGTTTGGGACGGCGAGACGGAGGAGACGCTGATGGAGGGCTACTTCACCTCCAAGGCAAACCAGAACACCTTCCTCGGCAATATCCGCGCACCACGCAGTGCCAAGCGCCTCTTTATGATGGAGTGGACACTTGAGGGGGAGAACGTCCCGCACTACAACCACTACCTGCTTGGCACCCCGCCATTCGACCTGGGGAAATGCAGGCAGTGGATGGACATCATCGCCAAAACAACACGAATCTAAACAATGAGGTCATTTCAAAACTGAGATAATTTCAAAACTAACGCGCATTTCGCGTAAGTTATGAAATTACCTCAACTATAATCGAAATTGCCTCCAATAAGACCAAAGGAGAATCTACAATGGATAATCAGAAAGTCGGTTACGGCATCATCGGCGCGGGAGCCATCGCAGGCATTCACGCCAAGGTCCTGAACATGCTTGACAACTCCTGCCTTGTGGCGGTGTATGACAAGATTCCCGCCGCCGCTGAGAGGCTGGCAAAGGAATACAACTGCCGTGCATACACCAAGTTCGAGGACTTTCTGGCGGATTCCCAGATTCAGGCTGTCACCATTGCAACGCCCTCTGGACTTCATGGAGCCATGGCCATTCCTGCCGCCAAGGCGGGCAAACATGTCTTCTGCGAGAAGCCCTTGGACATCACCTTGGAAAAGGCCGATGCCATCATCAAGGCATGTGATGACAACGGCGTACTGCTTTCACCTGTCTTCCAGTCTCGCTTCACCCGTGCCGTCTGCATGGTGAAGGATGCCATGCGACGCGGACGCTTTGGTCGCATGGTGCTTGCCAGCGCACAGGTCCGCTGGTTCCGCTCAGCCGACTACTACAGCGCCTCCGACTGGCGTGGCACCTGGCACATGGACGGCGGTGGAGCCCTGATGAATCAGTCCATCCATGCCATTGACATGCTGCTCTACATCAATGGCGCCCCAGAGGAGGTCTTCGCCTTCGCTGGCACGCTCTCGCACAGTATCGAGGTGGAGGACAATCTTTGCGCCGCCATCAAGTATCGCAACGGCTCCTTCGGCACCATCGAGGTCAGCACCTCCTGCGCGCCTGGCTTCCCGCGCCGCATCGAATTCTCGGGCAGCGAGGGTACTGTCGCCTTTGAGGAGGACAAAATCACCCGTTGGGAGTTTGTGAAAAAACTCCCCGAAGATGAAAACGTGTTTACCGAGCAGTCCCGCGAAATCGACGCCGCTGGCGGGCGCACTCCGATGGGTATCGACATCACGGGGCACCGACTTCAGCTCCAAGACCTTTCCGACGCCATCCTCAACCATCGCGAGCCCAAGCTCAATGGCAGGGAAGGGCGCCGCGCCGTGGAACTCATCTGCGGCATCTATGAATCCGCCCGCACAGGCAAGCCCTACTTCTTCGAGAGGCCATAAGAGATTCGTAAACACTTTTTATCCCAACGCTATGTTCCCCAAGAGGATAGGTAACGGCAACGTTTTTTTGTTGCGTCCTTACGGGCGCGGATTCTAGGGGGCATCCCTCCCCCACGCTACGCGCCCTTGCGGGCGCTTGCGTGGGGTTGCGCATGGTTGCGCCCTAACGGGCGCTGCCGCTCCGCGGCTTCCAAAAACTACCCTCTTGGGGAACATAGCGTATCCCAAAAAAGCCCCCGCCAGAATAAACCAGCGGGGGCTTTTTTTAGGGTGCTCAATCTGGTGCGCGCGAGGCGCGCACCTCATGTGGTATGAATTACATCATCCCGTCCATTCCGCCCATGCCGCCAGGGGCTGCGGGGGCTTCTTTCTTCTCTTCGGGGATGTCGCAAATCATGCACTCGGTGGTCAGCAGCAGACCAGCCACGGAGGCGGCGTTCTGGAGGGCGCAGCGCTCGACCTTGGTCGGGTCGATGATGCCAGCCTTGATCATGTCAACGTACTCGTCGTTGGCGGCGTCATAGCCCCAGTTGCCATCCTGCTCGTCCTTGACGGTCTTGACGACGATGGAGCCTTCCACGCCAGCGTTCAGGGCAATCTGCTTCAGGGGTTCGGAAACGGCGCGGGCGATGATGTCGGCGCCAGTGGCCTCGTCGCCAGCCAGCTTGAGGTCGGCCAGGGCGACCTTGGCAGCACGGATGAGGGCGACACCGCCGCCAGGGACGATACCCTCTTCGACGGCTGCGCGGGTGGCGTTCAAGGCGTCCTCGACGCGGGCCTTCTTCTCCTTCATCTCGGATTCCGTGGCGGAACCGACGTGGATGACGGCGACGCCGCCAGCCAGCTTGGCCAGGCGTTCCTGGAGTTTCTCGCGGTCGTAGTCCGAGGTGGTCTCTTCGATCTGATGGCGGATCTGGCCGATACGGCCAGCCAGCTTCTCATCGGAGCCATTGCCGTCGATGATGGTGGTCTTGTCCTTGTCGATGGTGATGCGGTGGGCGGAGCCGAGCATGTCGGTGGTGACGTTCTCGAGCTTGATGCCGAGGTCTTCGGTGATGCAGGTGCCGCCCGTCAGGATGGCGATATCCTCCAGCATGGCCTTGCGGCGGTCGCCGAAGCCAGGGGCCTTCACCGCGCAGACATTCAGCGTACCGCGGATTTTGTTGACAACCAGCGTCGCGAGTGCTTCGCCATCAACGTCTTCGGCGATGATGAGCAGGGGCTTGCCAGACTTGGCAACGCCCTGGAGCAGAGGAAGCATGTCCTGCAGGTTGCTGATCTTCTTCTCATGGATGAGGATCAGGGCGTCGTCCAAAACGCACTGCATGGTTTCCATATTGGTGGCGAAGTAGGGGGAGAGGTAGCCTTTGTCGAACTGCATGCCTTCAACCACATCGTAGGTGGTGTCGATCGTCTTGGCCTCTTCGACGGTGATGGTGCCGTCTTTGCCGACCTTGGACATGGCCTCGGCAATGATCTGGCCGATTTCCTTGTCGGAGTTGGCGGAGATGGTGGCGACCTGCGCAATCTGCTCTTCGCTGGAATCCACAGGAATGGCCATCTTCTTCAGCTGGGCCTCAATGGCCTCGACGGCCTTGTCAATGCCGCGCTTTAGCCCCATGGGGTTGGCGCCAGCGGTGACGTTCTTCAGGCCTTCGCGGAAGATTGCCTCGGCGAGGATGGTAGCGGTGGTGGTACCGTCACCAGCGTTGTCGTTGGTCTTGCTGGCGACTTCCTTGACCATCTGCGCACCCATGTTCTCGAACGGGTTAGGCAGTTCGACTTCCTTTGCGACGGTCACGCCGTCCTTGGTGACGGTGGGGGAACCGAACTTCTTGTCGATGATGACGTTGCGGCCTTTCGGGCCAAGTGTGGTCTTGACAGCCTTGCTCAGGGCGGCGACGCCGTTCAGAAGAGCCTGACGACCCTTGGTATCATATTGAATCTGCTTTGCAGCCATGGTTTGTTTTACTCCTATTTTTCCAAAATGTTACGTTTGTGAATCTCTTTGAAGGACGCCTTATTCGACGATTGCGAGGATGTCGCTGGCATTCAGAATCTTGTATTCCTTGTCGTCAATCTTGATTTCGGTGCCGCCGTACTTGGAAGTCAGGACGTGGTCGCCAACCTTGACTTCAACGGGAATCAGGACACCTTTGTCATCGCGCTTGCCAGGGCCAACGGCCACGACAACTGCTTCCTGGGGTTTTTCCTTGGCGCTGTCGGGAATAACGATTCCGCCCTTGATGACTTCTTTCTGCTCAATGGCCTCGATAAGAACGCGGTCGCCCAATGGTTTGATGTTCATTCGTGAATCTCCTTTTGTTTATTGTTATGACGGGGAAAACCCGATTTGCTTTCTGTCTTCCTACTATAATTCCTTTGCCCTGAAGCATGAAGCTTTAAGGCAAAGGAATTGCTTTTCTATTTAGTTCTTGGGATCAACGTCGATGTAGTCGTCGTTCTTCTTCGCGTTGTTTGCGTCAGCCTGTCCAGCGCCTGGGTTGAATCCAGCACCTGGGTTGAAGCCAGCGCCTTGTGGACCACCCTGCGCAGCCTGCGCGTTCTTGTAGAGCTCTTCCGCGAAGGCGTGGAGCTTGCTCTCCATATCCTTCATGATGGAATCCATCTTCTGAACATCGTTGTCCTTGATGGCCTCCTTCAGGTCGGCCAGGCTCTTCTCAATCGGCTCCTTGATTTCGGCAGGAATCTTGTCGCCATTCTCTTTCAGCTGCTTTTCCGTCTGGTAAACCAGCGAATCAGCGCGGTTACGAATGTCGGCCTCCTCCTTTTTCTTCTTGTCCTCTTCGGCGTGGGCCTGTGCGTCATCCATCATCTTCTTGATTTCGTCCTCCGAGAGGCCAGAGTTGGCGGTGATGGTGATCTTGCTTTCTTTGCCAGTGCCCATATCCTTGGCGGTGACCTTCAGGATGCCGTTGGCATCGATATCGAATGTGACTTCGATCTGCGGAACGCCGCGTGGGGCTGGCGGAATCTCGTCCAAGTGGAAGCGACCAATGGTCTTGTTGCCGCTGGCCACCGAGCGCTCGCCTTGCAGAACATGGATTTCAACGCTTGGCTGGTTGTCGCTGGCCGTGCTGAAGATTTCACTCTTCTTATGCGGAATGGTGGTATTGCGTTCAATCAGCTTGGTGAAGACGCCGCCGAGGGTCTCGATGCCCAGTGAAAGCGGTGTGACATCCAGCAACAGCACATCCTTCACATCACCTGCAAGCACGCCGCCCTGGATAGCTGCACCGATTGCGACGACCTCGTCGGGGTTCACGCCTTTGTTCGGAACCTTGCCAAAGATCTCTTCGGCCAGTTTCTGGACTCTGGGCATTCTGGTCATGCCGCCGACCAAGATGACCTCGTCAAACTGCGAGGAGGAGAGTTTTGCATCCCTCATGCAGTTCATGCAGGGTTCCTTGGTCTTGGCGCAGAGTTCGCTGGTCAGCTGTTCCAGCATGGCGCGGCTCAACACCTGGTTCAAGTGCTTCGGGCCAGAGGCGTCTGCCGTGATGTAGGGCAGGCTGATTTCCGTAGAGGTGCTGGAGGAAAGCTCGCACTTTGCCTTTTCAGCCGCCTCTTTCAGACGCTGCAGGGAGACGGGGTCTTGACGCAGGTCAATGCCGTTTTCCTTCTTGAACTCATCGGCCAGCCAGTCGATGATGACGCCATCGAAGTCATCGCCGCCCAGGTGGGTGTCGCCGTTGGTCGCCATAACTTCAAAGACGCCGTCGCCAAGGTCCAGCGCGGAGATATCAAAGGTACCGCCGCCCAGGTCATACACGGCAATCTTCTCGTTCTTCTTCTTGTCCAAGCCGTATGCCAGAGAGGCTGCGGTCGGCTCGTTGATGATACGCTTCACATCAAAGCCTGCGATCCGCCCTGCATCCTTGGTGGCCTGGCGCTGGCTGTCATTGAAGTATGCAGGAACCGTGATGACCGCCTCGGTGATGGGCTCGCCAAGATAGGCCTCTGCATCCGCTTTCAGCTTTTGCAGGATGATGGCGGAGATTTCTGGCGGGGAGTAGAGCTTGTCGCCAACCTGGACGTAGGCGTCGCCGTTCTTCCCTGACACAACTTTGTACGGCACCATCTCCTCATCTTTGGTTGCCTCCGCATACTTGCGGCCCATGAAACGCTTGATGGAGAAAATGGTCTGCGCGGGATTCGTCACAGCCTGACGCTTTGCCAGCGCGCCAACCAAACGCTCGCCAGTTTTGGTGAACGCAACAACGGACGGTGTCGTGCGGCTGCCTTCCGCGTTCGGAATCACAACGGGCTTCCCGTTTTCCATGACGGCCATGCACGAATTCGTAGTACCCAAATCAATACCTAAGATTTTTCCCATAGTCTGTTCTCCTTTTGTTGTCATTTTTTATATTTTTTATTTGACGAAAGAGGATATGCAATATCTATGCCAATTTTGGTCTTAAGTCACAACATGCGGTATTGCAATAAACTATTTTTATACTGCTATCCGAGCAAACTTCATGTCACACCCAATGAAAGCAATCATTGTCGCGCCTGTTTGTCGCACTGCGACATTTTGTCGCATTTTTTCTTGTCCAGTTTTTTGAATGTCGTGCTTGACAGAAGCGGATATAAATGTATTATATTTGCAGATATAAATGTATGATATTTGAGAAAAAAACAATGAACGATACAGATTACAAGGATTGGAGGCCCGTCATAGCGAAAGTGACCTTTCTGGTTTTGACGGTGGCATTGGTGCTGACAGTAGTGTACATGTTGCGCAACGTTCTGCACGCCATTATATTGGGCGTGTTGTTCGCCATCATGCTGATGCCATTGCACGAGCGGATTGTGAAAAAAGTGCGCCAGTTTCTGGACTATGCCTATGGACGGAGCCGCAAGCAGTGCCACTACCGCCAGGTGCGTCCTGCTGAATATGAAAGCAGGCTCTGCTGGCGTAGCCGCCTGTATGCCTCCATCATCTCCATCATTCTGGTGTTCTTTGTCATCGTGGTTCCGTTATCTGCCTTTGGCACAAGCGTTGTCAAACAGGGGATAACGGCGATTCCAAAGGCGGCGGAATGGGTGCAGAACGACATGCCCCGCAAGAGCATGGAGTTGTATGAGAAGTATCGCAATAAATATCTGATACGGCAGTTGAGAAGCCTTACCGAGAAGATGGTGAAAGCCTTTGGCGGAGACCCAGCCCGTATGCTTGCGGACATGAAAAAACACGTCCATGATGTAGTGGGACAAAGTGAAGTCCCTATTTTGGATGCTGCTGAGAATCAGACGCCTGAAACGGCAATGACGCAATCGACTGCTGAAATGCCTGCTGTGGATGCTGATTCGTCTTCTACTGACGGTGCAAAAACGGAGGCGGAGAGCGCAAAAACGAAAGATGAGAACACGAAGGGGGAGGAGACTGCCCCGCCTGAATTATCCAGCATGGTCGCGGAGGTTACCCTGGTCATTCTGCATTATCTGCGCAACATCCTGAAAGGAATGCTCTCCAAAATCGGCTTTGCGATTTTTAATTTCTTCATCATGTTGTTTGTAATGTTCCACATCTTTCTGGATGGCAAGCGCATTTGGGAGTATCTGCTGAAGATATCCCCCTTTAGTGATAGTGACCAGAACCGCATCGTGGGGAGCATCAAGAACGTAACGGGGGCGATTTTCTACAGCATCTTCGGGACGGCACTTATCCAGGGCGGTCTTTCCATGATCGCGTTCCGAATCGTCGGGGTGCCCGCGCTTTTCTGGGGGACGCTTCTGGGCATGTGCTCCATCATCCCATTTGTCGGGACTGGGCTTATCTGGGTGCCTGTGACCGTCTATCTGTTCATGGCAGGGCATACGGCGCAAGGTGTGTTCATCCTGCTTTTCTGCGGCTGCTTCGTCGCCAATGTTGACAGCATCATCCGCCCGTTCCTGATGAAGCGGGGCGGCAAGACAGGGATGTCCTACATGGTGCTTTTCTTCTCGATTCTGGGCGGACTTCAGACCTTTGGCCTCATCGGCATTATCTATGGTCCCATCATCGTGGGCCTTTGCAGTATCTGCCTCTTTATCTTCAGTACACAGGTGAAGTCGAAGGCATAGGGGAATTCCGCCGCGCTGAAGCGCGCCGCATAGGACAGGCTTCCCGCCGCGCTGGACAGGAGAACCTGTTCTGTGCCTGGCGCTTTCAGCGCCAGGGAGAATGTCACTTTGCAACCATGAAGTTGCGCGTGGAGCGTGCGCCGCTGGCGACGTGGGTAATGGTGACGTCCCACTTGCCTGGAGCGGCGTTGAAGGGCACCTGGAAGGAGAAGGTGCCTTCAGGTGAATCGAAGGTCGCGTTCTGCGTGTAGATGGCGGATGTGGTGCCGTCGGGGAACGTCACCTCCATGTGATAGACTGTCTTGCTGGTTGCCCCTTTCGCAGAGCATGAGCAGGTGACGATGTCGCCCGCATTGACTGTTTCGGGCAGGGTGATGGCGGGTGGCTCCACGGAGGCGGGCAGGATGGCAAAGAGCTGTCCATAGCCAATGGGGGCCTTGACGGCGAAGGTGTTGCCTTCCGCGATTATCTTGCCCTGGCGCACATCATAGATGGTTCCCTTGACGGGTAGCGTCACGGTGACGGTTGGCGCGTTCTCGTGGTCAATCATGCCTCGTCCACGGAGGCTTGTGTGCGGGATGATGCCGAAGTAGTGGTTGTCGCCCGCTTTGCGGAGGGTTGTCTGGCAGGTGAAAGTGTTGCCTTTGGCATCGACAACCGTCGCAAAGGGCTTGATGTCGGCCTTGGTCATGGCTTCAAGCAGGACGTTTTGTATGGAACGGCAGAGCTCCTGGGTGCCGCTGGTACCCGTTGCCAGCTCACCGCCCGTGCCGCCGATTGTGATGGCCTGGTAGCTGGTCATCATCGTGTTCATCAGGATACCACGCCCCTTGCCGCAAGGCGTTTCCTTCATCACACCGAGCGCGGGTTCCGCCACGTGGAAGCGACTCTTCAGAGGCGGCTGTTCAATAAGCATCGTTTCGGGGACGATCGGGCCTGGATTGGGCGGGAACAACTTGTCCAGGACAGTGTTGGCGATGCGCTTGCCATGTGAGTCATAGCGTCCAGGCGCGATGTCCGCGATGATGATGGCGCCGTTCTCGGCGGCTTTGACCAGGTTGGTGCGCTCGGCATCGGAGAGGGCCAGCGCCATCGGCAGGATGACGGCCTTGAAGCCGCGCGAGGTGAAATCTGGAGCCGCCAGCTCCTCGTATGAGATGAAGCGGAAACTGAACTTCATATCACGGAGAAGCTCATCCCAGCCAGTCTGCGTGTTTTGCCAGTCGGAGATGCCAAGGCCGCCGTTCATGGCGGTGAAGAGGGAGGGCTGGCTGTAGAGGACGGCGACGGGGCGCGTCTCCTTGTCGGAGGTCAGCAGCAATTTGCCGAGACCCCGCTTGAAGAGTTGGAACTCCTCGCAATAGACCTTCAGGTTTCCCGTGGGGGAGCCGTCGCCGTTGTAGGCGCTCCCATGCCAGTTCCAGGAGATATTCGCACCCTTGAGGAGGTTGCTCCACTGTGGCGAACGCTGGTAGATTTCGCAGACGGTGGCGCTGCTGACGTAGCCTCCGCCCCACTGGCCTAGGAGCGTGCCAGGTAGGGCGAAATCGTTGACAAGTGTGGTTTGCACGCCATTGTAGTATGAGAGGCATGTGCAGTGCTTCATCAACTGCGCCCAGTCATAGCCATAGCCAGGAACCTGGGTGCCCGAAAGACCGACCTGCGCTTCTGGAACCTCGCGGCGGATAATCGCCTCGCGCCTGCCCACGAACTGATGCGCATAGACGCTGCTCATGAACATCTTGTGGTCAAGCCACTGCGAGAGGTTGTCGCTGTTCGCCACAGGTTCCTTCTGGACGGGCGTCGCCTCGTCGAAGGACGCGTAGGCGGTGCCCCACTCCTCATTCAACTTGGCGACCGTGCCATACTGCGCCTGGAGGTACTTGCGGAATTCGGACAGGCAATGCTCGCTGTAGCAGACGGTTGAGCCAAGGAACTGCTCGTCGCCCAGCTCATTGTAGTACATGGCGTAATATCTGGCATTGTTTATGCGCTGTTTTTCGTTGGTCTCCTCCATGGCGCGTTTTGCAACTGCTGGGTCGTTGTAGCAAGGGTTGCGCACGGGGTCGGTGGGGACATCCGCGCGGTAAACGTCTGCGTTCTCGTTGGCGACGTGGCCGAGGTTGAGGACCAGCGGATAGAAGCCCAGATTCAGTTCATTGCGCAGCGTGCCGTTGGTGATGAGGTCGTTGCGTCCTTCGCAGGAGAGCAGGTCAAAGCCGAGGTTGCGGAGCATTCCCGAGAGGAGGAGGCGTCCACCCCACATGCCCGCATGGTAGTCGGTCGGGTCGAGCTTGCGGTCGGGCAGGGAGATTTCACCCATTACTTGAGACTGCACCTTGCCGCCACGGACAAGGTTGGCGAATACACGGTAGAGAATCGTGTAGGGGGCAGGTACGGTGAGGGAGAAATCGGCCTTTGCGGCGGCAGGTTTGTCCGCCTTGGCGACAACACGCCCCTCGGTGTCCTCCAGCGCGACCTGAATCACATCGCCTGCCTGGATATTCTCCGCAGTGACGGAAAACTCAATGGGTTTCCTGGTGGCGTAGATGCGGTCCTTATGGGCGTATTCGATGCTGATTGGCGACTGGACTGGAGTGTCGAATCGGAGGGCGCCTGCATCAATGACCTTGTCGGCGGTGTTCATCAACTTGTAGTGGACGATGTGGCAGCCGCCTGGAAGTTCAGGGGTACTTGCCTGGATGCTGTTTTCACCCGTCTTGAGGGAGACATCCTGCACGGTGGTGGCATCCGTCGAGCGGAAGGTGGTTTTATATTCGATGCGGAGACGCGCGTTGGTTTCCTGGGTTGCATTCAACTTGAAGGAAAGCGTGCCTTCCTTGTATTCGGCGGCGGTGAACAATGCATCTGGGGTGATTCCTGCCTTTTGACGAATTGCCTTGGCAAGGGGGAGGAAGGGGTATTCCCAGAAGGGGAAGTCGCGGCTGAAATAGGCGGGCGATATCTGGTTGCGCATTTCTGGTGGCGTGCTTATAAAGTTTTGCAGCATCGCATAGTGCGCATTGCTGAAGTCGAAGACAAATGCCTTCTCGTAGACCTCCATGTAGCGGTTGAACCGCTTGTTGTCGTTCATACGGGGGATGAGGAACCATTCAGGAGGTGTCTGCTTGAGGGCTTTTCCTGTCAAACTCTGCGGAATCATTTTGCAGTTCAGGAAGACGAACTCAACGCCTTTTGCCTGCAAGTCAGCAAGCACATTGGTGAGAGCCTGGTTGGAATCGTGCTTGTCGAACTCGATGCCTTGGACAAGGGCGAGTTTTGGAAGGCTCTTGAGTGCCTTGATGCGCTCGATGGAATAGGGCTCAAGGTAGGTTTCCGTGAGGGCCTGGCCAACGCCAAATGAATATTTGCTCTTGATGCCATTGAGTTTAAGAAGCAGCGGGATGAAGGTGTAGTTCAAATCCATGCGTTGGGAAAGCTCAACGATTTGCCGCCGCGAAGCATCCTCATTGCTGCCAATGATGGTGCAGCAGTAGAGGATGTCGGGCGCTTGGAAGGCCGCTGGCTTGAACCACTTCTCGTGCGGAGTCACATAGCTGTGGTCGATGGTCTCCATCAGGGGCAGGGGGGTGTAGCCGTTCAGAATGGCGGTCTCGCGGGCTATTTCAAGAGCTGGCTTCGGGACGAAAAAGAAATCATCGGGCACGAGGGAGACATCGTCTATCCACATGGTGTTCTCTTTGCCTGCCGCAGCGAGCTGGAAGAAGATGCTGAAGGTGACCGCCTCCTTGGGAAGCTGGAACTTCTTGGAGATACGTCTCCATGGATAGGTTGCACTGGCGTTGTCAATGTAAACCTTGGAGGACTGAATGGGCTTTTGCCCCGCATCGTAGGGAATCACATAGACGATGGCGTATTTCTGGTCGGGGTTGTCGCATTTCACCCATGCGCTGAAATTGTATCTTTTGTCAGGCTCCGCCAGAAAATCGAGGCTGAATACGGGAGGGGTCGGCTGTCCTTCCTGCTTGAGGCGGATGCCGTAGGTACCGTTCCGCCCAGCATCCTTCTCCCAGAAGTGGAGTTTGCGGCGGAGCATCATGGAGTGCCAGAAGTATCCGTCAGCGAAGTCGTTGTTGGCGTTGGGCTTTTCGAAAGAGGCATTGAAGACCAGTTCAGGCGCATCGACATCCAAGGGCGGGGCGCTGTTCGGCTCCGCGTCAAGAACGATGCGGCAAATCATGTTGACTTTGCCAAGGCAGGGGCGTGGGTTGAGGCCGTTGAACTTGTCGAAGGCGACGCCATTTTCATCGATACTGGTGTAGAGGTGCCCATGGCCGCCCATGGAAGGGACTTTGAAGAGCAGGCGTTTAGTGCCGTCTGGAAGGGTTTTGACGGTTGATGGCAGGGGACGGTCTCTATCAACGCGTTTGTTGCAAAGTTCATAGACTGCGACACGCGCGGGATCAGCGTCTGGCGGAAGGATGGCGGAACGGATGCTTTCGTTGAACTGGCGAGGAATCACGAAATCGACGTAGCTGCTGAAGTCGCCGAAGACGCCTGTTTTGATTGCCTTGTAGGGACGATAGGCGGGGGTGCCTGGGATGCAGGAGGCCTCGCGCCCCTGGCTTTCGGTGATTTTGTATTCAGGTCCTTTTGCGAGCCTTCGCGCCAGTTCGGCTGCATTGTCGCTGACAGTAAAGGTGGCGAGGAAGGAGATTTCACCTTTGGCGGGGAGCTCCATCTCGCGGGTAATCATCTCAAAGGTGTTGAGGGTGGAGCCATGGCGTGCCGAGCACCAACTGTAGAAGCCCGCGCAGACGGTGGGCGGCAATGTGGCGACAATCCCCTGGTTGCTTTCCTTGCCGCCAATGGAGACAAGTGAAAGGCCAGGCGTGGGGCTCCATTCGTCGTGCGTTGCGCTGCCAGGGTGGGTGATTTCCGTCAACTCGCCGTTGCGTGGCTGCATGATGCGGTTCGAGGAGCCAGCCTCGTCGTAGAGCGCGAAGAAGGTCTTGAGCCACATCCCTGCAAAGTGCGGCTTGCTGTCCAGGTTCTTCAGCGTGTAAAGAACCGTGAAGTTTTCCTTGTTGTGCGGGAAAGCGAAGGTCTTGGTGATGCGCAGCCAGTCGAAACATGCCGTGCCCTGCGTGGTCAGCGTCACGTCATAGCCGTGTTGCGGAGTACGCGTGTAGCTTACCATGCGGTACTCCAGATTTGCAAAGGTTTCCTGCAAGGAGACTTCTCCCGCCTGCGCAAAGACGCGCTCCGTGACACTGGTGTACCCAGGGAAGCTGAGAACTGCATTGTTCTTTTTGCGCGTCAGCTGCGTGATGCCGCCCCCCTTGAAGGAGAACTCCGCTTCAAGAGCTTTATTGTCAACACGAAAATCGGAGGCGAATGCCGCCAAGGTCAAAATGCAGGATAGAAAGAGGACTCTTTTCATAATGGTTTTCTTTGGAGGATTGTGCGTGCTGCACGCGCACTAGGGAAGAGGGGGAAGGCTGCTGATGTGCGCGAGCGCGCACATTGAGATGAAGCACGCGCTAAGCGAAGATTAGAGAAGTAGCCGACCGCCATCAATGAGGTGGGCGGAACCCGTGATGAAGCCGCCCTGCTTGTCATCGCAGAGGTACATGATGAAGTCGCAGAGCTCCCACGGTTCGGCGGCACGTCCGAGGGCCGTCTTCATATTGGCCATGGCAGGGCGCGTCAGCACGGGGCCAGGGATGACACAGCAGGCACGAACGCCGTGCGGCGCGCCGATTTGCGCCAGCCCTTTGGTGACACCGTGCATGGCAGACTTCGCCGCCGCATAATCTACGCACTGCGCACTGCCTTCTTCGCCTGTGACGGAGCCGAAAGTGATGATGACACCGTGCTTGTTCTTGATCATCTCGCCAATGACACCACGGCTAAAGAGCACGGCACCCTTCAGGTTGACGTCAAGTCCCCATTCGATGATGGCAGGGTCACGCTCGTACCAGGCGTCCTTGCAGGAGAAGATGCGGGAGGATGCGCCGCCCGCCGCATTGATGAGGTAGTCGATGCGCCCCCATTTCTCAACCGTCGTCTTCACCGCCTTCTCAATATCGCTGAATTTGCGTACATCGACACCAAGCCCGATGGCTTCGCCGCCGTTGTCGCAAATCTCCTGTGCCTTCGCCTTCGCGGCCTCTTCGTTTACGTCGCATAGCACCACCTTTGCGCCAGACTGCGCGAACTTCTGCCCGCAGAGAAGCCCCATGCCAGAGGCACCGCCGCTGCACATCGCCACATAACCTGTAAAATCCAGTTTCAGTTCCATTCTTTGGCTCCTTTTTTTTGTTGTTCACGCTTTGAAGGAACGTGAATCCAGGACGATTAATACACGGATTCGGGGAAGTAGTGCTCTTGGGCACTATCCTTATCGACAATCTGCGATTTGATGATGATCTCCTTCTGGGGCGGGGCTTCGCCACGCAGCACCACGACGGTTTCGTCAATGGCTTTGGAAATCATCTGTGGCGGGTAGGTGACGGTTGCCTTGATGAGCGGGTCGCCGTCCAGGATGGGCTTGACAATCAGCTTGCTGCCGCCGCCGCCCACAAAGGCCTTCACGTCTTTGCGGCCCGATTCGCGATAGGCCTTGATGGCCCCCAGCAGGACATCATCGTCACCAGCCCAGACAGCGTCGATTTTCGGATATTTCAACAGGTAGCTCTCCATGAGTGCCAGCCCCTTCTCCGTGTTCCAGTTGGCGGGTTGCGATTCCATGACGCGGATGCCAGGTGCGGCCTTCAGGGCTTCGTTGAAACCAGTCACGCGCTGCGTGTTGATGGGGCAGGGGATGCCCTCCATCACAAGGATGTCGCCTTTGCCGTCCAGGAGCTTGATGATAGCCTTGCCAGCCGCCTCGCCGAAGCTCGTGTTGTCCCCGTTGACGAAGATATCTTCAATCGGTTCCGTGAGCGGGTTGGAGACGATGGTCAGGAAGATGCCTTGCTCCTTGGCACGTTTACAGACCTGCGTGAGCGGACCAGGTTCCTGCGCCATCACGACGAGTCCGTTCAAATCGCGAATAAGCAGGTCCTCAATGCTGTTCGCCTGCTCGGTGGGGTTCGAGGCGGTTGCGAAAAGAATTTCAACATCCGTCCCTTTGTATTTCTTCTGCGTCTGTTCTGCTGCCCAGACGACGCCCCCTGCCCAGCCGTGCGTCGCGGCGGGAATCGAGACGCCGATGCGGATGGTCTTCTTCGCCGCCTCCTGCTTCTTGCCACAGCCAAAGACAAGCAGCCCTGCTGCCAGAACAAGGAATAGTTTCTTCAGTTTCATTTTTCTCGTTTCTCCTGTTGTTATTTTACCTCAAATGCGAACAGTTTGCAGATGGCCGTTCCCCAGGTTGATTCGGGGACGAAGCGGATGGCGGCGGTGGTGGCGTCAATAGGTACTTTGACTAGCCGCTGATAGTTGTTTCCCTCATGGAAGATGGTCTGCCAGGTGCCGTCTTGGCGTTTTGCCTCGATGCGGAAGGATTTGACGATGGTGGGCGGGACTGTCCTGGGCGGCTGGTGGAGCGGATAGTTGCTCAGAATGTTTTTCTCCCAGTGGTTTGACGCCTCGCCTTTCCCTTTGCGGTTCAGGTCTGAATCGAAAGTGAAACGTGCCAGCGTGACGTGCGAGGGGGCCTCGAACTCATACTGCACCCAGGAGCCTGGCGCACCTGCCCACGAGTTGTCATCCCACGTGCCAGAGGCGTCCTTCACGGGGCGGTCGATACCATTGCGGAGCGGCTCAGGATCGCCTTCGGAGGCGGTGAGGCGGGCTGTTCGCGAGAGTTCTGGTATGGCGCGCGTGAACCAGGGCAGGTAGGAATCGTCGTCGGCTAGTGTCTGGCGCAGTTCAGGGATGTGGTGTTCATAGACGCCAGCGGGCGTGCATTTCTCGCGTATGGCGATGGCGGCAGCGGTGCCCGCCGCCTGTCCCAAGGTGGCGCAGGTGAACATCACGCGCGTGGAGCTCATCGCCGCATGGGTGACGCTCACATTCCGTCCCGCGAACATCAGGTTCTTGATGTTGCGCGAGTAGAGGCAGCGGTAGGGGATGCCGTATGGCGAGGGGGCGGGGTGGAAGATGGTCGGATGCCCTGGGTAGTCGAAGCCGCCTGGGTTGTGGTCGTCCATTGTCCAGCCGCCGTATGCGATGAGGTCGTCGAAGCGGCCCTCGGCGCGGACCTCGTTTTGGGTAAGGATGTGCGCGCCGATGTAGCGGCGGCTTTCGCGCTTGCCAGGCAGGAAGCCGACCCACTCCAGCTCCCAGTTGTCTGCGCCGTAGTTGCCGCGGTTCTTGATGAGGTCCCAGACACCGAACGCGATGGGGAGTAGCCTGTCCCGCAGGGCTTCGGTATCGTGAATGGAATCGTCTTCGCCACCGAGTTCAATCCACCAGAAGTTGTTGAGGCCCTTGAATCCGATGTGGCGGTTTGGAATATCGTCTGGGCTGTTGAAGACACGTGCCCACTTGGGCGGAATATAGGTGACGGGATGGTCGGTTTCGCGGGCTTGGAGCAGGCAGCTCATGCCCATGGTCTTGCGGTCGGTTTCCTCGGGCTCGATGTCTTCGCCGAACTCTGCGCGTGCTTCGCGTCCGATGCGGTATTCAGCGCCCGTGAGTGTGGAGAGGATGCTGTCTCCTGAGCAGTCCAAAAAGAGTTCCGCGCTAAAGGTGTGCCAGGTTTCGGCGGTACCCTGCCAGCCCGTCACAGAGCGGATGGTGCCGTCATCATTCATCTTGGCGTTATTGACGGAGCAGTTCAGGAAGAGTTCGACGCCTGGGCAGTATTTGACGAACTCGTACATCACGCTGTCCCAGATGGAGAAATTGGAGGAGGGGTTGCGGTAGTTGTTCTCCAGGTTGATCTCCTCGACCAGCCCTGTCTCCCGCATGTTTTCACCATGCGCACCGCTGAACCACATGCGCACCTCGCTGGAGGCGTTGCCCCCAAGTACGGGACGGTCGTTGATGAGGACGACGCTGGCTCCATGCCGCGCCGCTGCCACGGCTGCGCACATTCCCGAGATGCCGCCGCCGACGATGCAGATGTCTGACTTATGTGATAGATATTTCATGGTCGTTGCTCATGGGGAGAATTTGTTAAAATCATGCTCCTTTATTATACCATTTATCGTTGTTTTTGCAATCGTATAATATTGACAAAGTAGAATTATAACGATACGGTATTCTGGGAGACTATTTGGCCTCAATGCAAAAAAAAGTGAAAAAGGATTTGACAAGCGGGAAATTGGGTGGTATTATAATAGCGTGATGCCAGATACGTCCTCTGAACATTTTACATGACGGGGTCTATATGACCTTATTTTTCTTAATTGCAGAGAGAATCTGATGGCATCACTTTTTTTGTCTCTGTTTATGGATGGCTGACATATGAAAGCCTTGGAGAATCCAGATAGTCTGCGCGATGCGCTGCGCGAAAAGCTGACAGAATGGTCTTGCAGCTATAGGCAAGCTGGTGTGATATTCGATGTGAAAACTGGCACTGTCTCCAATTGGGTGAATGGAAAGAGCAAAAAGCCTGTTTTGCTTAACAAGGCGAAAATCCTGCTTTTTGTGGCTGGCTATCTGGATGGTTTCATGGGCTGGCTCAAGCAGATGGCTGATGACAATCCGAATGAAATGCGGACACTTTGCTCCAGGCTCTTCACATTGTGCCTTATAATACAACAATGCAAAAGAGATGATTTGGGGCAGAAAAAGGTTGCCTCCCTTATGCAAGAGGTGGATGCTTTAGTGAAATGCTCTATTCCCGTAGGGTAAGACCCCCATAGGTGCGGCAGAAAAAAACGTGGAAAAAGAGGTGCTGGCAGATGCGCGTCAAGGCTTGGCCACGTTCAGGATTTCCTCGGGCGAGGCGGTGCCCGTGGTTTTTAGTTTCCGTATGGTGACGGCTGAAGCATAGCAGCCCAGTTTTGCGGCATCCTGAAGAGATGCGCCTGCGCCGATGGCGCAGGAGAAGGCGGAGAGGAAGGTGTCGCCCGCGCCGCAGATGTCGATTTCACCTGCCACCTTGACTGCTGGAATGTGGGTGCAGACACCTTTTTCGCAGATAATGCAGCCCTGTTCGCCGTCTGTGATGATGACAGGCTTTCCCGTCAATTTCTCCAGGGAGGGGGCGGCTTGGAAAAGCAGGGGAATCTCCGTGGTGACAGGGAGGTTCAGCGCACGGCACGCCTCGACGGCGTTCGGTTTGATGATGACGTGGCGATACTCTCCAATGTGGTCACGGCTATCGACGAGCACAGTGAGTCCGTTTTTGCCTAGTTCGATGATGTGCTGGCGTATCATAGGCGTGATGCAGCCGAATGGCATCTGGTCGCAGACGCAGAGCACATCAAGTTCGGAGGCAAGCCGCTCCAAGGCTTCAACCAAGCGGCGTTCGTCTTCTGGCGAGGTCGGGGTATAGTTGGTGAAGTCGAGCCTGGGGTCTTCATAGACCACATCCGTCAAGCCCTTGCGTAGAGGTTTGATGTATGTATTGGTGACACGATTGGGCGAGACGATCAGTGCGGATGTGTCGGTGCCGATGGCGGCAAGCGTTTCCAGAAGCGCAGAACCGCGCCAGTCCCTGCCGACGAGGCCGATACAGTGGACGGTGGCTGGGCGCAGGGCATAGAGGTTCGCTGCCACGTTGCCCGCACCGCCTGGTGAAAGACGCTCCTCCACGATGGGAAGCGGAAAGTGGGGTGTCTCGCGCGAAAGCTCGCTGCGCCGCATGTCGGCGTGCCAATAGACATCCAGGCAGAAGTCGCCGATGACGCCGATTCGCAACTTGCAGACAGATTGCAGAATGGCTGCAAAATCCATGGTTAACCCCCTCCTTATAGCCGCTCGTTGTCGCCGATGGCGGGCTGTGCTGCAGTTGGCGCGTGTGTCGTGAGTTCTTCTTCGCCGTGCTGGTCGAGCCACTTCGCGAAGATTTCCTCTGAATGGAGGCCGATGCCCATGATGCAGGAGGCGCAGATGGTGAGCCCGTCCAGTAGCCCTTCGTGCAAGAGTTCAAGGCTGGTATCGAGCTGAAGTTGCATCAAGTCATCTGCAATGGGGGCACCCTTGCTGAAGTCCCAAAGGTAGATGCCCAGATTGTATTTTTTGCCAGGCCATTGCGAGGCCACATAGGCGAGGTTTTCACGCAGTATCTTGATGTAGAAGGGCTGCCAGTTCCAAAAGCTGACGGTATCGACGTAGGCACCGTAGTTGAGAGCATGATGGGGCGTGAGTTTCTCCGTTAAGACATCCGTCGCATAGAGAACCTGCCAGAGGTTGATGGGGCGCGGCGCGGCGTTTTGCACAATCTGCTTCATCGCCGTCATCATCTCGGGCGTGTAGTGAGAGCGACGACGATATTGGAAGTCATCGACAAACACCCCCTTGACGTTGGGATATTTCTGGATTTGGCGAATGATTTCATCGCGGTCGTAGTAGTTCAAATCATTTCTTACGACGCTGCCTGAGGGGAAGATGGTCCAGACGAGTTCGTCCAGAAAGGCGAGTTTCTCCGATTCCGCGTCAAACGGGTAGGCGGGGCCTTTGACACAGACATCCATTACCGCCTTTTTCAGTCCGTATTTACGGCACGCATCCGCGCAATCCATCGTGTTTTCTCCTGGTAGCTTGTAGTGCGGGGTATGATAGGCGCCGCAGACGGCCCCGTACATCCAGATCTGTTCTCTGACTGTGCTCATGGATTCTCCTTGAAACTCATGGTAATGGTGGCTGTGGTTTTGTCGTGAATAGCCCCAAAGGCGGCTCGCCTCACGGTTGGCACCCAGATGATCTGCTCCCCTGCAAGAATGACTGGCAGTTCAAAGCGTTTTTCACGGGGCTCCTTCGCGTCCGTGAAAAGGTCCTGGAGTTTTTTGGGTACAGTTGCGCCGAAGGGGAGCATCCTGTCGCCTGGCTGCCAGTGGCGTATGCGGAGGATGGGTGGCATGGTTGCTGCATCGAAGCGTTCAACAAGGGCTCCCTCTGGGGACGCTTCCACGCAGAGCATGTATTTCCCCAACTGGATGCATGGTTTTTCACGCCAATTCCACTCTAGCTCTTGCCAGATTGCCTTGGGCGTGGCCTCGTGCGGGTCACGAACGACAGGTCCCGAGTCATCGAGTTGGATGACGTGCGTGCCATCAAGCGGTATTTCGTGCCTGGCAGATTTGGAACTATGCAGGGCGTCGTGCAGACGTGTGATAACGGAGCGTTTAGGCGGTGTGGAGATGCCATTGGCCTCCAGCAGGAGGCGAAGGACGCGCGGCAGCAGGGCAGGGGGCAACGCCTGCCAGTCGTGGAGCGAGCGCAGGGAGGCGAAGGCGTTTGCTGCGGCCTCGTCCAAAAAGGCTGCATCGTCGCGGATTGCGGAAAGCGCGTGAAGAAGCCCAATGTCCTCCGTGAAGATTTCGCGGAAGAGCGGCAGAAGACGGTTGCGCACGGCGTTGCGGCGGACGTTGCTCTCGGCGTTGGTACTGTCGATGCGCCAATCTGTGATATCCTGGCTGCGTAGCCAATCTTCTAGCTCTTTTTTGCGAAAGCCTAGAAGGGGGCGCGCAAAGGTGAGCCCATGTAGTTTTCGCAAGGGCTTCAAGGGGACGAGGGCAGAGGTGTTGGAGCCGCGCGCCAGGCGCAGGAAAAGCTCCTCAAGGGCGTCGTCCGCATGGTGCGCCAGCAAGACAGTCGTGTTTTCTGCAAGGGCGAGTTCCTGCCATGCTTCCAAACGCAGACGGCGTGCCGCTTCCTCGCAGGATTCGCCGCGATGCATGTTGTGCGGAACATCGAGGTGTCTGGCGATGAAGGGGATGGAACGGGTAGCACAGAAATCGCGGCACCAGGCCTCGTCTGCGTCGGCTTCCACGCCACGGAGACCGTGGTGGAAATGGACGGCTGTGAGCGGGGCAATTTTCGCTTGAACCATCCCTAGAAGCAAGGCGGTGCTGTCGGCCCCTCCGCTGAAGCCGACGAAGAAGGGGCCTTCAAGGTGATTGCGTTGCAGCAGGTCGCGTATGGCTTCTGGGATGGTCATGGATGGATCAATCCATAAGTGCTTTGAGGATGGCAATGCGGGACTGGTCCATGATGGAGCGGTCCTTTTCGCGTCTCCAGTCCATGCCGTCGGCGATAATGGAGTCGATGACGCGCTTGAGGGATGCATCGAGCACGGCCAGCTTCTGGTCGGCCTGTGCCGTTTTTCCCAGCTTGCGGAGCTCTGCGATTCTATCACGAAGCATCACCATGTATTCATAATCCTGCACGCCCTCGCGGATGGCTTCGCTGTGTTTGCTTTGCATGACAGAGGTGTCGGAGACGAAGAAGGGCGAGTATTCCAGCCCTGTCTGATGATATGCCTTGAAGGAATTGCCGATGCCTCCGCCACAGCCTAGTGCCCAGTAGAAGGTGCCGATAGCCCCCATGTCAAAGGCATTCCACATCTGGCCGCGGTGGTAGGTGATGGGGTCGAGGTGCCTGGCGGGGCCATTGCAGGAGTAGAGCCAGAGGGTGCGTCCATCTTCGCGCTGCTTTACGTAGAAGTCGCGGAAGGATTTTCCCTTGGAAACCCTGTGCGGTGTGTGGGGGCAGAGGATATCGACACAGGTGAAGAGTTCGGGGAGAGCCTTCGTGGGGTCGAGATAGGTTGGGTCCTCAAAGAGAGTGATGTCGGGGCATGTGGCTTTGATGGCCTTTGCCCACGCGATGATGATGGCGTCCTGATCGTGGTTGTGGGGTTCGTCAAGAAGCAGGATGACCAGTTGTTTTGGGTTTACACCCGTCTTTTTGAGGTATTGGCACCATGCGTTCAGGTACTGCCCAAGCTTCTTCTCGAACATGGGGGTGCCCATCTTTTCCCGTTGGAAGGTGGTGCCGACGGACCAGAAGACGCAGTAGTTGCGGGCTTCTGGGAAGAGGGCCTTCCACTCGTTCCAATTGGTGTAGTCCAGCGATTCCTCGTTGGTGAGGGTGCCCTCCTTGTCGAACACGGCTCCATGGGGCATGACGGCACTGGTTGCCCAGGGGCTATCGACATAGATATCCTTCATCAGTGCCAGCTTGGGAACGAGATTGTCAGGTGACTTATAATATTTGTTGCCGCCGTTGACGTAGTCCCAACCTCCGACGTGCATGGTCGGGCGTGTGGGAAAATCCTTGTCGTAGATGGTGAGGGTAAGTTTTGCTTCAATGGGACGGTGCTTGCTGTCGATTTCAGGTTTGAGAAGCAATTGATGGCTGCCAGGCTTGGCGATGAGGGTCATCTGGTAGGTGCCTGCCTTGGCAGTCGGCCTGTCGAAAGAGAGCCAGACCTGGCGTGTGCAGCCCGCTGGGACAACGACAACCAGACGGCCACTGGCGTCGGCAGGGCGGATGGCGTCGGCAATGGGCTGGTTCTGCTTGGTGTCGGTTACCAGAACCTCGTTGAACTTCAGATTGGCCCCCTGGGGGAGACCTTCGACGCTGAAGCTGACACCGATTGGTATTTCATACGGGTTGGTGATATTCACGGTCTCTCCGCGCACTTCTCCGCGCATGAGGTGTACTTCCAACGGAGCCATCTCCTGCTTGGGCGGGATTGCGGTGATGGAGAGGTTGTCCCAGCGGACGTTGTGCCACAGCTTTGGCTCGAGAAGCCCTTGGGCCTGGAGAACATACGAGTTGAGTGCGAGTATCTTTGCATGGAGAGGAGAAAGCGGCAGTTCGGTGGAGTTCAACTCTTTTCCCTGCAAATCGTTCATTTCATTTGTCTCGACATAAAGAGCCCTGGCCTCGGAGAGAGCCTTGTCACGTAGGGGCTGCGGCAACCTTTCCAGAAGCTCCATCAGGTTGTGAAGATCAGTTTTCATGCGAACAGCCGCGCTTCCGAGGGCCATTCTGCTTCTGGCCAGCTCCTTCGGGTCCTTGATGGCGTAAACGGGCTGAAGCTCGTAGAGCCAGTTGTCGGGGCCGCGATAGACTTCAATCTCATCGACGAAGGTGTAGGAGGTGGAGGAGACCACGAACTGGATGTAGCGACCTTTGGATTTCAGTTCGTTGGTGGCATAGCGGAAGGTGCAGTAGGTGTTCTGAGGTGGGAGATGCGTTTTGGCGGTCAGTTGGATGAGGTCTCCGCAGTGCTCCCAGTTCTCCTTGTCGTTGCTCGTGAAAATCTGAAGTCCCTGCGGCCATGAAACGTCTGCTGCCCCTGCGGCAGTGTTCCAGGAGGCGCCGCAGATGGGCTCCTCCTTCCCAAGGTCGATGGTGATGCCAACCAGCGGTGCGCGCACCCAGCCGACGGTGGATTTCTGCACCCAGAAATAGCCCTGCGAGTAGATGCCGTCTGTGAGCTGGATGGCATCGTCCTTGTCCGTGCAGTAGCTATAGTTGGGCTTGAGCGTGAAGGTGTAGGTTTTCCCTTTTGCGATGTTGGGACCAGCAGGCTTAACGGCGGCTTGGCTGGAGTTTTCCATCGCCAGTTGTGCCGCATGACCTTCGCGTAGGCTAACGTTGTCGAAGCAACTGAAACCTTCAGTGTTGCCGACAGCGCCGATGAGTTCGAGGGTGACGGGATTTGCCAGGCCTCCAGGTGCATCGAACTCCGCGATGGCGTCTTTCCAGAGCTCGTTCAGGTTTCTGTCGCCGTGCAGAATGAGAAGCTGTTTGCCATTGGCATCAACAATGCGTATGGCAGGCACGCAGCCGCTGCGCTTGTACGAATAGCGAAGCGTGTAGTATTTTCTTGCCTCCAAAGTGACTTTCTGGCTGGCTTTCGAGGGGGGCTGTCCATTGGCCGTGAAACGCAGGCAGTCAGCGGAGGCACTGCCCTGGAGGATGCCGTCATAGTTGAGGTATTGCCACTGTGCCTGGTTTTCAATGGTCCATTCGGGCGGGACTGTCTGAGTATTTTCCTGCATGGTAAATGAGCCGTTTTTGACTAGTTCCTGGGCAAACAGAAGCGTGCAGGCGAATGTGAGGAAGGTCATCAACAGGGGGGCTTTCATAAGGCTCCTTGGGGGTATATTGGGAATAAGGGTTGGTGTGGCTCAGGGGAATAACATACTAGAGAATCTAGTTGTCTTATTATAATCTCTACACGACGTTATGCAACTAACCTCGCCATAATTTATTCCTCTCTTGGCATAAGATAAAACATATTCAGATGCAGTACTGAAGCATCTTCTATTTTTCAGATAAATACGGAATTAGATTTCAAATTACTATCTAAAATATGATTATAAAAGAAAATAAAAAATAATAATATGAATTTTTATTTTTAGAAAATATGATATATTATATTCATCAAAATGAAATCAATGTTTTCTTGATGTAAAGGGATTGACTTTTGGGCAGAATCGCATATATTAAAACAAATCAAAATGAAATAAGCGACACTCTGCCAGAGGGTTCAGGTTAACTCAATGGAAAAGGAGTGTATGCAATGGGCAGGTTCGATCTTTGTCTGAAAAGGGTCTTCAGCAAGCCCAGGTTTTTTGCGGCTGTGTTCAACGGCTTCTATCACAAGGGACGGCAGGTGATTCTCCCCGAACAGCTTACCGATCAGCCTGTGCAGGAGGCTTATTTCATGACATGCGAGGAGAAGGGGAAGGAGGCCAAGGTTTTTCTCAAGGAACGGGATTTACTGAAAGTCGCGGCATTCAAGAAGGGAATAAGGGAATCGTTCTTAGTTCTTGGCATTGAAGGGCAGTCGTTTGTGGATCCTTTTATGGCTCTCCGTGTCGTGATATACGACCTTTTCAACTACATTTTTCAGTGGGAAGAGATAAAAGACCGAAACAGGAGACAGGGGAAGCTGAAAGGGGATGCGTTTCTAGCGGGGACAACGCCAGAGGATCGGCTTCGTCCCATATCGACGCTGGTGCTTGACTTTTCAGACAGCCTGGATGGGATGGGCACCTCGCTTCACAGTCTGATGGATTTCCCAAGCGATGAGTTCCGTCAGATGACACCAGACTACAAGATAAACGTCTTGTCCCCTGGCAAGTTGTCGGACAAGCAGATCGAGTGTTTCATTCCTGATGTCCAGGCGTTGTTTCTGGCGGCTCGCAATGCCTCCGACAGGGCCAGGTTGAAAGAGGTGTTCAAGTCGAACTCTTTTTTCGCCAAAGTCGATTACTCGATAGCCTGCATGATAGATGTCATTACCCAAATAAACTTAGACCTGTTCAAAGACGAGGAACAACCAGAGGATGACCAAAGGAGTGTCAATATGCAATTGGAATACTTAACACCTTTAGAAATTGGTATAAGAGAGGGTGAGGAGAGAGGCTTTCGCAAGGGTGAGGAGCTGGGGCTGCGCAAGGGTGAGGAGCTGGGGCTGCGCAAGGGGCTCCAGATTGGGGAAATGCGTGGCACGATTCTGGCTATGCACGCGCAGAAAGCATCTCGCGATGCGACCAGTAAGCTATTGACGCAGCTTTACCACCTGACCGTGGAAGAGGCAAAACATGCTATAGATTTGTTGCCAGAGCTTGTCTGGGGAGGAAACTAAGGCATTTGGTAGGCAACTGACCACCTGCGGCTAAGATGCACCGCCTATAAGACAAGTGAAGCCAGAGCGTTGCCGCTCTGGCTTCTTTTTAGTGCTTCTCAGTGTAGCGCAGACGGAACCAGAGCGGAACGCCCTGGCTACACTCTTGCGATGCGAATAAAAAAGGTTATGGCTTCGGCGGCGCGGGGGGTGTGGGTGGAGTGGATTGCGCGGGAGTGTCCTCTTTCTTGGTGGGCTCTGGCTTGGGCTTGTCCTTCAGGAGGTCGTTGAGGGCTTTATCGACGGCGGAGAGGGAGGAGGTACCGACCTCATAAATCCAGGGGGATAGGCGGTCGTTGAGGGCCTTCGTCTTGGCCTGCGCGTCCTTGATTTTGGTGGCGAACTCTGCGTCGAGTTTTTCCTTGTCCTCGGGTTTCTCATCGGCTCCAGGAGAGCGTACCGTCGCACCATTCCAAGTCAGGGCAACCTTCAAGTATTGCTTGCCATCGACGGGGGCACCGAAGGTGATGGTATAGACATTGCCGTCAAAGCCAATGACGGTCAGGACCTTGGCCTTGTCCATGCCAATTTCTTCTGGCTTGGCAGTTGGGGCTGCCACGTCATTGAAGCGTATCCAGGAGAAGGCGGACTTGATGGCGGAGAGTTTGGAGTTATCGACTTCCTTCCCTTCGGGCACATCGCCAACCAGCGCCAGGTCGGCAGATGAGGTATCGCGCGAAACACTCCAGATGGGGGTGGCGTTCTGACTCAACGTTGCGGATTTCATGTCGGAAATCTTGAAGAACTCGCTGTCGAACCAGTTGCTGGTTTTCTCATCGACAAGCGCAAAAGTATTGGCCACAATGGAGGCGTTGCCGTCGATGGAGACATAACGCCCAACGGGGGTGTTTCCACCCATGCCATACATTATCATCTGCGGTGGGAGCTGGGATGCGTCCGTCTCCTTTTCCAGTTTTTTGCCAAATACGAAGGTCTTGAGGTCGTTGCCCGCCTTATCGGCAAGGGTGACAGTCACGGCTCCTGCCTCCTGGGTGAGTTTGGTATCCTTTTCCTGATCTTGTGTAAGCGGAAGCGTCTGCGCAATGCGGGTCTCCGTCAGATCGACGATGAAGCGCATCAACTCCTGGACGTTGGCGGGGTAGTCATACTTGTCTGCAAGTTTCCAGCCATCGTCCTTGCGGTGCATGGTAATGGAACGGTCGTTGTCCTTGATGGTGACGGCGTAAATGGAGCCAGTGTCGAACTCCTCGGCCAGCATGGTCGCGGCCTTTTCGGATTGGCTGTCACGCCAGTCTTCGTTGTTCTTGCGGTTCTTTAGGATGGCGATGAGGCCTAGGATAACCACAATGCCAATAAGTATAAACAGTTGTTTCGTTTTCATTTCGCAGAACTCCTTATGCGTTTGCTTATTGCCAAAGCGATACCTCCAAGGATGACCAGCAGGGGCATGAGCCCGATGTTGACCAGCATCACGTTATTTTCGAGGGATTCAATCTCCTTACGCATGTCCTTGCGGACCGCCTTCAGGTTCTTGCGTGCCTCTGCCTCTTTCTTCTTCAGCTTGGCAACTGCCTCCTTCTGCTGCTTGGAGAGTAGCTCCTTGTCTCCGCTGCTGCGCTGCTTCTGCATGGTGTAGAGCTCGCGCTGGAAACTCTGCACGTCCTGCTCGAACTTTTTGATTTCGTCCTTGTACTTGTCGGAGGCATTTTTTTCCATCTCGCGGACGCGGGTAAAGGGATGCTGTCTGACACCGCGCGAGCGGATTTCAAAGAGCCGTGCATCGCCAGAAAGCGCCTCGACCAGGTTCTGGACGAGGGCGAGATTGTTGTTTAATGGCTGGTAGAAGGTCTGTCCGAAAATGCTGTTCTGGCGAACGCAGAACGGGTCGTAGATCATGTCAGCGTCGGCAAGCAGAATCACGGCGCCTGGCTTGGCGGATTCCTTCAGCCCCTCTGGTTTGGGCTCTTCCTTTTTGTCATCAGCATTGTCGTCCTTTTTCTCATCCTTCTTTTCCTCGGGCAGACCGTTTGGGAAGGCAGTCTTGAAGGTGCCTGTCAAGCGGATGGCAAGCTCCTGCTTCTTTTCATCGGACCTGAAATCCTTCAGCATATCCTCGCCACTGCGCTGCGTCATGAACTTTTCCAGGGTGGTTGAGTCGTCGCTGGAGGTGATAAGGACGGTCTTGTTCAGCCCCTCGGCGGGAGTCCCTGTGAAGGAGCCTGCGTTGAGCATCAGCAGGGAGGTGAGCTGCGCGGTGGCGGGGTCGTCGTTGCTGACGTGCTTTTCGTCCAGGCTGAGCACATTTGGCATCACCTCGGGCGGGCCGTTGCGGCGTGTCTGGATTTGCGTGGCGCAGGTGCGGTCGATGACAACGTTGTCCGCGTTGAAATCGACGCCCCAGGCCGTGAGCAACTCACCGAGAGTGGAGGTTGCGTTGGGGGGCATGTAGGCCATCTGCTGCTGTGGCTGGTTCTGGATGTCTGCGACGCACATCGGATCGAGGAAGGCGATGAGTCGCCCGCCTCGCAACACGAACTGGTCAATGGCATAGAGGAGCTTCTGAGAGGGCTCCTTGGGGTGGATGGCGACGAGCAGGTCGATGTCGGCTGGTATCTCCTCGGCGCTCATGGATATCTCCGAAACATCATACTCCTTCTTGAGCTCGGTGACGAGCAGCCAGGCGGGCTTCATTCCGCCTTGACCCTGCATCATCATATTCGGGTTGTCGATGCCGCCAAAGACACGCATGGAGCTTAGGATGCCGACCTTGTGCTTGACGGGATGCGTTACGGTAATGATGGCGCGGGTGATGTCGTATTCAAGCAGGGCCTCGCGTTCAGGGCTCAGGAAGGGGAGGGCAACCAATTGGTCGCCTGAGCGGATGGCGATGCCGAGGTAGATGTTCTCCTCCAGACCGAGCGCGTCGCTGCCTTGTCCCGTGACACCGTCCAGATTGGCGGAATCCTCCGCGTCGGTGTCGGGCTTCGGGTTGAGTTTCTCGATTCGGATGTTTCCATTGGCGCAGATTTCGTACTCGGTGAGCATGTCATCGACGCGTTTTGCGTAGTTTTTCAGCATGACAGGCATCTGGGCCACGTCTTTGGAATAGTAGAAACGGATGGTCAGCTTTTTGTCCAGCTCCTTCAGCGTGGTTTTGGTTGCGTTGGAGAGAGTGTATAGCTTGTCCTCGGTGCAGTCCAGACGCAGGTTTGTGTTTTTGAAGATGATTCCGATGATGACCAGGATGGCGGCCACGGCGATGATGGCTACCGCCGAAGAAAGGTATCTCTGCACGGTTTTATTTTGTTTGCACATGTTTCTTCCTCCTTATCGCTGATTCTTGAGTACCAGGTTGGTGGTGAAGAGGCAGAAGACGATGAGGGACGCGAAGTAAAGAAGGTCGCGGAAGTCAATCACGCCTCGTTGCAGGCTTTCGAAGTGGAACATCACGCTGAAGGCGGAGGCAAGCTCCACAAGGGAGTTGGCAGCTCCCCATTTGAGAAGCAGGTTGGTTACGGGCGGATAGCCAGAAAGCACCAGCAACAGACAGATGACCAGCGAGGTGATGAAGCTGATGACTTGGTTCCGCGTAAAGGAGGAGGTCATGCTGGCGACGGAAAGATAGGCCCCCGCCATGAGGAAGCTGCCTACGTAGCCTGTCACCATCGGGCCGCCGTCAGGCGAGCCGAGGTAATAAAGGGTGAAAGGCATGGGACAGGTCAAGAGCAACGCAAGTCCTAGGAAGAGCCATCCTGCAAGGAACTTGCCGATGACGGCTTGATTTACCGTGATGGGCATGGTGAAGAGCAGTTCCAGTGTTCCCTGTTTGCGCTCTTCAGCCCAGAGGCGCATCCCGATGGCAGGAACCAGCAGCATGTAGAGCCATGGATGCCACACGAAGAATGCTCCAAGGCTGGCCTCGTTGGAGCGGAAGAAACCGCCCATCATGAAGGTGAAGAACCCCATGAGAAGCAGGAAGATGACGATGAACACGTAAGCGATTGGAGAGTTGAAGTACCCCGAAAGTTCGCGTTTTGCTATTATCCAGATGTTTTTCATTGATGTTATTCCTCCGCCTTCTTTTCGCCAGTCTCATTGCTTGTTATGCTGCGGAAAACTTCATCCAGTTTGCCTGTCTCCGTGTGGAGTTCGACAAAGCTCCAGCCTTTCGCGTCCATCATGGCCTTGACATCTCCTGCAAGGCAGGTTTCTGTTGCCTTGCGTGGAACTACGGCAAAGAGATTTCGGTTGCCGTCTTTGCCTTTGTCTAGAATTTTTGCAACGTTTGGAAGTACTTTGGCGGCTGCTTCAAACTCCTGGTATTCGACTTTTGATGTGGCAATGGTCACGGTACCAGCCTCGGGGGAACGTCCGCGCAACTCAGCAGGTGTGCCGTTGAAGACGACCTTGCCTTTGTCGATGATGACGACGCGCGTGCAGATCGCTTCAACCTCTTCCAGAATATGGGTTGAGACGATGATGGCCTTGGTCTTGCCCATTTCGCGAATCAGATTGCGCATTTCGTGCTTCTGGTTGGGGTCGAGACCATCTGTCGGTTCATCCAGAACCAGGATAGGCGGATCGTTGATGATGGCCTGGGCAAAGCAGGTGCGGTGCTTGTAGCCTTTGGAGAGGGTGTCAATGGTCTGGTGACGTACCTTTTCCAGTTGGCAAAGCCCGATGGCGTGCTCAATGGCGTCGTGTTTTGCCTGCCCTGCCAGACCCTTTGCTTCCGCGATGAAGGATAGGAAACCTTCAACAGTGCTTTCAGGGTAGGAAGGGGCATTTTCAGGCAAGTAGCCTATACGCGACTTGGCGGCTATCGGATTGTTCACGATGTCCGCGCCATCGATGGTTATCGTCCCCGAGGTCATCGGAAGATAGCCTGTTATCATACGCATCGTGGTGGATTTCCCTGCGCCATTTGGCCCCAGAAACCCCAGCACTTCTCCAGCCTTGACCTCGAAGGACACGCCGTCCACCGCAAGTTTCGGCCCGAACATCTTCACTAGAGAGTCGGCTTTGATCATTGGTTTGGATTCCTTGTGTTTTATTGTGATTATTTATGAGTGCGATTGTCTATTTGACAGCGTTTTTGCATTTTTGTTCCCAACTGGTTCGCGAAGCGTGCGCGTCACTTCTCGGCTCGGTTGTTTTCCTCATCTTCGTCTCTCCCTGGGCGTGCAAAGGAGACAGCGCGAATGCCAAACGCCTTTTCACGCAGAAGTTCCCAAGGTGAAAGGGGGTACCAGCGGAGAATGGTAGTGGAGGCGTGCTCCAGCGAGAGGATGCATTGACTGCCAGCCCATGCCGCAAATGCCTCGTCGGCAATCAACGCATTTGCCCCGTAGGTTTCCGCTGTTTCCGTGTAAGGCGGGTCTGCCAGAACGACATCCACCTTGCCTGAAAGCTGAGGAAGAAGAAGCGGTGTGGATTTTGCATCTCCGCAGATGATAGTTGCATTGGATGACGATGTGTTCATCGCCTTCAGGACGAGTGCCAGGTTCTCTTCAATGAGTTTGACATGCTTGCGCTCTCTTTCAACGAAATAGACCATGGATGCACCGCGGCTCAAGGCTTCCAGACCAAGTGCGCCTGAACCTGCAAACAGATCAACGACAGTTTTGCCAGACAAGTCGCCTAGCGTCCCAAAGACACTCTCCTTGACCCTGTCTTCCGTTGGCCGTATGTTTTTGTCCAATGGGGCGTTGAGCCGTATGCCCCTGGCCAGTCCGCTGATGATTCTCATGGTCAGTATTTCCGTTGCTCAACTGGATTTTCGTGGTTGCATCTTGGACAATGGATTCGTCTGGCACGGGAGAAGCGGCTTGCCACAAAGACCAAGTTGCAGGATTTGCATTTGCAAATGATGAGCCTGCTTATCCGCAAGTTGCGGTTGCGATGCTGAATGATGTCATTGAAAAGAATGAAAGTCAGGATTGCCAGTACCACAAGCGGGAAGACCAGCATGGCTTGGTGTATGTAAAGTATTGCTAGCATTGAAATCACCTCATATACCAGAGGATGGTGAGCAACCCCTGGGAGATAGGTAGGCGGTTGCGTTGAAATTGCCGGTTTCGATCAAAGGTGTTCAGATGTGTGCGAAGCGCACGGACTGCCAGTTCGTCAAGTTTGGCAACTCCGCACGACTGCCGTATCACGATACGCAATTGTTTCATGCCTGGGATGGGGCTGTATTCCAGCTTCGTCGGCAGGATACTTTCCTGGCTGCCTAACGCTTCCATGGCCTCCTTTGTGTCGATTGATGGTGGATTTGACACAACCAGCCCATCGGCATTCAACCAGAAGATTCCCTTGGGTGGGGTGAACGGGATGGCTTCTGGCTCTGTCAGGACAATCTGCGTCTCCCATGGAATGGGCATGGATTTGCGGCGTGCCTCAAGGGTGTCTTCAACAAGCATTCCAACCATTTTGTCATCAAAGAAAGAGGTCTCCTTCACTTCATGTTGCCCTAATTGGGTATAGTGATAGGGTTGCAAGCTCCCACTGTAGCTGGAAAAAAGGAGGGGGGAATCCGATGTGTTCGTGGATGTGCTGCTTTTCAAATCCACCCAGGCGTAGATATTTTCCAGAGCTTCGTCGCCATCGGGCAATGACTGAGGGCGTGCCAAAGCAGTAATGGGGAGCAGGGTGCTTTGGTATTCGTTGCTGGCATCTCCCTCCTCTTTCTCTTTTACTGGTAGGAAAAAGGCGGAAGCAAAGAGCAATGCGGTCACAGTGGCGGCCCCAAGAAAAGAATAGAGTCGTAATGGCCTTTGAGGAGGCCTTTGTCGCCTACTTTGTGTCGATTTGTCTTTCCTGTCTGTCATTTATGGTTCCTGCGGTCGTTCCAGCCTGTTGTCGTCAGGCCGCTGGTAATCAGTCACAAGAAAGACATTGGCGTTGTTTTTACGTGCAAATGCGTAGAAATTGACAAGCTCCTGCAGGGGGATGTTCTTGTCTGCATTGAGCACAATCATGGGCTTTGTGTACTCTCTGCCGCGATTGCGGTTTCTGGAGGATTGCGTGGAGTTCGCTAGTTCCTTGAGAATGCTGTTTTCAAGGCTTCCACGATTGGTCGCTGTTTGCCCATTGAAGGAATAGAGATATTTTTCGCCTTCTAAATCAAAGGCGCCTTTTTTGTAGTTTTTATTCTCTGACAAGGTGACAATCAACTTGTTTGCCTGGACTATCTGCGCTCCTTCCAACTCTGGAAGCGAGGCGCCCGTCTCAATGCCTGGTAGGAAGACGAAGTTGCTGCTCATCATAAACACGACCAGCAGAATGAAGAAGATGTTTATGAGAATGATGCCATGGGAAGGGGGAGGCATGGGCTTCAGATGTTTTTCCCAGTTCATCATAGCGCTCTACTCCTTTTCGTCGGCTGAATCGTCCTGGTGCGCTTGCGCTTCTGAAAGAACCTGTGCATTCATCTTGTCTGCAAGTTCTTTGGGTTCTATCAGAAAATTGATGAGCTCAATCGCCGTCTTCTCCATGTCGTTGACGAGGGAATGGCAACGTTCCTCCAGAATCACGTTGAAGAGGTGGACTATCATGCTGACTGTGATTCCCATGGCTGTCAGCATGAGGGCTTGGCGGATGTGCGGTTCCATTTGTGCCACGCTGATGGTCAGGCTTCCGCTTTTCATGTCGGCGAACAGCTGCATGAAGGCGATGATTGTCCCCAGAAAGCCCAACAGTGGTGCCAACTGCCCAATGGCGGCAATGATTCGCCTGAAACGTTGAATCCTGGGTATCTCGATGAGTGCCGCTTCCTCGGCTGCACAGTGGAGGGCCATCTCATCCTTGGACCACCTGGAGAGGATGGATTCGCATACAGAGGCTACGGGTGTCTGCGTATCGCGGCAGATGGCCAGAGCCTCGACCAGCTTGTTGCTTTTCAAGTTGTTGCGTATCCCGATGAGAAAGCTTTCGCTGTCCAGCGTAATGCTGTGCAGGTAGAAGAAACGGTAGAAAAACAGAAATGTGGCAATGGCAAGGCAAACTAGCAGAATGATGCTAATGGGTTTGCCTGCATTTATGAGTTGATGAAGAAAATACATGGGACCTTGGTTGTGGGCTTTTTGCCGATTATGTTGTGATTATTTATATATGTGCCTGACTATATATAATATAATTTAGCACAGCTATTGGGATTTGCCTTGCGTTGGGGCATTATTGATGTCAGAGTTATTTTCGAAGCGAGCGAAAAGTCTGTGCTTGTTTTGAAATTAACTCATCGGTGTATAAAATTGCTTTCAGGAAAAGCTATTTCCTCAAAGTAAGACCGTCGATACTTGGCTTGACTTTCAACAACCTGGAGGAGGTTATTTCCACTTCCCCTGGTTTTGCGCCGCGGGGCTTCCTGACATGTTGCGCAAGGCAGGTACTGACAGTGCACCAGCCGCCGTCACGTGCCTTGCTGTGCCAGGCTGCAACACCTGCTGCTCGTTCAAGCAGCACCTTGTCCATCTCATGCTTGGAGGTTTCATCAGGGGCACGCAATATGACGTGGCTTCCAGGCATTCCGTTAATATGGAACCAATGTTCTGCTGGATGAGCAAAATGCAGGGAAAGCAGATCGTTGTCCTCGTCGGTTTTACCTGCGTAAATCAACCAGCCTGATTCCGTTTCATAGACCCAACATTTGGGAACTGGCGGTTGGTATTCAGTTGCGGTTTTGCGAGAGGGCATGACGGGTTATTGCAGCATGGCGTAGTTGAGGATGTTGATGCCAAGGGCCAACGCATCCTTAGAGTGGATACCGCCGCAGTAGGGGCAGGTAGCCAGCTCCCAGCCACACGCCAAGCCAACAGGCGAGAAGATGACGGCAAGATGGCCATGGATGTTTGCACCATAAAGCTCGGGACCGACACGCCCCGTCGATTTCATCCGCTCCGCCAGGGCAGGGGTTGGCTGGACGGATTGTATGCGGTTCGGATGAGCGAAAATCAAATGGTTTGCGGGCAGCCTTTCCAGTTTAGCTCCTCCTAGTACCTTTTCAATCTCCGTTCGAAATGCTCTGGTGAACTCTGTACGTCCGCAGCAGCTTTCTGCAAATACAACGCCGCCCTGACGGAGGTATTTTGCAAGATTTGCGCGTTCTGCATCCGTGAATTGGAAAGCAGTGTGACCAGTAATATATATCATGGGAAGATCAAAGAGTTTGCTGGAGGCGATGGAAACTTCGTCCCTTGCAAATGTCACTGGGGTTTTGGTTTGTTCATGGAAGGTATTGAGCAGCATGGAGAGTCCAGCGTCCCTGCATTTCCACTGGCCGTTGTATTTGGCCTGTGCAATCATGAACTTTCCTGCCTTGCCTTGCGAGGCATCCACAAAACTCATGGCCTGGCTTAACGGCAAGGCCGCTGAACGTTCCGAGGTGATGTACGCCATCAGATTGGCACCCAGCGTCTGCGCGGTTGGAATCTCATACCCCATGCAGTGGTGTTTGTCCGTGTCAGGCTGCTCATCCCAACCGCAACTGACATCCCAGCGGAAGATGAAAACAGCCGTGCGGCAGCCGATGTCTATGCCAATGACTGCTGGATCCCCCTGTTTTGCTCCAGCCTTGAGCGCCTGGGGACGGTATTTGATCTCCTTGATGTCAAAATAGGAGTGGAAGAGTGGATGGTCGGGGGCGAGGCGGTAGGGTGGACGCTCTGGTATCAGTGTCCGTGCCTCGCGAATGGCTGATTCAGCAAACGCGCTTCTACCACAGCAGGCTTCCATGATTAAGGTCCCGCCATGCAGAAGATAATTGGCCAGTTTTTCGCGGACCTGAGGTGAAAACGTAAAGGCATCGTGTCCCGTGCGGTAGAGAACGGGAATGCTTTTAGGATCGGAAGGTATCTGTGCTTCTGGAAGATTCATGTCGGAAAAGTGGACATCTAGCGTTTTGCCCATCCATTTCAGCAGGTTTTTCATGTCTGCTGGATTGGTTGCCCAATCCGATTCCCGTTGTGTGGCTAGTTTTGCGATGAGCACAGGGGGACGGGGAGGATTCTTCTTCTCTGTACGGCGTAGAGGAACGACTGGCAAGGGGAGTGGAGGCAACCCTTCTGCCGAGGAATGTTGAGCAGGCGCCTTGCTGGGCGGTGCAGGTGAACATGAAAACTCCTTTTCTGCTTTGGCCGCAGCACTGTCCAGCCCCAGGTCGTTCAGCAGAGGATCTGCTGCCTGTACTGCCATAGCCCACGCCAGGTACGATAGGATACCTAATTGGATGATCTTGCTCATGTTGCTTGCCTTTATTTAGTATTGTTAATTTCAGAGTATTGCTTTTTCCTAATATAATAGAGAAAAAAAACTTTTCAAGGGACTTGAGCGACGGGAGAGACAGGAGCGACGCAAGGGGCGCGGGAAGGCTTGCCTTGAAGGGACATGAGGGACAGGAGGGACTTGAGCGACGCAAGGGGCGCGGGAAGAAAGCAGATTTCCAAGGGACGGGAGCGACGGGAGGGACCTGAGCGACGAGGAGGGCACGAGAGAAGCTTGCCTTGGGAAATGTGCCACTTGCGTCGCTCCTGTACCTCCCGTCCCTTCAAGGCCAGCCTGCCCCCCCGCGCCCTCCTCGTCGCTCAAGTCCCTCCCGTCGCTC
>JAFXUD010000038.1 GCA_017535315.1 Victivallales bacterium | reverse complement strand
GACGGGAGGGACGCAAGGGGCACGATAACTATCGCCCCATAGGGCCTCAAGTTATCGTGCCCCTTGCGTCCCTCCCGTCCCTCCTGTCCCTCCCGTCTCTTTAGATTTTAATCCAGGAGTATTGGTACCTCGTCATCGCACTACCAAGACAATAGCGCAAATTGACCACTAGGAACGCACGGCCGACCAGATGTCCAAATATCAAAGCGCGATCGATGTCCACAACTGCATCAGGTTCAAAATGAGTGCCTGCGACATCCAAAAAACAGGAAACTAACTACATTTCTTTTGAATCGCTCGTGCTCTTGCGGTACTGGTTCACAAGAATAATCGTGGCGCCGACAAAGACGACGGCGATGGCAAGCCATTGCAGAAGAGGCACTGTCTCCTTCAGGATAAACGTCGCCACAAAAAGTGTGCAGAGGGGGGCAGCCTGTTCCATGGCGGCGGCGGCGGTGACGGGAGCAAGGTGAAGGCCATACATGTAAAGCGCGAATGGGAGCCCAGAACAAACAACAGCCTTGATGGCAAGGATAGCCCATTGCTGGCCAGAGAGTTTGGCAAACTCCCCTGCACCGCCTAGGCAGCAATAGCCGACAATGGTGATGAGGCCAGCGGTCAGCATCCGCATCCCGCAGAGATGGCTGGACTTGAGGTTCTCCATCAGCTTCTTCCCCATAATAGTGGCCCCAGTCCAAAGTATGGCAGCACCTAAAGCGCACAGCCAGCCCAGAGTGGGATTGCGGGAGGGTTCGGATGATTTGGCTATGGAAATCCAGGCATTGGCGATATATCCGATGATGACGATGACCATTCCAAACAACGTGACGCGATTAGGCTTCTCCCCGAAGCACATCCATGCCGAAAAAATAGCCATCACAATCTGCGAGCGCAGAATAAGGCTGGTCAGGCCTGGATTGAGGTTACGTATTGCAATTACATACAGCAAATCCGCAATGACAGTTGCGAAGATAATGTAGTAGAAGAAGCCGCCCCACAAATCCTTCCGTCGCAACAAAACCTTGTACCCGCATAAAGCAGGATAAATCATCAGCACACCAGCGATGGTAAGGGCACCCCCCGACATGATGGGACGCGCCACGTCATCCCCTATGATGCGAATCAAGATGGGATCAAGCGACCACAGAAGCCAGGAGGCCCCCATAAGCAAATACGCCTGCAAGACAGTGCGCGAATCGATCTTCATGTTGCTACGCCTCTTACTTGGCACACAGTTGGCGAGCAACCTGAACAGCATCCTGCACGAATTCGCCGATGCGAGGGATGTCAAGCGTGGCGATGGTGTCCAGGGGCGTGTGGAAATCCTTGAACTTGGCATGGGAGTTGAACCAGAGCGTAGGTACTTCCAAACGGTCGAAGGAACGGTCGTCCCCGCCATTCTTTATCGGCAGAAATGGATAGCGGCTTTTAAAGAAAGGCAGTTTCTCCTGCTGTCCAACATGCAGGACATCCTTGGAGAAATGCATGCCCACACTGTCGAAGTTCATAAAAAAGCTCCATTTGCGGTCGGGGTGCGCCACCGTATAGGCTTCGCTGCCAGTGGGCAAGTTGCTGTTCTTGCAGTATTCCTCCGCATCGAAGGCGGCAAACTCGAATGTCCAGTCAGGAGCCTCGTCCTTGAGAAGGCGCGCCATCTCCAAAAGACAGGCCACTCCTGATGCATTGTCGCAGGCGGCCTGTCCCATCGGTGCGCCATCAAAGTGGGCGCCAAAAACGGCGCGCTTGTTTCCTTTGCCTTGGCGGACGGCGACGATGTTATGCGAGGTATAGGGGAAGGTGTCCGCATCAATGGCCAATGCAAAATGATGAGTGCGGTTGTTCGCCATATAATAGGCACCTTCTTCGGAAACAACGGCTGCCCCCATTGTATTCAGCAGCGGAGACCGCTGAATTTTGGTACTGGCAGCACAGGTGGTGTGGTAGTCCGAATCACTGATGAAGACAGCAGCGGCGGCGCCAAGCCTGTCCAGTTCTTCGGCGATTCCGTTTCGCCCACGTATGTCCCCGCCATCCGAGAAGAACTCAACCATACAAAGACGCCCTGTCACCTGCTCTGCCGTCACATTCTTGAGATCCTCCTCCGTCAGCCATACAGGCACGCCCGTGACCTTCGCACTTCGGGAAAAAAAGCAGGGCAACGCACCTGGAACAACTGCACACGCATTGTCCAGATCCACAAAAGACATATTGCCGAAACGCCAGCCCGTCGTCGGGAAAGGTTCACGAGAAACATCGGAATAGCCTAGGCTGCGGTAAACCGCCTCAATATAATCCTGCGCAGCCTCGTCACCTTCTGAGCCGACATGGCGAGATGGCCACAGACAGATGGAATGAAGATGTTTTGTGATGTTGGCTAAAAGCTGCTGCATTTTTTTCTCCCCTAAAATACAAGCTTATTCTTTCCGCAGATGAGACTATTTTAACAACCATTGTAACTATTCAGAAGGGGGTCGCCACTACGCGGCTAACCCTTCTGAATAGTTACCAACCGATCTTGATGTCAATTTCCCCTTGGGCCACCGAAGCCGCGTCCAAAGCCGCCAGGTCCGCGTCCGAAACCTCCAGGAGCTCCTCCTGGCCCGCCGCCGAAGCCACTTGAGGTGGCATCAAGGATGTTCTTGATCTCCTCGGCTGCCTGGGCTCCGCTTCCGTTGCTGAGGGTGTCGGCATACTGCTCGATAAGCACATCGCGAATCTGTCCTGAAAGCTCGTTGATGCGCATCTGGTTGGCACCGATTTCCCGCATGTTTTCAAAATTGTTTCCTTCGCGCATGGATGCCATCAACTCCTCGTTCGCCTTGATCAGCGCCTGGTAGTCGGTCACAGCCTGGCGTTGGTCGGAATTGAGGCGTGACATGTTGATTCTGGCGAGGTAATTGTCTCGCATGTTGATTCGGTTCTGGCGTTCCTGCTGGCGTCTTTCCCGATCAGCCATCATCCGTTCATATCGTTCAGGGTCTTCCGTCTTCATGCGTTCCATGAACTCCTGACCGCGCCGCTGCATATCCTGGAAGTTCGCATTGCGGTTCGGTCTGCGCCCGTTGTCCCCATTTCGCGGCGTGTTTTCTAGCTGCGCCTTCAGACGCGCGATTTCCGCGGACTTCTCATCAAGGTTTTGCTTCAGTCGGCTCACATCCATGTTCTCCTCCGTCTGGCCCCCCAGCTCCAGCAATTTCAATTTGTTTGTGAGTTTCTGGATATCCTCCTCCAATGCAGAAGAATTGGTCTGCGCGGCATCGCGTTCTGCCGTAACCGCCTCCAACTGTTCATTCAAGGACGCACGATCGCTCCAGAAGAAGGCCGCTGTTCCAAAGAGAACCAGATTAAAAAGCAATGAAACGATAATGATGGCTTTATTCTCCATGATGACAATCCTCGCTGAATATGTAATTGTTCTTTTGCAACATATAATTAACGCAGTTTAATTGAAATATTGTGTATTACTCCGTTTTTTCTGAAGAAAATGCATCATTTATCTCCTGATTGGAAAAAACTGTATAACAGTATCGCCCCCAGGATGCCAGAGAGCAGAAAACCTAGCAGACCTAACACGGAAACATTATAGAACAAAGGCGGAATCTTGGCATGAAGCACAATAGCCGACGAAACGATCATGCCTGAAAGAACAATCCCCGCGCAAAGCCTGTTTATGGACTGGTTCAGGGCATTGTTGAGCGACTGGAGGTTTTTAATCTCATGTTCAAAACCAATTCTCCCTTCCATCAGTTGCTCCCATATCTCCTGACTGCGTGACGGCATCTTCTGAATCACCTCACTCCAGTCCATTAGGATTTCCAGCAACTGCCTTCCCTTGTGAATCGGATTGACCCGCTTGAACGCCTGCGAGAGCACAAAGGGCTGAACCTGCTTGAAAATCTCGAAATCAGGAGCCATCTGGCGCCCCATGGCATCCGCGTATCCCAACGCCTTCATCATCTGGTAGATATGTGGTTTCAAGCAGAGTTTCTGCTTATAGCACACACCATAGAAGTCCTGAATAGCCTGCACGACATTCAAATCCTTGACATTTCCCTTCAAATGGCAGTCAATCAGGGAAGCCACCTCCCTTTCCAAAACCTCCAGGGAGGGCTGCTCCTCCGATGTGGTTATCTTCAGGACCGCCTTGGCGACAGCCTTGTTGTTACCAGAAACCATGTCGGTCAGAATCTGCGCGAAATAATCCCTTTCGTCTTCGGTCAGCCGCCCCATCACGCCGAAATCCACATAGCAGATTTTCGGACCAGGTAAAATGAACATGTTTCCAGGGTGCGGGTCCGCATGGAAGAAGCCATGCTCGAAAAACTGTTCAAGCAGTATCTTAACCCCCAATTCGGCAACCGCCTTCAAATCGATTCCATCGCATTTCATCCCCTCCAGATCATCGGCGCGATAACCGCGGATGTATTCCATCACCAAAAGGCGGCGAGTACTGAGTTCACGCCATGGCTTTGGTATGACAAGCCCTTCATTCCCCTCGAACTGTTTCGCAAAGCTAATCATATTGGTCACCTCGTTGTGGAAATCAAGCTCCCTTTCCAGGCTGGTGGAAAACTCCTCGATAATCCTCGTGGGCTTCATGAAGGCCAAATCAGGCTCGTTCTCCTCAATTTGGCTTGCCAGAAACCCCATTATCTCCAGATCGACCATGATATCCTTGCGAATGCCTGGACGCTGCACCTTGACGAAAACCTCGGTGCCGTCCTTCAGCACGGCATGATGCCCCTGCGCAATGGAAGCCGCTCCCACTGGCTCCTCGTCAAATGAACTGAAAAAATCCTCAATCTCGCCATTCAGTTCTTCTCGGATAATCTGCCGAACCTGTTCAAAGGGAAAGGGAGGAACATGGTCCCGAAGCAACGCCAACTCATTCACAAGTTCCGTTGGAAGAATATCAGGGCGCGTCGAGAGAATCTGTCCGAGTTTGACGTAGGTTGGCCCAAGTTCTATCAGCGTGGAACGAAGCCGCGGTGCATATTCCGCCAGCGGCGCGGCCTCTGTATTCGAGGAATCAAGCTCCCTTTTGGAAAAACCAAGCAGACGAAACACATTCAAATCTTTGAATAAAAAACCAAAACCGTTCTTCAGCAGAATGCCGACGATTTTACGATAGCGTCCAATATGCCGATAGGTTCGGCTTATGTTGCGTATTGTTTTGATTCCGCTTGGCATAGTCGTTTCCGTTTCGTTTATGGATGGGCTGACTTGTTCGCCGTATTCAAACAGGCGCATCGGTGACCTGGACCAACTCCCTGCAAGGTAGGCATTGTCCTGCTGCATTCAGCAGTGGCGAAAGGGCATCTGGGATGAAATGCACATCCAGAAGGCGGCGCAATTGGGCTTGGCAACTCCCCTGCCAGACGCGGCCGTTCTTCCGCTTTCTCTTCATCCATTCGTGGGGCAGAGGCAATCAGCGCACGGCTATAGGGATGAACTGGATGCATAAGGATGTCTTGGACACTACCCTCCTCGACGATGCGCCCGAGGTACATAACCGCCACACGGTCAGCGATATATGAGACAACACTTAAATCATGCGTTATAAACAGGTAAGACAACTTCATCATTCCCTGAAGCAACTTGAGAAGATTCAGTATCTGCGCCTGCACGGAGACATCCAGGGCGCTGGTACATTCATCACAGACGATGATCTCAGGCTGGACCGCCAACGCGCGCGCCAAACCAATGCGCTGACGTTGTCCACCAGAAAACTGGTGCGGATATCGCGTCAGGCTACTCTGGGGCAATCCGACTTTGTCCAGAAGTTCCTTTAGCCTTGCCTGTTTCTCCACCTCACCAATGCCATGGACATCCATTCCCTCCGCAATGCTCTCCCCCACCATCAGCCGTGGATCCAGGCTACCAAAAGGATCTTGGAAAATCATCTGAATCTTCTTGCGATAGGGCTTCATTTGTTTTTCAGACAAGGCAGCCAGATTCACGCCATCTATAACCACACTGCCTTCCGTCGGTTTTACAAGTCGTATCAAGGCCTTTCCGACCGTGGTCTTGCCGCAGCCTGATTCACCCACAAGCGCAAGTGTCTTTCCCGCTGAAAGCTGCAAATCAACACCATCGACGGCATGGACATACCCCCTTGTGCGCGCAAAAAAGCCAGATTTGACTGGAAACCAGACCTTGAGACCGCGCACATCCAACAGCAGCTTTCCCTCGTGGGAGCTCTCTGTCTCCTTTGTCTCCTCTGGGATGCCAGCAGAATTTACTTGATGATGCACACAACGGACAAAATGCTTCTTTGTCAGTTCGTTTTTATTCGGCCGTCCCACCACACATGCCTCATCAGCATAGGGACATCTGGGAGCAAAACGACAGCCAGGCAACACCTCGGATGGCGCAGGCACCTGTCCTGCAATGGCCGAAAGCATCCTTCCACGTGCGCTGACAGTGGGAATCGCGTTCAACAGCAATCGTGTATAGGGATGCTTCGGTGAGGCAAAAAGCTCCTTGCCATCCGCCTCTTCAACAATCTCGCCTGCATACATCACCGCCACGCGATCTGCCTGTTCCCTGACCAAAGCAAGATTATGCGTGATAAGCAACACAGCCATCCTGTATTCGCGCCGCAAATCTGCCAGCAACTCCATAATCTGAGCCTGGACGGTCACATCCAACGCCGTCGTCGGCTCGTCTGCAATCAACAACACTGGATTGCACGCCAAGGCAATGGCTATCATGACACGCTGCCGCATGCCGCCTGACAAATTATGGGGATAGTCCTTCAGACGCTCTTCTGGCTCTGGAATGCCGACACGTTTCAAAAGCGCAACAGCCTTGTCATGACATTGGGCACTAGAGAGATGCTCGTGCTGCTTAAGCCCCTCCGTCAACTGCCAACCGATGGTCAACACGGGATTCAGCGCGGTCATCGGCTCCTGGAAAATCATGGCTATCTCTTTTCCACGCACGGCGTCAACAACATGAGGCTCTAGGATGTTTTTGTCATTGAAGAACGCCTTGCCACCTTCAATGATGGAGGTGGCTTCAGGCAGGAGTCCCATCAGGGAAAGAGCCGTCACAGATTTGCCAGAGCCCGATTCCCCCACCAGAGCCAGCATCTCTCCTGGATAAATGGAAAACGAAACATCATTTACGGCACGCACGCTTACCCTGCCCTGCCTGAAGGCAGTGCAGAGGCCGTCAACATGCAATATTGTTCCGTCACGATTCATTCTGCCACCCTATCCGTCATTGGGTTCTCAGCCTTGGGTCCAAAGCATCTCTCACGGCATCCCCGAAGATGTTGGCGGGCAGAACCAGTCCAAGCATGAAAACAAAAGCGCTGGTCAGCTTCCACCAGATGATCGGATCCCGCGTCAGTTCGGAACGCGCATCGTTTATCATAGTTCCCCAGGAGATGGTCTCCGCGCTCACACCCAGCCCCAGATAGGTCAGCGTCGCCTCCGCCAGCACCAGTCCCGAAAACTTCAGCACCAGGTTTATCAGCACCAGATGAAGAAGGTTTGGGAGAATGTGACGAACGATGATTCTCCAGGACGAGACGCCCAACGCCCGCGCAGCTTGAACATACTCCATCTCCCTTAAATGAATTGCCTCGCCGCGCACCAGACGACATAGCCCAGTCCAGGAGGTCAGGGCCACCGCCATGCATAGCTGCGGCAGACCACGCCCTGAAATGAGCATCAATGCCGCAATAAGCAGCACAGAAGGAATAGAACTTATCAAAGTGCAGAGATACTGGACAATATCATCGGCCCAGCCGCCATAATAGCCTGCGCATAGACCGAAAAACAGAGCAAAAGGTATCACTATCAGCGTTGTAAGGAAGCCGATAATCAATCCAGTCCGTATGCTTTTCAGGGAAAGGGCCAGCACATCCGCACCAATGATGTCGGTTCCTAGGAGATGCTGACAAGGATAATTCAAAGCCTTATGCACTCTGGCGACGGAGCCATCCTCGGCGCGTTCTATTACCGTGGTAAACTGCCGTTCCGCCAGAGGGGCTGAATAGGTGGTCTCTTTCTTGGAAGAAATCGGCTTGAGGATGTAGTCAAGCGCCGAGGCTCCATGGTCCAAGATAGGCTTGCCCGTTGATGCATGAAGAACTGTCTTTCCCGTGGATGCATCTACGACGGGACGCCGCCACCCGATGCTATCCAACAATGCCACAACGGCATAGATGCATAAAATGACAAAGGAAAACCTGGCCGCCCTCTTCTGGCAAACCTCCCTTGCGGCGACACGCCAATACTCGCGGCGCGACATCATCACTGCTGCAACCATCACCACGGCAATGATTGCCATGGTGATGAGATTCTGGGTAACCCAGCTATTGAAAAAGGATTGCAGCATGATTCAAACCAGTTTCACCCTCGGATCGACAAGACAGTAGGACAAGTCCGTGAGCACCAGTCCCACCATGTACAAAAAAGATCCCAGGAAGACCATCGTCCTGACAACCGCGAAATCCTGTGCATTGATGGCGCTGATGGTATAGCCTCCCATGCCTGGAATGCTGAAGAAATTCTCCAGAAGCAGGCTTCCCATAATCAGCATCAAAAGTTGCACAGGGACATTCGTCAAGATGGGAATAAGGGCATTCTTCAGCACATGGACAAAAAGCACTTTCCCTTCAGGAAGTCCCTTTGCCCTGGCAGTACGGACATAATCCCGCCCCATCTCCTCCAGAAACAGAGTCCGATAAAAGCGGACGCCGCTTCCTAGATTGCCCAGGATTCCGATGGCCACTGGAAGCACCAGAAAACGGAACATCTCCTTTCCAGGCAGAAATCCCGATACAGGGACCACATGCAATACCTTACCGAAAAGATACTGGGCAGTAATGATGTAAATAAGCGAGGAAACAGACATCAGGAACACGCAAGCAAGCTGAACTCCAAAGTCGTAATGGCTGTTTCGGTTCGCCGACACTAGCATCGCAATGACAATATTGAAGAACAAGGAGGCTAGAAAAACGGAAAACGTCAAACAAAGCGACGGGGGTATCCGTCGCAATATTTCTGGTCCTATTGGCTGCAAAGTCATATCCGACACCCCGAAATCCCCCCAAAGCATCTTCAGGCTTTTCTGATAGAAAATGGTGTCGCGGAGACACCCCATTCCCTTCGAATCGCGATTGAAGAAAAGCGGCAGGGCATATCCGCGCGCCTCCTTCCAACGCTGGACCATCTCTGGCGTGGAAGCCTTCTCCCCCAACGCCTGCTTGGCAATATGATCAGGCGTATTCACCACGAAGAACAGCATGAACACAAACAGATTCACGCTGAACAGCGTTGGAATGAAATACAAGACTCGTCTGATGATGTAATGCATTGGTAGATTGCCTCAGGCGCCGTGAATGCACTGCACGCCATAAACAGCCAAGCTGTCAATATTTGAGAAGCTCAATGGCAGTGGCAATGCACGTCGGACAGGGAACGCCTTTTGCCTTCAACTCACGGCAGGTCTCGGCCCCAAGTATCTTGACAAACTCCGACTTGATGCGTTCATGCTCTTTTTCCTTTGAAAGCTGCAACGCGGAATAAAGCGCACCACACAGCCCGCCAGGAGCACGACCGCCGCCCATGTTTGAGAGACTGTCAATCACCTCCTGGCCTGCCCTGTTCGCGTATGCTACCTTTTGCGCACAGTTGTATCCTATTGGGAAATCCATTTTTAATCCTTCTTCGGCTCGTCCTTCTTCGGCTCGTCCTTCTTCGGCTCGTCCTTCTTCGGCTCGTCCTTCTTCGGCTCGTCCTTCTTCGGCTCGTCCTTCTTCGGCTCGTCCTTCTTCGGCTCGTCCTTCTTCGGCTCG
>JAFXUD010000037.1 GCA_017535315.1 Victivallales bacterium | reverse complement strand
GGAGGAACGGGAGGGATAATGCAGAAATCTTAAGCAATTACTTTGTACCTCCCGTCTCTCCCGTCCCTCACGTCCCTTCGGGGGGTGGAACATTCACGTGGCGTCGTCGTTTCACTTTGTCTCGTTTGACTTTTTCTTGATGACGAGGCCGATGTCGCCGATTTCGAGGGTCTTGAGCATTTCGGGCGTGCGCTCGGAGAGGGTGGTCAGGCGGTTTGCCTGCTTTTCGATGGCCTTCTCGAAGAGGTTGCGGGCGAAACGTCCGTTGCCAAAGTTCTTGTCACGGTTCTTGGTGAGGTACTGCATGCAGCCGACGAGGTTGCTATCGAACTCCTCCGAAAGGACATAGTGGCTCTTGCGGGCGTAGAGGCGGAACATGTCCGCCAGCTCGGCATTGGTGTAGTCTGGGAAGTAGATGTAGCGGGTGAAGCGGGACTGGAGGCCTGGATTGGCGTCAATGAACTTGTTCATCTCCTCTGGGTAGCCAGCGACGATGACGATGAGGCGGTCGCGGTCGTCCTCCATGCGTTTGAGCAGAGTTGCGATGGCTTCATTGCCGTAGTCGTTGGTGCCGCCTTGTACCAGCGTGTAGGCTTCGTCGATGAAGAGCACGCCGCCGAGAGCCTCGTCAATGAGCTTGTTGGACTTGACGGCGGTCTGGCCGACATACTCCGCCACGAGTCCAGAGCGGTCTGTCTCAACCAGATGCCCCTTGTCGAGGACACCAAGAGCCTTGTAGATTTTTGCGAGGATTCGCGCCACGGTGGTTTTACCCGTGCCTGGGTTGCCCGTGAAGACGCAGTGGTAACTGAGCGTAGCGTTCTTCATGCCCGCGTCCTCGCGTTCCTTGGCAATCTTGACAAACTCGGCGATTTTCCGAACCTCTTCCTTGACATTTTTCATGCCGATGAGTTCGTCGAGTTCCTTCAGGGCCTGCTCAACAGTGACTTCTTCGTTGTCGAGAGACTGGAGTTTTTCATCGACATCCTCCAACGTCAGCGTCATGAGCTGCTCCTTGGTGAGATTCTGCTCCTTTGACAAGCGAATGGCCTGCCGTTCTACAGCGGCTTCGAAGAGGTTGCGGACGTAGCGACCGTTGCCGAACTGGTTGTCCTTGTGCTTGGTGGCGCGCGCCATGATCTTGTTCAGGCCCGCCTCCAGCGTGGGTGCAAGTTCGAACTGGTTCTTCTTAGCGCGCATGCGGAACATGTCGCCAAGCTCCTCAGGGGTGTAGTCGGGGAAATGAATGTAGCGCGTGAAGCGCGATTTCATCCCGCTATTGGAGTCGATGAACGCTTTCATCTCTTTGGAGTAGCCTGCTACGATGACAACCAGCTTGTCGCGGTCATCTTCCATGCGCTTGAGGAGAGTGGCGATGGCCTCGCTGCCGTAGTCGTTTTGACCACCTGTTGCCAATGCGTAGGCTTCGTCGATGAAGAGGACGCCGCCCAGTGCCTTGTCGATGATTTCGTTGGTCTTGATGGCAGTTTCGCCGACGTAGCTGCCGACCAAGCCCGAACGGTCGGTCTCAATCAGGTGCCCCGATTCGAGAATACCCAGGTTACGGTAGATTTCGCCCATGAAGCGTGCCACGGTGGTTTTGCCCGTGCCAGGGTTTCCAGTGAAAACGCAGTGGTAGGACATAGTGACGCTCTTCATCCCCTGTTCCTTGCGTGCCTGTGCGATTTTGGCAGATGCAACGAGTTTGTGTACCTCTGCCTTCACCTCTTTCAGACCGACAAGACCGTCCAACTCCGCCATGACCTCCTCCAGGGTTCTTTGGGGAGCCTGCTGTTTGACGTTGGAACTGGCCTCCTTCTTGTCGTCTTTCTTTGCGTCTTTTTTAGCATCCTTTTTGTCGGTGTTTTCCACTGAGGCGGTCTTGGTACCCTCATCTTCTTTTTCCTCTGTGTTTGACGACTTGGAAGGAAAGATGAAGCCGAGAACGATGCAGAGAACCCAAGTGACCGCCCAGATGGGGACCTTGTAGCGGTCGTAGCTTTCGATGAAATGGCCTATGATGAACAAGGGAATGCTGATAAAAAACGCTAAACCGCACATTGACCCAATTCGGTCGGTTGTAATAACGTTGGGCATGATGGCCGATGCCACGGATAAAACCAGCGTCACCAAAACAAATACACCACAGCCAATGCCTGCATTCTTCATTTATTGTCCTTGAAATTTAAATAATACGGTTGTTTGTTGTTTCGGAGGTAAATATAACACGGTTTTTCCGTTATGCCTGATGATGAGGTGAATTATTCTAGCGTTGGACGGGGGACACGGGACGGGGTTTTCCCAAAAGTCCGTCGTCCCAAGTCCGTTGTCCCAAGTCCGTTGTCCCAAGTCCGTTGTCCCAAGTCCGTTGTCCCAAGTCCGTTGTCCCAAGTCCGTTGTCCCAAGTCCGTTGTCCCAAGTCCGTTGTCCCAAGTCTCAAGTCCCACGTCCCAAGTCCCACGTCCCAAGTCCTACGTCCCAAGTCCTACGTCCCAAGTCCTACGTCCCAAGTCCTACGTCCCAAGTCCACCGTCGTGTGAAAAAAGTGATTTCAGGGCAAAATGCTGGAAAAAGTAGTCGTGACGTGTAAATTAAACAGCAAAATTTGAAAAGCTCAATTCGAAAGGAATAATACAATGGATGTCAAGTGGTATGGCATAAATGCGTTGGAGTTCCGCTGCGCGGATGGAACGGATTTCATGGTTGACATGTATGTTAGCCGCAATCGGGAAAAACTGAATATTCCCTCAGAGGTGGACAAATATGTTTCAAGCACCCCAAAATGGGTGCTGATGACACATGCCCACTGGGATCATTTGGCCGATATGCCACAGATTATCGCTAAGACTGGAACGCTTCTTTATGCTTCCGCCACTGCCTGCAACATAATGCGGGCAGTGGAGGTGCCAGAGGAAAACCTGCGTGAAATCCACTATGGTGACCATCTGGAGTTCCCAGGAAATATCACGGTCGATGTGCTGGAATCGCGCCATAAGGGGTATTCAGGCGAGGCGACAAAATATGATGTTCCTCCCACCAGGGAGAGCCTTGTTTCCGCAGGCAACTGGCGTTGTGGGGAGGTCTTTGCATTTTTGATCCATGCGGACGGCCGGTGCATCTTGAACTCTGGCTCCGCCAATTTCCTTGATGAAGCAACGGAGCCAGTTGTCTGTGATGAGTTCTTCTGCGGGATCAGCCGTTGGGAGGATGGTTTTCCGCAAATGTTGGAGCGGAATGTTCGTTTCCAAACCTTGATTCCAACCCATCACGACGAGTTTACCAGGCCGTTGTCAGAGTTTTCCCTTCGTGGTGATTTGCCAAGGCTTCAGGAGGCTATTCCCAACCTTGTTGCCAAGGAGATTCCACCGCTGGTTTGGAAGTCACTTCCTTTATGAGATGAAGGCGGGACAACAATTAATACAGGAGCCAATTAATGATGAAAAAACAGTTGTTTGTTGTTTGTTTTTTTCTTCTGCTTCTTTTTGTTTCAATGGCAGAGGCAGAGATGCCGTTTGTAGAAATCAGGCTGGCACCCACTGTGAATGTTACTGATAAGGCATGGGTTTCCATAAAGCCTTTTACAGGAGAATACAGCGCCAATGCATTCATCGTGAGATGCAGGCTTTTGAATGGCAAGAACTACACGCTGCCCGCCAAGGCACGACTGACCAGTGGAGAAATGAGAATCGAGCAGGAGATGCAGCCCGTCGATTGGATGTTCAACCATGGTGATACGGATTATGCGTTCACCATGGGGGAGACCATCCTGTTGAACTCCAATACAACACTTGAGTTTGCCTTTGAACTTGAAGAGGGGCAGCAAATGGAGATTTACGCCATTTTGCCAGTGGTTTTCAAAAGCGACGACTTGAGCAGTGGGATAGATTTTGAAACACCTGAAAGCACGGGTGTATGGGTCGGTCATGAAAAGGGCACGGTTAGAATGGATGAGACGCGCGGGTTGGGCGGCAGGCGATGCCTCCGTGCCGACTGGCCAGAAAACAACTCGATGATATCCTTTCTACCTGGTCAGCGCAACTGGAAAAAATATGCCGCATTGCGCTTCACGCTGGCAAATCCTTTGCCAGGTCGCGATGGCCGACGCACACGAATCTGTTTCCTGTATGATGGCAAAACCGTTCTTCGGCCCAGTGTGAAGGACAGCATTTCGTCTGGTGCATTGGAGGTCATCGCAGAAGGTGTCAAGACCTTCCAGCTGGACTTGAAGGCCTTTGCGCGCAACAATCCCAAATTTAATTTGGGCAATGTGAGGAGTTTTCAGATATTCTGGACACCTGTCGTCAGCGGCCCCGCTGTTTTCTTCATAGACGATTTCAAACTGCTGACAGAAGAACAATTGAAGGCGGAGGAGGATGAGAAGTATCTGAAAAAGATAGATGCCATCGAGGCTTCATCTGTTTCTTCGGAATTGAAGGAATTGGTGGCGGACATGAGGCGACGCTATGCCGCTGGAGAACGGGTTTCACTTGAAAGGCAGTTGGAAAAGGCCAGAGAGATAAGCGTCATCGATGCTTTAGCCTCTGGGGGAGAGAAGGAGGTAATGCTTAGTTGGGCTCCTGCAACGACAAAGATTATGCGAGACGAGATGCCCCTTTCCTCACCTTTCCCCGCCATGATATCTGCCGCAGGCAATGAGCGCGAGAGTTTCCAGCTTGTAATGGCTCCGTTGAAGCCTCTGAAGAATGTCACCGTGACACCATCAGAACTTGTCAGTGAAACAGGAGACAAGTTGCCTGCAACTGCCGTGACCGTGAATCCCATTGCCTATCTTGAGGTCACCAGCAATGCATTTAATTACAAGAACGCCAGGCCTGGGATGTGGCCTGATGTCCTGATAGACAATGCCCCATTCGACTTGCCCAGGCGCCTACAGCCCTATATGGTAACCATCGCGGTGCCGTCAGGGCAACCCGCAGGCACCTATCGAGGGGAACTGACAGTTTGCGCCGATGGACTGGAGCCGAGGAAAGTCGAATACCGTTGCTGCGTGTATGGCTTCAGCCTTCCAGTAAAGGGCGAACTGAAGACCTGGTTTTCCATGGCCTTTGTGCCAACGGACAAGCAGTTGCGAAAGCAACACTACGATATCTTTTTCGACTATCGTCTCAATCCAGTCTCCATGTACAACATCATCAACAGGAATCTGCCGCAGTATGCAAAACATTCCTGCATTCCTGCAGTCGAGGACCTGCCATACTGCCTTAGCCGCGGGCTGAACTATCTGCCATTCGGCTATTTGTATGATTATGCATGTGCTTCCACTCCCGAATATCGTGGTCAGGGATGGAATTTCCAGGATGAATACATCCAGGATGTGATTAAAACCGTTCGCCAGATCAAGCCGCTTTTGCAGGAGGCAGGCGTGTGGGATATCGCGCATGTCAACGGCTTCGATGAAATCATGCATAAACCAGATACGCGCAAGGCGCGCATGAAGGCCGCTGTCAAACTCTGTCGTGCCTTGAAAACTGAGTTCCCCGATTTGAAAATCGCAAATATCGGCAAGCTTATGACGATAGACAATTCGCTCATGGACAGTTGGTTTATTTCGCCTGAATCCCACAAGAAGTTCGAGGATGTCCAAAAGAAGGGTGGCTTCGTGGGGTTCTACTGGGCATATCAGGACCCGTCGTTCATGTTGGACCAGCCAGGCATTGCCCCAAGGCTCTGCGCCTGGCTTACCTATAAGGAAGGCGCCTGCGGGATGGGCTACTACAGCACCCTTCGTCCGCATGACGTCTTCCCAGACCGAAAGGCAAGCCTGGTGAATCACCCGAAACCGCTGCATAGTCGTTGCACGGAAAAATGCATGATGGAAAACCCACCCACAGGGTTGGACTGGCCTGCGGAGGTTTACAAGATCACTGGGGTGGAAGGGCGCAACTGCGACGGTAAGCTGTTCCATCCTGCCCGAGGAGGGCGTCTTCTGGCCTCCCAGCGCCTGGTGAACATCAGGGACGGCATCGAGGACTTCGAGTATTTTAAAATACTGGAGAAACTCCCTGGCGACCATCAAAGTCTGCTAACGATTGGCGATGAAATCATAACGTTGCTCCAGGGGGACTATACCACGGATTATACCATCATTGAGACACGCAGGGAAGCAGTCGCACACGCCATCGAGGCGGCAAAGAAACAGGAATAATAAATCTTACTCAGCATGAAGGTTGTTTGAGACCATAATAATCTAGATATCTAGATTATCAGGAAAGAACGGCTTATATAGAGGGAACTGAGCAATTCAAAAAAGGGGATAATCCATTTGACATTATGGTGATGATGTTGTAAATTATCCTCATTGTTGAACAAGACAAAAGACAGAGGTGGACATTATGGCATTTTTAGAGTTTGATCTGGAAGGTTCCCAGAAAAAGTTTGATCTGAGAAAGGAGAGCATCCTGATTGGTCGCAGTCCCGAGGCTGATTTGCGCTTTGACGATGAGGAAATGAGCCGCAAGCACTGCACAATAGTCAAAAAAGGCGAGCAGTTCTTTATTCGTGATGAAAATGCCACCAATGGAACATTCCTCAATGATCAATTGCTCAAACCAGCTGAACTGTTTGAATTGAAGAATGAGGACGAATTGAGAATCGGCAATACATTCGTCACATTCCGCATTTAAACGGTTGAGACGCTTATTTTGTTTTTAGACGCAAGGGGTGCCCCCCTTGCGTTTTTTTGTTTTGCGAGAGAGAAGAAAGGCGCCTAAAGGTGCTAAAAGACATAAAGGACACAAGCGACACAAAAGTATCTATTGTTCTGGAGAAAGCTCACCAAGCCATTTGTTCAGGAAATGGACCACGACGGGGGCGGTGGTTTTTCCTCCCGATGCTCCGTTTTCCAGGACGCAGGCGACCGCAAAGGTTGGATTCGGCAAGGGGCCATAGCAGATTATCCAGGTGTTTTTTGCCTTGTTTTCCTTTGCGCTAGTCACCTCTGCCGTTCCCGTTTTAGCTGCAACAGGCACAGGAGAGTGCCGCATGGCTGCCGCAGATGCATTGGGTGCGTTCACAGCCATTTCCATTGATTCCTGAACGAGTTTTAGATGCTCCTGCGTGACAGGTAGGGTCCTGCGCTTATAGGGCGTTGTTTCGCTGATGACGACGCCATTTTTCCCGATAAACCTTTGGGTGATATATGGACGCCAGAGAGTTCCGCCATTGGCCAAGGCGGCTGTATAACAGGCCGCTTGCAAGGGCGTCACCAGGATGGACCCCTGGCCGATGGATGCGAATGCGGTGTCTGTCCTGGTCCATTTGCGGTGCATCCGTTTTTCCAAAGTGGCTCTTTCGGGAAGCAATCCTTTGCTGTTGCCTAGTTCAAAACCTGTTTCTTCACCGATTCCAGCCGCTTCGTACATCTCTTTGAGGGAATCGATGGTGCAGATGATTCCCGCATGAATGAAAAACGGGTTGCAGGACACGGCGATTGCCTCCTGAAGAGCGAGTTCACCGTGTCCATATCTTCTTGCACAGGAGATGCGACTGTCTCCAATGGCATAGTAGCCAGTGCAGTTGTAAGGCGAAGCGGCATTTAGGCATCCCTTTTCCAGGGCCGTCAACGCGACAAGGGGCTTGATGATGGAGCCAGGCATGTATTGGCCTTTTAGGGCGCGGTTGAACAGCCTGTTGATGCGTGTGTCCGCACGCATCTCGGCATGTTGGGCGGGGGTCAGTGTTGCCAAGTCGAAAGATGGTGACGAGGCCATCGCCAGAACGGCGCCAGTATGAATGTCCATGGCGACAAGCGCGCCGAAAACGGCAGGCCTTTGGGTACGGCTGTCAAGGGGGATGTCCCGTGTGCCATAGTCCATTTCCGCTTCCGCAAGGGCTGCGTCAGCGGCTGCCTGGGCTTGGCTGTCGATGGTGAGGATTAGGTCAAAGCCGTCCACCTTGTCGATGGAATCTGGCAATTCATCAAAGATAAAACCACTTGGATTATTAAGGACGACCTTGATGCCAGTTTTTCCTGACAGTTCGCTGTTGAATCGTCCCTCCAGGCCACTTTGGCTGCTGATTTCCTTGTAGGAATAGGTCTTTCTGTTTGGAAGAGGACGTTGTTTCCATTCGGTGATACCCAAAATATGGGTGGCCACGCCAGGCATGGGATAATCCCGTTCAATGCGTGGTACGATGGAGATTCCTTTGGGTTGCGGAGTCATCTCTGCACATCTTGCAAGTTCCTCGTCGGTCAGGTCTTTGAAAAGGACGATGGGCTGTGCCATGTCCCGTTGCAAGAGTAAATCAAGTTTTCTGGCGTTTGGCAGGATGCTTTTTCGTTTAAGGATGTTTTCCTCTAGGTCGGTTGTCGTCTTCAGGATGGCATCCCTGGTGACTCTGCGGCTATAGCCTGTGCGCATCTGGGAAGGATGAATGGTCAGGTCGAAATGTGCGCGGTTGCCAGCCAGGACCAGGCCGTCGGAAGAATATATTTGCCCTCGGACAGGAGGAGTGATGATGAAGCGTTTCTGCTGTTTGTTTACCAAGGTTGAATAATGGTCATACTTCTTGATTTGGAGTTCATAGAGTCTGGCGACGATAAGCAGGCATGGCAGAATCAACACAAGGGAGACAGCAAACATCCTGCCCTTGAAAGAAAACTGCTGTGGTGCCTGTTCTTCTTTACTCATCGTACTCCTGCTCCTCGTCGTCGTTGCTCATCAAATAATGCAAAGAGGTGGAATAGCACCGCAGGGAAAGGGACTTCGCCAGGCTGTCGAGTATTCTGGTCATGATGGGCATCAGGCAGATGGCTCCTATCAGATTTTGAAACGCGAAACGTGATGCGTAGTATTCGCCTGGTGTCTCGGAAAGGAAGGCACGGGTGGCAGTATATGCCAGAGACGTTGCAAGCGTTCCTAGGCCGATTGCAAGACCAGGAATGAACTGGAGGAGAAAAGCCGATGTGTTGCCGTGTTGACGCCAGAACTGTGCCAGAAGCATCGCATACGGAACCAGAAGCCATGACACGGGGAATGGACGTCCGAAGCCTAGGTCCAGAAGAACGCAGGAGGCAAGGAAGAGCAGGATGCTCTTTTTCCATGTGTAGGCCACGGTCAAATAGAATCCTGTCATAGCCGTCAAGGGGATGGCTATGCCAAAATGGCCAAGGCACAACTCTGCGATGACAGAGATGGCACTGGTGAGAATGAGCCAAAGCAAAAGCATTTACAGTGAAACCCAACCTTTTTGTGCATTGGCCTTGTAAATGGCCTCCATGACCACGGAGCGTTGCGCCGCTTCATCGGGGGTGACCAGGGAGGCGGGCTTGCCCATTGAGGCATCCAGGAAGAGATTGAAGGCATGAGGCAGCGCCTTTGGAAGTTTTGTATATGGCGTGACACCATCCGCACCCTCTACATCGGCGCATTTGAAATAGACGTTGCCGCCGATGACGCTCACATAGCCTTTTGTGCCAGAAACGAAGGACTGCATGGGGTCTTGCACATCGACCCAGGCTGCCGCCAGCGTTGCTGTCAACCCATTTGGAAATGAGAGAATTGCTTCGCCAGATTCATCGCAGTTTCCGTAGTGTCCTGTAACGACTTTTATATCCGAAACGACCCTGACAGGTTTGCCGAACCACCACATCAGGATATCCAGCGCGTGTGTCCCCAAGTCGCCGAAAGCACCGCAGCCAGCGATGGATGGGTCTGCCATCCAGCGCCAATCTGTATCGAACCACTTGCCAAGGGAGCCTGAGTGGCAGTTGGAGTAGCGTGCGCGGGTGATAGTGCCAAGCGTGCCGTCCTGGATGAGCTTGCGGATAAAAAGGTTCTGGGGGAGCCCGCGTTGGAAGTAGCCTGTATTGAAGACAACACCTGCGTCATTCAGTTGCTTTGCGGCGACAAGCGCGTCCTCCGCGGAGAAGCCCAGGGGTTTTTCCGCGTAGGTGTTTTTCTTGGCGGCTGCGCATTTTGCAATGAGTTCACCATGGCGGTTTGTTTCCGAGCGGATGATGACGGTGGTGATGGACTTGTCGTTTAGAATAGTGTCGAGTGGAAGGACCTGCGAGTGGGTGGTCTCCGCATTTTTGGTGGCGCGTAGGCTGTCATGGTCCCAGACGCCTGCGATTTCGACGTCTTTCCGTTCAGCGAGCATCCTGATGAATCCAGGCGTGTGAATGTGCGCGCATCCGACAAAAGCGACTTTAAGCATTGTATGTCTCCTGGGTGTAAAAGTAATGTTTGTGCAGAAAAAAATGAGTTTTACTGCAAATACTGCAACTACCTTGATTGAAATAATGTCGATTGTTTAGAGGTCAATTTAATTGCCTCTTTATTTATGACGAACCAATGTGCCAGAAGAATGGCGATGGCGAGGATAAAAACAAGCGGATCCAGTCTGTTCCGTGTGGCAGCGAGTTGTTTTTCGGCTGTTTGCGTGGGAAGCTGTTCCATTGTGGCGGCATTGCTCAAATCTGATTCCCGTTGAGAAAGAGAGTTCACGGCGATTTGCCACTTGTCTGTGCCAATGGCAAGTTCATGGATGCCTGGGGAGGGAATGCTGCAAAGGGCGATGCCGTTGACAGAATGAATCGGCGTGCCGTCAAGGCTTGCCGTTTCCTTGGCAGGGATATGGATGGTGACCTGTTCATCTATGCGGATGTTCTGCTTGTCTGGACCAGGTCGCTGGAGGCGGAGAAAATCCGATACATTCCAGAAGAACGATGGCCAGAAGGGGAGGCTAGGGAGATTGCCTGCAAGAGGATTGAGATTCAGGTGAATGTCATAGAACTCTCCGTTCTTATGGACAGAGATGAGTGTTGTTTCGCCTTGGAATGCCACGCCGTCTCCTGGAAGAGGAAGTGCCTTGTAATAGTGCCACTCCCACTGAAGGTCGTTCCACGAGAGGCCGCGTGTCAAGGCTTCATATCGGTCGTTGACGGTGATGGGGGCGGGTGAAACGCTGGCGTTGGTGTTGGCTTGCGTGTGGAAAAGAAGCCTGTGGTAGGAGCCGTGTGGGAGTGTCTCGTTGCCGATGACGAGTTCCCTCGTCCCAAGGCCGATGTACTCTTTGGAAAACGCAAGGGTGGAACGGAGGAGGGAAACATACGCGGCAGGCAGGTTTTCCTGAAGGCGATAGGAGAGGGGAGTCCGTTTGAAGGGAAGCAGGACAACGGAATTGTCCTGCTCCAGTGCGTCGTTTGCGGATTGCAGAGTGACATGCAGGGGAGTGTTTTTCTCGGCTAGAATCTCAAGTTTGGTGGTTGTTCGGGGGGCAATCGTTGTCTCTTGTGCATGGATGCCGTTGGCAAGAAGAGAGACTTGTGCCTCCTGGTTTGCCCCGTTGAAAATCTCCAGAAGGGTTCTGGTGTCGTTTCTACGGGCGTTGACAATGGCGACGTTGTCGATCGGAGTACCTGTTGCTGACCAGTGAACATCTTCTGGAAGCGCAAAATCTGGCTTGTGGTCGGTGACAACCAGGATGTTTTGTATTTTGCTAATGCTTCTGGCAAGGGCAATTGCCCCCTGGATATCCGCTTCCTGCGCCTGGCATTTCCAGTCCGAAAGGGGGATTCTATTACCTGGGAGGGAGGGGATTTTTCTGGGGGTGCTTCCTGCGACAATCCAGGAGGTCTCCTTTGAATGGGAAAGGGCTTTCTGGATGGTTTTCAACTGCTTGTCTTTTGCCGAACTGCCATTGACAGTGGCTTGCATGGAGAAGGAATCGTCCAGAATGACACAAAGGACTGGCACATCGCTTTTTCGCAAGAAGAATGGACCTGCCGCCGCCAATGCAAGCAGCAGGATGGCCAGAAGTTCCAGATAGAAGGCCAAGGGCAATTGGGTCAGTTTCCAGCGGACGCCTGCCTGTGGGGGAATGTCGCGTATATCCCATAGGAAGAGGGCGGGCACTACCAGCTTGCTGGAGCGGTGCTGCCAGAAATAGAGCACCAGCAGGATAAGCGCAGCCAGGCCTAGGGATAGGTATGGGAAATAGGTCAGGTACATTCTGTGTTTTTATTACGCGATGTCTAGGGGATGCCTAGATTGTCTAGATTGTCTAGTGAATCTAGAAGCACTGAAACATTGCGTTTGATAAAGAATCTTATTGAAGAAGATTATCTCTTAACATATTGTACTTTTTCATCGTTTGCAACTGGCGACATTGGAAAAAAAGGTATGCTAGCTTGTAAATGAGTTTTTATTGAGTATATTAAATGTCGTTTTCAAAAAAAAGCCTCCGTAGCTCAGTCGGTAGAGCAGCTGACTCTTAATCAGTTGGTCGACGGTTCGAATCCGCCCGGGGGCACCAAAATAGCTTTTCATACTCTGAATCATCCGTTGATTCGGAGTTTTTTTGTACCCGCAAGAGGTAATTTCAAAACTAGCGCATTTCGATGATATTTTTGAATATACCTCGCAAGAATGGTAATACTAAACCTGTAGGAAGCAATACCATGAAGATCAGGCAGAACCTTCACATCCATTCCTCCCATTCGTGCGATTCGGCGTGCGCAACAATCAAGGATATCCAAAGGGAGATGCTTGATTACGGAATGACGGAGTTTGGCCTAAGCGACCATGTCCATTCTGCGTTCAACCTATGCGATATTGCCAGCAGCAGAAACGACTTTGATGTTTATGCGACATCGCCGTGTTTTCATTTCGGCATCGAGGCGACCTGCATGGCGAAGTGGGAGTGCGATGCAATTGCGGCAGGAAACTATAAACGCCAGGGAGATGACCCTGTCTATGGCCTGCGTTATGCGGAATTGCCGATGGAGACTCCTGAATTGATGCTTGGCATCACCGAGGCGGAAATCCAAAAATACCACATTGAATATGTCATTGGCGGCACCCACTGGCCTTCCATTGGGACCGATGACCCCGAGAAACTCTATGAAGACAACTTTCAGCAGATGCTTTTCCTAATCCGCCATCCCCTTGTGGATATCCTTGCACACCCCTGGTATGACATTGAACATTCCATTGGCGGCATGCATGTCCACAGGCCAGGGGCTCAACGTGACCGTGAGGCTTTCCTCCATATTCCAGACCGCATGAATGAGCAACTCGGTGCTGAGCTTGTCAAGTTTGGCAAGTGCGCGGAAATCAACATCAGCATGTTCCAGGACAACAGGCGTCCCGAGGAGGCACGTCGCAAGTATTGGAGAATACTGGAGGATTGGAGAGATGCGGGCGTTCGTTTCACCTTTGGAAACGACCTGCACGCAGCACATTCATGCAAGGAATGTCTGGCATTGATGGAACAATTGCTTGAGGCGCACGGCTTCAGGGAAGAACATTTTAAGATGCTTTTCGAGTAATGCAATTGCTTCGTTAGCAAAAAACGTCAGAGATAGAGATTGGCGAGGAATGTCTCGTAAGCCTCCAAATCCTCCCAGTCGATGGCTACATTGAAGGGCATTCCTTTGGCATCGTCGATGACAGTGAAGCCCTGGTCGTTGACGGAAAGGTTGAGTTTCTGCATCTTGAGGAACTGTGTGGAACTGGCCAGGTGGATGGCGACGGTGTCGAACAGCACGGAGGAAGCATCCGCCTCCGCTGGGTTCCCTTTGTAGTTCGGGTTTGATGCCAGCCAGGTCTGGTAGTTTACGATGACATCCTTGGTGATAGGATTGGTGCTGTTGGCAACTTTGCGGTAGTTTTCTCCCGTAAGTCTGACGAGGCCGCAGGTGTCCAACGGGGTGATGATGGCCTCCTTCCAAGGGGCGGAAAACAGTTTCTTGGCGGGTGCCAGTTCCCTGATGACATTGTATTCGGCGGCGATGCCTGGCTCATTGTTGTATTTTTTATGGACGCTGCCGAACATTCCAACGAAGCGTGTGCGGGGCGCGATGCGTGGCTCCCTGTAGAGAGCCTCGGCGATGGAGGGGCAGGGGCCGATGGAGACCAGGGTGATGGTCTCCTCCGAGGACATGATTAGCTCAATCAACCTGCTGATGCCGTCATCGGAGTATTTGCCAGCATAGTCTTCTGGCTTCAAATTGCCAACCCAGTCATTCTGCCGTTCAATGTAGGTAGGGGTGTAACCGTGAAGGCCAGAGTAGACCTCGACTTCCGTTCGTCCTGCATTCTGTAGAAGCTTTGTGCAGATGGTGGAGCGGTAGCGGACATTGCCCGTGTCGGTCAGGACCATGAGCGGTTTCAACTGTGGCTGAATAAGCAGCATGGCAAGTGCCCAGGTGTCGTCGATGTCCGAGCCGATGTCTGTATGGAGAATGATGGGGATTCGTTTGTCAGCCATAGTTGTCCTGAGGTTATTGACGATGATTTAGATGTTGAAGAATCTGCGTCCGTTTTCAGTGGTTAATTTCGCAACCTGCTCGACGGAGAGGCCCAGCTCTTCGGCAACTTTGGCACCGATGAGAGGGATGTTGGCGGGAGTGTTTTCCTGTCCGCGCAGGGGGACTGGCGCCAAGTAGGGCGAATCGGTTTCCAGCAGCAACCTGTCCAGCGGAATGTGGTGCAGGATTTCGCGGACATTGTCTGCCTTCTTGAACGTGACCATGCCGTTTATGGAGAGCATGGCACCAGTCTGGAGCCACTGAAGGCTTTCATCAACCGATCCTGTGAAACTATGTATCTCAAAGGGATGTCCTTGTGGAAGGTTGTCCTGCACGATGGCGTATGTGTCTTCAAAGGCGTCGCGACTGTGAATGACAGCTGGCAGATTGCATTCCACGGCCAGTTTAAGGAAATCTGCGAACATTATTCGCTGTTTGACCCTGTCGCCGAAATCGTAGTAATAGTCCAAACCAATTTCACCGATGGCCTTGACTTTGGGGTGTGCGGCGAGTTCTTTTAAGAGTGCCATGTCGTATGGCGTATCGGCAGTATGGGGATGAAGGCCAGCCGTTGCATATACATCGTCCTCCTTGTCGGCCAGTCCGATGGTGAAAGGGTTGTCCTCCAGAGAGGTGCTTTGAAGGAGCATCAGTCGGACATCCATTTTGCGTGCAGCCTCGAAAATATCATGTGCAAGAGGGGCTTTTTCGAGGTCAATATGGAAATGTGTGTCAAACCACATGGAACAAAGAGGGGCAATTGCTGGTGTGAGGGGGTATGCAGTATTCAGTTTTTGAGGGACTTGAGGGACTTGAGGGACTTGAGGGACTTGAGGGACTTGAGGGACTTGAGGGACTTGAGGGACTTGAGGGACTTGAGGGACTTGAGGGACTTGAGGGACTTGAGGGACTTGAGGGACTTGAGG
>JAFXUD010000036.1 GCA_017535315.1 Victivallales bacterium | reverse complement strand
GGGGCGGCGGTTTTGCAGGGGCGGCGGTTTTGCAGGGGCGGCGGTTTTGCAGGGGCGGCGGTTTTGCAGGGGCGGCGGTTTTGCAGGGGCGGCGGTTTTGCAGGGGTGGCGGTTTTGCAGGGGCGGCTCCGCAGCCCCTTACCCCTTCTCAACAAGCCATGCCCCCCTCCCTGCTTCACTCCAAACCACGTCAGTTGAAGTTGGGCATCGGAGGCGGCGGAAAGTTGAAGGCTGATGAGACGAGTTTGCCAAGTGCATCCTCCCTCGAAAGCGCGGCTTCTGGGATATCGCTGCCAATACTGCTTTCCTCATCAACGTCCTTGCTCGTAATGGAAAGCAAAGGCTTTTCTGCAGCAATCTCCTGCGACTTCACTGCTGAAACCCCTGTTTCAAATCCCGTCTTGTTCGCATTTAGATTTCTGTTGATGCTAATATCCATAATTATTTCTCCATGTATCTAGAGACCATTCTTTTCTTGTCTCTATGAATACACCCATCCGATTAAAAGGTTACAAGCAAATTAGAATTTTACACGTAAATCGGCAAGCAATTCGCGAAGTTTTTCCTTGGCACGGAAAATACGCACCTTCACAAGCCCCTCGGAAACCCCCGTCTCATGCGCAATCTCCTGTATGGAGAGTTCACCTATCTGGAAAAGCGTATAGGCTTCGCGCAGAAGCGGGGGCAACTGTGCAAAGGCCGCTGAAAGCCGTTCGCGAAGGTGCTCGATGTCCGAATCAAGCGTCTTCTCGCTTGTCAGCCCCAAATCCCCCTCCTTGATCTCATCCACATACGTCACACGGCTTTTGTCCCTGAACAGATTCTTCCGCAGGTTTCGGGCTATGGTGAAGACAAGCCCCGACACCGCAGCATCATTGTCCCGCAAATCATCCCTCATCGACCAGATTTTCAAGAAGGTCTCCTGGACAAGATCACACGCCTCCGAGTATGGGCTCCCTGTGGCGACGAGCCAGTTCGTCAACTTGGGAGCCAGCCGTTTGTAATGTTCTTCTACAGTCATTGTGCTACTCGATCGTGACGGAATCAAGGTCCGCCTCTTCCTTCTGTGCATCCTTCAGCTTCTTGACCCATTTCAAGACTTCTGCAACGGGTTCAAGGAGGTCTTCTGGAATGAAATCCTCCACACGCCCCTTCTCCCACAGGGCATGTGCCAGGGGAACATTTTCCATAATGGGTATCCCCTCCGCCAACGCCGTCTCGCGGATGATTTTCGCATTGCGCCCTGCTCCCGCGACGACAATACGCGGCAGTGGAGCTTCCTCCACGTCATAGCGAATGCCAATGGCAAGGTGCGTCGGGTTGGTGACAACCACATTTGCCTTCTTTGTGGCTGGCGCTGGATCAGGTCCGTTCAGCAGTTCATCGCGGAACTGCCGCTGCGCCTGCTTGACCTCCTGCGAACCCTCCATCTCCTTGTATTCACGCTTCACCTCGTCCTTCGTCATCATCATCTCCTTGGTGAAGTTGCGACCTTGGAAAAGACGATCCACCACCGCTATGACAATATAGCCGAACGCAGTGTAGTATGCAAGCCGTTTCAGCATGAGTTTCAGGCAGGGGAAAATGTCATCAATAGTGCCATAGCACAAGGTGAGCAATTCTGGAATGGACGCCCAGATGATCTTGTATATCAGATATCCCAGAAAGCAGATTTTTACAACGTTCTTGAAAAATTCGAAGAAATTCTTCATGCAGAAAATTTTCTTTGCGCCCTCCACGGGATTCAGCTTCGCCAAATTCGGCTTCAATGGCTCCAACGTAAAAAGAAAACCTATCTGTGAGACATTGGCCGCAATGCCGACAACAGCCGCCACCAACACAAAGATGAAGGTGTATTTGCAGATGAAAATCGCCGCCATCATCGCCCCCTGCCCAATGGAGTCACTAGGCTTTTCACTCAACCTCTCCCCCACAAACCGCATCAATGAATGGAAATCTTTGACCATGAAAGTGACGAGCAGGGCAATGAGGCAAAACAGCACGATAAGCAACGCAGTGGAGACAATGTCCTTCGAAGTGCAGACCTGCCCTTTCTCTCGTGCATCCCTCAGTTTTTTCGCGGTCGGCATCTCCGTCTTTTCGCCAGTTTCTTCAGCCATTGCACTTCACCTTTTCTATTGGAAGAGCCGTTTCACTGGCTCAAGAATGGCACTGTCATTTGTGTAAAGCAGCATGTCCATGACAAATGGCAGATAGATAATCAGCATCGCGATACCCAACGCGGATTTCACAGGCATGGAGAGGAAAAAGACATTCAACTGCGGTGCCGTACGGTTGACCAGTCCCAACCCAAGCGTCGCCATGAACATGATGATGATGACAGGCGACGCTATCACGACGGTTATTTTCAGCATAGTCCCCAACGTGTCCAGTATCTGGATGGGGGCATCTTTCGCAAAAGAGACCCACTCACCAAAGACTGGCCACAGCAGGTAGCTCTTGTAGAGCGCACCCAGAAAGATAAAAATGATTCCGCCGATGAAGAAAATGGAAGAGACAATCTGGGTGAAGAAGATGCCCAGTGTCGAAACCTGCGCACCACTCAGGGGCGAATAGACCTCGCCCATCGTCGCGCCGCGCTGGTTGTCAATGAAGTTCCCCACGTTTTCGGCAATCCAAAAGGGTATCGCCGCAAAAAAGCCCAGCAGGAAGCCGATGAAAGCCTCCTTCACGCCCAGCAATGAGAACATCCACATATTCGGCTCGCCAGGTGGCATACTCTCATATATGGAGGGAATGACGAAAGCTGCAAAGCCCAAAATGGCGGCACGGCGCGCCACGCCAGGTATCATCGAGTCTGTCAAGGCGGGACAGATGGCAAAGGCACCGCCTATGCGGGCCATCGCCAGCAGCGCCGCCAAAATGAAACGATGAAACTCAAGATAGCGCATCTATCGTCCTAGCAAGGGGATATTCTTGAAAATGTCCTGGGTGTATAGAAGCATCTGACCGCCCATCCACGAACTGGCCGCAAGCAGCGTGATGGAGATGGCGATGAGCTTCACGGCGAAGCCGAGCGTCTGCTCCTGTATCTGCGTCAGTGCCTGGAGCAGCGAGACGATGATGCCGATGACCGTCGCCACTATAATCGGGATGAGCGACAGCCTCAAGACTATCAGCAGACAGGTCTGCGCGTAATCAAGTAATTGCGCCTGGTTCATCTACTCGCCTCCTTGTCACACATAGCTCCGTACCAGCCCCTGAATCAGGAGCGTCCACCCATCAACCATCACAAACAGCAGCAGCTTGAAAGGCAACGATATCGTCACGGGCGAGACCATCATCATACCCATTGCCAGCAGGATGTTACTGACGATGATGTCGATGGCAATAAAAGGCAGATAGACCAGGAAGCCTATCTGAAACGCCTTGGTCAACTCGCTGACACAAAAGCTCGGAAGCAAGATGTAAAGGCTGTCGGGATCAATCTCCGCCTCCTTGCCATCCTCCTTCGTCCACAGGCGCTCGGCGGTATTCACAAAGAAAGCACGTTCCTTGTCCCCCACCTGCTTGCGGAGCCATCCCCTAAAGGGCTCTGCTGCCTTCTCCACAATGTCCGTCTCATAGAAGGGCTGGCCTGGCTGTGGTGCGGCCCCCTCTGCCTGACGCTCCGCCATCGCAGCCCGCTCCTCCTTAATGATGTTCCAACTGTCGCTGCAGACAGGCGCCATGATATAAAAGGTGAGTATCATCGCCAATGCGTTCAGCACCATGTTCGGCGGAATGGACTGAATTCCAAGGGCATTGCGTATTAGTGACATCACCACGACTATCTTCAGGTAACTCGTCGCTATCATCGCCACAAAGGGCAGCAACGACATACCAATAAGCAGGATAATCAGCGCAAACGGGTCTGTCTGGAACATATCACAGAACCTCCTCAATGGCGCAAGCGGGAGTGTTAGCCAGCGTGGTCAGGCGGCCATTTGCAACAAGTTTCCCACCATGGAACAACGCTAATGCAGTCGGAGTGGGAATTGCAGGAAGATGCTCGCCTGCAAACTGCGCAAAGGTCAACTCCTGCGTGTCTGGTGCGCAAACATACACTCGATCATCCTTCGGCATCTCCACCTGCCACTTCGGCGGAACCTTGCCTATCTCTGGCAGCATCAGATAATCTCCAGGTGCCAACCCAGCCAGTTCCTCCTCGGTTAGGTGGAATGAGGCAAAATAAGCACGTGCATCTCGCTTCATTGAAAGAATAGCCTCATGATTGAGGTCGATGAACTTCAACATTCCAAATGAACGGATAATGTCTGTGTTCACCTTGAAGTTGAAGGAAGCCATTATCCGCCCATCCTGCGCGACAATCTCAAAGCCCGTGGAACTTTCGCGGTCTTCAGTAGATGACACGCCAACCACATTCAACTGCTGTCTCACCGCGTTCTCCAGTATCTGGAATAATGGTCCGCATTCCTTCTCAATAAGTGCCAGTTTCAGTGCATCAGGAAGGTTGCTCTTCACATCCCACAGAACATGCAAATCAGGAAAAGCCTCACGATTTCCCAGCCATATCGTGTTCTCATCATCATCGAAACGAACGGCAATACCAAGGACATCGCGAAATCTGACATCCGCTCGACGCATGACGCAGGGCATATCCCCCCAGCGCACAGGCATGGCCCAGGCGGGGGAATCAAATATGGCTTCAGCGCTTGCCTTCTCCCAGGAAGGCCATTTCTGCAGCAGTTCAAACGCGTTCATTGTCCTTGGTTCCTTTCCTTATCGAAACAGCTATCTGGTAGTTGTGAATGCGTCCAGCCAGATGCTGCTCAAATTGTCCGATATTCTGTTCAAGAATCTGCTGCGCCTCGGAAGTAACTGGCTGGAATGACACGCTGATCGTGCGTCCCTTGGCCTCCAGATGAATCTCCGTGCCATCCAGCACATCTGGCTTCAGCCGTATCCGTATCTCCCCTTCGCCACGCAAAATGCCTGGCGATACCATGATGGCATCGCAGACACTCTCCACTACCTCCACCAGAACCTGCGTTCGAGCAGAGGCAGCTGCAACGCGAGAAACCTCCACGGTCGAGACATCCACCTGGGGTACAACAGTTTGCATAGGCGAAACCTGTGCAGCTGAAATGTCAACAGCAATATTTGCCTGTTCTGCGTTCTCACGCTTCTTTTCCCCAATATTCTTAGAAGATGCAGGGGTTGCAGTTGCAGGCGTAGAACTAGCAATGGCGGTTGCTCTATCAACGGGGGATGCGGGAGTGCTCGCCGTAGCAGGGGCGGAAGTGCTCGACACAGCAGGGGATGGGGTGGCGACAGTTGCAACGCCCTCGGAAGTGCTCGCAACAGCAGGAGCTGAGGTGGCGACGCTGGCAACGCCCTCGGAAGTGCTCGCCATAGCAGGGGCGGAAGTTCTCGCCGTAGCAGGGGCGGAAGTTCTCGCCGTAGCAGGGGCGGGAGTACTCACCGTAGCAGGGACGGAAGTGCTAACCACTTTAGAAGCGGGGGTACTAGCCACAGCAGGCGCGGGGGTGGCGATGGCGGCAACGCCCTCGAAAGTGCTCGCCACAGCAGGAGCTGAGGTGGCGACGCTGGTCACGCCTTCGGAAGTGCTCGACACTTTAGGTGCGGGGGTGCTAGCCATAGCAAGAGCAGGAGCACTAGCCACCGCAGGGGGTGGGGTGGCGACGGTGGCATCGACGTCGGAAGTGCTCGCCGTAGCAGGTGCGGAAGTGCTCGACACAGCAGGGGCGGAAGTGCTAACCACTTTAGGCGCGGGAGTACTAGCAACAACAGGCGCGGGAGTGGTAACGGCGGCAACGCCATCGGAAGTGCTCGCCACAGCAGGAGCTGAGGTGGCGACGGTGGCAACGTCCTCGGAAGTACTCGTCACAGCAGGAGCTGAGGTGGCGACGGTGGCAACGCCCTCTGAAGTGCTCGACACTTTAGGTGCGGGGGTGCTAACCACAGCAAGAGCAGGAGCACTAGCCACCGCAGGGGTTGGGGTGGCGACGGTGTCCACGACGTCGGAAGTGCTCGCCGTAGCAGGTGCGGAAGTGCTCGACACAGCAGGGGCGGAAGTGCTAACCACTTTAGGCACGGGGGTACTAGCCACAACAGGCGCGGGAGTGGTGACGGCGGCAACGCCATCGGAAGTGCTCGCCACAGCAGGAGCTGAGGTGGCGACGGCGGCCACGCCGTCGGAAATGTTCGCCACAGCAGGGGCTGGCGTGGCGACAGTGGTCACGCCCTCGGAAGTGCTAGCCACTTTAGGTGCGGAAGTGCTCGACACAGCAGGAGCTGAGGTGGCGACGGTGGCCACGCCGTCGGAAGTGCTCGACACAGCAGGAGCTGAGGTGGCGACGGTGGCCACGCCGTCGGAAGTACTCGACACTTTAGGTGCGGGGGTGCTAGCCACTGCAAGAGCAGGAGCACAAGCCACCGCAGGGGTTGGGGTGGCAACGGTGGCAACGCCCTCGGAAGTGCTCGACACTTTAGGTGCAGGGGTGCTTGCAACAGCAAGAGCGGGAGCACTAGCTACCGCAGGGGTTGGGGTGGCGACGGCGGCAACGCCATCGGAAGTGTTCGACACTTTAGGTGCGGGAGTGCTAGCCACTGCAGGGGATGAAGTGCTCGCAACAGCAGGAGCTAAGATGGCGACGGTGTCCACGACGTCGGAAGTGCTCGCCACAGCAGGCGCGGGGGTACTAGCCACCGTAGGTGCGGGGGTGGCGACGGCGGCAACGCCATCGGAAGTGCTCGCAACAGCAGGAGCTAAGATGGCGACGGCGGCAACGACGTCGGAAGCGCTCGACACTTTAGGTGCAGGGGTGCTTGCAACAGCAAGAGTGGGAGCACTAGCTACCGCAGGGGTTGGGGTGGCGACGGCGGCAACGACGTCGGATATGCTCGCCACCGCAGGGGTTGGGGTGGCGACGGCGGCAACGACGTCGGATATGCTCGCCACCGCAGGGGTTAGGGTGGCGACGGCGGCAACGACGTCGGATATGCTCGCCACCACAGGAGCTGAGGTGGCGACGGCGACAACGCCCTCGGGAGCACTCGCCACTTTAGGTGCGGAAGTGCTAGCCACCGCAGGCGCGGGGGTACTAGCCACCGCAGGCGCGGGGGTACTAGCCACCGCAGGCGCGGGGGTACTAGCCACCGCAGGCGCGGGGGTACTAGCCACCGCAGGCGCGGGGGTACTAGCCACCGCAG
>JAFXUD010000035.1 GCA_017535315.1 Victivallales bacterium | reverse complement strand
GAAGGCAGACATCTCCAGCAAGATAGACGTCAAACGGCGCTCCTGCGCGGCAGAGGTTGTTCATGCGGTCGGAGGTCAGGAAATCGTAGGGATTACAGCCATGTTCGCTTTTGGGAAGATAGTATTCGCCACGCATGTCAAGGAAGAGCGCCACCTCTGAACAACGAGGGCGGGGCTTTTCCATCGACTTGACACCCCAAGCACGCAACCTGGCGATTTCCGCCATCAACGTCTCATCATGGAAGGCATTGTCGTCAATGTCCATATACCAGAGACCGATGTTGTGCGTGAGGGCGGTGCCGAACTCGCGGCGAATAAGCATCAAAGAGTCGTATGGCGTGGCAGCGCCGAGGGGGCGTGTCTGCGGATGCGGCTTCTTGAGCGAAAGATAGGTACGGTCGTCGGCCTCGTCAATGAAGAGTTTGCCGTGGGCGGCGATGGAATCCACGAAGGCTCTTAGGAAGGCGCTGTCCCCAGGGGCACGATAGGCATACGTATGCGGTGCGGTGAGTATGTCTATTTCGGGAGCCGCAAGGATTTTCTCGGCTGCACCGTGGGCGGCTTCCAGAACTCCGCCAGGGAAATAGCAGTAGAAGCCGACGTTGAGGTATTCACCATTCGTCTCCTCGCGGACAATTCTGGCGAAATGGATGATGGCATCGTATTCTGCTTGAAAGAATCGGTCGTAGTATTCCCAGTTGCGGTTTTCTGGCGTTGCATCGGCGTCACGTGTATAGGTGCGCATCGGTGCGCTGATGTCAGCCTTTTGCCCGCCGCCCCAGTAATGCCATTCGCCACAGTGACCATTGGCAAGGTGGAGTCCGACGACACACTCCGCATAATCGGACGATTTGATATGGCGGATGAGCATCCGCAACGCCTTGCCCATGTCTTGCTTCCAGAGTTCCGAGGCGTATGACTCGTGAAGCGTACCCTGGGTAATTTTCTTGTCGTAGCCATGCCTGGTGATTTCCGTCGGGAAGGCATATTGGCAGCACTCCTCTGGATGCGCCTCAAGCCACCAGTAGGGAGCCCCGACAAAGACACGCGGGATGCAGTACTTGCCTGGACAGGCACGACAGAACTTCGTTATCTCGCCATCGAAAAAACTGAAGTCATACGTGTCTTCAGCGACATAAAAGGGATGCTCGTATGCCTGAAACGACCGTGTGAATGTGAATATCTCGATTCCCGCCTCGCTGAAAGCACGACCATCCCGCTCTTCAATGGAGGTCTGCCAGAACAGCATGGGAAAAACAGGCTTGCCGTCTTTCAGCAGTCGTGGCGGATTCTGTGTCTTGTCGATGGAAAACATACAGGTCAAGAATCATTACACGATAGTGTCACAAATAACACTATCGTGTAATGTTTTAGCATGACAAAAGAGGCCTCTTTTGTTTGAAAAGCGTGTCAAATTATGGGAATTATGTTCTTTAGTTGCCGATTAAACTTCACCAACAGAGAAGAGCCGCGTAAGCGGCGGCAGGAGCATAGCCGTGGGTGGAGTGAAGCCGCAATAGCGGCGAAGCGAAACCCACGGTCAGATGCCCCCCAGTCCCTGTGCGCCTTACCGCGTAGCGCAGTGAAGCGGCAAGGCGCATCTTGGTCATCGACCAGTGAGGGACAATGTCATCAGGAAACTCAAGTATCTAATTCCCCAAACTATTTATCCCAGGCATCGTTTCCTGCGAGATGTTCGGCAAAATAGACGGGGTTGTAGCCAGCCTCGGTGATGAGGCGGCAGGCCAGTTCCACTCGGTCGAGGTGGTCGGGAAGGTAGTTGAAGTAGTCGGGGTAGGAGTACTGCTCATGGGACATCAAACTAATCGTGTCACAGGGATTCTGCGCCAGTTTCTCGAACTTTTGTTGGATTCTATCCTGCGGGCAGAGGTTGCAACAGACCAGGTTCGTCATAAGCAGCATGTCCTGGTGGCGGTCGTAGATGCGGCGTTTGTCGCGCAAATAAACTGCATAGTCCTTCTCATAGTGGTAGCCGATGTCGGTGATGCTACATGCGTGTGTCTCACCGATGCGGGTGGCGCAGTCGATGAAGCCGCCAGTCAGCAGCCGAACACCGCGCTCGCGCAGCACCTTGAAGTTCTCGGGATTGGTCATGCCCCAGTGGATGACCAGCGGGCGCATGAAGCACTCCTGCCCCGCGAAGCGGCAGACCTGCCCGTAGATGAAGTCGTAATCCTCCGCCAGCGTCTCGGCGGTGGCGTTCTGATAGGGGCGGTCGGGGAACTCGCTTTTTGCATGGAAGGACATCTTCAGCCAGTCGGCATTCGCCAGGAACTCCGCCTTGTAGTCCTCTGGAAAATCCGTGATGGAGTAGTCGTGGTGGTCGTCATGCCCAAAGAGATTCAGCGTGAACTTGGTGCCAAATTTTTGATGAATCTTCTGCAATCTTCCCAAGAACATCTCGTCGAAGATGGACTTTGGACGGGTCGTCCCGATAGCACGCAGGAAGAAGCTGCAATCGTCGAAGAAGAAGTTGTAGCGCTTGAAAGATTTCTTGTCCCAAATAACGGTGATGGTCTGCGTTACAACGCCGAAAGCATCATCTGCCAGCGCTGTGATGGTATTCACCTTCTGCGTCAGGCGCACCTTGGCGGAAAAGAGGCGGTCCACGCGGTCAGCAGGCTGGCCGTTGACCAGCACCTCCGCCTGGCTGGCGGCAATGCCCTCCACCTTGATTTCCAGATAATCCTCCGTCTCGACGCCATCATGGCAATCCAAAATCGCGCCATCGCGTATGTTCGTGATTTCCAACATGTTTTTACTCCTTTACAGCCTGTTCTGTGCGCGGCACTTCAGTGTCGCGTTTTCCTTTATTTCAGTTTCTCAATCGTCTCGGCCACGTGTCTTCTCACCTTGCGCAGCAGGACGGGATCGTGCGAGTAGTCTTTCATCGTATCGACGAGTTCCGTGGGCACCACAAGGGCCTCCTTGGCTTCCTTGAGGAGTTCAGGAGCGATATTCTTCTTTTCGGCGATACGCTTTTCGAGTTCCAGATAGTAGGCATAATCCTCAAGACCATCGCGGATGTTTTCCACGCGAATGGTGGGAATCAGCCCATTGGGACCCGCGCAGAAGATGGAGCCGTCGCCATTGGCGGTCTTGTAACTGGCGGGATTCCAGTTGGTATAGGGGCCATCCACGATGGGCCCCTTGTTTTCTGGCCAGCGGGTGATGGCATAGTAGAGGTAGCCATCGGGGCGGAACTTGGCGGTCATCATGCCCATCAGCAGACGACTCTCGATAAGCGCGTACTCCACGAACCAGTTGGCATACGGGTTGGACGGTCCAATGCAGGTGTACCACCACACCTTGGTTCCCATCGCACGCGCCTTTTTCACGTAGTTCAGGTTGTACTTTGGCGTGAGCGGAGTGAAGACATCGACGCACCCCTTCAGGCAGGTTTCCGTGCCGAAAGTGTGGTCGTAGGCAGTGGTCGTCAGGGGTATTTTCGGATACTTCGCCTTGATTGCCGAATAGACCTTCGCCATCACGGGGAACTGCGACGACGGTATCTCATCGTAGCCGTAGAGATAGGCGTATTCAAGCAGCCCTTCCTTTTCCAGGATGGGCACCCAGTAGTCCAGAGCCTTGAGCACAAAGTCGATGTAGGTCTGCACGCGCGGGTCGTTAACATTGGTACAGTTTCTATCCGTCGCAACGTACATGATGCAGAACTGACGAAGCAGTCCTTTGTCGCGGAGGCGCTTCCAATGCGGGATGCCAACCCTCATCCTCGGGTAGTTGGTCACGTCCCCCATGCTGGGCCTGCCATAGATGTTGTTGTAGTCCAGTTTGTAGTCAACGATGGTATCGACGCACTGTGTCAGAATCTCATCATGCTTTTCATCGCTCATGTCTTTGCCCCAGACCTGCCTGATATAGTCGCGGAAATCCAAAGCGGTGTTCAGCGGGGACTTGGTCGGGACGGTGAAGTCAAAGACGCGCAGGTTCAACTTTATCGTGGCAACCTGCTTGCCGTTGGCGGTCACCTTCACGTCGCCCGTGTAGTTGCCAGCCTTTGCGTTTTCGGGGGTCTTGATGCGCACCCAGAAGGCCACCGCCTCGTGTGAAGCAACCTTGGCGTTCTTCTGCCAGTCCAGCAGCGGGTCTGGCCACCAGCCCTGGTAGGAGGCAGCATACGGCGGCTTCTTGGTCAGCACATGGCCAACCAGCGAGACGGTCACCGCATCCGCTGGAAGCACATAGTCGCCGTTCCGCAGTTCGCCGACCTCGACACCCGCCACGGCCTCCTTATTGCCAAGTGCAACCACCTGCACGCTTTCGTACTCGTTCTTCGCCATCTCCAGCACAATCGTATCCGCAAAGGCGACACCTGTCAGCGGGCGGTCCTTGATCATTACCTTGACCATGGAATCGGCGACGGCGATGCCGAACGGCGATTCGGGGAAGGCCTTTTCCGTGGCCAACAGGATACGTTCCTCGGTGATGTCGCGGGAATTTCCCTCGAACAGCCCTTTGATGCTGAAGCCGAGCATGGAGAGCTGGCGTAGCTCGCCCATCGTAGAGGTCGGGCTTTCAACTGCCTTGTAGGCCGCCTCAATACCCTTGTAGAGACCATCGATTTCACCGAGTATCCTACCCCCCCGTTCGGAATGGAGCCCCTTGAGTTCGGCGGACAACTTGTCGAGAACGTTCTTCCACTCTGTGATTTCCTCAGCCTTCGGCGCAACCAGGCGGATGGAATCCAGGTAGAAGACGTAGTCTTCAGTCGGGCTGGACATAAAGAAGTCGATTTGCTTGATGTGACGCGTGTCCAGGCCAATCTTCTTCAGGTCGATATGGCAGGCAATCTCCTGGCCTGGGTTGATGAGGTACTCCTGTGAGCTGGTGTTTCCCTGAATGTCCGCGACGTATGCCTTGATGGGCGTCACAACGGAACAGCCGCTGTGGAGGGTGAACTCCAGACCCGAGAAGGCGGAGAAGTCGATGCCGACTTTGCTGTCCGCCGCCGTCCAGAACTGGAAGGAAGGCCAATTAGGCGCGCCGTCAACATGTTTCGGGTAGGTCAGCTTGACGGACTGCTTGCCATCCTTCGCCCACTCTGTCGTCAGCTCCGCTTTCACATTGTTGAGCTCGATGGCGGCGGGCAGCTCAGGTGCCTCGAAATCCAGCAGCGTGTAGTTGGAGGAGACGGGCGTCTCGGGTGGTGGATTATTCTTGACCAACTTCGCCTCCTGGAAGTAGAAGGTGGTCACCTTCTCGGGGCGCGTCAGAAAGAAGTTAAACTTGACCAGCTTGTCGCCGCACTTCGACACAATGTCCGACGTCTTGTAGATCCAGTGGTTCCAGGCACTAGGCTGAAGATTGATATGGAAGGAGTCCTTCCCCTTGTCGCCATTGAAGCAGATACCCAGGTCGGTGCGGTCGTCGTAGGGGTTGAAGACGGTGAGGACGAAGCTGTCCCACTCCTTGAGTTCAATCGGCTCGCCGATGATGTTCTGATCAAAGACAATGGCGGGCCACTCATGACCGCCCTTTTCGTACTTGAGGAAATCGGTCTTGATGACATAGTCTTTGTGAAGGCCAGGTGATGGAATAATCGTCTTCTCCAGACCATACGACCAAATCTTCATATCAGGTCCCGTTACTTTGAAAAGAACCTTTTCGGGTATGGCAGCAATGGCTGAAACAAGTGCGGCCAGCATTGTACAAAGCAATACTTTTTTCATAGTGCTCCTTGAATGTGTTGGAATATTGGGCTATTGTTTACTGCTGTATTCGTTTATCTCAGCCCATGCTTTTTGAGCAGTGGCCATATCACATCGGGATTGTTGGTGGTGATAGAATCACAGTCCAATGTCAATGCCTTATTGAACTGCTCCTCGTCATCGACGGGACAGATATCAACGGTAACCCCCATCTCGTGGAAATCGGCAATTTCCGCGTTAGTGGCCTCCTTCGTCCAGATGCAGATTTTGTTGAAGACGGTGCCATAAAGTTTTCTTGGCGGGTTGTTGAGGTAGCGGTAGGGGAAGCCCTGGAGGAAGATGTCAGGCTTCCACTCGCGGAGCAGTTGCAGCTGGCGCGGATGGAAAGAGAGTATCAGCGAATGGGAAAAGAGACTATACTTTTGGCAGATGTCAAAGACCTGCCGCGTGCATTCGTCGTCATCCTCCTTGAGTTCAATGAGAATGTAGAAATTGGGGTCTTTGGAGAGGATGCAGTCCAGCGTTTCCTCAAAAGTCGGAATCTGCGTTCCTGCGAACTTGGGGTCTTTCCAGCCGCCAAAGTCGAGCTTGCGTATTTCGTCGAAGGTGAAATCATGCACATAGCCAGTGCCATTCGAGCAGCGTTCAACCGTATGGTCGTGCGTAATGACAAGCTGGCGGTCGCGTGTGGGGTGGACATCAAACTCGATGGCATCGACGCCCCAGTCCATCGCCGCCTTGAACGAGACAAGCGTGTTTTCGGGGTATTGCGACCGAAAGCCGCGATGCCCGACAATCTGAAAACCTTCCAGCATATCCTAACTCCTTAGAGGCAATTCCAAAACTATCATCGAAATGCGCCCATATCCTGGCGCATTTCGCGCTAGTTTTTGAAATCACCTCTTAATTGTTACAATTCCAGCAGCAGAGCAACTTCATCGCAGTGCTCCTTCTTCGGGCAGTTCATGCAGTCAACCTGAACCTTGCCAGGGAAGCGCATAATGCAGACCTGGTTGAAGCCGCATCGCTGAAACAGACCAGGACGCATGGTCAGCGTGAAAATGCGCTGCGCCCCCTGCTGTTTGGCCAATTCCACCGAAGCTTTTACAAGCCTGGTGCCCAGACCCTGCCCCTCGCATTCCTTGCCCACGGTCAGCGAGCGGATTTCAAAAAGCCCGCTGCCAAAATCACGCAGTGCAACCGTCCCCAGAAGCGTCCCATCTTTCACGCCGACAGCCAGCAGAAAACACCCCAGGTTCTGAAGTATCTCCTCCTCGCTCCGCGGAAGGATCTGCCGTCTCTCCACAAAGGGCTGGAAGAAATCATGGATACGGCGCACGTCTTCAGGCGTGGCAGGACGAATCCCAGCCAAGGCACTCCCTTCTGGCTGCTGGCCAAACGCCTCGAAGTGCCTGAGACGCCGCGCCAATAATGCCTCCAGGTTCATATCAAGGAAAAAAGGAAGTTTTTCCGCAAGGCGAATGCCAAGCTCCGCCTCTGCAAAGGCCGCATCAGAGACAGGCAAATCACCGCCAATGGCAAAAACGGGCACCTGAAGTGTCAGTAGTTCCTTCAGGAAACTCTCCGTCTCCGCGTTGAAGTCACAAAGCATCAACGGGGAACGAGAGCGCTCAGCCAGACGCAGCAACCATCTAGCTCGTGACCATTCTTCAGGCGAAACCTCAGTCGTATGTTGAAACAAAAGAATGGAGCAGCTTCCATACTGCCCTAAACCAGTTTTCATGCCACCTGAAGGTGCCATCTCAACATAGTTTTTGAAAATCGAGTTGAAATCCATCTTCGTTCCAAGAATATCACTCGACGATGGTCACGGTGATGTTGAGATTGGCATAAGAGGAGGGAATGAAATCAAAGAGTTCCTCTACCTCCTCGTTCAGCATGCGGACGCAGCCGAGGCTGGCCGCCGTCCCGATTTTCTCGGGTTCCGTCGTTCCGTGGATACCATAACCACTATAGCCAAGTTTATCCTCGTCAATGGGTTTCAGACCAATCCAACGCGTACCCAATATGTTTTCGGGATCGCCGTATGGGATGCTCTTGCCGTTGTAAGTCCACGCAGGATACATGAGCTTCTGGTTGATGACAAAGGTGCAGGCGGGCGTCCTGTCCTGCCGTCCCGTACTGACACGGTAGATGCGATACAGCTTCTCATCCAGATACAACTCCAGCAGAAACTGCGACTTGGAAACCACGATGGACCAGTTTCCCTTGATGAACTGCAACGCCTGCCCAGGATGGACCGTGCTGGTCGTGTTCGGCAGATTGTTCATGCGCTGAAGCGCCTGAACGGTCGTGTTGTTCCGATAGGCTATTTTCGTGAGGTTATCCCCCGACTTGATGATATAGGTGTCCTTTTCAGGGCAAGGAGCCTTTCCGTTCATGAAAATGCTGTTTGCCTCATTGATGATGGAAGCCAGTGCATACCAGCTGCTGTCATATTTTCTACAATACTCTTCCTTGAGCACGGAATAGGCCAATTCACGTGCAGCCTTTGGATTGTCATCCTTGAGGGCAGCCTGAGCCTGCTTCAACGCCTCCTCCACATTTTGAGGAATAATGTCTGGAAGAGCAGACTGTTTTAGCGTGACGGCAGAGGAGTTCGCCGCTTTGGCTTCATTCTCCGTTTTTCCTTTCTCCTTGTCCTGTGAAGATTCACCAGAGGAAACGGGCTTGGCAGCATTCTTTTCCGTCTCTTTTTCTGAAAGATTGACAACCGTTTCGCGTTTTCGTTGCAAATAGGCGGAAACCTTGGAACGCCAAATGTAAACTCCTGTCCCAAACAGCAAGGCCACAAGAACAATGATTATCGGATATTTATAATACCAGTACATAACAGAACCCCCAATATGATTCTTAACATGGTTGAATACTTATCTATACAACATATTGCAAATATATGGAATTTCAAGCCAAATACTAATTTCTAGTGCATAAAAAGAGACTTTGAGGTAATCCCTCACCGATTGATATAAGCCGCGTAGCGGCGGCAAGAGCATAGCCGTGGGTAGAGCGAGCGCCTCTGGCGCGAGCGAAACCCACAGGATAAGCAGTCCCCAAACTTCCTTTGCGCCGTGCCGCGAAGCACCGCGGAGCGGCACGGCGCAGAAAAAAACAGTGAGCATTATCAATCGTTGAGGCATTACACTTTGAGGTAATGCCTAAACGTATCAGCGATTACACACTTCAAAACATGCCCAATTCCCGCCAGTCCAGGGGCGGAGGCGCTTCATATTCACGACCGTCGAAACGAAGACGCCAGGCATGAAGCGCCTGACGCTCAAGTCGCAACTTGCATCGGTCTTCCTCGGTCATGCACTGGTTGGCAAAGCGGATGTAGATTGTTTCGTCAAGACCGTACATCTTGTCGCCCAACAGGGGAAATCCAAGGCTACACAACGTAGCGCGAATCTGATGGTAGCGGCCTGTATGCAGGGTCGCCTCCACGAGGGAGAAATCCCCTTTCCGCGTAAGACAGCGAAAACTCGTATGCGCGTTTTCCGCCTGGTATTCAGGCTTCTTCAAAGAGAAGGCACGACGCTTCTCCACAGGGCAAGCGGGGTCATGGTAGAGCCAGCCATCTGCCTCAATCGTATCGGGAAAGCTCCCGTGCACCACCGCCAGATACTGTTTCATCGTGCCTTCCTGGTGGATCATCTTGCAGGCACGGGTGTGGAATTGCGGCGTTCTCGCCAGCAGCACCAGCCCTGAGGTCTCGCGATCCAGCCGCGAAATGAAGTGGATTTGATCCATCTGCGGCACCCCTTCCACTCGGCCCTCCTTCAAAAGAGCCCATAAGGTATGGAGAAAAAAGCCTCCTGCTGGATGACACGGCAAGTTGGGCGGTTTGTTCAAGACAATGTAATCATCGCAGGCATAGACCAGCTTCACATCCGTGTTCACCTCGGGTTCAGGGCGGTCGGGGGGCAGATACTCCAGTATCTGGTTCCAAGACAAAACGGAATCAAGAGTTGCCGTGGCTCCGTCCAGTGTGACCCGTCCCTCGTGGATCGCCTGTTCCCAACCGTCACGGGTCAGATAGGTGAAGCGTCCAGAAAGGTAATCGAGGATGCTATGCCCCTTCACATCGGGGGGCAGCTTCACACGGGAGACGCGCGTCAGAACCATAACAGGTCAGCCGTGACGGAAGCACTCTTCGTTGGCGATGGCGATGTAGGGAAGTTCGCGATAGCATTCGCCAGCATCCAGCCCATAGCCTACCACCCAGCGGTCCTCCACTTCGAAACCCGTAAAATCCGCCTGGTACTTGCGGCGCAGGGCAGCAGCCTCGTCCGAGGGATGCGCCAAATTCTTCTTCAGAAAGACGCAGGTCTTTATGTTGGCCCCAGGGTATTCCTGCTTCATCTTCTCTTCGATGGCGGACAATGTGAAGCCCTGGTCCAGGATGTCATCGACAATCAGAATGTTCTTCGAGCGGATGTTCGCGCCAAGCAAGTCCAGTTTCACCTTGCGGACAGTCTCACCCGTCTCCTTGATAGTATCACCGTATGTACTGGCCCGTACGAAGACCATCGTGATGCCAGGCATTCCCGCACGACACAACGCCCGCGCCAGATCTGTCATGAAGACGGAGGCCCCTTTCAGGATGCCCACAATGCACAGGTCGCTTTCCTCTCCATATACCGCCCGTATCTCGCAGGCAAGTGAGGTCACGCGGTCGGATATCTCATCGCTGGTAATCAAAATACGCTCCAGGCGGGGGTCATTTTTCGGCAATACATCCATTCGTTTTCTCTCCGTATAAAAAGAAACAGGCCCGAAAACAGCGTTTCGGGCCTAAACAATCAAAGCATCATGGCATTCAGCTTAGAAGCTGATTTTGCCGCCGAAGCCCCAGAGGGTGTTGCAGCCGCTCTTGGAGTTGTCATTGGCTTTCCAGGTATCGCGGACATTGTGGTCAACGGCAAAGTTCAAGGAGGCGAAGGGGCCAAAGGAAATGTGATCGTTCACCGCATAGGTTAGTGCAACATCCCAGATAAGAGTAGTGATGGCACTGCGGTCGTAAGAATCAACGGGGACATCATCATCCCAATCCATAACACCCTTGCCAGCAACATAGTGGCCATTGCCAACAAACATGGCAAGCCCAGTGCTTAAGGAAAGACCTTTGACATCTTCAACTTCATAATCATAGCCGACATGCAACTTGAAGTAGAGTTTCTCATTTTCGGGATCCCAGTTAATGGTCACACCAGGCTGCAGGAAGCAACCAGCGGTAATATCCAAGGCGATGGTATTCTGCTGCTCGCCGACGCCTTCCCAACCTGTGCGGCTTGGGTAGTCCCAGTAGGTGTAGCTCAGGTCAAGAGTCAGGCTCTGGATGCCTGGAATATCGCCAAACTCATACCAGTAGCCAATATAGTAGTCAAACTCTTCGGGTTCGTACTTAATGCCTGAATCTTCGTTGTAATGGTTCAGATCATTGGCACCCCAGATGCCAATGTAGATACCGTCATGAGAGGTTAAATCCCAGCCCAAGTCAAAGGAACCAAACAGCATACTATCTGGATTAATAACAAAACCGTCGGAAATATAGCGAGATTTATACTGCATGGAGAGAGAAATGCTGTCAGGAATCAAACCGCAGATCTTTTCCTCTTTCACTTCAGGAGCCGCTTCCTGTGCAAAAACCTGTGCACCAGCCAAAGCCGCGACAGCAAATGCACCCTTCAAAAAGTTCTTCATGTTCATTCTTTTCTTCCTTTCTTTGTGTTTTAATTCTGTCGCCCCAAGCTCCTTGCTAGGGCAGGCCTTTGGAATAGTGTTCAACACTTGGTTAAACAAAATAACCTCTTATTGCCATTTTGCAAACCGCCAAATGAAAAATAATCCTGCGGTGTTTTTTTTGTGGGTAATCCATGCTTCCATGAGTGATTAGATGATAGGGGTAGTGTCTAGTGCTTAGGAATTTAGATAAGTTCCTAACCACTAGACACTACCCCTATCATCTAACTCACTACTAATCACTAATCCCTAACCTCTGTTGGGGGCTGCATATAGGCTGTCCAGTAGGACTCGATGGTCAGCTTGTCGCCCAGAGCAGCATAAAGGTCGGGCAGATCGAAGTATTTCAGTACGCCGAAGGGGAAGCTGGCGGCGGGCCAGTCGCAGACCTTCGCGTCAATCCATTCGCGGAAGGACTTGGGGGCATCATAGAGAGTCACCTTCGCCAGTTCGGGACGCAGTATTGCAACAAAGGACGCCAGAATGGCACCCTGTCCACGACCGACCAGTTGGATGCTCTTCGCGCCTTCGGCCTGCAACAGGTCCAGCGTGCGCAAGACATCATAGACTCGACGACCGAGATAGCTCTCGCCAAACATCATCGTGAAGGCGTGCATCATATAGTCCATGCCGTATGGCTGGTGGTAGAGTCCGCTCCCCTCTTCGGGAAGCGATTCACCGAGGCCGCGCACATCCAGCGCATAGACTGCGCCCTCTGGATTCAAGTTCTTCAGGCAGTCACACTCCATCGAATCCGCCTCAGCGGAGCAGTTGGGCAAATAGAGCACAACCTCTTCCTCGACATCCAGCGTTCCGCCATACCCCTGGTTGACCAAGCGCTTGCGCATGATGGCACGGATGTCACCCTCTGTCTCGATCGCATTGCGCGACCAGACCTTGTTCTCCAAACGCTGCGGACGCAGGCAGCGGAAGTGCGGCGGAGCCAACGGCTTGGGTGGCAGGCACAGAATCTTAGCAAGCACCTGCTGCCATTCGCTGCCCACTGGAGGCTTGCGGGAGGCTTCCAGCTTGTCAACCGTCTCCTGCATCAACTTGTAAATCGGCGTGGAGCCAGCCTTGACGACCTCGCCCTCCTCATAGACCCTCAGCTCTTCGGGGGTACGCGTCGGCGGGTCGTACTCGAAGGGCTCGCCCTCCATCCCAGCCGCCTTGCGGAAGAAGCGCACCATTTCCCTCTGGTTGTGGTCGGAGTAGCCGTGAACGGTCGGTCCGATGAAAAGCTCCGCGTTCTCCTCTGCATCCAGCAGCGAGTAGAAGTGCTTGAGTTCGCGGTAGGCCTCCACGAGTCCCCTACGCTCGAAGAAGTCATATTTCTGTCCAAGCAGGATGGCAGGCTTCGGGGCCTGGCAAACCATCATGTCGATCATCTCCAAACCTGCGCCAAGCACGCCGACGGGGCACTGCTCCGCATCGGTGGGCAGCTCGTTCTCCAGGTTGGTGAGGAAACTGGTCACATGGCAGGAGGGCGCCGCGAAAGCAAGGCGGTCGTCGTTGGCCCAGATCCATTCCGTCAGCGTTCCACCGCCCGAGTTGCCCGTGATGCCGACACGGGTCTTATCAACCTCGGGGCGTGTCAGCAGGTAGTCCAGCGCGCGGATACCGTCCCAGACGCGCCACGTCGGCATGGAATCGCCCAGCAGCTCAAGCTGCTTGCCCATCACGTTGTGGGCGGCGCAGAGGCCTGCCGCCTGCCCGAGGTAATCCAGCCCAATGTACTGGTTGCGCTCACCCTGCTGGACGGGGTCGTACATGAGCACGACAAAGCCGTTCTTCACCAGGCGCAGGGCGAACTTCTGGTAGGTCGTGCTGAACTTCCCTTCAAGGGCGTGTCCGCAGACACCCAGCGAAGCAGGCGCGGGGGCCGTCAGCCCGTTGGGGATGTAAAGGTTGCCTGTCACCCAGTAGCCAGGACGGCTGCAAAAACGCACTTTCTCAATCTTGAAGCCATCGCATTCCAGCACGCCCGTACTGACGGCGTCCAGCGGACAACGTTCGGGGAACGGGGCATATGCCTTCGCGACAGCGGCACGCACCTTCGCCTGATAGGCCAGCGCATCTGCGCGCCCACGCAACGAGGCCAGTTCCGCCGTCCGCTTTTCACGCATGTCGCGCAACTTGTGGATCAGATAGTCATGCACCAGATGTTGATAACCGTTTTTCATTCTTCAATGACTCCGAAGTTGTTTGATTATTATGCTCGTAACGTTCACAACGCAAACATCTTTTTCACATCGTCCTTGTAGTAGGCATACTTGTCGGGATAGTACATCCTGTCCCGACCGTGGACGTCGAATTGGGACATTCCCTTGAGGGCGGTGCTGGAGATGTGCTCCAGATTCTTGTCGCATGGGATATAGACGGCCTGCGTCTTTGGCCACATCTCCTGCATGAAGCAAAGCTGGTTCATTTCGTAGTCGAGGTCGTAGCCGTTGCGCAGCCCGCGGACCAGCGTCACATCGCACAAGGTCGATTCCTGCGCCAACAAATCCACCATCAGAGTATCGAAATAGACGACCTCGTGAAACGGCAGAATTGAGGCAAGCCCTTTCTCCTGGCAGCGCTTCTTCTCGGGATTGATGCCCACCGCCACAATCACCTTGTCGAACATCGTCTCCGCCTTCTCCAGAATCGAGAAATGGCCAATGTGGAAGGGATTGAACGAGCCTGCATAGATGCCCACGCGTGGACGGCGCCGTTCCAGGTAATCCACCAGGAACTTCATGTTCGCCTTGCAGTCGCGAAACTTCCGTGCAAAACGGTTGAAGAAGGCACTGCGTCCACGACGGTAGTCCTTGACGTTCAGATACTGGAACTCCCTGAATATCTGGTACTCGTAGGCCAGCAAGTCAACAGGGCTGCCATGGATGATGATCTGGCAGTCAAAATCGTGGAACTTGCCCGCCAACGGACTGACCGCATCCTGTGTGCAGGTGGCAAGGATTGCCTGGCGCACGCGCGCCGCAACTTCGGCAGGCACGGGGTTTCCGCACTGCCCCATGAGATAGTCGAACGCCTCGACCGACTTCTCCTCGCTGTCATTCCCCTGGGGATACCAGACGATGTCATGGAAAAGCGCGGTCAGAAGCAGTTCCGCTGCCATCTGCTGGTCATCCCATGCCCGCTCGCGGATGGATTCGCAGATGTCCAATAGATGGTCGAGCGTATGGAAAAAGCGATGGGGCTGCATATATGCATTGAAAATGGCACGCGTCAGCCCCCCGCCAAGCTCAAGATTGTAGGGGTTGCACTGAGACAATATCTCCAGTATCAGCTTCTCCTTGCGCTTGGGTGAATCCCCCGTATGGGGAAATGTGATGTTTGCCATGACAGCAGAATGAGTCATATCGCGGTGTTTTTGATTTGAGAGGCTTTACCTCCCGTGATTGGTTCTTGACAAATTATGTGTTCAATAATATACACTGATGCATCCTGTTTTTCAATCCACAAGAAAATCAATGTGATTTCTGCGGAAGAAGGGTACACCATGTAGTTGCTTTACGTCATTTTTTGATTATATTAAATAATATTCTTGTTGTAACTATTCAGAAGGGGGGCATATTAGCACAGGCTGCAAGATTTTCTGCGCCTTGCCGCTCCGCTTCGCTACGCGGCACGGCGCAAAGGAACTGGGGTATCGCTAGCCCGTGGGTTTCGCTCGCGCCAGAGGCGCTCGCTTCACCCACGGCTAAATTCTGGTCGCCGCTACGCGGCTTACCCTTCTGAATAGTTACTTCAAAGTAAGTCAAAAAACAAACAATACCCCATCATGAACACACCGAAAGAAAAATCCAAAATACAGTGGTTGAAGGACGGCTTCACGATGCTGAAGTCATTCATGCAAGAGGAGTTATGGATAAAGGACATCAGTCGGCTTTCCGCACTCAAGCGCGCCTTGTTCGCAGTCTGCCGAGTCGTGATGATCGTGGCAAAGGGCTTCCAGCAGGACAACTGCATGCTCCAAGCCTCCGCCCTCACCTACATCACGCTGGTCTCCCTGGTTCCCATGCTTGCCATCATGTTCTCCTTCTCAAAAGGGCTTGGCATGCAGAACCTCCTGCTGGATTCCGTCGGGCTCGAACGCTATGAAGTGGTGGAATCAGCAAACGAAAGGCATTGGGAATACAAACTGAAAGAATACAATCAACCTCAGACTGAGACCCAGGAAGACGCTGCTCCCGTCATCGTCAGTAACGACCAAGGACTGGCGCAGAAACTGCCGCCCCCCATGCAGGAGGCCATCATCAGAATCTTCCAGTACGTCGAAAACACCAGCTTCGCGGCCCTGGGGCTCATCGGCTCGGTGATGCTGCTCTTCAGCGTCATCGGCTCCATGGCAAAACTGGAAAACAGCTTCAACCAGATATGGGGTGTGAAAAAGCCACGGACCTATCTGCGGAAATGTAGTGAATATCTGGTCGTGCTGCTGCTCGTTCCCATTGTCTTCCTTGTCGCAACCAGTATGAACACCCTGCTTCTTTCCAACAAGTACGTCGCCTTCCTGCAAAGAAACTACGGTACCATCGCCTCCTTGATTCAAACCATCGTACGCCTCCTCGGTTATCTTTTCATCCTTTGCGCCTTCGGCTTCTTCTACATGTTTATGCCAAACACCCGTGTCAAGCCCGCGCCAGCCCTCATCAGCGGCATCTCCGTCGGGCTGATATGGTTTGGCGTACAATGGACCTACTTCCATCTGCAGGTTGGATTGACAAAATACAACTCCATCTACGGTACTTTCGCCGTGGTCCCCTTCTTTCTCGCATGGCTCTATGCCAACTGGAGCATCATCCTCTTCGGCGCAGAACTCTGTTTCGCTCTCCAGAACCACCGCACCATCCAGATGGAAAAGGCCTCCGAAAACGCCCCGACAGGTGTCTGTATCGTCCTTGGGCAGCTCATTCTGTTTGAGACCTGCAAGGCCTTCCATCAGGGCAAAGGGCCGTGGTCCCCAGTCGATTTCGGACTGGAACAGGGCATCCCCACGCGTTTCATCCGCCATGTCGTCGATGTCCTTGCCAAAGCGGGCATCCTCGTAAAAACCTCGCAGGACAACTCCACGCAGGACACCTATCTGCCAGGCAAGGACATCGCGGAACTCAGCCCCGCCGACGTCGAGGAGGCCTTCCGAGGCGCGCAATCCCTCGACACCAAGATGTACGTCAGCCAGCTGCCAGCCCTGCTTAGGGATAAATACGACCAGATCTACCAGTCCTATGCCAGCAGCCTCGCTTCCATGAAGTTCGGCCATCTCATCGCACAGGATGCCGCAAAATGAAGTGTCTGGCGCTCCTTTTAACCTTTCTGGCCGCTACCAGCCTATGCGCTGAACCTCTGCGCCTGATGGTCAGCATCGCGCCGCAGGTCGAGTCTGTGCGTGCCGTCGCGGGGTCTGAAGCAACCATCGGCGTGCTTGTCCCGCCTGGAGCCAGTCCCGAAACCTACTCGCCCTCCGCCAAAGAGCTAAAGCGTCTAGCGGAAACACAGCTCCTTTTCACCATCGGTGCCCCAATTGAGGCAGCCTTGCTACCCAAAATCAAGCGTTCCTTCCCAAACGTCCGCATCACCGACGCCTCCACGGGCATGGTCTTCCGTAAAATCGCCGAGGACGAGGGACACGTCCATCACCACAGCCATCACTCTAGCCACGACCCCCATGTCTGGCTCAGCATCGCCAATATGAAAATCCACTCCGCCAATGTTCTTCGTGCCCTCTCGGAGCACGTCCCCGAGCAGGCCCAGCGTTTCCAAGGAAACCACCTTGCCTACATCAAAAAACTGGAGCTTCTCTCGCAGGAGATAGCAACCCTGATGAAGCCCAAAGCAGGTTCCTCACTCATGGTCTTCCACCCCGCCTTCGGCTATTTCCTTGATGAATACGCCATCCGACAGATATCCGTGGAGGCCGATGGCAAGCAGCCATCCCCCAAGCACTTGGCGCATTTGATGAAACTCGTCAAGGAACAGCATTTCACAACCCTCTTCATACAGCCGCAAACCAGCGACAACGACGCACAGGCACTGGCCAAATCCCTTGGCCTCGCCGTGAAAACGCTAAATCCGCTCCCATCCGAATATTCCGCAGGACTGAAGGCAATCGCCGAAACCATCGCCGCACCATGACAGAATACGCAGTCCAGATACACGACCTCTGCTTTGCCTACGACAGCACCGAGGTCCTTCACAACATCGAGCTGGCCATCCCGCAGGGAAGCTACACGGTCATCGTCGGTCCGAATGGCGGCGGCAAAACCACCCTGCTGAAGCTCATGCTGGGGCTCCTGAAGCCCATCTACGGCTCCGTCTCCGTCCTCGGCAGCTCGCCTGAGGCAGCACGGCAGCAGGTCTCCTACGTGCCGCAGTCGCTGCAATTCGACAGCCAGTTCCCCGTCTCTGTGGGAGACGTGGTCCTCATGGGGCGCGTCAACCGCCACCTCTTTGGGATGTACAGCCACCAAGACAAGGAGGTCGCACGCAAATCCCTTGCGCAAGTTGGCCTCGACGGCTTCTACTCGCGCCCCTTCAAATCCCTTTCAGGCGGCGAACGGCAGCGCGTCCTCGTGGCACAGGCACTGGCGGCAGAGTCAAAGCTCCTGCTGCTGGACGAACCAGGCGCCAGCCTCGACCCCGACAACCGCCTCCAGCTCTACAAGCTACTGGGCAGCCTCACGCCAGAGTTGACCGTCGTGCTCGTCTCCCACCACTCGAATATGGTCTGCTCGGTCGCAACGCACGTCATCTGCGTCAACAGGACAGCCGATTTCCACCGCATCGAGGAGGTCAGCCCCGACGCCCTTGCCAACGGCTCCTGGGCACACATCAGGCACGCCAACTGCCCCGTCGAAGACAACTCGCTCGCCGCCACCCACTCCCCGCACTCGGGCAAGCACACACATTAACCATATGCAGTTCTTCATCGACGCCATCTCATACGATTTTCTCCAGCGTGCCATTCTCACGGCCCTGCTGGCCTCCGCCGCGTGCGGCGTGCTGGGGGCTTACATCGTCGCGCGGCGCAACAGCTACATGCTGGGAGCCGTCTCCCATTCGCTTCTGGGTGGTATCGGCCTTGCGCTATTCTGCCAAAACGTGCTGGGGGTCGCCTTCTTCACCCCCTTCTTCGGCTCCATCGTGGCCGCCCTGGCGGTCTCCACCGCCATCACCTTCCTGACCGCCCGCAAAAAGACCCGCGAGGACGCAGTGCTCAGCGCCGTCTGGACGGCTGGCGTCGCCGTCGGCCTCTGCTTTGTCGCCGCTATCCCTGGCTATTCGGTGGATTTGAACTCCTACCTCTTCGGAAATATCCTGATGGTCTCGCCGACGGAACTCTGGCTGATGCTGCTACTTGACGCCCTCATTCTGCCCCTGACCTTCCTCTTCCACAGCCGCTTCCTTGCCTACTGCTTCAACGAGGAGGGGCTTGCCCTGCGCGGCGTCTCCACCCTACGCACATCATGGCTGCTCAACCTCCTGACGGCCCTCACCATCGTGCTGCTCTCGCAGACCGTCGGCATCGTGATGGTGCTTGCCCTGATGGTGCTACCCGCCGCAGCCGCCGCACGCATCTCGCGCACTCTCCCGCAGATCATGCTGCTAGGCGCCCTCTTCTGCCTCGTCTCCTGCCTCGTAGGCATGGCCGTCAGCTACACGCCTGAATGGCCAGTCGGCGCCGTCATCATCCTTGTCGCAGGCCTCATCTACCTCGTCGCCTCCTGCATCTCTCACGCCATCGAAGCCTACCAGACCAGGCACAAGCAACAGCTATAGAGGGGGGTGGCCCTGCTCTGACTTAGAAGAAACGGGAGGGACGGGAAGGACGGGAGCGACAACAAAAAAAGCTCAAACATCCTGTCCTGTCGCTCCTGTCCCATATCAGCTTCTCTTCCCCCGTCGCTCCTGTCCCTCCCGTCGCTCCCGTCCCATATCAGGTTCTCTTCCCCGTCTTCCCCGTCGCTCCCGTCCCGTTCAAGGCTATTGGTTAAGCACGGCTCTCACGCCAGCACCCCCCTGGTGCTGTCATCATAGTGAATATTTTCACGCTTGAGAGCCACCCTTTTCACGCTTGAGAGCCACCTTGAAATTTTCAGGCTTCAGAGCCAATGGCACACTATATGTGGATTCAAATAAAGTTGCCTAAGCCGTGAAATTGGAAAGGGATTTTCCTTT
>JAFXUD010000034.1 GCA_017535315.1 Victivallales bacterium | reverse complement strand
TCAAGATGCGCCTTGCCGCTTCGCTGCGCTACGCGGCACGGCGCAACAGGGATCGGGGTGGTCATCTGACCGTGGGTTTCGCTTCGCCGCTATCGCGGCTTCGCTTCACCCACGGCTATGCTCTGACCGCCGCTTACGCGGCTTTGCTTCACCCACGGCTATACTCTTGCCGCCGCTATCGCGGCTTCGCTTCACCCACGGCATGACATTATCCTCAAGATGCGCCTTGCCGCTTCGCTGCGCTACGCGGCACGGCGCAACAGGGATTGGGGGGGCATCTGACCGTGGGTTTCGCTTTGCCGCTATCGCGGCTTCGCTTCACCCACGGCTATACTCTTGCCGCCGCTATCGCGGCTTCGCTTCACCCACGGCTATGCTATTACCACCGCTTGTAAATCTTGGTGGGTGCGATACCGTGGGATATGCATGGCCCGTGGGTTACGCTTGCGGCTACGCCGCTTGAAATCCAAGGTGGGTGCGTACCGTGGGCTGCGCTCGCCCTTACAGGGCTTCGCTTGCCTACGTCTAAATTCTGCCGCGGCTACGCCGCTTGATAAAAATACCTTGCGTACCGTGGGTTACGCTTGCGGCTTCGCCGCTGCGCTCACCCACGTCTATATTCTGTCGCGGCTACGCCGCTTGTAAATCTTGGTGGGTGCGTACCATGGGCTTCGCTCACCCTTACAGGGCTTTGCTCCAGCCACGGCTATGTTCTTGCCGTCGCTTACGCGGCTTCGCTTCACCCACGGCTATACTCCTGCCGCCGCTGTCGCGGCTCTTCTCTGTGGGTGAAGTCTAATCGGCAACTAAAGTACGCAATTACCCCCAAAAAAAGAGGTGGTTGTTTTGCAACCACCCCTTGGACATTTTTTGTTTCTTAACGAAAATCTCTATTGCATCAGCTTTGTTTTGGTGAGGGTGGTGACGTCGGCTGTGTCTGTGGGGGCGTCGTACGCGGCATTGAGGTAGGTTGGCCAGCGGTTGATAGTTACTTTTCCTTTGGTACTTTCAGAATTGGAGATTTCCGCATAGCCGCAGTTGTTGTAGATGTCTCCCATGGACCCCGAGAATACATGCCCGTCGCCAAGGAGGATGTTGGCCTTTCCGAGGTGCTCCAGATAGATGTAGGAGTAGAACTTGTTCTTGTAGTAGAGCAGGAAGATGTAGGGGCGTCCTGTTGGCTGGTTGGTTTGTGTGCTTGTGGAATTGAGCTGGCCTGAATCGGCGAGCAGGAGGAGGTTGGAAAGGCCGAACTTGGCGATGACGCCGTTGTTGAAGTTGAACTGCCCCGAGTTGTATTGGGTATAGACGCCGCCGTAGGCGTAGGCGTAAGCACTGGATGAGGTGATGTTGCAGGGATTGGCAGGGCATCGGAAGGCTTTCCAGTCGCTGTTGGCCATATAACCTTCGTTTATAAGGCGTTGGGTCCAGCCCCATTTATTAGTCGTGCTGTTGGCGTTCCAGTAGGAGTCCTCATAGTCCTGGGCATACATGTTGATATAGAGCCCCATCTGCTTGAGGTTGTTGGTGCAGGCGATTTGCCGTGCCTTGGCGCGTGCCTTGGAGAGCGCGGGCAACAGCATGGCCGCCAGTATGGCGATGATGGCGATGACGACGAGCAGTTCAATTAAGGTGAATGTGCGCTTTTTCATAGAATTTTACCTTGGTTATGGGATTTGTTATTGCAATAGTTTTGTTCTGGGGAGAACAGTGACGTCGCAGGAATCTTCTGATGCGCCGTATGCGGCGTCGAGGTAGGTCGCCCAGCGGTAGATGGTTACTTTGCCGTAGGTACTTGTTGAGGCAGAGACGTCTGGTGCACCGTAATTGTTGTAGATGTCGCCCATGGAGCCCGAGAAGACGTGCCCGTCCGCCAGGAGGATGTTGGCCTTTCCGAGGTGCTGCATGTAGATGTAGGAGTAGAAGGTGTACTTGTAGTAGAGCAGGAAGATGTACGGTGTGCCTGTCGGGTAGCTCGTCTGGGTGCCAGCAGAGTAGTACTTGCTGGAATCGGCGAGAAGGAGGAGGTTGGAGAGGCCGAACTTGGAGATGACACCGTTGTTGAAGTTAAATTGCCCTGTGTTGTACTGGGTATAGACACCACCATAGCCGAAAGCGTATGCGCTTGAGGAGGTGATATTGCATGGACTGGCGGGGCAGCGGTATGCCTTCCAGTCAGCGTTGGTCATGTACTTTTCCTCAATTAGGTGCTGGGTCCACGACCGTTTGTTATTCGTATTGTTAGCATTCCAGTAGGAGTCCTCGTAGTCCTGGGCATACATGTTGATGTAGAGCCCCATCTGCTTGAGGTTGTTGGTGCAGGCGATTTGCCGTGCCTTGGCGCGTGCTTTGGAGAGTGCTGGCAGCAACATGGCTGCTAGAATGGCGATGATGGCGATCACGACGAGCAGTTCAATCAGAGTGAAGGGGCGTGGTTGTCTTTCCATGTTTGTTCTCCAGGGGTTTCGCCATGCTGAAGCAAGGCGCACAGGGCAGGACCTGTTTTTTGCTGCTTGCTTAAGCTTGCGGGCGGGGGGCTTACTGCATGACGAGGGTTTTGCTGAGGAGCTTGAAGATGGTGTTGTCGTATTGACCCTCCAGGTAGGTCGGCCAGCGGTAGATTTTGGTCACGCCAGAGGAAAAGTTGATTTCAGCCCAGGCGTATTGTGAGTTGATTTCCTCGGATTTGCCAGATGCTGCGTGTCCATCGGCGAGGAGGATGTTGGCCTTACCCATATGTTCGGCGAAGATGTAGCTGTAGAATTTGTATTTGTAATAGAGGAGGTGAGGGTAGGGGGTGCCGCCCTTGTAGTCGGTCTGACAGTCATCGCCGTATGCCTTGCCAGAATCGGCAAGAAGAAGCAGGCTTGAGGTGCCGTACTTGGAGATGATCCCACTCGTCAGGGGGAACTGTCCGCCGTGGTACTGGGTATAGACGCCACCATAGGCGAAGCCAGGCCACCATTTGGTGGCACCGTTGTAGCGGAATGCATTACCAGGGCAGCGGTACATGCTGATGTCGGTTTCTGAAAGGTACTCGCTGAAAATGAGACGGTGAATCCAACTGATGGATCTTCCGTTCTCTGAACTGTTGCTGCTCCAGTAGGAATCATCATAGTCATTGGCATACATGCTGATATAGAGGCCGAGCTGCTTGAGATTGTTGGTGCAGGCGACCTGCCTGGCCTTGGCACGTGCCTTGGAGAGGGCGGGCAGCAGCATAGCCGCCAGAATGGCGATGATGGCAATGACGACCAACAGTTCGATAAGCGTGAAATGTAGAGCCTTTGTGATCATATTATTCTCCATTTAGTAAAATTCACCTTTTTTACTAATGTTATTATGCACCTATGCTATTATACACCTGAATCAAACAAAATCCAAATAAAAGCTTTCTTTTTTCTTAAATGGAAGAATTTTATTGCTTAGATCGCTTTTATCACTTTTTTCGCTTGTATCACTTTTATCTTTTTTTATCCCCATTTTGCAGTGGCGTAGCTGGTAAAGAGGCATTATATTGTTTGACGAAATAATTAACATGCCTTACAATGAACCCAAGGAGTAAATATGCGTTGGTTGATGTTGGTGATGATGGCGGCGATGACCGTGCAGGCGGAAACGGTTTGGAATGCCCAGAACAAGTTCGGCAAGCTGGGGGAGCCTCAGCGGATGAAGGTTGAGAATACAGGCGAGTTGCTCGTCTGTACCGACATTGAGCGTGACTGTGGCTTGACGGTTCTGGAGGCGGCTCTGGATCCCTTCCAAATGAATGCCTTTGTCTATACCTATCGTGCAGAGGGAACGGGAGATACGACTGGAGAGCTTTTCTATGCGCGTGCCAATGAAAGGTTTGCGGACGCACACCGTTGGGGGTTGCCGCCGCTGAATGGTGATGGTCAGTGGCACACGGTCACTGTGACCTCAGGTAACATTCGAAACAAGGAGGACTGGTTCAAGGGTGGTGTCGTGGAGTCTTTGCGGTTGGACTTGACAAACAGTGCGGGCGGGCGGATTGAGCTCAAGGAGTTCAAGTTCGTGCAGGTGGCGGAGCCTCCCGCGAAGCCGAAGCCTCAGCCGAAGCCAAAGGCCCCGCTTGTGATGACGACGGAGAAGCCTGTTTGGAGTGCGGAGAACAAGTTCGCGGGCATCGCCTGGACCCGTTTTGCCCATGTCGAATACACGGAGTCGAGCCTGCTTGTTCACATCGACAATACGGACCCGCAGGTGATGATTCAGCCAGTCGAACTGGAGCCCTCCAAGTGTAACACGCTGGTTTACAAATACCGTGCAAGAGGTGTCGGCGAGGGCACGGGACAACTCTATTTCGGGCTCGAAAACGAGGGCATCAGGGCCGAACGGTTTTGGGAGCTGCCAAAGATGATGAGTGACGGTCAGTGGCACACCGTCATCTTGAACTACAGGAACATTCGCGATGCCTACGAGTGGTTCAAGCATGGCGGAACGGTCACACAGTTGCGCCTGGATCCGACCGACAGCAACGGAGGCTTCTTTGAGCTGGCCGAATTGCGCTTTGAGTACAGGAAGGAGAACGACCGTCCCGTCTTCAAGATGCCTCGCCTGCCAAAGGTCGAGCCAGTACTTGACACGGAGGTGTGGCCAGCTGTCACGCCGAACTACACGCCGTTGGTGCTTCCAACTGTTGAGGGCAAGAAGTATTTCCAGGGCAAGATGATAGCCTCACATGAGGACAAGAAGGGACTGGGCAAGTTCGTCTCTTTCTACCTCCGTAAGGAGTTCACGCTATCCTCCAAGCCCGTGGATGCATGGCTTCAGTTCACGGCGGATGACACCGCAAGTGCCTACGTGAACGGCGTCAAAGTCGCCTTCCACGACAACTGGCGCACCGCCTTCTGCAAGAATGTGACAGAGCAATTGGAGGCGGGGCGCAACGTCCTCGGCTTCAACTATTCCAATGGCGACACCTGGGGCGGCGTCATCGCCGAACTCTATGTGAAGTTTGCTGACGGCACGTGCCAGTATGTCAACACCGACGAGGAGTTCGTTTCGGTGGGCGAGGCACCAGAAAACTGGTGCAAGGCGGAGTATGACGCAAAGGATTGGGTTGCGGTCAAGAGCTATCCGCCGCCGCCGAATCCGCCATGGCGCTCGGAACTGGCATACGTCGATTTCAACACGCCTGTCTGGCTGGAGAAGGCTGTGCTGGAGCCGAAAAGCGTGACCGCTGGCGAAAAAACGCGCTTCACGATTGACTTCAAGGGACCGCTGCCCAAGTTGCCTTTTGATGCGAAGATTGTGCTGCGCCACGAAGGCGCGCGTGTCTGGGACGAGAAGATCATCTTCACCGAGAAAGAGGTTACATCGACGGGCGACAACACTTGGCGTCTGGTCTTCTACTACGAGACACCACTTTACTTCTCGTCGATGGACGTGACCATCGCGCTGGAGGGACCGCAGTTCTACTGCATCGGAACGGGCTATCCGACTGACAAGCTATACCTCCAGGGGCGCAAGGTGGTGCCTGGCTATGAGAAGAAGCCGAGCTTCAAGGTGACGAACATCGCAGGATCGCCTGCATTTGCTCTGAATGGAAAGCCCTTCTACCCAATGTGGGGAGCAGTCGGCATCGGAAACCGTGCGGATAGGCTGCCAATCCACAACGCCAAGCATACGCCAAACCTTGTGACCGTCTATACGTATGACGTTCCCTGGCAGCACCTTGACCAGGTTGTGCCCCAGGTGTATGACCAGAGCGCAGAACTCTATCGGCGCCACAACTCCGACGCCTACTTTATGGTGAACATCCCCTTCTACCCACCCAAGAATGAGTTCACCGAGACCTATCCTGAAGACATGTGCCTTGACGACGAGGGAAACGTCAACCAGGACGGGCGAATCTGCTACTCCTTCGCCTCCAAGCGTGTGCTCCGCATGTTCGAGGAGTATTTGGACAAGGTCCTTGGCTATCTCGAAAGTGCCCCCTACGCAAATCGCATTGTGGGCTACCGCCTCGTGGGCGGCCACACCATCGAATGGCTGGGTTGGGATCCGAAGCCTGGGCGCACACTGGACTTCTCGCCCGTCTGCAAGGAGGCCTTCAAGGCCTATCTGCAGAAGAACCACCCCGAAATCACCGACTATTCCATTCCAACGATGGAGGAGCGTACGGAACTGGATGACGACGACATTCTCTGGGACCCCGTCAAGCATGCCAAGGTGATTGCGTTCAACAACTTCTACTCCGAGAACATCACGGATATCGTGATTGACCTCTGCAAGAGAGCACGGAAAATCATCGGTCCCGACAAGGTACTCGGCACCTACCACGGCTACACGATGACGCTCGGTGCCAGCGGCACCTCACAACTGCGTGCACACTACGACTTCAAACGGTTCCTGGAAGCTGGCTGCATCGACTTCATCATGTCCCCGCAACCCTACGGGGTGCGCAACATCGGCGACCCGATGGGGGACATGAAGCCCTTCACCAGCATCGCCGCCAACAACGTCATTCCCGTCATCGAGGACGACACGCGCACCTCCAACGCGCGTCCTGGCCTGGGCTATTGCCAGACGCCCAACAAGGTGCTGAGCCTCAGTGCCATCGCAAGGAACTTCGGGGCGGTGCTGTGCCGCAACACTCCCACCTACTTCTACTCCCTCTCTGCTGGTACGGAGTTCGATTTTCCCGAGGCTGGCGACTTGATGGAGGCCACGCAGCGCATTGGGCAACATTGTCTGGAGACGGGCGTTCCACGCAAGGCGGAGATCGCCGTGGTCGTCAGCGAGACGGCCATCAAGGCGATGCCAGCTCTGTTTGGCAAAGGAGCCGCCACGGGCGAGATGTACCAGTACTACAAGGATGAAGGCACCGTCACCACCATCCGCCGCGGCGGATGCATCTATATGACCGACACCTTGCAGACGAACTACATCAAATACGCCTGCATGGGAGCTCCTATCGATTACATTCTGGCTGAGGATTTGCCAGACCACCTTGGCGACTACAAGCTCTACATCTTCTCCAATTGCATTGTTTATGATGACAAGTTTCTGGCGGCAGTGGAGGTGCTCCGCCAGCGTGAATGTACGCTCTTCTGGATGTACGCGCCAGGCTTCACCTACGGAAACACCAACAGCGTGGAGAACATGAAACGGTTGACGGGCATCACGCTGGCAAAGGCGGAGAAGCCTGTCCTGCCCGCCGTGACCTTCGCCGACGGCAAGGTCATGGGTACTCGTACCATGCGCTTGACTCCAACCTTCCACGCCCTGGACGGCGAGGCTCTTGGTAAGTATGAGAATGGCACCGTCGGTCTGGCAAAAGTGAAGACTGGCAGTGCGACCAGTTATTTCAGCGGCGTCTGGCAGTTCGATGTGCCTTTCCTGATGGGACTTGCCAAAGGCGCGGGTGTCCACCTGTTTAGCGAGACGATGGACCCCGTGGAGGCGAACGGCGCGCTGGTCACCCTGCATGCCAGGCACTCGGGCAGAAAGACCATCCGTCTGCCGAAGAAGAGCGATGTGCTGGATGTCTATAACAACAAGATTGTTGCGACGGACGCGGAGAGCTTCAGCTTTGATGCTCCCCTGCACGCCAGCTATCTCTTCTATTATGGCAGCGACGCGAAGAGTTTGCTGAAGTAAGGCAATATGGATCCATCGATTTACCAATTGGGTGGATGGAACTGGGTTTTAGCATGCATTTGTGCCCTGGTTCTTGGCATGTCCAAATGTGGATTGACGGGGGTCGGTACACTGGCGATTCCCTTGATGGCGATGATCTTGCCATCGCGGGCTTCCACTGGCGTACTTGTGCCGCTCATCATCATGGCAGATCTCTGTGGGGTCTGCTGCTATCACAGTCACGTGAACTGGCGGTTGTTGCTAAAGCTATTTCCAAGTGCTATTGTCGGGATTGTCATCGGCTTCTTTCTGATGCGACAGCCGTGGATGAACGACCTGGTCATTCGCAAGGTCATCGGTGTCATCGTGGCATTCATGGGCATCCTAAGCATCGTGATGAAGAAACACCCTTTGAAAATAGGCGAGAAGGATGGACGAGATCTTCGCACCCTTGTTTTTGCGACCATCTTCGGCATTTTCGCGGGCATCACCACGATGATGGCCAACGCGCCTGGACCCATTATGCTGATTTACCTCCTGATGATTGGTCTTCCGAAGGACGAGTACATTGGGACGTCTGCCTGGTATTTTGCCATTCTCAACTGGCTCAAGGTACCCTTCATGGTGCATCTTGGGCTGATCAACCAAGACAGCCTCCTCTTCAATGCAAAGCTCCTTCCGCTCGTTCTAGTGGGGGCCGTCCTGGGGGTATGGGGTGCCAGGAAACTGACGGAACAGTCATTCCGTCTGTGGATTCAGGTTTTCACCATAATAGCAGCCATCAAACTACTGTTGTAAGTGCGTCCATTTGTGGAATTAATTTGTTTTAACTAGAGGGTCTTATGTCAAAAATACGTTTTTGTGCATTTGCCGACATCCACTATTATCCAGGGGTGTTTCCGCATGACACAGTCGAATGGCTTGACCAGATTCTGCATCGCGCGGAAAAGGAGCAGGCTGAATGCATCATCCACCTTGGAGATTTTACCCATAGACCCGAGGAGTTCATCGACTATGTGAACCACTACAATGATTTTCACATTCCGACCTATCACATTCTTGGCAACCATGACTGCGATGGGAATCCCTATGAAACCACGTTGAAGTGTTATCGAATGAGCAACGGATACTATTTCTTCGACCGAAACGGCTTCCGCTTTATTGTGCTCGACCCGAACTATTTCAAGCATGGAAACGAGTATTTCCACTATTCATGCGGCAATTATTTCCAGCATGGTGATGAACGGGACTGGGTTCCGCCCGAACAGTTGGCTTGGCTGAAGGAGGCCATTGACACTGCTCCAGGCCCTTGTATTCTCTTCAGCCATGAGAGCTATGAGCGGGAGGCGGACGGAATTCACAACATGATGGAGGTGCGTGCCATCATTGATGAGGCAAACCGAAAATGCAAGGGCAGGGTGCCTTTGTGCATCAATGGGCATTATCATCGGGACAACATCCGCATTTTGAACAAGGTGATGTACTTTGAGCTCAATTCAGCAAGTTATGAATGGGTTTCCAACGCTCACGACAGATATCCTGAAGAGATTTTGAAGAAGTGGCGTCTTGCGAAGAACACGGTGTTTTACAATGACCCGTTGAGTGCCATTATCACGCTGGATACCGAGGGCCTGGTCAAGATCGAGGGGATGGAAAGTTCGCTTTTCATGGGCATAGAACGCGAGATGACGGGCAATGCCAAGTTCGACAGAATGGGACGTCCCGTTGTGCCAAGAATACAATCCCTCGAGATGCGTCTGATATAACTTCCCGTTATTTGGGGAAGATGGTCCTGCAGAGAAAAACAGGTTTTAAGGCAAAAAAATGGTGCGCGCAACTGGATTCGAAACTATAAATTTATGCTTGATAAATATTTTTATTAGCAACTTATTAGCATTTTCCCGTTTCCTATGTTATATTATGCAACAGAAAAAAACGGAGCGCAACAGAGAAAAAAAGCACATTAAAACGCATTTTTCCACAGTGGCGCAGGGTACATAATATAGCATTTTCAAGGGAGTTATGCAAATGACCGAAGGGAAAAAAAGGGCGACCATTGGAGAAGGTAGCATCATCAAGAATCAGGGTGGTTGGCAATGGTGGTATGATGACCCAATCACTGGCAAGCGCAAGGCGAAAATGCTTAAAGTCATTGAGAATGGCAAGAAGCGAAACCCAGCCAACATCACCGAAGCCAAGGAAGCCAGAGACAAGCTCCTAGGAGAACTGGCAGACCTTAACGCGATTAAGACCACCGAACAGGCACAGCTCGCAATCGCCACCAGCCGAAAACTAATAGCAACATTGACATACAAGCCAGCCGACATATGGGAAAAATACACGGCATCCCCAATCGCCACCGACAGACCAGAGCGCATTAAACTATTGAAGCAGACCACGGAAAAATTTGTGGCATACTGCAAGGAAAAGAAGATAGAAACAATTGACGGCATTACCCCCGAAGTGTGCAAGTCATTTATAGAGGTGATGGCGCAGGGGAAGAGCAACAGGACATATAACGAATATCTGGCAGTGATGAAACAGGTTTTAGAGGCGACATATAAGATATTGGGAATGGCAGAAAACCCGTTTTATCAATTACGAGCTAAGACCAAGCAGACAATTTCAAGAGAGGCGTACACCCCAGAGCAGGTGGAAGCAATCTGCAACGCTTTCGAGAATGGATTTAAGACAACCAAGAAATATATAGTCCCAGTGGGAAAAGGCAGGACACGCCACACGGAAAAAAGAATTATAAAATCAGATTATGAGCCACTACACAGGGAACAATTATACATTGCTACCCTACTGGGGCTATATGCAGGGTTCAGGTTGGTTGACGCTTGCACGATGAGCTGGAAAGAGGTAGATTTAGCCAAGAAATTGATTAGATATATCCCAGACAAGACGAAAGAAAGCAGTGGGATGGCAGTAAGTGTGCCAATCGTGGCAACCAGACTGCTTGACGGGCTGAAAAGGGCGCAGAAATGGAAGGATGAAACAGGCTATGTCATACCAGCAATTGCAGAGTGGTACAACCGCAACAATTCATCATTAGCCCGTACATTTACCAAGTGTTTCTGCGCGGCGTGTGGAATTGAAGAAGAGGAGAAGGAGACCGAAGGCAGAGCCAGAGCCGCCAGCATACACGGCTTTCACGCCTTGCGTCATACTTTCGTTTCAATTGGGGCGAATGCAGGGGTACCATTGGAAACAATGGCAAGCATTGTAGGACACAGCACGATTAACACCACCCAGATTTATACTCATATTGCAGATGAGACGAAAACAAGGGAACTTGAAAAGGCACTAGGGGAAAAGACCTTGAAAAACCAGATTATAGAGCAACTGGAAGGCGCAGACGATGAAACACTTAATAAGATATTAAAAATCTTGAAGAAGGCGAAGAAGAAATAAACATTCAACATATAAAGGAGATAAAAAATGGACATCCCAGAAAACATTATTATGGCAGTAACAACCTTGCTTGCACCATATACCAAGAAGGAAATCACACCAGAGGCAATAAAAGAGCTTTGCGAAGGCAAGAAGGAACAAGGCAAGACAATAAGCGATAATGAGCTTCTTACATATGACCAGACCTGCAAGCTCCTGCACATATCGAAAATGACCCTCCACAACTGGAGGAAGCAGGGCATCATTAAAATATTCAAGCCAGTAGGAAGCCGACATAAGGCTTATGTTCTACGAAGCTCTATCAATATTGATTCTTAATAAGTATATAAGTGGGGAACCTAGGAGCCGCCGAAAGGCGGCTTTTTTTTCGTGCCTGAAACAGTGGAAAAGCATATAAAATTGAAATGTCAAGTCGTTTTTTTTAGAAAAAAATCAATCAATTCTTGAAAAAACTGGATAGCGGTCCATATTAGATGTGCCGAAACGAAAAAACCATAATATATGCCATTTTTCAATAATGCAAGCCGACAGGTTGAAAAAAATCAATTTTCTTGCCAAGCCGACTTGCATTCTGGAACGGCATAAAGAAGGTTTAAGACTCCATCCACGGTGGGTGGAGAAACAATAAGAAACCATAATCAAAGGAGTACGAAAATGAAGAAAAACAAATCCACAAAGTCAACCATCAACTACAAGCAAGAAACAATTGAATTCCTGCGCCAATTGGACAATACGGTTACTGACCTTGAAAGCATTGCACACCACGAGGCAGGACATATGGTAATTGAACGCATCATGAACCCGAATTGTATGTATGCATATATTATGAATGGTGAAATGGCAAGCGTACACCGAATAGGAGGGAAAACCAATCCAAACTTGTCAAGCATTGTAGGGGTGGAAATGGCAATAACCCCAATCATTGCAGGGTATGTTGGAGAATTGGTAAAGTTGGGGAAAAGAACAATTGCACCTATCATTATGGAAATGTGGTGTGAAACCTCTGCAAGGAAAATTGAAAATGGTGAACAAATTGACGGAAGCAGTGACATATCGATGGCGGGAATGTTGGCACTGTTGGCACGCCAGCAGTATCACCAGAAAATCAACTACCAGCGAATTGTGAATTCCATTCTGGAGGCATTCGACAGAAACGATTATAAGGCAGAAGTTGAACGGGCAAGGGAGTTTTTCAAGAAACACTTTTCCCCGATGGGAGAAGTGGCATAAATGACAACAAGGGCTGGCAGGGAGCCAGCCCAGAACATAAAACAAAAATCAAATCAAAGGAGAACCAATTATGGCAACATCCAAGCGAACAATGAAAACGAGGGAAATGAAACGGCACGAGCAAGCACTCATAGATTTACGGGTGGGCTGGCTTTTCGACGAGAAGGGGAACGCCATCCGCAAGCAAGTGGCATACGCCAAGAAGCAATTGCAACGGGAAAACTACAACCACGCAAGAATTCTGGCAGAAATCGAAGCAGGGGCAGGGAAGAAAAAGGCAGTGAAAATCGAAGCACAGGCAGGGAAAAAAGAGGAGGGGAAAAATGCAGATGCCAGAACATATCGTAAAAACGGCAATAATGTTGCTTAAACCATACGCCAAGCAGGAAATCACCCCAGAGGCGATAAGGGAGCTATGCGAGGCACAGCCAGCAAAGCAAGACCATAAAACCGACTTAATGACCCTTGCAGAAGCAAGGGCAGAATTCGGGGTGACGAATCAGACCTTGAGGAACTGGGAGAAACGGGGGTATTTCAAGATAGTGCATCCCCACGCCTATTCTCACAAGGCGTATATAGCCAGAGACTCAATAAAGATTGACTGGCGAAGCAACCAGCAATAGGGGGAGACCCGAGAGCCGCCGAAAGGCGGCTTTTTTTATGTTTCATTACCGAAAATTGAAATTGTTTTAAAAATGTTTCAAAAAAAATGACAAACCGACTTGACATTTTCTGAAAGTGGCGTATATTATGGGCGTTGCAAGAAAGCAACTGCATAACGAGCGGCTTTTCAGAAATGAAAGCCCGTCAGACGAGCGTTAAGCGCAAGAATTGGCAAGCTTGCGTTTAAGCGATGTAAAAGCGAAAGCCTTTTATATCGTGGGTGGAATTGCAGAAATGCAATTCACACGATGCACCGTTGACCCCTTGAGACTCGAAAGAGCCTTGAGTAAATGCGACAGAAATGTAAATACAGCCAGTAAGACCACAATGTTAAATTGTGTGTAATTATAATTTCTGTCGCCCGTGTTGCAGGTGGTTTTCTTGCAACACGGGCTTTTTATTTCATTGCCACGGTGGCAGTGAAAGGAAAAAAGCCTAGAAAGCTCAACAAGAGGAATAATTATGAGCAATCAGAAAACAATCCCCGTGACCATCCCCAGTGGGATAGTCGAAACCAACAACAACCAAACCAAAGAAGGAGAAATGACGATGAAGAAGAACGCCCAGACAACCGAGACCAAGCCCCAGAGCATTGAGAGCATCATCGAAAAGTGCGAACAGGTGGAAGTCACCCCAGAAATGAAAAAGCAATTGGAAGAATTGAACAGCCGTGTTCCCATAATGGGGATGGGCTGGCAACACGGATTCAGGGGGGTGTTCCATTGGAAGCTGTTGCAGAACCTTGACGAGCAGGGCATTACTGGAAAAGCAAGGGCGAAAATCGAAACGAAAGCCTACGAAGTTGAGAACGAGCTGGCGCAGAAAGTGTGGCGAAAAATCCTGCAAGGGAAAGCCAGCCCGAATGTGCAGATGGTGATGGCTGAAAGATACGCTGAACAGTTCCTGGGGCTGGCGTAGGGAGTAGCCCCCCAGCCCACGAAGCTGGGGGGCTGGCAGAGAACCAGCAATAGGGGGAGACCCGAGAGCCGCCGAGAGGCGGCTTTTTTCGTTTCTGGGGATATAACATCATTGCTGATAACCTATAACATTGGTGCAATTCCCTATATCATAATTGCTGATAACCTATATCATAATTGCTGATAACCTATACCATAATTGCTGATAACCTATAACACAATTGCTGATAACGGGGGCTTTCTCCCCATCTATAGGGTAATACTATAGGGAAAAACTATAGGGAAACCCCGTATAAGTTCAAAACAGAATTCATAAGGTACCTATAGCTTTTTTTTCAAAAAAGCCTTGGGAGTATCTTGAAACCTCCCCTCTAACGAGGGGATGGGGGGCGTTGCCCCCCTGCCCCCTACTGGGGGTGCTATCGCCCCCCAGACCCCCAGATGGGGTTGGTGGTTTATCCATCAGCAGGGGGAACGAAACAAGGGGGGTAGTTTCTGGCAGGTTTTATGCAGGATTTCAGGATAAAATAAAAAATCGCTTATACCATACCATATTGTAAGAGCAGAGCAGTTTTTTTCAGAAAAATGAAAAAGTCGAAAGGTATAATTAAGTATAGGAATAGAAAGCGCGGCTGGACTGGATTGCAAGCCATTCCACCTGCAGGGAAAGCTCCTCACCTTGACGCGCTACTATTCTTTTCAACAGGAAAAAAGAGGGGCTGGAAGGAGATAAATAAAATGAAGTCATTGGCAGAAATCATTTCAGATGCGAAGCAGAAGAAACAGGGCAGATTTAACGAATACTTGAAATCTGCTGGCATTCGACAGGATGAGTGGCAGTTATATAAGAAGGCGAAGCCAGAGGAAGCCGAGGCAGTAGAAAAAGACATTGAGACGATGCCACCAGAGGAACTGGCGCAGGAAATCCAAGGGGCAGTGAGGAGCTTCCAGAGCGAAGCCAGAAACATTTTCGAGGATAGCGAACTATCCACAATGACAATCAACAGGATTAAAAACGCTTTTCCCCAGAGCGAGTGGAAAGAGCAGATGGAAAGGAAACAGGGGAAGAGGGAAGCGCAGGGGAAGAAGCTCCCGAAACTTGAGTTAATCAACCACGAGGTTTTCAACAGGCTGTTGCAGGGTGATTGCACAGATGGGGCAGAAGCAGAGGACGCCCCCGAGCAAGACATAATGTTTTCAGAGACCCTGAAAACCAAGAGTGGAAACATAATGCTTGACGGGAGAGCGATGACTTTCACGGAGAGCGTGATTTTATCCGCTATCTACAATTTCATCAATTATAGATACACCACCATTGAAATTAAAGACCTCCACGCCGTCACGCATCCCCAGACAGCTTGGCGCAATGTTCAGGAGTGCGACAGGGATTATTTCAAGAGGCAGGTAATCAGCACCCTTGAAGCCGTGAGGGAGTGGAGTTTCAGCTATGCTAACGAGACCTACACGGGAGCCGAATTCATATTGGACGCAGAAATAAAGGGCGATACAATCGCCATCCACAGCAACCGAAAGGGCATAATCAGCAAGGACGGCAGGCAATCCACCAACCCAATACTTTTCGACCTATGCAAGCAGGACAGCCGCTTTATTCCATTCCCAGACGGCATATTTAACACGCATAAATTAAAAATCAATTGGCTGGCGAAAATCTATGTAGCAAGGCGCGTAGCATTGGCATATAATGACCATAACAAGATGTCAGCAACGATTTTATACAGCACCCTTAAGAAGAATGTGGGAGCCGCAGACAGGACGAAAATTAAATCATACTACGAATATCTTAAAAATGCTGGCATCATTGCAGACTGGACACACACCCACAAGGGAATCTGCTGGACACCCCAGCTCAAGACGGACGGGAGCCAGACAATAGCCATTAAGGACAAGGAAAACAAGAATTATATAAATGACATTGAGAAGCCAGAGAATATCAAGCAGATTGAAGCAGAGCTACGGGATTACAACACCTTTATAAAAAATCAAATCATAAAGGCAGGGGAAAAGCCCCTAGATGGCGCACTAATGGCAGTGTATAACAGGGGGAGCTGGGAGATGGGCGGGAGGCTATACACCCACAACGGACAGCAGGACATTTCCAAGGCAGAGCGAAAGAATATCACGATTAACGGACAGCAGACCACCGAGCTGGACTTTTCCAACCTGCATATAAATATGCTGTATCACGCCAACAACCTGCAATTTTCTGGCGATGCCTACGATTTTTCAGCAGACAGGGAAAAAGCGAAAAAAGCCCTTTTGATAGCGATTGACAGCAAGAACGAGAAAGCCGCCAAGTACAAGCTGGCGGCACTATTGGCAGGGTACAAGGATGGGCAACGGGGGGAAATCGAAAAAGTAAGCCAGTATATACCAGAGGCAGAAAACCTGCTGGCGAAGGCGGCGACACGCCACGCACCTATAAAGGACTTGTTTTTTCAGGATGCAGGGTTGGAGTTGCAGAACACGGACGCAGAAATAATGAGGCATATTATAAGGGAACTGCAACGCAGAAAAATTGTAGCCCTCCCAATCCACGACTCGGTCATTATTGCCAAGGAAAAAGCAGACGAAGCCAAGAAGGTAATGCAAGCAGAGTATAAAAAGGTAATGGGCTACAATTGCCCGATAAAGTAGAAAATTGAGCCAGCTCAACTTTTTTCAAGCCACCCCGAAAAACGGAGTGGCTTTTTTTATGCCACGAAACAGGGGGGAGGGTTGCAGAACACCACCCCCGTTTCTAGATGGGTAGAAACTCCATAAGCGGTTGAAGTTGCAACACAATTCAAGCAACCTTTTAATTTTCCCCTTATACCCTGCCCATATGTGTATTCAGGCAGAAAAAGAAACCGAAAACACGAAAGGTATAATGGAGGGAAAGACCAATGAAACAAGTGTGGAAGCAGTGGAGAGAAGGAATAGAAGTGAGCAACAAGGGCAGAGTAAGGAACGCCAAGAACAAGCACCATTACAGCCCAGAGCGCAACAATGCGGGGTATATGATGGTTCACCTTACAATTGACGGCAGGAGCAGACTTGTCACAGTGCATAGGATGGTTGCAGAGTGTTTCATCGAAAACCCCAACGGCTACACGGAAATCGACCATATAGACCGCGACCAGACCAACAACCGAGCCGACAACTTGAGATGGTGTAGCAGGGCTGATAATCTGGGGAATATGGGGAAATTGACAAGGAAACCAGTAAAGGCATATAGGGGGATGGTGTATATAATGACATTCCCCACAATCGCGGCGGCTACCAGATGGGCAGGAATAACGGGGCAAGGGGTAAGAGCCTGTTGCAACGGCTGGCAACAGACCTGCAAGGGCTATTCATTCAGGTACGATGACGGCAAGCCAGAGCAACTTTTTCTTTTTTAACAGGGGGGCATATACAATGGAATTCAGGGAACATTTGAGATTGAGAAGGATGGTAGCAGCATACAGGGCAGACACGGGGGCATTTCATCGCCTGTACCCGACAGCCGAGGAAGCGGCAACCGAGCTGGGAATCCCAGAGGAAAGAGTGGAGCAGAGCATTCAAGTGAGAATGGATTACAGGGGCTTTTACTTTACACGGCTGTTTTTCAGGGATGGCATTTTTCAACTATTGAGCAAGATAAAAACCAAGTAAATTGACGGCTGGAGCCAGCAAGCCCCAGCCTTTTTTATTGTCAGAAAGCCAGAAAGTATAATTGATGCAGAGGATAGCGGAGGAGTAGCTACCCACCGTGACAAGGCTGGCGCTTGAGCTTTCCTCTAGACTATTTTTCAACAGGCGCAGGACGAAAAAAACACATACGGAGGCGCACGGATGAAGAGAGCGAGAATTGAAGGAATACAAGAGCTTTTTCAAGACCGTAGCAGGGAACGAGGGGAGCAAGTGCCATTATCCCACACGCCTTGACACATACGGATGTGGCTGTTTCCATGATTGTAAATATTGCTATGCTAAATCATTGCTTGATTTTCGTGGTTTATGGCACCCTGAAGACCCAGCGGTCGCAGACCTTGAGAAGATTAAAAGACGGCTGGACAAGATACCAGCAGGAACGGTTTTAAGACTGGGGGGGATGACCGATTGTTTTCAACCTTGCGAACTGAAATATAAACGGACGCTGGAAACAATACAGGAGATGAACAGGCGCGGCATCGGCTATCTCATAGTTACCAAGAGCCACATAGTTGCTAATGACGAGTATGTCGGCACAATGGACAGGGAGCTGGCGCACATACAGATAACAGTGACAACCACCGATGACCAACGGTCGCTGGAGTATGAAAAAGCCTCTACCCCGTCATTGAGGATAAAGGCTATTGAGAAGTTGCAGGAAAACGGCTATGATGTGGCTTTAAGACTGTCGCCATATATAGAGGAATACATAGATTTCAACATCCTCAATAATGTGCAGTGCGATAAGATTTTAATTGAGTTTCTGCGGGTGAACTGCTTTATACAGAAATGGTTTGAAATTGACTATGGCAAGTACACGCTGAAACACGGGGGGTATCTGCATCTTCCGTTGGAGGAAAAGCAACGGATGCTTGAGAGGATAACGGGATTTAAGCAAGTGAGCGTCTGCGACGATGTGGATGAGCATTATGAGTTTTTCAGGGATAATTTCAACCCGAATCCAAAAGACTGTTGCAATCTGGGCTGAACATAAATAAGGGGAAGGGTATATGGAAATCATTTTATTTTCTATCGTCATCATTGCCGTTTTTCTGCTGGCGAAGGTTTTTAACCTGCTGGCGAAAAACAGGGAACTTGAAGAAGAAAAACGGAACCTACACAACACGCTTGAAAATATCGTGGGTGGAGTAATGCGGGGGGAAATCACCGATGGGCAGACGCATTAAGAAACCCTATATCCCATTCCCCCCAGAATACGAGGACGCTTTATTATTGGGGCTGGAAGTCGAAACGAAAAAGGCGGCTATTGCTCACAAGTGTAGCTGGGCAGATGCAGACGATTTCAGACAGGGTGCATACATCTACATTACAACGCATTGGGCATATGACCCCACGAAATCCAAGCTATGCACCTATATAGGAAATTGCGTTAAGTGGTACATTGGCAAGCAATTTATAAAAAAAGGCAAGGAGAAACTTGTCTATTACGGGGAGGGGGAGGAGGATAGCTGGGCTATTTTCGCCACCCCACCAGAATACAAGTACACGATGGATGATGTGGTGGAACACGCAGGACTAACGGAGCAGGAAAAAAGAATAGTTTACGCTAGACTTGAAGGGGTAAAGGCAATGGAAGTAGGAAGGCAGGAGAAGCTCAACCAAGGCAATCTGGTTGCAATCTTGAAGAAAATCAAGCTGAAATTAAAGAGTTTCGACCCCGAAAGCCTAGATGGGGAGCAGGAACCCTAGATTTTTCTCAAAAACACTAAAAAAGACACTATATCTAGTGTTACTATTAGGACTTGACGCACTACCCCTAGGGGCGGGTTAGGGGTAAAAAAAGGATTTTTTAAGGGGTTTCCAGGGCGCGGGAGCACACGAAGGACTCACAATTTCACAATTTCTTTCTTTACAAGGATTTACGAAGATACGGAAAAATGGCACTATTCGACACCAACGAATTCGACCCCAAGTTTCACGATGCGACCACCACCGAAGAGCCAGAGCAGGTAAGGTGGAGCGTGAAGGAAAACACGATGAAAGAGGCAATAGGAGACCTTGAACAGGGCAAGACCACGCATTATGTGACTTGCGCTAGCTGGTCTATGCCAGAACTGCTGAACTATGTTTTAAGGCACCATAACTTGAAAAACAGCGAGGTAGATTGCTTTACTTGGAATCTGGGGATGTCGGCAGTAAGGACTTTTATGAAACTGGAAGAAGAGGGGTATATAAAACGGTTTCGCCTACTGGCACATAGCACAATGCAACGGTTTGTCGCAGATGCGCTGGCAGTTCTGGAACAGCACGCAGAGACCATCGTCCTATACCCGAACCACGCCAAGGGCTTTCTAATTCATTCTGGCGAGACCTATGTCACCTGTACGGCATCAGCCAATTTCAATCATAATCCCCAGATAGAGGCAGGTTGTATCACAATGGACAAGGGGGTATATGAGATGCACCATAAATGGCTGAATCTGCTTTTCGAGAAACGGGAATTGCTGGCGAACCAGTACATAGAGCCAGCCAAGGAGAAGCAGGAGCCACCATCCCCAGAGTACACCTTATATATAATCCGTGGACTTGCAGGGGCAGGAAAAAGCACCCTAGCGCGGAGCATAGCAGATGTGGCGTATTCAGAGAATGATTTTCTAGACGAGACCGAAAAGAAGAATATACGCCTTGAGTGCTGGAACAGCGTAAAGACGGCTATGGAAAGTGGGGTAAGAAAAATAGCCGTGGCGAATCCATTTTCAGAGGAAAAGGAAATCAGGGTATATCAGGAGCTGGCGCAGAAATACCAGTATATGTGCCACATTGTGACCGTAGAGAACAGGCACGATGGGAAGCCCACCCACGAAGCCGATGACAGGAAAATTGAGGAAATGAGGAAAAAGTTTAAGGTTGTACTATGACACGGAGTGCATGAAATGACACCAGAGCAGATAGAGGTTTTCAGGAATTGTGGAGGGGCTGAAATGCCCCTTGAAGAAAGTTGTATGATTGCAGAATGCACCCTTGACGAATTCGCAGAGAGCGAGGAAGCGCAGAAGGCATATAGGACGGAACAGCTCAAGACCAAGTTGAAGATAAGGCAAGCCGTGATAAAACTGGCGAAAGAGGGAGTGCCGAAATGTATTCAGATTTACCACGAAGTCTATGCAAGTGAGGTATTGCCGATTATAGAGGACGAGGAAGAGGGAGATGAGAGCGACAAGCAAGAAGGTTGAAAAACTATTCCGCACCACCACAACACAGGAAAAGAGCCACGGGCGCAAGGACTATGCACGGCATAAGGAGATGACGGCAGAGCGACAGCGCAAGCAGAGCTTAGCTGGGCGCGACATTGGAGACCTGCCCGAAGTCAGGAACCCCGAAAGAAAAGCCCGATGCCGCGAGAGCCTACAGGCATTTATTGAGGAATACATAAAGGACGAAAACAAGTTTAATTTACCTTGGAGCAAGCAACATATTGAGGTAATGCAGACCATAGAAAAAGTAATCCGCAGGGGAGACCGATTTGCACTAGCGATGCCCAGAGGCAGTGGGAAAACCAGCATACTTGAAAAGGCTATGTTATGGGGAGCCTTGTACGGATGGCGAAAGTTTCTTGTCATAATCGCAGAAAGTAGCGATGCCGCCTATTCTATAATGGCGACCATAAAGGAGGAAATAGAGACCAACGAGCGACTGCAGGAGGATTTTCCAGAGGTATGTTTTCCCGTCAAGTGCCTAGGGCGAGTGGTGCAACGATGCCAAGGGCAACACATACACGGCAAGCCAACAAGAATGCAGTGGAGCAGTGGCGACCGCATTAAGTTTCCCACGATTGAAAACAGCCCTTGCAGTGGAACCGAGCTGGTAAGCCTAGGGATTACAGGGCAGATAAGGGGACTCAAGACCAGCGAGGATGCCCGCCCAGATATGGTATTGATTGACGATATACAGAGCGATGAGAGCGCAAGCTCCCCCGACCAGTGCAAGAAACGGCTAGACATAATAAGGGGAACAATCCTGGGGCTGGCAGGAGCAGGAAAAAGCATAGCGGCATTCTTGACTTGCACCGTAATCAGAAAAGACGATGTGGCAGACACCCTGCTAAACCCTGAAATAAGCCCCGAATGGCACGGGAAAAGATATGCACTACTCCCGAAAATGCCCACGAATAAGGAATTGTGGAATCAATACGCTGAAATCTGGAAATCAGGACACAGGGAAGGCAAGGGAAACGAGCCAGCCAATGAGTTTTACTTGAAGAACAGGGAAGCACTAGACAAGGGAGCCGAGGCAGGATGGGAAAGCCGTTTCAACCCCGATGAAATCAGTGCTATTCAGCACGGAATGAATCTGTATATCAGCAATCCCGAAGCATTCGCCAGCGAATACCAGAACCGACCACTAGAGGAAGAGCTGGGCGACACGGAGAGCATAAAGCCCGAGCAGGTATTAAACAAGATTTCTGGAATACCACGCTATAAGGTGCCGTTTGAGGCAGACCGCTTGACTGCTTTTATTGATGTGCAACAGGATTTATTGTTTTATACCGTTATGGCGTTTTCGCAGGACTGGACAGCGCATATAATAGACTATGGAGCCTACCCAGACCCTAAGAAACGATACTACACGCTAAGGGATGCTGGAAAATCCTATATAGGGAAAGAAGGATTTGACGCAGGACTCCAACAAGCACTAGAAGCATTGACCAAGCAGATATTGGGCAGGGAATACGAACGCGAGGACGGCATTTCTTTAAATGTGGAACGATGCCTTATAGACAGTGGATGGGGTAAAAGCACCATTGGCATATATAATTTCTGCTCTAGAAGCGAGTATAAGCATATTTTAATTGCCAGCAAGGGTGTAGGTATTACGGCAGACAAGAAGCCGTTTAACGAATATCAGCGATGCCGAGGGGAGACAATAGGCGATTTCTGGCGCATATCATCGAACGCGAAAAAGAGAGCCGCCAGAATCATTGAGTATGACACCAATTTCACCAAGTCATTGTGGCGAAGCCGACTGTTGACACCTGCTGGAATGGCTGGCAATTTCTACATATACGGGGAGAAAAACAAGAAAGAAAACCATCGAATGTTGGCAGAGCAGTTAAGCGCAGAGTATAGCACCCCGACTGCTGGCAAGAGCAGGCGCGTTGATGTGTGGAAATGCTACCCGAACCGAGACAACCATTTTCTTGACTGCGTCATTGGCTGTTATGTAGGAGCCAGCGAAAGGGGGCTAAGGATGGAGGATATAGGGTATAAGCCGACCACCCCAGCAGACCAGAAGGCACCCCAGACACCCCAGCAGAGGCAAGCGAAGCCCAGACCAGCGACCAGCCCAAGGGCGCGTAAAGTCGCTATTCCCTCCAAGTTTCTGGCAAGGCATTGAAAAAATGCGTCACTATGGAAAAAATAGATATAATAGCTGTGGAGGGATTATTAAAAATGTCTGTGCGAGCATCCAATCTGTCGAACTACGATGGCGACCCATATATGACCGAGTCGCAAGTATTATCATTATTGAGTAATATGCAACAGGGCAACAGCACTATGAGCGATATAGACCAAGAAATATTGGAAGTCATTAAAGAGCGAATCAACTCCCCCAGACAATACGGGCTGGACGGGGAACAGATTACTAATGACAGTGTAAAAGACCTAGCGCAGTTGGTAGCCTTATATAAATCTGCGAAGAACGCCAACAAGAGAAAAAGCCCAATGAAGATAAGCGTATGTAGGGGCAACGGAACAGTTTAATAATATGGGACTATTCAAGAGCATTATTCACAAGATTACAGGGCGCACTAAAGCCAGATACGATGCCGCGCAGACAACCTCCAGAAATGCAGAGCATTGGAAATGGGCTGATAATTTCAATGCAGACCAGAGCAACAGCCCAGCAGTAAGGGAGCGTTTACGCAACCGCGCCAGATATGAAGTGGCTAATAATCCGTGGTTGTCAGGGCTGATTTTTCAAGTGGCATCAGACCTTATAGGGGTAATGCCCAGATTGCAGATAAACACGATTGATGAGCAGTATTCCAGCAGGATAGAGCGAGATTTCCGCGAATGGGCAGAAGCCGTGAATCTGGGGGAACTGTTGCGAGTGGCATATATAACGAAAATGAGGGACGGGGAAGCCTTTATTCAACTCACAACCTGCAAGAGCCTTGACAACGCCATAAAACTATATCCAATGTTGATTGATGCCGAGCGAGTGAAGGCACCCCAAGACGATATAGACACGGACGATGACCAACAGGCAGACGGGGTTTATTATGACAGGTACGGCAGACCAGTTGCATACAGCATAAGCAAGACGCACCCCAGTGTCAACGCGAACGGTGATTGCATAAAGGTAAGGGCAGAATATATAATCCACCTCTACAGGCAGGAGAGACCAGAACAGCACAGGGGAATTCCAGAGATAACATCTGCTTTACCGTCTATTGCAATTCTGCGGAGTTATACCAAGGCAATGTTGGAGAAAATGGAGAATTCCGCGAGTGTGGCAGGTGTATTGAAGCCGACCAGCCTAGACCTAGAGCCAGACGAACTGGAAAACGCACCCTTTACCGAATTCTCATTGCCTAGCAGAAGCTGGGTAACATTGCCCTTGGGCTATGATATGCAACAATTCCAGCACCAGAACCCCACGGACAGCCAACAGGCATTCGCCCTACAGACGAAAATAGAATGTGCAAGGTGCCTACTTGGAACCAGAAACATAGTGACTGGCGACAGCACAAGCTACACATACGCCAGCGCAAGGGTGGATGCCCAGAACTACGATAGGAGCCAGAGGGTTGAAAGGGGAAAAATTGAGCACGATTGTCTTAATCGGCTTTTTTCAGCTTGGTGGACAGAATACGCCCCAGCAATGCCAGAACCCGAACATAGCTGGTATTTCAATGGCAGACCACCCATCGACCCATCGAAGGACGCGAATTGTGAAAAGCGACTGTTGGCTAATGGCACCTTGACCCTTGCAGATGCTTGCGCCCAGCAGGGGAAGGACTGGCAACAGGTGACAAGACAGCGTTTCGCAGAAGCCGCCTATATACGGAAATTGGAAAAGGAATTCGGCATCAGTTTAAGCGAGATTGACAGTTTCACCGAAGGGGAAGCGAAGGCGCAACGGCAGGAAGAACCAGAGGAAGAGCAGACGGAGAAACAGGAAAATGAATGAGGATATAACGGAAAAAGTGCCACAGCTCCTGCAATTTTCAGAGAGTGGCGAAGCCCTAGACGATATAGCGAAGGTGCAGGGCATAGCATATTCAGGGGGGGAAATCTCCCAGCCGTGGAGCAGTGCCAAGGTTGTAGTTGACCTAGCAGGAATGGAAATCTCCCAGCAGATACCTATCATGTATAACCACCAGTATGAACCAGGCTATAGACTGGGGGAAGCCATCATTGAAAAGACCTCCAACGGGCTGGAATTCGTGGGGGAAATTGACACCTCCACGGGGATGGGAAAAGCCCTTGTAGAAGCAGGGAAAAAGTGGAAATGGCAAGTTTCCATAGGTGCAGAAAATGAAGAGTGGGAATTGTTTAATGAGGGTGATACAGTGGCAGTAAACGGGAAGGCTTTTAACGCGCCAGTGTATATCGTGCGAAAGTCGAAACTAAGGGAAATTAGTTTGGTTGCCATTGGTGCAGACGATAAAACTAGTATGGAGATTATTGCAGGATTTATGCAGAAAGATAATGCAGAAGATAAGGAAAACACCACGGCTAATCTGGAAGCAGTAAAGCAGGATGAGCCGAAAGAACAGGAGAAAAACACAATGGATAAAAACGAAGAAAAGAAGGTTGAAACCCCCGATATTAACGCCAAGCTGGAAGAGCTGGGCAACACAATTGCCGCCCTCAATTCCAAGATTGAGACTATGCAGAAGCAAGAGGAAGTGAGAGCCAGCCGCCCAGCCCCACAGGTGATTATAAATCACGATGACGAGACCAAGCAAGCCGACATTATCACAGCCGCCCTTGAGAACGGACTCGGCATCAAGGCTAAGGACACCAGAGCCAACGAAATTGCTACCAAGAAATACGGCTCTAATGGCATTGGCATCAAGCACGCTATCACCGCTGCTGCCCGTATGGCTGGATGGGATGGCGAGTATATCACCGCTGGCAATCTGGCAGAAGCCATTTCCTATGTGAAGGCTGGATATGCGAATATTTCTATTCCTGGAATCCTTGGAAATGCCGCGAACAAGCGCATTGCAGAAGGTTTCAACTATGTTGAGCAGAGCTGGAAGGAAATTGCAGAAATCGTGAGCGTCAACGACCTGAAAGCATTTTCGACCTACAGGCTTACTGCTGGCGGCGAATTCGCCAAGATACCTGCTGGCGGCAACCTCCCAGAGGGAACCTTGAACGAGCAGAGCTACGAGAATAAAGCCGAAACCTATGGAATGATTGTGAGCATTGACCGTGCCACCATCTTGAACGATGATATGAGCGCAATTCAGAAAAATCTATTCCAGCTCGGCAGGAAGGCTGGCATTGCACTTAACAAGGTTTTCTGGACTGCTTTCTTGAACAATTCCAGTTTCTTTTCTGCTGGCAATGGCAATATCAAGACTAGCGCAGGTGAGCTGAATGTCGCCAATCTGGGCGCGGCTGTTGCCACATTCAAGAAACGCAAGGTCAACGGTGAGCTGGTTGGTGGAACCCCTGCTATCCTGCTTGTACCTACGAGCCTTGAAATCACGGCTGATAAACTCTACAACGATACCGAAGTTATCACCACGGCAAGCAACAAGACCATCACCACGGGCAACCCGTTTAGGGGCAAGTTCAAGCCCGTTGCCAGTGCCTACCTTGAGGACAGCACCATTACTGGCAACAGCGCGGATGACTACTACCTGCTTGATGACCCGATGGCTATCCCAGCAATGCAGGTTGCATTCCTTGACGGACGGCAAGCCCCCATCGTGGAATCCAGTGACGCAGAATTCGACACCTTGGGCATTCGCTATCGTGCCTATCTTGACTTTGGTTGCACCCTTGCTGATACTGCTTGCGGTATTAAGTGCGACAAGGAGTAAAAGACATAAGGGGAAGTATGGGGGAAAAACCATACTCCCCGTTTTTCAGGAAACAACAAGAATTGATATAGGAGATTATAGAATATGGCTACATATATTGGAACCCCCGAAGTTGTCACCATCACAGCCGCTAAAGACCTTGACGCTGGCGAACCCGTGCAGATAGCCGCCAATTTCTACGGCATTCCACATTGCCCCGTTGCAAGTGGAAGCCTTGCGGCGGTGCAGATTGAAGGCATCTATGGTTTTACCGCCACGGCTAATGTGAGTGCTGGCGCGACTGTTTACCTTTCAAGCGGCAATGTGAACACCACCAGCGCGGCTGGCACGGCAATTGGCAAGGCTGTTGAGACCGTCACCAGTGGCGCAGTTGTCAAGGTGCTTCTTAATCGCTAAAAAGTTGAGCTAGCTCAATAAATAGGTGGTTGCAGGTATGGGGCTTTTCGACAGAGGCAGGAATCAATTAAAGCAGGGTAGATATTACGATAATGTAATCACCTACTCCCGCCATAGAGTTGTATTGCAGAGCGAGCTACCCTGTAAAATCGCCAAGTCACATACCAGCACCACCGAAGCCCGATGGGGCTGGGACACAATGAGCGTCCACAGTTACAGGGTTGATTTTCTGATTGACGCTGTAAAACTGGGGACAGTTCCCGAAGTGGGAGATGTGATAGACTGGCGCGACAAGGCTTTTTCAGTTGTTGAACCTGCTGGAGAAACCTGCTGGAAGTTCCACGATAGGATGTGTACGGTTTACCGCATCCACGCTGAAATATGCGTGAAGGAAATCGAACCCGAACCAGAGCCAGAACCGTCTAGCAGTGTGGAGGGTGAACAATGAGCAGACTTTTCGAGTTGGCAACGGGACTGGCTACAGAGTGCAGGGAATATGCAGACAGTGTGGCAGTGAGACTAAGCCCAGACTATCAGCTAGGCGAACACGAGTTTTCAAGCCAGATTTACATAGTACCGACCGAATCAGAGCGCACAATTTCAAGCAGGGCAGACGCGAAACGGGTATATACCTACGAAGTCGGACTCCTGAAATGGTGCAGGGATGAAAACGGGCTGAAAGCCGAAGTTGAAAACCTTGAAGGACTCGCGGAAAACCTACTGGGGACGATGCTAGACAATGCCTATATATGCAAGGTGGAAACCAAGGCTTTATATGCTGTTGAGGCATACGCCAAGCGCAAGCAGTATGTAGGAGTTCTAGAGGTACAGGTACAGGACTTGAGGTAATGCGTATTGAGTGGAAAATAACCGAGCTGTTAAGCAAGGTAAAGGAAGCCAAGAAAGACTGGCTATATAAGGCAGGTGCATATTTACGCAGGACTGCCCGAAACAGCATCAAGAAAGGCAGAACCATTAAGCGCACTATCTTTAATTCTTTCGGCGTTTCCCAGACCATCGTCGAAAATGTTTCCTCCCCAGCAGGAGAGCCACCACGCGATTTTAGCGGCTGGCGCAAGACCTTTCATTTTGAGGTTGATAATGTGGCAGAAATCGTGGCAGTCGGACCAATTGCAGGAAGAAACAGAATTCCACCCTTGCACGAATACGGAGGCACGGGGCTTATAAAATGGCGGGAAATCGACCGAAAGGGAATCTGGCATACTTTCACCAGAGAAAAACATTATTCACCCAGACCAACAATGCAACCAGCATTGGAAAAGAGCAAGACAACTATTTCTAAGTTTTGGACTAATGCTATAAGATAAGGAGAAAATAGAATATGGCTAAGAAAATAGGATATGCCGCCAAGTTGTTTGGTGGAACTGCTGGCACCACGGCAAGCACTGAAATCACGCACGCCAAGGATGTTAAAGTTTCTGTTGATATTGACATCGTTGATGCTACCGACCGTAGCACAGGCGGCTGGAAAGACAACCTCCCAGCATTGAAAGACGCTACCTTGAGTTTCACGCTTGTATATGACTCGGCTGATACGAATTATAGCACCATCCGCAGTAATGCGATGAGTGGCACCCCATACGCATTTAAACCCAGCAACGGAAACGGGGGTGGACTTGATGCCGATTGGACGATAAGCAAGTTTGAGGAAGACCAGAGCAATGGAGAGGTAATTTCAGCAGATGTGGAAGCCGTCCCCTATTGTGGCAGCAGGAACCCGAGCTGGGCTAGCGACACATCAAGCAACAGCAACAGCACACCAGCCTAAGCGCACCACCAGACAGCAGGGCATATAAGCCCCAAGCACAATGCCCTATGCAGTATAATTGATTGTATAGGGCATTTTTCATAAGCATAAAAGGAGAAAGGCATAATGAAAATCTGGCACGATACCACGGGCAGGACTTGGGCGACTAGCATAAATGTTGGAACCATCAAGAGGGTGAAACGGCTCACGGGTAAGAACATACTAGACCTAGCAGGGGGAGAACTGGCAACGGAAGTAATGAGCGACCCTTGCTTATTGTGTGATATACTCTATGCCATCCACCAGCCCGAAGCCGAAAAGCAGGGTATTTCAGATATTCAGTTTGGGGAGAGCCTAGCAGGTGACAGCATAGAGGAAGCGACAGACGCTTTAATGGCGGAGCTTGTGGATTTTTTCCCCAACAGCCAGCGGAGGGAACTGCTGGCGAGTGCGATGAAACAGGCGAAGGAGCAGGAAGCCAAGGCAATCGAAAAGGCAAGAAACGAACTGGCGAAGAATGCTATTCAGACTGCCTGAAACTGGCGGCAATCGTGGGGGTTGAGCCGTGGGAATATACGATGAGGGAACTTAACCTAATGGCAGAGGCAAGGCAAGAGGCAGAATGGGAGAGAGCAAGCTGGATTATGTATGTGATAGCAAGTTTCTCATTCGGCAACGAAGAGCATTATAAGCCAGAAGATTTCAACCCGATAGAGCTTGCTAAGAAGCAGAAGAAAGAAAAGAGAATGACATTGGACGAGGTATTTTCACCCCTTATAGAGAGTGGGGGAATAGAGGTTAAATAATTATGGCAAGTGGCGTAAGAGCAGGTAGAGCGTATGTAGAACTATTCAGCGACAGCACCAAGCTGATGCAAGGGCTGGCGAAAGCCCAATCTATGCTTAACAGATGGGGAAGCAGGATATCTAAAATAGGAGCCAAGATTACAGGCGCAGTTTCATTGGGGGCTATGCCAGCATTTTTCAGCACTAAGGTTTTCGCAGATTTCGATGACGCGATGCGCGATGTCAGAGCCGTAACGGGAGCCACCGAGGACGAATTCAAGCAATTGACAGCCACGGCAGAGCAATTGGGAAGGGAAACATCTTTCAGTGCCAAGCAGGTTGCAGAGGGTATGGCGGCACTAGGAAGAATGGGGTTTAGACCCGAGCAGATTGAAGCCGCCATCCCTGCTGTTATGGACTTGAGCAGAGCCACGGGAACGGAGCTAGCCGAAGCCGCAGAGATAGCCGCCAACAATATGAATGTGTTTGGTTTGACTGCTAGCGATATGACCAGCGTTGCAGACATTTTGACAGCCACCGCCAACGGAAGCGCACAGACATTAAGCGACTTGGGCGAGGCATTGAAGATGGCGGCACCACAGGGAGCCGCCGCAGGTGACAACATCAAGACAATCGCGGCATCATTGGGAATACTTGCCAATATGGGCATAAAGGGCAGTCAGGCAGGAAATATGCTGAAAAAGGCATATAGCCAATTCGCCAAGGTGAAAGTTCAGAAGAAGCTCGCGGAAGTGGGGATAAGAACCACCACCGAAACAGGGGAGCTACGCTCTATGCCAGAGATAATGGCAGAAATAGGGGAAGTAATGGCTAAAATGCCCAGCGCACAGAAACTGGCATTCGCAGAAGAAATCTTCGATATGCGAGGGGCATTAGCAGGGCTGAATCTTGGAGCCAAGACGGCAGACCTAAAAGCTTTCCTTGAAATGCTGGAAAACAGCAACGGAACAGCGCACAGACAGAGCCTTGAAAAGGATGCTGGCATTGGTGGAACTTTCAGACGGATGACCAGCGCGGCAGAGGGAGTGGCGATTACATTCGGCAGGATTATAAGCGATGCCATACAGCCGTATTTGGAGGGAATGGCGAAAATGCTATCATCCCTTGCAGGATGGGTGAAGGGGCATAAGAGAGCCATTCTTACTGCAATCAAGTTTGTTGCAGGCATAGGAGCCGCAGGAGTGGCGATTTTTGCATTTGGAAAGGCATTGACCATAGCGTCAATGGCAATAGGTGTTTTACACGGAGTTTTAACGGGCATAGGGGTTGTTTTCGCTTTTCTTAAAACCATCGTTATTGCCGTTGCAGGGGCAATAAGGTTTTTACAGGGCGTGTCCATTACATTTGTCGGAGTAACTGGGGCAGTTCAAGCGGCAGTACACGGGATGAGCGCGGCATTTGTCGCCTTCAAGGCTGTTTTGAATGCATTGATAGCGGCAGACCCAGCAACGCTGTTGCTGATTGGACTGGTTGCATTGGGAGCATACGCAGTTTGGGCGGCAGGGCTGTTTGACGATTTGGGAAACAGTGTTTCAAATGCGTTTGGTGGAGGATGGGGAGCAATGCAGGAAACATTTGAAGCCCTCAAAACTACATTTTCGGCAGGGGATATGGCGGCAAGTTGGAAAGTTGCGCTGGCTGGCGTGAAACTGGTTTTTGCAGAGTTTATGGCGAGCTTTGTTCCTAAGTGGGATAGTTTCTGTTTCACCATCCGCGAGGCGTGGGGAACAATGGGAGACAACCTTGCAATTGGTTTTATTGCAATTAAAGGGGGGCTGATTGCTATTTTTTATGACCTAATGGCGCAGATTACTAAAATACTTGCCAATGCAAAAAAGGCGTGGAATTGGGTTAAAGCCCTCACCCCTGGAAGCGGCTACACAATGGAGGATGCCAAGAGGGATAATAGCAAGATTGACGCAGAGACCGAGGCGAAAGCAGATGCGTACAAGGACAAGGGCAAAGGCGCGATTGACGATGCCAGCAACGCAATTAGACTGATATTGAAGGACGCAGGGGAACGCGCACCCAATGACAGCAGAAACTACTGGCTGGAGATGGCGGCAGAGGCGAGGGAGGCAATGCAGACGGCAGTGAAAGAGGCAACGGAGAAGGCAGAGGAGAAGAAGAAGGAGGAGGAAGCCAACAGCCCGACACCCCCGAAGCCGAAAGCCAAGCCCGTTTTGCCCGAGAATCTGGGAGGGTTGAACAAGGCTAGCGGTAGTTTTAATGCACGGAGTTTCCAAGGTGGAGGAAATGCAGACTGGGGACTCGTCAGGAGCATAAGGGACTCGGTGAAAGGCATTGAGAAGAACACGGAAGCCGAGAAGGAAGAAGAGGTATTCGCATAATGGCAACGGAGAATTACACAGTTACACAGTTGTATGAAAATGCAGATGTTGAGTATAGCCCCAGCCTAGGACGGCACACAAGCGGAAAATTAAAATACAAGGTGACAGGCGCGGAGAACGAGGAAAAAGCCTTGGAATACGCCACGGCGAAGGTATCGAAATCATACCTGAAAATGGACTTGAAGAGGCTAGCCATTGACAACAGGCTTTCTGGTAATGTGTGGGTTGTTTCTGCATCATACGAGTACAAGGTAAACAGAATAAATGAGTATAACAAGAGCCTACCCCAAGAGACCACCAAGTACAGTATGAGTACCACCACCACCAATATAAAGTTTTCGCGGCTTACTGTTGGCAGATACAGCGCGGCAGGAAGTGGGAAGGCACCCAGCAGAGGGGGTGGAATAAATGTAGTTGACGGGGTGCCGCAGGGGTGTGACATTAAAATACCAGTAATCACGATGACCATAACGCATTACTGGAAGCCCTCACAATTCACCACCACATTGAGGAACAATGTCTTATTGTATGGTGGATATATCAACAGCGAGGAATTCAGGGGTTTTCCTGCTAGAAGCCTGTTATATGTGGGGGCAGATATACAGGAAGTGGACTCGGGGGACAGGAAGATTACACAGGTGGATTTTCAATTTGAAATCTCACCCCCAGACGATGTGGAAATCCAAGGGTGGGACTACAAGGTCAGCAAGGCGGGATGGGAATATCTATGGGTGGATTACAGGCGGCATATAAGCGACAAGAACGAACTTTCACCATCTGCGAAATACGCTTATGTTGAAAGGGTGTACCCTGCTTGCAAGTTTGAAGACCGTCTGGGATTAAGTGCGAAGGGTTGAAAAGAATGATACAGAAAGTAAACAGTGGAGACCGTCTTAAAATCAGGGCGCAGGACTGGAACGCCATCGCCAACCATATAAACAGCACCAGCCTAGATGTGGCATCCCTGCCACGCCAGAAGGGGATTTATGCCTTTAACACCTACCAGCAAGACTGGTTTGCTGGAATGTGCGTGAAGGTAAAGGGGTTTGAAATGTGGAGTGGCGCAGACCTGCCCGAGACTTGGGCAGATGTGCAGGTTATGGAATGTGTGCTACCACAGGAGGATGAGACGGACTGCAAGCTGGGCATACTGGCAGAGGACACGCCATCGGTTGATATGGGACGGCTTACAATCGCTGGAGCCTGCTATGCCCTTTTTTCGACCTATGACCCTACACTCCCATACGCTGTACCCGATGGGCAGGGGAAGCTGAAAAGCGCACCCCTAGGAAACATTGAAGTTGTATATGTGGACAGCAAGAGCAAGCAAGGAATTGTAATCATTGGAAGCACCAGCGCGAAGGGTGGCTATTTCGATGTTAAGTGTGAAAAAAAAGACGGACAATGGAAAGCAACCGTTTTCAACAGTGGCGACCCTGAAAAGGACGGAAGAACCAACAGCTACTATATTTCAGGGCGCGTAATACTGGGCAGTCATGTTGAGTATATGCCTATATGGAGTGTACCCATTACAGGCAATGGGTGGATTTATCTTTGGATGGCGCACAACGGACAGCCACTTGTCAGATACAATGGCTTGACAAGTGGCTATTCATTCGCGGAGAAAATGCCTGAAGCCGACTATACAGAAAGAAAAGTGTATTACCCCATTGCATTTATAAGACCGAGGTATGGCGATGCCGAAAAGAATGGTTATGAAGCAGTAAGAACCAGCCATAGCAGAGGGGGCGCAATAGAGATAACGGGGAGATGGGTTTAATGGCGAATGAGGAGAAAACAGGATGGGAAAAGGCAGGTTTTCCGAACCCGTACCTAGTGACCAATACGGCAGTGGCACGGGCATTCATTGATGCCATTGTGGAAAGATACTTTTTCGCAGAGAGCGAAAAGCAGAAGTATGAAGAAAACGGCTATGTTGGAAACATACACCGCCCAGAGATACTGGGGGGCGACAAGTGGAAGGGGGGGAGCTATTGGTGGGTGGAAAACTGGGATTTTATGAGCGTAGTTGACGCAGACATTCTGGAACTGCTAAACTACTTTTACGATGCCGAAACATTCGATGGAAATCCCGTAGTTGAAGGAAATACATATTACTGGGGATATAGCGACTTGGGCAGCCCAGTTGCTTTCAACAACACGCAGACAATGACACACAATGTAATAGAGGAACGGGGGCTTTATGAGGGTGAGGAGCTTATTCCTTGGCAAGTGCTTTTTACAACTTGGGGAGAGGGTGACTCCAGCAATCCTGCCTTGATTGACAATCCCAGTTACTGGGCAGTTGCGAGGAACACGGGAACCGAAAAAACGCCATTGGTTTTATCCAGCTATCTGGCGGCGTGGGCAGACCAGAGGAGGCGATTTCTGAACCTGCTGAAATATCGAGTGTTGAAAATAAGTTTCCACGGCACACAATATCATAAATATGTTGATGTGAGTGGCAAGTATTATTCTGAAATCAACTACAAGGATATACTGTTGCAGACGATAAAGCACCCAGACAGCACAACAACGACAGGGGGAATTCACGGCTACAGAATCAGCTTGGGGAGTGGCTGGCATCCTTGGAAAACAAGCGGACCCAATCATGAATACATAGAGCAAGGAGACGCAAGCTGTAGCGTCTATTGGCTGAAATCAATAAAGGTGCAGTTTGAGCCAGGGTATAATCTGCTAGGGCGAGAATTCATTTTCAAGTACCAAGCGAGGAAAGACCGTAGCTATTTTGACGACTTTTCATCCTGCTTTATGCCGTTTTTCGAGGGTAAGAATGAATGGCGGTTCACGGCAGTGGAAAACGAGGTTTCTTTCAGTGTGCCTATGGACTGGCACCAAGTCAGGGCTGTTGGTGATGAAATCATTTTCGATTATGACTGGGAGCAAGTGCCTATATCCACCCCAGCAACATATATTGACGAATACCAATATGGAACACGGATAACAAGAATTCCAAGCGTAAGTTGTGGGTTGGCAATCGGCAACGGGCTTTTCACAACAGATATAAGCGACACATATAAATATTATGACAAGGAACTAGAGAAAAATGAAAATTGAAACCTATATCAGAGCAGTTGGAACGCAAGGCACCCTAGTTGATGCCGTGAATATGCCAGCCGCAGTGAATCCACCGACAGCCGCCCTTGGAATGAGTGCCACATTATATCTGCATTTCTTCAATGGCGATGAAAACGAGCAGATGACAGCAGAGGACTTTTCAGCAATAGGGGCGTGGAGACTAAGCGTTGACGAGGATTACAACCAATCCACGGAGCCTATATTGAGATATACGCAGGGCATTTCTGTTGATGAGGACGGCACGGTCATTGTAAATATCCCGAATGTATCAAGCCAGAAACTCATAACAGCCCTAGGGGTGAAACCGAGTGGAGAGTATATAGCGGAATTGATGGGCTATGAGGCAGGGGAGACCGTGCCCGTTTTCGTGTGTCAATTTTCGTTTAATGTGCTGAATAGAATTGACCTTGAAGGGGGGAGCGAATCAGTTGCCATAGAGGGGAATTATTACACGAACAGCCAAGTAGAAGCTCTGCTGGCGAGTGAATATGTTTTCAGTTTTAGCGCAGACGGGGAACAGTGGCACGACACCCAGACTGGCGAAGATGTCTATTTCCGCATAAAAAACAGTGCTGTTTCTGGCGCACAGTGGAGCGATGCAATACACATTCCACAGGGAGCAGACGGGCAGGACGGGCAGGACGGGCAGGACGGCACAGCCGCGACAGTGGCAATTGGCACCGTGACCGAAGGCGAAGCAGTGACCGTGAGCAATTCAGGCACCAGCACAGCCGCAGTTTTCAATTTCACTTTTCCCAAGACGCTACAGGTAATAGCGCAGATACCAGCAGAATTGACCGAAGCCGAAGAAGGCAGGGTATATCTCTATATAGGAGCCGACACCATAACATATAGACAAGGGGATATATTGCTAGTAGATGATGGGGAACTTGTATTGATAAACAGGGGATGCCGATGCAGTGAGCCAGAATCTTCTAGCACCCCAGAACCAGAACCGTCATCTTCAAGCAGTGAACCAGAACCGTCTAGCAGTAGCACCCCAGAACCAGAACCGTCATCTTCAAGCAGTGAACCAGAACCGTCTAGCAGTAGCAGTGAGCCAGAATCTTCTAGCAGTAGCAGTGAGCCAGAATCTTCTAGCAGTAGCAGTGAGCCAGAATCTTCTAGCAGTGAGGAACCACTAGACCCCACCAAGGGAAGATTGCAAGTAAACATAACAGGCATAGAAGAAGCCAACTATAATCTTACAGTGACATTCGTGAAAAATGGCGTGACCACCGTCAGGACTTGGGAGAAAATGACCGACCAGAGCAACGATATCTGGAAAGGGAATACATTTGAAGACAATGTAACGGCATTGCTTGGGTACAGCACAGCAGACAGATGGGAGATTTTAACATTTACAGGAACTTGGGACCATCTGCAAGTAATCAGATTTGCATTAGGCGACAACTCCGAAAATCCGTTTGATTGCAATTGGACACCCTATGAAAACTACTGCGACAGCATAACCGTGAGCAAGGAGGCATAACATATGAGTAGCACAACGAACCATTCACCACTATGGAGCATTGACAATGGGGAGACTTGGCACAATGGGAATTCCAGAATACAGCTTGCCCCAGGCGCATACACGATAACTTTCAGGGGGGTAAACGGTACAAGGGGAAACTATGCCAGCCCATACCCGATGAATATCACAATTACGGCAGGGCAGACAGCGACCTTTAACGAGAAATATATCAGGATGCCCAAGACATTAACCGTGACAACCTCCACAGGCAACCACGGCGGCACATATACGCAATACAACACAACTGGCACGATTGACCAGCATTATTGGATAATGGAAAACAGCCTGTATGGAGGCATTTATTATCTCTATTACATACAGGACAATGACAGCCATTATTATTGGGCAATAGGACCGAGCCGAAACGGACAGAATATCATTGCATACGCAACAACAACACCAAGCTATCCTCCATCCCATCAATATGTTTCTTGGGTAAATGTGGGAGGTGGAACCATTACCGTAGAGGAGCCGAGCAATGATTAAGATAAAATCACTTCAAGATGCGCTGGCGAAGATACCAGAACCACCGAAGCCAGCACCCCAGAAGGAGCCGACAGGAAAAACAGCCGTGATTTCTGCCCACTTTGGGGGGTATTCAGAGATAAGGCGCGAAGCGACCTTGAGAGCAATTCAGGGATGGGATGAGCAACGCATTAAGCCGACCGAGGCATTATTTCTGGAAATGGTATTGCCAGACCAGAAACCCTGCTTCCAGCAAGCCGATTTTCCTAGTTGGATGAGGTATTGCAGGATATATGGCAAGGAGCGAAACAGAAACCTTTTCCAGAAAGAGGCATTATGGAACTTGGGAGCCAAGCTCACAGACGCAGAGAAAATGCTTTTCATTGACGCAGACTCCCAGCCAGTAGAAACCACCGATTATTTCAGCACCATTTTCAATCTATGTGAAAACGGGAAATGTGTTCACGCTTGCTTTCACCTGCTACACGAAGGACAGCACCCCCAGCATAGCGAGTTTTACAGCGTTTTTTCAGAGAAAAACAGACTACCAGCAGGAGCCAAGACATTTCCTGGATTTGGCTACTGCTTGACACGCGCAGACTATGACAATATGGATGGTTTCAACCCCTATGCAATCTGTGGCGGCGGCGATGCAACCTTTATATGTGAGAACCTGCCCAGCATTAAGCTCGGCTACTACCAAGCCAAGAGATTTCAGCAAGGCATCTTGAGACAAGGACAGCCACAATTGCAACCTATTGCACCATACGGAATCACGATGAGGCACAATTTCCACGGCTTTAAGGAGGACAGGGCTTATAAGTGGGGCAGGGAAGTTGTAGCATTATTCGGTTTGCCAACGGCATATTGTCACATTGACAGCGCAGGACTTTTAGCTTGGAATGACCCAGATTTTCTGTTGAAAGAAATCGTAATGGAAAAGAGCAGGATGCACACCAAGGAAGAACTAATAGACCTCATAATGGAGAAAGTGAAAGGCAAGCTGGACAGGCTGGAAGGACTGCAACGGCTACCGAATGGGACTTGGGTATATGACAAGAAGGACGGGAATATATATGACTAAGCAGGAATACGAAGAGCAGGACGACTTGGAAAAGCAGATGGAAGAATGGGCATTGGCAGAGCCAGAGCCGCCAGAATGGGAATGGTACGATGAGAACCACCCAACGGCAGACGCAGAGCCGCCAGAATGGTACTTGCAGACCGAGCAACCAGAATGGATGGAGCAGGAATTACTAGAACAGCAGTACAAGGAGGAGCAGGAGCCAGTAAGCGCAGAGCAGGAGCTTCTAGACCTGCATAATGAATGGCTAATGGAACACCACGCGCACGAACAGACCGATGAGGAAGAACAGCCGTAAAGAGTAGAAACAGACCAACCAACCACGGAGACAATTAAAAATGAGCATTACAATAAGCATTGAGTTTCTGCTTACATTGATTACAACCATTATAGGGGGCATAGCTTGGATTAGTTCTAAACTGGAAAAGATAAACGCCAGCATTGCCCAGATGCATACAGATTTTGTGAGCCACGATACCTGCAAGGAGCGTCAAGGCAGGTGCCCTTGCGTATTGAAAATGGAACGGCTGGAAGAGGAGCTGAGGGGTAATAAATGAATGTGAGATTTCACCTTGAAAACTATTTCCAGAACGGGAAAATAGGCGATAAAATCATCAGCAATCTTCTATTGGATGAGCCGTTGGAATTCGATTTCAATGGCACCACCTACACCATACCTGCTGGCTTTAAGAGTGACGGAATGAGCGTACCCCGTTTTTTATGGAGCGTGATTTCTCCCCAGATTGACGCAGTGACATTGGAACCATCGATAATACACGATTTTCTTTATAGTGAAAAAATCTGCACACGCGAAGAAGCCGATGAATGGTATTATGAGGCACTATTGAAAAACGGCTACCAGAGAATAAAAGCCAAGCTCGTATATGCAGGTATAAGGCTTTTCGGTAAAAGCCATTGGGCAGAGTAGAAAAGGAACCACAATAGAGCCGCCAGTTCTGGCGGCTTTTTATTAGCAATCAGACCTGAATTATTAGCAATTGGAGTGAGAAAACAAGTGCTTTTCAGGCGAAATACCCCATTTCCCCCTTGAAAAATATTAGCAATTTATTAGCAGAACGAGAGGAAAAAGGAGCGAAAAGGAGGGAAAATTAGTCTAATTTTTAGCTTTTTTCATAGAAAAAGAAAACCACCTTAAATGCTTGATTTAAGGTGGTTTATGAATAATATTTCTGGTGCGCGCAACTGGATTCGAACCAGTGACCTCTACCGTGTGAAGATAGCGTTCTAACCAACTGAACTATGCGCGCACTTTGTTTTATATGGCTTTTACTTTACAGCATATTTGCAATAATTCAAATGGTGAATCCCCTTTTTTTCAAAAAACAGTTACAAGGATAAAAAAAGGGAATTATTTACTTGAGTTTCCTGAGGACAATATCCCTCACTGGTCGATGGCCAAGATGCGCCGTGCCACTTCGCTGCGCTACGTGGTACGGCGCACGGGGGCTGGGGGACGGCCTCTAACCGTGGGTTTCGCTTCGCCGCTTACGCGGCTTCGCTCCACCCACGGCTATGCTCTTACCGCCGCTTACGCGGCTCTTCTCTGTTGGTAAAGTCTAATCGGCAACTAAAGTATATTATTCCCTAAAAAACACTATGTGCTTTTCTGATGGTGATGGCACTATCCCCCCTATTTCAGTAAAAATCACATCAAATAAGGACAATTTTCCGCTTTCCGATTTGTCAAAATTGATTTTTGAATGATATTATACCCAATGATAGCTGTGGAGAGATGGCTGAGTGGCCTAAGGCGGCGGTTTCGAAAACCGCTGTGGGCAATAGCCCACCGAGGGTTCGAATCCCTCTCTCTCCGCCAGTTTTAAGTACAAAACGCCCCGAAGTTTGCCGTTTTTGGGCATTCGGAAATAGAGTTTTCCTCAAGCTTCCTCAATAAGGAGATTCTTTGACGTATGAGCTGGTATACTGTGCCATCATTATTAAGCAACGGGAGCGTATTGACTGGAATTGTTTTGAACTGTTTTGATTTCATGAATGTTTCCAAGGGGGGAATCGCGAACAATACCATTATTAATTCTGGTGCAAGCTTGACTGTTTACAGCGGTGGAACCGCGAATGATACCATTATTAATTCATACGGAAGTATGGTGAATGATTATGGAGCCGTAACCAACAATACAACAGTCAATCACGGCGGGCACATGGTGGTTTATGGAACGGGTGCGAGGCGAATAAAAGAAAACGGTGGTTGGGTACAAGTTACGGACTATTATGGTGCATCAGCATCATTTGTACCAAATGCTCTATATGGATTGGTATTGTCATCGAATGATGTTGCAACAGCACACTCGGGGACGACAATGACTTCCACTTGGATTCTATGTGGCTGCCTAGAGGTCTGTGGAGGTTCAGCAGATCTGGCCACTATTGACGATGGTCTCCTAACTGTCGTAAGTGGGGGTAAGGCAACCTCCACCACAGTGAATAACTACGGAGATATTTACGTTTCCTGTGATGGACTAGCACAATTCACCACAATCAACTCTGGCGGCCGAATGACGATTTATAACGGGGGTATTGCTCACGTGATCGAGATCAATTCTGGTGGAAGCTTGTTTGTGGCGAATGAAGGAACGGTATATGATACCACCATCAATTCAGGAGCAGTGTTGAGCATTGGCAAGGGAGAAACGCTTGATGACATTACGGTCAATCCAGGTGGAATACTAAAAGTTGAGCAGGGAGGAACAGCGCTTCTGATTAAGGAAAATGGAGGCTATGTTTATGGTATAACGGGGTATGATAATCGGAATGTAACATTTGCACCAAACGAGTTCAGTAAGCTGGTCCTTGCCTCTGCTTCTGCCACCGTTAACTCAGGGACCACGGCAACTGCCACTGTTATTAATAATTTGGGGGAAATGTACGTTTATAGTGGTGGTACTGCAAATGACACCAGCATTGACAACCATCAGGATCATACTGTATATTACCCAGATGGCGCAAATGGAAACGAAACAGCATCTTATGGTCGTTTGTTGGTTAAAGAAGGAGGAACTGTAAACCATACAAATATCTATTCTGGTGGAGAAATGTGTGTTTACAAAGATGCCACGGCAAACGACACTACAATAAATGACTCGGGCTTTTTGTATGTTTACAACGGTGGAATTGCAGCTGGTATCTCGGTCAATCCCAATGGACAAATCCGAGTTTATAAAGGAGGTACTGCAAAAGAGGTTGTTGAGAATGGAGGAGCAGTCTATATTAGTTCTGGAGCAAATGTGGTATTCATACCACATACTATTAGAAGTCTTAATATCCAAGATGAATCCCTCGCAACCTTGCATTCAGGAACGGTCGCGGTCGATGCAATAATCAATAGTGGCGGCTCGATGGAAATCTTCAGCGCTGGTCAGCTTAAAAATATAAATGTCAAGGAGGGTGGGGGCTTGTATGTCTCTAGTGGAGGGAAAGTAACTGGAAAAATGGAAATATACCAATCTGAAGATACGACTTTCTCATTAGAACGTGGTGCTATTATTGATTTCGATATTTCCTGTTTCAGTGTCAACTCTCCTGCACGTATTAATAATCTTCCCTTGATCGGAGGACCGATATTCACCATAACTGTTTCCGCCTCCCAAACAGCGGGTTGTTATACTTTGGCAGATAGTTTATCTAATGAGTTTCTACCAGATTTCACAATCTGCACGACAGAAACAAACTACGGAACAATTGAGATAGATGATGAGGCATTAAGATACGAGAATTATACCTTTAAACTGGTGACAAGCGAAGGGAAACTTCTGTTGATTGTGGACAAAGAAGAATCCATTGGGGCGGGAAAAACGCCATATGTCACACAAGCTTGGGCACCAGACGGTTCCAGTGGCTATGTAGTCGAATACAGCACCGACAATTTCCAAACGACAGTCTGCATGAATGTGTTTTCCAACGCCATGGACACATTTGCCCCACCAACAGAATGCCAGTGGCGTGCACGCTCTCAGGAGGGCAGTACATGGACAACAGGTAATGTTCTTCCAATCAGCGACAATGGGCTACCCCAATACCTTCATTCTATTGCAAATGGTGTTGCCGATGTCTTTTTTGCCCAAAAATATGGGACCTGGGAAGACAAATACAGTGCATTACATCTAGGAAGTGTCGATAGCTGGCAAGGGACAAATGAGGAGGTCTCTCTCTTTGGCAAAAACAAACTCGCAGACATTATCGAGGGGTCAGAAGATGCCAACCTTCTCTTATTGACCGATGATTCCAACGGCGACGCGCTATTCGTCGATGACACCTTCTCCTCCCTTCCTGTGAACATCTTCAAACAACAGTCGCGTCTTGCAAGAATTGATGAAATCCGCGCAGGCGATGGCAATGATATCGTTGATTTGACTAGCCAGCAATTCACGTATGTTGGAAACAACATGACTGTGAGGGGGGGACTTGGCGACGACATCATCTGGGCAAATAATGGCAACAACAACCTTTTCGGCGATGCTGGGAATGATCGTATTGTCGGCGCATCAGGCAACGATCTCATTGTCGGTGGTGCTGGAAACGATTCTTTGCATGGCGGTGGCGGCAATGACATTTTCGTTTTCGGCGGTGACTGGGGACATGACTCCGTGGAACAACTAATTGACGGCAAGGTCACGCTGTGGTTTGCGGAGGGTAGTGAAGCCAAGTGGAATCATGAAACGCTGACCTACATCGATGGCGACAAATCAGTGAAGGTAACAGGTGTTGGAATAGAGAGCATCTCACTTAAATTCGGTGACGAAGATGAACAATACACCCACCTGCTTGCAATCGGTGCATTCAATGAGTTTACCAGCGAGAAGATTTTTGAGGTTTTCGATGACAGAAACACAGGAATACTGGCATGATGTAGCCAAAATGAAAAAATGACACTAATAGATTTTGGCAAAAAAAGTGGTCAAAATAAGAACGTTGTATTTTTCCAAGAACAAGTAGGGTCTAAGTGGGGATGCAGAAAAAAGCGTGGGTACGCGAAGCCGTGTAGCGGCAAGAGTGCCCCTGGTTCTTGTTCCTGGATTTTTCTAGCTTAGGCTGCAAAGAATTTCTACCGCCTCTTGAAACAAAAAACAGCTTTCTTTCCGTGGACTATGCTCGCCCCCCTTACATTGCCCACGGCTAGTCTCTGCAGCGGCTACGCAGCTTGTCTGGTTGAAGCGAAAATGTGCTGGTAAAGCAGATTCCTACCCTTGGGACCAATGCGTTCACCCAAATGTATTGGAAGCATCTTTTTTTCTTCCAAGACGATCAATTGTCCGTTGGACAGGTGATTCATCTGCCTTAGCAGGTACTTCGATTGTCTTGAACAATTCCTCGCAAGCATCCTCGTATGACACACTGCAAAGCGACGATATGATACGGCAGGCGCGGTCAATCAGTTTCTTGTTGGTGATGTTCAAATGTGTCATCCAGTTGCCCTGTACCCGCCCAAGCAACACCATGGTTCCTGTTGACAATGTATTGAGCATTAACTTCAAGCGAAGATGGTGAAACAACTGAAGCGGCGTTTCGGGGACTTTTCCGCCGATAAGCAGCCGTTCTCCACCAAAAGAGGCAGGCAAAGCATACCCAACGCCCTCTTCCCCGTTTTCCAAGGCAACACTCAACGCATCACGACGCCTTGGCTGTTCCTCGCAGCCAATGGGTATCTTGTAGAGCTCCTTTCTTGAAATCGGCGGAAGCCCGTTCTTCAACAACGTACCTGCTCCAATAGCTTCGTATGTTCCCTTTGACCATTCGATGCAACGCGGTTCACGGCACAAAACATCATGCCAGGCATCCTGTACAGACAGCGAAGGATGACGTGCCAAGGCCCACGGCTCTGCCGCTTGAACATCATCCAATGCATGATAGGGTGGAACCATGAAGGTGGGCGAACGCTCTGTCGTGTCACTAAGAATGTCCAGCAAGAAATCGGATGCGACATAATCAATCAACTGATGACGGCGATAGGCATCAGCCTCGAAAGAGGTCGCCCATCCCAATGCCTCAAGGCTTTCCCTCTGCCGAAGACCGTTGACCGTTTTTTCAAAGGCAACGGAATAGCCGTCCAGTCCGAGTCCTTCGCCCGATGCGATTTCAAGCGCGGCAGCCGCCATCATATATTCAAGGGTACTCGATTGCATTCGCGTCGAACCAGTCAACGCCATTCCACCGCATGGCATGGCGATGACATTCACATTCGGCAGTCCATAAAGATAACGGCATCTTTCAAGGCGCGATACGGGGATTTCAACTGGCACACAGATGAGCATGAAGACCTCCGCACCTCGCTCCGCCGCTTCCATCGCACTGCCAAGCACTGCCGTCGTTTCACCAGTGGCAGTCATTCCAATCAGCACATCTCCCTGCCCCAAATTGAGTTCTACAACCTGTCGTCGTCCTGTTTCCGCATAGTCCTCAAATTTTTCCACAGACCGCACAAGAGCATAGTCGCCGCCCGTCATTATAGAAACCACTTGCCGACTTCTCGGATGAATCTTCAACCAACTCGCCTCTAAAATAACCGCCATGCGCCCAGGTGCACCACAACTCGAAATCGCAATCTTACGCCCTGCAGCAAGCGCGCGCTTGACCGCAGCCACCATTTTGCCGAACAAAATGCCTGAGAGCGTTGATTTGACAAGAGGAAACAACGCACTGTCACAAGATAGCAGTGTATCTGCGCCATTAGCCGCCGATATAGAATAGTCCCTGTCCAGTTGCAACGTCAGGGGATTGGCCGCTTCGCTGGGGAGAAAACCGAGCCTATACTGCGTCTCGTTTTTCAAAAAAGATAGAGCACGTGCATGTGCCGATTTCAGGTTCATTTGGCGAAATCCTTCTTGATGTTATCTAGTACTTAATTGAACTAATTCGAATACATCTGCATTGTTCTTTTGGGCTGCGTTTCCGCGAATGGCTCCCACATACGAAGGCATGCGCATCGCCATTCGCAAAAAACATCTCCAAAACTACAATGCAAAATATATATTCGAATAAAAAAAAAAGTGCTAGGACACGTTGTCAACGCCATTGTGTTCATATCGGCGAGCACTTCGATAATAGTTTTGAAATAACCTCAATTATTTCAGTTTTTTCTTTCCGAAGATTCCTTTGCCTCCGATTGGAGTTTTTCGCGAATCAAAATAGAAAGAGCACGCGCTTTGGGAATTTGGGTTGCATTGGCAATCTGCTTTGCCAACTCATTTGTAGCCTCATTTTGCGCTAGTTCAATAATCTTCTCAAGGATTTCGTCAGTGATTCTATCGTTGTTCTTCTGATTCTTCTCATCTTCATCGGTGATGGCGGGGTCAATGGGGTCGGGTGTCTCACCCTGGCCAAAGCAAAACCAGTCCTGAGAAACACCGAACAGACGGCAGAAGGTATATATCAACCCATGGCTCATTCCCCCAATGCCAACTTCCAATTTGGAATAATGACTTAGAGAAACCCCTAAATCCTGCGCCATCAGGGCCTGTGTTTTACGCAGGCGGGCACGAACCAGTTTCATTCTTTGACCAATTGCAACCAAATCATAATCATCGCGCTTCATCTTGCTCATAACTCCTCACTTTCGTTTAAGCCTTTTTTATGCTTTTCAATTTTTATAACATGTTTTTTGAAGAGTTGCTAATATATATTGTTTATCCGAAATTACCAATCAACGACTTGCATTTTTTATTTTTTTTGCATTTTTCTATATACTTATGCGTGAAAAATACACAATTTTATGGATAAATCTTTTATTGCAATTAAAATTCATTTTTAGAATCAATAGAATGTTCAGTTCATTATAAAGGCGAAAAAAATGGAAAAAGCTACTATTCCACATAAACAATGGTATATGACTTCAGGAATTCTTTCGGCAAAACCACATTTACTCTTCCATCTTTGCTTTCAAATTGAAGGGAGCGATGACCAGAAAAGTCGGGGGAAACAGCATAGGCTTGTGCAGCATTCTCCTTGAATATGGCAAAACGGATGTCATCCTGCAACATAGGGAACATATCTTCTGGCGGATTTGGTGGAACAATCTCCCCTTTCTTGATTTTCGAACCCGTCGCGTTCAAGAAATGAATGACGCTCTTTCCAGACACGTCAAATACTCCTGTCAGCACCCCTTCAGGTGTATTACCAGGCTCCCATGCATTGGAATTGCCAGCATATTCACTTATAACGGCCTGAAAAAGGGCTTCGCAAACAGGTCGTCGCTCACCTTTGAAAACAGTGCCAACCATCTGCTCGTCATTCCAGATGGAATGTCCAAAGACAAAAGGTGTATAGATGAGACGCCCCTTTCCATATTCAGTTTCATAAAAAATGGCTTCTTCAGAACTCTTGTCATCAAGGCGGGCCTTGCCTTTCACTGTGAGATTTCCTTTCGGCTTCCGAACGGCCACCCCCAACAGAGGTGCCTCGCATTCATAGTTTTTGCCGTCAAACTCGAACAGAGAATACTGGCGGTTTTTACCCATGGTTGGCTCCAAGCCTTTGAACAACTCCTTGAAAGGCCATTCCTTTCTGACAATACAGTTGCCGTCTTTCATCCCCGTACGGTGCGTCAGAACCAGCGTCCCGCCCGCTTTCGCAAATGCGAGGGCGACAGCAATCTCCTCGTCCGAGATGCAAAGGGTGTTTTCAAGGAGAAGTACGTCATATTTGGAAAGACGTTCAGCGTTGAAATTGACATTCGTCAGGACATCCACTTCAAGGTGCATGTCGTTCATCATCTGTATGCCGCCAAGAAGACCGTCGATGTATGAGCAGAACTGCGGCCAGTCCCTGCATATTGGTGAAAAATAGGTGGCGACTTTGCTCTGCGTCTTCGCCAGACGAAGGTTCATCCGTCCTTCTTTTTCCGTAAACCTCATAAAATCAGCATCACCCTCCTTGCGTACGGAAGCACTGGCATTGATTCCCCAGGAAGACTGCCCGTTCAAACTGTTGAGTGCCCAGCCGAAATAGAGTACATTCCAGTTGTCGCCAGATGTATAGACCTCGCCGAAGACGGGAAGTCCCATCGAGTGGTGGAAGTAGTTTTTCAGACGACGAAACGCCGCCACTCCACGATAGACGGCAAAGACGTTGCGAGGCATGATTTCCGTGCCGATGTAGTCCCACCCGCGGGCCAATTGCTCCAGGGCAACGCCATGGTTCAGGGTACCGTATGTGGTCGTCAAACCAGTGTGCGTCGTGTAGCCCATGCCGACGAAGCGTTTGTTGTGGCGTTTCATTCGTGTCTTGAGGTCAAACCAGATGTCGCCGACACGCTTCTGGCGCCAGGCGTTCCATTTGCGCCACAGGATGGAATCACGGTTATACAGGTGTTCGCTGGTCTCATCCAAAGGCAGACGCCAGCCAGTCTCCTCGAAGAAGAGCCTTCGGCAGTGCTCGCAGCCGCAGAACATGCTGTCGTGATAGCATAGTTCATCTATCATAATTCCATCCAGTTTGCAATCGACCACATACTCTTCGACCTTGTCAAGAAATCTATTGATGAACGCCTCATTGCCGATGCAGTAGCCTCTGGCGGGAAGATGAGTATCCAAGCTCATCTGGAGCATGGCCATCTCCTCGGTCAACACGCGAAAGCCCGAATCCATGTTCCAAAGAAGTGTGCAGTCGATGTGGTCCATGATCAACATTCCGTTGTCGTGGGCCATTCTGGAAAACTCCTGCAATGCCTTTTTAACGCGTGGCAGCTGCGCGGGGAAGGTGTGACGGCTCAAAAGTCCATTGCACATCAAAACCTTGGCATTTGTCTGCTTGAGTTCCTCAATGATGCGCCTGGCCGAAACCTCGTCCGAAATCTCTCCCAGATACCCCTGGTTACCTGCGCCAATGGAGGTGACATCGCCTTCATAACGCCAATCCTCCCCAGGGGAGTCGAATTCCGCATGGCAACTCGGAAAGGTATAAGGTTTCAGAGGGGAGGCCATCTCCTGCCCCCAAGGATGACGCGGAATTGTGTCGATTTTGACAGCATAGTGCGGCTCTTCCGCATAATGTTCATTGCGGAGAATCACGGATGGGGACGGGGCCTGGGAACTGACCCAGAAGCCACGCCTGAAGGTATAGTCTTCATGGCAGGTCTGAAGCAACTGCGCACCAATCGTGGAGACGCACCAGGCATTGCCCTCGAAGCCTATTTCAGCGGTGCCTTCTTCCACCCACGCAGAAAACGTGATGGTCTTGACCGTGTTCGCCTCGACAGTCAGGTCTTCTGCAATGGTCTTTCCGTTGCAGGTCAGACGAAAAGGACCAATGAGCTTTTCCCCCGCAGAACAGGCAACTGTCAATAGATACAAGCCATTGCGCAGTGACGACATGCGGAAGAAATTAGCCCCTTGACCCAATAATCCCCCATAGAGTGCCCCACGCTCGCCAAACGTTTCAAACGAGAACTGCTTGTTGTGATTCCACCCGAAAGCAGCCTCTGGTTGAAACACCTGGCTACCTGCCTGGGTGTATTCCTTTCCACAGGGAATCTTGCCAAATGAGTAGTTCCGTTCGGGGAGCAGAGGACTGAAATAGGGGTATTTCCGATGGGAATGCCTGATATCATAACTTGCGGAGGTTCCCTCGTAGATCACGACTTTCCCCACATTGTCCCCGCCGTAGAGTTTGGGCGTATATGGGATGGCAAGTTCAAGGAAATCCCCGCGCCTTGAAACGTTCCACAAGCCCACAACATGATTGGGGCCGTAATCTCCCCTGCAGTTGATACCTCGTGGATTGCAGTCAATCGCCACATTCCCTTCTTTGAAAGAAATGAACAACGCCTGGATTTTGTTTTTGAGCAATTCGTCAATACGGTCGTCTTCAAAGACGCCTCGGATTTCACTGGTCGCTCGTGCACGCCCTACTACGGCCACAAAACTCGCGCCTTGAAGGGATTTCCAGGGAAGCAGCATGCTATAGCCAATTCCCTCTTCTGGTATATTCTCGGAATACGGCGGCGCAACTGTCTGGACACTCACCTCGATCTCACCGTTTTTCCAGGAAATCTCACGGCGATACCTGAAACTTCCCGCCTCGCCGTATGCATTGAAAACCCTGGCCCCTTCAATCTCCTCTTCCATGAAATGCGGTGCGTCAACGTAACCTTTTTCTCCCAGCGCATTGCATCGCTCCGAGGAGATTACTTCCATTCCGTTAAAGTGGATTCTCAAATTTCGTGCATCCAGCAAACGCAACTCACCAGCAGACAGCAAAAAGAGAGTTAGAAACAGCCATACAATAATCTTCTTCATCTTTCTCCCCTTTCAAGGACGGTTGTTATCAGTACTCTTTGTTCCCAAAGAGCACAACGGCAACGTTTTTGTTGCGCCTTTGCAGGCAGAAGCTTGTGCTTTCAGATTATCCTTTGCCATTGAATTGTTTCCAATAATCATGCCGACTTTGGGACACGTAATCATTTCACCACAGTTTCCGCATGTTTCGTAGTGATGTTCCATGGAGCACTTTCTAATTGGGCAAAGTGATTTAGCATATGGTGTCTTCACGCCTTGTATGCGACAGCCTGTGCAGTTGATCATTTCAGGCGTAATCTCCACCTTGTTCAGTTCGCTCCAGTATTTCGCGACTTTCCTGCGCAGTGCATCGTCATTGTTCAAAGTCGCGATACGTGCTTCGCAAGCCTCGCAATCCAGTCCGCAACAAGCAATATAATCGTTCATATTCACCTCGTTGTTTTGTATCATTTTTCGTTCATGAGAAACTGAAATATAACATTATCATTCATAGGGGTTTCATTAACGAAACGCTTTGTTCCCCAAGAGAGTAGGTAATTGCAACGTCTTTTGTTGCGCCCTTGCGGGCGTTAAGTTCAGGGGGCATCCCTCCCCCACGCTGCGCGCCCTTACGGGCACTTTTTTGGGGTTACGCATGGTTGCGCACTCCGTGCGCTGCCACTTCGCGGCCTCCGCAAACTACCTTCTGGGGGAAATAGCGTAACGAGAACGCCAATAAACTACCACGTTAACCGCCTTTTTCAAATCAATCTCCTCATCGTGCGGGATATCGGGATGCTATTCCAGAAGCCTTGCAGACACGAGGCGAAAAAAGTCGTCTGGCCTTAGCCCCCGCCACCCGAGACCGTATCGAAAATGTCGAAAGAGGTGATTTGTATTCGGTCATCTGTCCTGCATACTATAAATCTGTCCTGCACACTAAAATTAGTGCGTTGGTCAGATGGCGGAATGCTAAATAGCAACAGATTAATGTCTTATTTCTAAGAAAAATAGCTTAACACTGGAGAAAACAACCTCTCCGTAATGAACAACCAATCATTCATATGTGTTCATCGGGCACGCCTGAAACCTTATAGAATCTTATTGCAAACAATAGCCGCCACGCAGTAATCTTGTCATCTATTACAGCTTTCCAGAAAGTTTTTTCCCCAAAAAAAAGCAATCACTTCTATTGCTCGTTCTTGGCGAGCCACTGCCGCAACAGCATATCGGTCATTTCCAGCATATTGGGGAGGGACTGCTGCTTGATGGAGGATATTCTCTTGCGCTGTCGGCGAAGTTGCTCAAGGCTTTTCACATACGAAGCGGCAACAGGCGCCTCGTTGGCCGTGATGAATTTGCTGATGTCACTGTCCACGTCAATTGTCTGACAGAGGATGTAAAGGTGCGCCATGCAGTCCAGGGCCTCGGAAATGTCATCGGCATTGGACTTGAGTTTCCGCACCTTGTCCTCAAGGAAAAGCGGATAGCCGTCAATATAATAGAAAAGTTTGAGTGCAACAACCTTGAGGCTGTCCCTGCGTGCCCAATCCAGTATCTCCCCAGGAGTCCAGATTCGGTCGTATCGCAGTTCAGGCTCAGGTGTCACAGGGGCGACCTTCATGGCGTCATAGTATTCATGGAGATTCACCACCTTGGAATCTGCAAATGGATGGGATTCCTCAATGTAGAAGATTTTCTTGTAAAACTCATTGATTTCAATGCGATTGCTGAAGCCTGGACCGCGAATTGTCATGAAAAGCCTCAAATGCGCCTGTCGTTCCAACTCCTTGACATGGATAATGCGCATGGACTCTTCCTGAATGTACTTCATGGTCGCCGTCTGGGACTGCGGGGCATCGCGTCCCGCATCCTTGACGTATGAGGGGTTCGCGACGCGACGGCTCTCCCCGAACATGCGCAGCATACGCGTCGTCTGACGTTCCGTCATATCCTGGCCGTCGAAATTGGCAACGCGTCCATCGTAGGTAAAGTAGTCCCATTGGGAGGCTGTTCCAGGCTGCTCTGGAAATACAACCAACTGTGCCATGCCGAAGGAGGCCAGCATCGCCTTCAACTCATTCTCCAGGTCCTTGCCATAGGTCAGTCCTATGCCTGGCGTCGCAGATGTCATGTCTGAAAGAAAGATAGTTCGGCGTAAAACCTTCTCGCGTATGGTGTCCTCCATTTTTTTGCGAAGATCCATCGCCTGGGCAAGTTTCTGCGTCAGCTCCTCGGAAAGAGCCACACCTTTAGGCATGGTGGCCATTTCACGGATCATGGTTGTAAATGCAAGGCTGATGCCGTATTTTCCCTGAACGTTTGCCGCCGTTTCCGCCTTCTTCATGTACTCATTGAAGGCTAGAGGCAGGATGTCATAATACTTTTCAAGCAGCCTATCGCGAAGGATGCTGGCAAAATGCCTGTGGACATCCCCCTGGGTGGAAACCATGAAATAGAGTTCAAACTCCTTGTTGGCTTTGGCTTCCAGTTCATTCCAAAATTCCTTGAAAAGGAGGCTTGCCTCCCAGAAGAAGCCTTGCTTCACCTGAGCATCCAGCCTGTCCTTCCAAACTTGGCTTCTGAAATCCGCACAAATCGCCACCAACTCCTCAAGCTCCTTCTGAAGTTTGGCAAGCGAAGGGGAAAAACGTTCGTCATTGGAAACCTCTTGAAGCAGGGTCGAAATCTCTGTTTCACATTTTTCCAGAAGATTCGAGGTGCCAGCATCGGTGCTGAGCTCAATCTTGGCCAACCTCGCCTTTTCCTGGTCAAGCTGCTGCGCGATTCCCTTCAAGGAGACATTCAGATACTCATATGGGAGGGTTTCCGTCTTCTGTTCAAACTCCATCAAGGTCGAGGTATCCCCGATGATATCGAAGGCAATTGCCTCTGGTAGCGCATTCTTCAGGGCCGTGGCCTCTTGCAAAGCCTTTTTCCAATCGGCGGCGCTTTCCATCTTGGCTTTACTGAACGCATCCAAATATGCCAGAACCTTCTTGCGGTTCTCCACTACCAGCTTCAGCTTGTCAAGCGTCTCCTTGAAAGCCTCCCTGTCAAATCCCTCGATGTCAGGAACTGTTATCTGCTTTTTGGAGTTTGCCCAGAGAACAAACTGCTCTCTGAACGCACCCTTTGAACCTTTCCAGATATCTGTACTCAAGCAACTTTCAACGGGGATGTCAAACGCAAGCGGGACATCCACAAGTTCACGCAGCAACTTCAGTTTCGACAGGTTGTTATCGACCTCTGCCGTCTGTGTAAAGCAACCTGGAACCAGCTCAATGCTGGAATTGCTCAGGCGAACCAACGGCGAACAAGACGCCAAAACATCTTTTGACCAAGCTCGGAAAAGACTCTCGTTGGTCGCCTTCAACTGCTCGTCATAGCCCATACGGACATCTGCTGACATCTGTGGACCGTACTCATGCCCGTACCAAGTCAAAACAGAAAACACCACCCTGTCGCTGACATCCGCCGAGTATGCGGCCCTGGCATGACTATTGATCTTGCGGAAACCTGGCGGCATGCCAGTTGAAAGACAGGAAACAAGCACAAAGGGAGAGGATAGCAATGCCAAGGCAAGCACAATCTTCTTCATTCGCACTGTTATTCCCTGTTTGAATATCATTGCCACAATCAATTCTTCTTGACCTTGTATTCGTGATTGCGCTTGGAGATGATCTCAACGTTGAAGCGAACCTCCTCCTTGGGCTTGTCCTCTCCGCCTGCAATAGCCTCCAGCTTATCCAGAACCTCCATCCCCTTGGTCACCTTGCCAAAGACCGTGTGCTTGCCGTCAAGCCAAGGAGTAGCCGCGAAGCAGATGAAGAACTGGCTGCCATTGGTATTCTTCCCCGAATTGGCCATTGAGAGGATGCCACGGCTGTCATGGTGGCGAGAAGATATCTCATCGTCAAAGGCATAGCCAGGCCCGCCTGTTCCAGGCCTGCCGACAGCACCACGCTTGGAGTTAGGGCATCCACCCTGCGCCATAAACCCTTTGATGACACGGTGGAAGGCGTGGCCTTTATAGAACCCCTTTTCCGCCAATTCGATGAAATTGGCAACCGTGTTCGGAGCATCATCCTCAAACAACTCCACGAAAATATCCCCCTTGCTGGTGGCGATCCGTGCCACTGGATTTGCCTCGCGTTCGACCGCCTTTCCGTCTATCTCAGCCACTTCCCGCATCGGGAACTGGAACACAGCTCCGTCCTTGATGACGGTAAGGACCTGGTTGACCTGCTTGACTTCACCTTCATAACTCTGGCCATTGATCAACTTCACCTGACCGCAAAACGCAGATGCAACAAACAAGACAAACAATAACAGAACACTCTTTTTCATCATAATACTCCTATACTAAATGAATGATTCTCTAATATATTTCACCCGCACAAAAAAACAATTGTCTCCCTTCAAAACTACATCCAGACGGAGATTTCCTCCAAGGCCAATTTGGGGACATGGAGACGGTTGCTTTCATCTAGATAGTAGGCCAGCTGGTCAACGGAATGCACCTCCTCTGAACGGGGGGCTTCCGCAGGATAACCTACCGAAACGACAAACAGGACCTCCCTCTCCTCTGGCACACGGAGAATCTGCTTCATGGCAGCCTTGTCAATGGACGCAATCCAGCAGCATCCCAGTCCCCTGCTCCAGGCCGCCAGTTGCATACTTTGGATGGCGGCCCCAGCATCTGCGGCGACAATGTGGTTGAAACCAGCAGGAACTGTCACGGCGATGAATGCTGCAGGGCCAGTCTCCCCCGCAACAGGCGTGCGACGCGGCTTGACCAAAGCCGCCCAGGCCGTTTTGGCCAGCATTTCATTGACGACTGACGGCGACGTGGCCACCACGAAACGCAGACGCTGCAGATTTGAAGCCGATGAGGTCTGGCGTGCCGCATCAATCATGAAGCGCAAATCCTCCACGGGAACAGGTTTCTGCTGATAGAGGCGAATGGTACGCCTTTCCAACAATGCCTTTTCGATATCCATCTATCAATCTCCTTCTTATTTTGTCTTGGCAGCAGACTTTCCGAACTTTGACGCAGGGGTTGCCCTGGAGAAGGCCCAACTGCGGATGGCCTTAATCTGCTGCTCCATCGTATCCGAAAGCGGGACGATTCTTCCCATGACGGAGGAAAGGTCCCTCTGCGTGAACATGCGGTTTTCGTAGAAGGCTTCCGTGCGTGCTGAGATAATGGCCTGCTCAATTTCAGCGCCGTTCCATCCCTCCGTCATAATCTGTAGCATCTTGAAATCAAAGTCATCGGGATTGGCGCCGTTTTTCAGCAGATGGATCTTCATAATTTCAACACGTTCAGGACCTGAAGGAAGGTCGCAGAAGAAGACCTCGTCAAAACGCCCCTTTCGAAGAACCTCGGCTGGAAGAGCCTGAATCTTGTTGGCCGTGGCGGCGATGAAGACCAGCGGCGGCTTTTCCTGCATCCAGGTCAGAAACGACGAGAAGATGTGGGAGGCGATGCGCTGGCCTGAATCATCCAGCCCCAGCGCATTCTCGATTTCATCTATCCAGAGCACGGCGGGGGAGACCGCCTCAATCGTCTGCAAGGCCCTGTGAAACGCCTCTTCAGGAGAGCCGTACATGCCTGAAAATACAAGGTTCATATCCAGGCGGAACATGGGGATGTTCCAAAGCGCGGAGATGGTTTTCACCGCAAGGCTCTTTCCGCACCCGCTGACCCCCATCATAAGCAGTCCCTTGGGGATTGGCACGCCCGCCTCCAGCGCCTCACGCGTAAACATGTGCGAGCGCTTCTGAAGCCACTCCTTCAGATTGCCAAGCCCCCCCAGGCTGTTGATATCCCAGCGAGGCGGGGAAAACTCCAGAAAACCAGACTTCTTGACCACGCTCTTTTTCTCCGCGAATATCTCGTCAAGCAACTGGTCCTTGGTGGCGTTCGGGATGCGGCATGCCCGATGCAAAACATAGGCGATTTCGTTTTCCGTCAGCCCCTTCAATGCAAGCGTGACTTCATGGATGGCATCCTCTGGAATCGTGTAATCAGGATTATTCTTGGAAACATCATGCAGTTGAATGGCGATTTCACCGTCATCAGGCGTGGAAATCTCCAGCGTGTGCAGCTCCTTTTTCAGCGTTTCAGGTATGTTGAACTCTGGACTGGTGATGAATACGACACGCTTCTCATGTGCCTGGCCATCATTGTAAACCTCACGAAGCGCACGAACCACCCTGGGGTCGCTGAAATGAGCTGGCAAGTCCTTGAAGACGTAGGCTCCATCCTCGCCGCTTTGCAGGATGGACATCAGGGCCGCCACTGGCTCCATCGTCTCCGTCCCCGCACCATCAAGTCCACGCACGCTGGACCAACTGCGCAATGGTACGCCAAACTCCTCCGCCAGCCTTGTCAGCGTACGCATGACACGCACTTCTTCGGGACTATAAACATAAACCAACGGGCTTTTACCGATGAAAGCCCCCTTTAACTGGGTGTAAATGCGTGATTCTGCCATGCTAACCTCTATTCTTTTTTAATCCTCATCCAAAGCTGCCGTTTGCTCCCGATGGGAATCGCGACGCGTCGCTTCTGCGCATCCTGCACAATCAGCGTCTCATCTGAGATGGACTGTATTATGGCCCCGTTCACCTCTTCGCCGACGCCAACCGTGTAGTTCTGCGGCTGTGTTCCCTTGCTTTGTGCAGAAATGATGGCAACGGTCTTACCCGTGCTGTTCATCTGCTGAAACGTGAAGGCAATCACACCAGGAACGTATTGGAAAACCACCTGGGGCCTAACGGGGCCCTTGGCTGGTTGCTCTGGCTCGGGAGCAGGTGCCTTCTTTGGCGGCTCCTTGGGCTTTTCGACTGGTTTCGGTTCAGTTTTAGGAGGCGCTGGCTTCGGTTTTGGCGGTTCTGGAGCCTTAACCGTCAGCTTGAAGGGATCCCGTTCTAATTCCAATGCAGGGGCACCATCATCCAAAAATGCAAAAGAGTTCTTTGAAAGCGCACTTTCGCGTTTTAGGGCCGCCTTTCCACTCCCCATAATCTCATCCAATGTTGTTCCCGACACAAAAAACGGCAATACAATGAACAGTAAAAGGATAATGGTGGCAGCCAAGATCGCCATCTCCCAGTTCTTTTGAAAATATAAAAGCAGGTATTTCATCATTCTCACCTCAGTTCACCTTGCCAAGAACAAGAAAAGAGGCACAAGTCAGATTCATGCGGAGTTGTCCGCCCTTGAAGAATCCATCTTCACCCCTTTCATTCTTCATTGGGGGAAACGAAAATATCTCAAATTGCTTGGGAGGAATGAAAACGTCATCTCCGCACAAACGGTCGATGAAGCCCATGCATGAATCCAGCGTGCCTTCGATGCTGAGCTTCACGGGAAACTCCAGCAAATATGGACGCTCATTGCTCGGAGACGCGAAAAAAGCACGCATTGGCTCCACGCTGATTCGCGCTATCTGCCCCTGGCCTCGCTTGCGTTCTGGATACGTTGACAACTCGACGCCACTTTTCAACGCAATCTCCGCCAACTTCTCCACCGTCCAGATCTGAATCATGCACTGATACATATAGGGAGTGGGCATGTCCTCGTTCATGTTCAAAACAGAAGGCTCCAGCTTGACGCCCTTTTCCGAAAGCGTTGTCAGCACTCGATTGTACTCCGACTGGTAGTCAAGGCGCGAAACAGCCGCCATGAAATCCTCCAAATTACCATATTCACTGGTGATTTTGGAAAGAAAAGTAGCAGAGGCCTTGCGCAAAGCCTCTGCGGAATGTGCCGTCAAGGCAGAGCTTTTCTGATCTCCTTTGTACTCTTTCTCAAGTTCCACCAGAAAACGCTCCAGCCTGTCTGCATCAAGCGGCCAGACGCTGCCACGCAAACGCTCCTGAAGCCTCGAAACCTCGCTCTGCACCTCCTCAAGTTCCTGCTTCTTCGGGGAAAACACTAGAAAATAAACAACCAGAAGCCCCAATACAGCAAACACTAGAGCCGCCAAAAGAATCTGATGTATCTTCATCCAGTTTTTCATTTTCACGACCCTCTACTACTTCTTGGATTTGCCCTTCCCTTTGACAACAGGAATTGGGAGGAGTTCCTTACGCACATCAGCATCTGCAAATGGCAACGCAAAAGAAAAGCAAACGAACTGTCCCCTCACGCCTTTCAACCATTGAGCCCACGGGGCAAAAATATCAACTCTGCTTTCCTGTCCCTGCAGGGTGTCCACCCCTTTGAAAAGCCCTCCTTCATTCAGTTTTTTCGCGAATTCCGTAGCAGGCGCAAATCGCTGCGACGGCTTAAGTGGGGCATAACTCGCCGTGATGAACCTTGTCGTCACAGAAATATCCCTTGGCAGCATACGAATCGGGAACTCTGGCACCCCTGAGGCATCTCCGTAGTCCGTCCCCTTTGCTCCACCAAACATGTCCAAAGAAGAACTGGATCGCCTCTCATCCCGCCTTTCGTCCTCCTTGGCTTGATGATAACTGGTCTCGTCAGCAAGATAGACAATCCAGTCGTCTGCGGCACATGCCTTTCCAATTTCCTCAAGGGCATTTTTCAATCTCACTGGCTGACAGCCCGCCTCCACTAGAGGAACAACCTTCGCCTCGCGATCATAAAGGGCATTCTGTGCACTCTCTATGCGCCCAATCAAATTGCCGCACTTCTCCAGTTTCTCTTGTTGTTCCATATATGCTCCTATAAGAGAAGTAGTCCTGACATACCAGAGAATGCCCAATACCGCCATGACAACCACCCAAAGGGCTAAAGCGGCGACAAGGAAAGGATAATTGGCCTCACGCAACTTCCGCCAGCGAATGTCGGCAGGAAGCATGGAGAGTGACAAAGCGGCCTTCTCATCTTCAGCACATTGCGCTGCCAGACCGTATGCCATCGTCAATTCAGGGCGCACCATACCGTCCACTTCGGGGCCAAACACTTCAACTGGCGTTTCCAGACGTTCTGTCAGCCATTCACACAACCCTTTCATCTTTGCGATGCCACCGCAAACCATCACCTTGGCAATGGGGGTTTTTCCGACCTCATAATCCTCCTGCGCACGCCAGTTCTCCACAACTCCCTGTATTTCGGATTCCAGGAGATTCGCGGCCAGCATGACTGGCGACGTGCCGATTTCATCCAGGAGGTTAATCTCCTCCACGCTTTTGGCGGAGAGACTTACCTTTTTCTTCCCTTCAACAGGCTGGTTTGCGCTTTTCACGGCCTGCTCAAAACGCTCCCCTGAAACCATCAGGGAACTGACAAAAAGCGGAACTTTGCCTGCCATAATCACGGCGACAGCGTTCTCTCTCCCCAAATCCAACAAAAGCACTGGCTTTGAAGCATCGCCGTTCTCACTCGCATTATATTTCAGTGTCAGGTATGCATTTGCAACGGCCATTCCCCCAAGCGCAATAGCATCCGTCCGAATGCCCGCCACCTCATATCCTGTCAGGCGCTCCCGTATGGTCTGCTCGCGGCAAAGCCCGATAAGAAAACCGTTTTTCCGTCCTCCGCCTTCATGAAGTTGACAGTAGTCATGCACCAAAGTCTCCTCCGAAAGCCCTGCCACCTGGGATATCTCGCTGTTGACCAGAACATCCAGTTTTGCCGCGTTCTTGATGACAGGAAATTCCTTCAGCATCGTCTGTGCAAGATACTGTGGAAGGCCAATCACAGTAGGCAACTTGTCCCACTTCTTTCCATGAAGCCATTGGGCAATGGAGCTGTGGAGCTCCTGTTCGTTCAGGATGCCCTCCTCCAGCGTATGAAGCTCGTCGGTTGCTTCAAGTGAAACTTCTTTCCCTGTTCGCTTCAGCACCACGGCCTTGACGCCCGCCGCACCAATATCCAATCCTAAATATCGTCCATTCTTTCTCATGCTTTCAGATGGGAACTTTTTTTGCTCTATTTTGTAATGCCTCAACGATTGATATTGCTTGTTGGCACTTCTGCGCCTTGCCGCTTCGCTACGCTACGCGGCACGGTGCAAAGTTTTTGGGGGATTTTGCTAATCCCGTGGTTTTTGCTCGCGCCAGAGGCGCTCGCTCCACCCACGGCTATACTCTGCAGTCGCTAACGCGGTTTTCCCTTCTGATTAGTTACCCTTTTTGGGTCATTTAGGTCAGAAGCCTATTTTACATTCCTTGGCCAGGCATACGGGAATCGTATGCCCTGCAGTAATTCCGTATTCTTCTTCAGCGAATCCAAAATATCAAAGGCAGAATAACCAGGCGCAGGCGCAAAGAGCGGCATGGCAAAACGGCATGTGTCCGCATTTCCAGAAAGGATACTCTTTCCATCTCTGGAAACAACACTGAAATGAGGCATCATACCCGCCGCAGAGACAAAACACCCCCACAACTCGTTATACTGCCCACCACGCAAGTCGAATACCAGACGACCATCCTGCCCCCAGACGCAGGAGCCAACACAACGTACCTTGCTGTTCAGCGTAGCCTCCAAAAGCGCACAATGGAGCTCCAGCCTGGAGATGACCACCTCTGGACGAATGGTGGTCTTCACTGTTTCTCGCAGTTTGCGTTCTGCCGCCCTGACCTCGGAATGCTCCTCGTTCATCCACGGGACATCCGTGGGAATCAAGGCAAAGTCCCTGGCCATTCTGCCTATTTCGGGGATGATATCCCCCAGACCGTCAACCAACATGGCCAAGATACGTTTGATGAGCAGCGCACGCAACACAGGCTCAATCTTGTTATCCTCAAAAAGCTGCTGTATTCCATTGAGAAGATACACAGGCATGTTCTTTGCCTCTGAGCCCTCGGAAATAAAACGCAACAGGAACTTTGCATATTCACAGCGGTCATCCTCCTTGCGAATATGCATCTCCACCTCGTAGTCCTTCGAACTCAGGCGGTCAGGGAAAGCAACCTTTGTATGAACCAAAGTCGGTTTGCCCTGGGGATTGTCCGCAAAATAGACATTTCCCCAATAGAGCTTGACAGTAGCATCGTCCTTGTCCAGAGCGCTCATCAGCGGTCGCGGAGAATAGAGTTTATGCCATTTTTCTTCACCAATCCTGCGGTATCTCGCATAATAGAGGTTGAAAAGCTCGGGACTGGCATTCAGAAGATTGTTTAGTTTTTTCCTCAATTCCGTATGAAGATCATAAAGGTAAAGCGCAGCCCGCACATCCGTCTCCCAGATACTGCCTGTCAGAGTGGCGCCTTCGCCTTCCGTAGCAAGTTGCGCCTTAAGTTCCTTCGCCATCTCAGGAGTGGGGGGAACACTCATCATCATTGAGGAGGCCCGTAACATTGCGCCTTCATAACAGGGAAAATCTTTCAAGATTTCCTGGTATCCTTTCCGCTGCTCATCCAGTTCAGGGGCTAGCTCAATATAACGTTCCATCAGGCTCTTGTAGCGAGACAAGTCCGTTATGGCCGCAGGAATGGAGAGACGGAGCTTCTCCAATTCAGAACTGACCGACTGGAATGCCTTGTAGCGTTGATCAAACTCGCGCTGCCAAGTCGCCAAACGTTCCACGACATCAAGAAACCGCTGACGCTCCATCTCGTCAGCCAACCCTGCAAACGGCCTCGCCTCATCCGCCGTCGTCATCAAACTATCTATTTTCTCTTTTTCATTCTCAAAATCCGTGAAAGGGCTCCGCTTCTGCTCTTCAAGAGCTGCACTCAACGTGGCCACAGCGCTTTTCAATATTGTGTTCGCCTGAAGGCTGCGCCTTGCCTTCCAATCCTCCCATCCACCGCGCCAGGCCTTTATGCGCGCCAGACCAGCTTCGTCTGAAAGCTGTTTCGCGGCAAGCTCCGCATCCTTCAGATGCTGGAGAATCTCCTCGGTGGTTGCACCGTCATATTTGTTGCTGCGAATCGTCGAAAGATTGTCCATCGCAAAATCAAAGGTCTCTTTGTATTTCGCCGTTTTCTTCCTGTGCTCCTGTAGCTGTCGCGCTATATCTTCCACCTTCGGCATTCTAACGACGGTCAAATCACTTTTGGACAAATTATCCAGATAGAGTTCCAGTTCGCCATACTTTCCCTCCTGCCAAAGCCGCTCGACTTCCGCCACCTTGGCATCATTGCTCAGCTGCTTTGCCTTAATATACGCAACAACACTCCCCACCAGCAGGAGAATGATGATTCCCGACACAATAGAAATGGTTACCATGCGGACCTTACGGCGCTTACGCTGCCGTATATCCTCGAAAATCTCCTTGACCTGGTGGCGCAGCATATCCGACACTGGCAACTCCCACGCAAGAAGACGCTCCCATTCATGGCGAAGCTCCATCTCCGTATAATCTCCTCGGGCAAGCATCGCCTGCATTTCATCAATCGCTTTCAGAAAATCTGCTTGCTTCTCACGGCGACGACGCTGCATGTCCAGAAATTCACGCGCTTCTGACAAAATGCCGTCCCAGCTTTCGGGCTTGTTCAAGAAGGCGTCATTCTGCTCAATAGCCGAGCTCTTCTCCAAAAGAGCTTCAACCAGCGTGCCGTCAGAACTATCCAAGGCAGAACGAATCTTGACAAGCAACGCCTCCGCCTCCACCTTCACATCATCCGCCCGCTCCGAAAGCAGCTCCCGCTTGATACGGCCCATCAACTCCTCTGGTGGCTGCACAACTCGATGAGGTGCATTCAGCTCCTCAAAAACCGTCTTCAGGCGGGCATGATTTCCCGAAGACAAGGCCCTTTCCGCTTGCTGAAGCAACTCAGGCATCGCCTCTTCCTCCAGAGGACGAAGGTTGTCCTTCCAACTGGGATTGCCAGAATCAAGCTCTATGATTTTACGAAGAAGGACAATGCATCCGCGGTGGTCGCCCTGGTAAACGCACCGTCTATATTCTTTCAAAAGCGGAGTGAGTTCCTCCTCTGCAGTAACGGCGGCACGCAACTTCTCTAAGTTTTCGGAATTAAGTGGCGGGGCAACTGCCAATTCCATGTCCGAACAAAGATTCCGCCATTTCTTGATGCCCTCAAACTCCAAAAGCTGGGCCAATTGAAGCAGATCTGGCAGGTTGTGCGCCTCATTCACCGCTTCCGAACGGCGCCCCTTGGAGATGTAGTCTGCACAGTTCGCCAGACGTGTGTTGGCGGCAATACACATCTCCGCAAACTGCAACGCCAAATCCTCTATCGAAGATGTGCGTTCCAGCTGGTCTGCGTTCAATGTCTGCTGTATCTGCTGAACCAATAATTGTTCGGGAGTCATTTTCAATACCCTAGGTTATGCTGCTTTTGACACCGACATTCCGTTTGGCAAGAGAGTGCGTGGAGGCCAGAAAAACAATGCGGCAGAAACTGCTATTTTCTGGGAGCGTTTGGATTGCGGGGCTTCAGCGTAAGCTGGTTGATGTTTCTGTTGTCCATCAAGATGAACTTCTTTGGCTTGTTGGGATCAGGGGGCACATTGACTTGAATCTTTGGAACAACGGGACTCTGTCCACTTCTTGCTAGCTCCGCCAGCGGCCCCGTGGGGACAGGTGGCAGCGTCTCCGTCAAATCGAAGACAATCGTTCTGGGATTCCGCCGCGCCTCCCGTAGCACCTCCGAATCCGCCACGCAACAGCGCCAGGCACAGGTCGCACCGACTGCCAGCTGCGTAAAATATGTCGTGAAGGTGACATTCCAGCGTTGCGACGGCTCCATGATGGCAAGGGATTCTGATATAAGGGAAAGCATGTCCGTCCCTGGAGCAAAGGCTATCAGGACGATTGAATCGCTGTTTGTCTTGAAGGCATTGGGAAGGAACGCCGCGTAGGCGGGGTCGCCTGTCAACGCCTCCCATGCCGTTGCAGGCTTGGGCTCATAATCCCCTGCTGGTATCTCTTTCTGATTGCTGATGATATGAGGCTGTTCATCCCACGCATCCCGCAGGAATCCAATCTGCTGGCAAAGCCAGGCTGGCCCACCCTGCGGACGCTCCCGCGCGGGCAGCAGGACATGATGGGCCAGCTTGTTGCTTCGCCCCGTATGGTCGGCAGCCGTGGAGCCAACCCGCGAAACAATGCTGGCGGAACGCCCGATGAGATTGCTGGTAATATGACTCCAGGCAATCGGCTCCGCCTTTTCCTGGGCATCATGCACACTGTAGAGGTTCTTGTAGGCACTCAAAGCCTCCAGCAGTTGTATGTTCTGCGGTGTCATCCCCTGTGTATGCGCCACCGTGCAGAACCCTCGCGTCCCAGGACGAAGCCCCCGCTCCGCCGATGTGTATATCAGTTCGTGCGCCATGGTCCCTCCTCTTAAAGCGTCGGAACCGTAAACCAAAGGTCCGTTCCTGGACAGCGAAGCTGATGCCCAGCAAAGGAAATCGGTACTTGCAAAGGCTTTGGACGCCCTGGCAGTTTGATGAAGAAGATATCACCTGAAAGCGTGCACTCGCAGGGAGTCTCCTTGTATTTTTGACGCGAATGCTCTGGAATAGGCTGGATGAATCCGCGCTCAAAGAAGAAGTAGAGCATGGGAACGGAAACCCAGAACGGCTCCACATCGATGGGACGTATGCCAACCATCCCATTTTCACCAACCTCGGGGCTATGCCCCAACGCGCTGTTTGGCAGATATAGGACCTCGCCTGCAAACGATTCGGCGGTCGTGACCACTTCAGGGCATATTTCGTCCAGCAGCTGCCTTACGGCAAAGGAGACGTTCTTTATCAAATCCACATCCAGGGCATTCGTGTTGTATTCGGATTCCCATTGCCAGGGTTCCGCGGGCAGTTCGAAGTCCAGCAATTGCTTCCATACATCGAACTTGGAAACCATGAGAATCAGGGTCTTGGCGGTCTTGCGTCCCGAACGCATGCCAGAATACTTCTTGATGCGGTTGATCATCTCTGTCAGAATAATCTCCTGTCGCTGCACTCTGGCATGGGCGGCAAGCTGAGGATCTTCGCTGCCACGGAGACGCTTGCGGAAGCGCACATCCTTTGTGGGATCAAAGAGGAAGAAGATGGTATCCGAATGAAGCAGGTGCTGCGTCGTGGGGTTGTCAACCGAATCCATGCCAGGCTCAAAGTGCTCGCCTGCATTGTCGTAAAGCACCAGCGTGCGTGACATCTTGTCCAATACCTCCGCATAACGAGGGTGGTGCTCCGCAGGCATGACGGTAAACATGAAGGGCTTGGGAAGATTGATGAGCATGTTGTCCAACAGAACCTGGTTGTAAAGTTCGCCCTGGAGTTCGGTTTTCCGCAGGGCAACCAGTTCGTCTGGATCAGAGGAAAGAAAGATGGTCTCCTCGAAGTCATTGAGTATCTGGTTGTTGACTGCATCCGTATCCGTAAAGGAGATGGCAAAGTTGCGGGAAAGAGTATTACGCAAGTCCCAAGTCATGCTCGTCAGGAAATAGGATTTTCCGCTGGCCGTCGCGCCGACAATGGAGAGGAACAGCGGCGGCATTTCACTGGCAGCCTGCGGTATCCGCAGGTGGCAGCGGGGACAGGCCATGTCAGGACAGCTCATTCCCGCCGCATCAATTGCATTTCCCTCTGGCGTAAAGCGTGACGGTAGGAAACGCTGCGCGGCATCCGCGCCTAAAACGGAATCCCCTATCAGGCTCTGGTGGCGAGCAATGAACAGGAATTCGCCAACGTCGAAGCGGTGCCAGCAGTGCGGGCAGATAATCCCCTTGCTTCCGCCTCTCGTGGTTGTCGTGACGATGTTGTCATCATAGATATCTGTTTCCGCAGTGGACCGTTGACGTGAAGCAGTCTTCTTTTTCGGCTCCTCCTGCTGGATGATGTCAATCTTTTTTTCAGATGAAACAGCCTCCTCGGGTAATGGCTGTCGGGCATTGTTGTTTTTGGGCACAAAAGGCGGAAGTACAAAGAGGTCGTCTTCGGTCAGACCCAAATCAAGGGTCACCCTTCCCAGAACCAATCGCACAGGATGGTCAATCAGTAACTGCGTAACCCTCTGCCCTTCTAGATAGATGCCATTTGTGCTCCACTGGTCTTCCAGATAGATGTTGTCCTTGTCATCCAGAGCCAGCACGGCATGAAGCCCTGAAACCGAGCTGTCTCCAAGAACCACGTCATTGCTGTCAAGCCGTCCTATACGACATGGGAAATACTTGATCCGTCGTGTAATCGTCGCTTGACCAGGAACATATGCGCGTAAAAGGCAACCCTTTATTTCTTCCGTTTGACTCATTCTAAGACCCTGCTATTTATAATGCTGTTTTCACAATCATGATAATCTAGGCAATATAATATTGAAATGTCAAAGTTAAAGCCAGTTTTTTATTTTTTCCCCCGTTGAGTTTGTTTTGTGTCTGTTTTGTGCTAGTTTTGTGTAAGCTTTGCACAGCCATAAGACCAAAAAAGGCAGCGTCCACCCTTGGGACACTGCCTTCTAAAGATCAAATCTGGCGGAGAGAGAGGGATTCGAACCCTCGGTACATTGCTGTACGGCGGTTTTCAAGACCGCTGCCATAGACCACTCAGCCATCTCTCCTTTGCAAAAATAAATATGAAATAATATAATGCGAAAAAAGACTCTGGCAAATGCTCAGGATGCATTTTCAGGTGAAAATGCATCCTGAGCAAAAAGCTTATGGCAAAAGGTTGAATGCCTTGACCAAATCTGCTATCTGCGCATCGGTGATGGGCTTTAAGCCGCCCAGGGCTTTCGCGCTGATGGTGGCCTTGGCGCTGTATTCGGCGACTTCCATGCGGTCAAAGGCCTGTAGTAGGTTGGAGCCGCTTGTTATCAGGCAATCATTTTGGATGAGAATGACGGGATATCTAGGTGAAATTGTCTTGGTCACCTCGTCAAGGTTTCTGAAATGCGTGCCGTAAGGGAAAACAGGCACTTCGCGCAGCAGAATGTAGCTTTCGGGAATCACGCGCGGGTCGAACGTTTCGTGGGAAACCGCATAGCCCATGATGTTGGGTGGATTCGAGATGATGAGGGAGTTGATTTCAGGCTGCTCCTCGAATATTGCCTTGAAGAACCAGGTGGCACGACTGATGTTTTTCCCATTTTCGTATGCATTGCCCTTGACTAGCACCAGGTCTTCCGCCTGCAGAGTCCCGCGGTCGATGTCGCGCGGGGTGATAAGGAAGCTTTCCTTGTCGATACGCACGGCGAAGGTACCTTCGGTACTGGTGAAGAGCTTCTGCTTGTAGGCACGTCGGATGAGTAACGCCATTTGGTAGCGTAACTCCATTTCGTCGCTTGTGCGGATGTCGGGTATGAACGGGTGGAACTCAAGGTTTCTGTCAACTTGGTTGAACTCGATGTCCGTTTCGGAGAGGTAAAAAGGCTTTTTGCCTAGTTGAATGGAGCTGCAGATAAGCCTGGCGCAGAAGTCAAGCGTCTCGAAGCGCTGGAAGGCGCGCAGGAGGGTTGCACCGACGCAGCAGGCCCCATGGTTTTCAAGGAGAATAGTGCTGTGCCCCTGTGCAAAAGCATCCGAGACGCTTTTGCCAAGAGCCTCACTTCCAGGCACCTCATAGGAGGCATAACCAACGGTGCCACAGACCTGCTTGATGGTGGAATGCACAGAGGTATTGGGAATTTGTCCAGCCACACTGAAGGAGACGAGCGCTGGCGGATGTGCGTGCAGGATGGCCTTGATGTCTGGACGGTGCTTGTAGATGGCCCTGTGGAAGGGGTATTCGCTGGAGGGACGGTGCCTGCCAATGCATTCGCCAGAGGATGTCATGCAGACGATGTCGTCGCGCTGCAGTGTCCCCTTGTCAATGCTTGCAGGGCTGATCCAGATGTTGCCAGAGGAGTCCAGGACCGACAGGTTTCCGCCGCTGGTCGTGGTCATCCCATAGCCATATATCCGCTGCATAATCTCCACAATCTGGTCACGTGGATGTTCGAACATCACATTTTCCATAATTCTCTTTCTCCTGAAAAAACGATAAAAGCGATTGTCTTTTTAGGGCTGCCCTACAACTGCTAAAAATAGGGAATTATATACTTGAGTTTCCTGATGACATTATCCTTCATTGGTCGATGGCCTGGATGCGTCTTGCCGCTTCGCTACGCTACGCGGCACGGCGCACGGGGAATGGGGGGGGCATCTGACCGTGGGTTTCGCTTCGCCGCTGTCGCGGCTTCGCTCTACCCACGGCTATGCTCTTGCCGCCGCTTACGCGGCTCTTCTCTGTGGGTAAAGTCCAATCGGCAACTAAAGTATATAATTCTCAAAAAATATGGCACTGGTTTGAACCAGTGCCACTTGGAAAGCTATTCTTGAAAATAGTGGTTACGGATTGGAACCTGTGTAGGTTGGATGCCAGAAGGTGCTGGAGTCGCTGAAAGTCGGCAAGCCCTGTTTTTGGATCGGGGCAACATGGGCGTCAGACCAGCCAACCTGAATCATACCGCCATGGCGGGCTTCATACTCCAAGCCATTGACGGCACTGGCGGCAGTGGAGGTGTCATTGTCGGCGTTGTAGCTGTCGCCAGACGAACTGACGCATTCGATGTAGTGGCAGAGACTGCTTGGGCGCTTGAGTTCTCCCCGCGTAAAACCTTTGCAGCTATTGTGGAGTTTGACGCTCATGCCATAGTCAAATCTGCCCGAGTAGGAGCCATCCCACCTTTCAACCGACGAGGGGCAGTCGAAGGTCTTGAGGTCGCCCACATAGGGGTGAATTCCGATGTACCAAAGATAAGCCGTGTTGGTGGTTTTGGTCCCATTGGGGAGGTCATAACCACCTGGGCGGTTGTAGTAGAGGGCCATCATCAGGTCGTTGTGGTCATCTGCATAAAGCTGGGTACCCAGCAGGATTTGCTTTAGATTGGAGGTGCAGGAGATGGTGCGTGCCTTCTCGCGTGCCTTGGCAAGCGCAGGAAGCAGCATGGCAGCCAGGATGGCGATGATGGCTATGACAACCAGGAGCTCAATCAGCGTAAAATGTTTTTGCTTCTTCATTGGCAGGGGTCCTTTGGGGTGGACATTCCTATTAGCAATTTGAAATTAGAAATTAGAAATTAGCAATTAGAAATTAAAAATTTAAAATTGAAATTGCTAATTACTAATTGCTCATTACTAATTGCTAATTGTTTAGATGGTTTTCACGACGCCGTCGTTGGCGGATTCGTATGCCTTCTGGGTGATGCGCATGATGCGGATGGCGTTTTCACCCGTATTGACCTCGGGGGCTTTGCCAGTGAGGATACAGTTGGCGAAGTACTCGCATTCCGCCGTATAGGGGTTCTTGGGCGTGAAGGGGAGGGGCTGGAAGGTGCGGACAACGTCCTTGGACTGCTGTGCATCATAGCCGCCGTCGCCAAGTCCACTGATGATCTCGGCCACGCCAGCCTGGCTCTGGCCGATGGTGCCTTCCGTGAAGATGGCGCCCTTGGAGCCGTAGATTTCCAGGCGGGTCTTGGTGGCCTCGTCAGGAACGCAGAAGAAGGCGTCAACGGTGGCGTGGGTGCCATTTGCGAATTCCAGCAAGCTGGTGGAGGAGTCCTCGGACTTGTAGTTCTGCACCTGGTTGCCCGTCAAGGCGACAATCTTGCGGATGGGGCCGTTGAAGAACTCAAGCAAGTCGTAAAGATGGGTGGCCATGTCGATGAGGGAACCGCCGCCGCCTTTTGCGGGGTCTTGGCGCCAGGCGCCTGGAATCGGCGGATACCAGCAGGAGAGCTGCGCACGCATATAAACGGGCTTGCCAATCTTGCCTTCGTCAATCGCCTTGCGGATGGCCTGGTGGGCGGCATGGAAGGTCATCATGTACCCTTCCTGCAGATAAACGCCAGCTTTCTTGCAGGCAGCGACCGCCTGGATGGCCTCCTCGACCTTCATCGTGAGGGGCTTTTCGCAGAGAATGTGCTTCCCAGCCGCAGCGGCCATCTGAATCTGCTCCAGGTGCTTGCTGGCGGGAGTGGCAATATAGACGGCCTCCACATTGGGGTCGGCCAACAGGTCTTCTACCTTGTCATAGGCCTTCTTGACCTTGAATTCGGCGGCTATCTCGTCGATTTTCATAATATCCATGACAGCGGTCAGCTCAATGTTGTCTGCAAGGAGCATCCCAGGGATTGTGCGCCTTCTGGCAATGCCGCCAGCGCCGATGACACCGATTTTAACCTTTTTCATCTTTGTCTCCAATGGTTTTGTTGTATGTTGTTGGTAAAAAATTACTTCAAGTAGTAGCGCAGTGGCAGGGACATATAAGTTGGCTTCTTGTAATATTGCACATGTCCGTCAGTGAAGGCGATGTTTGCACCCTCGCTGTGAGTTTTCGGAGCATATTGCTCGAAGTAGGTGGTGCTGGTTGGCGTGAAGTGGGTCGTCCAGACGGCAGGGGAGGTATGAGTAGGGCCGAGGTCGCTGACAAGAATGTTGACAGAGGGAGAGTGTTCCAGCATGGAGAGGGAGATGCCGTCGTAGATGTAGCGGTCGGTACTGCTGTAGTAGCCTGATGCACGGCAGCGACTTGTATAGTTCATTATGTAACCAGCCGTATAGACACCCCAACCATAACCTCCATACCAGGGTTGATCAGCGTAGGAGGGGCATCTGTAGAGTTTTACGTCGCCAGTATAGCGCATGGTTTCATCCATCCAGAAGGAAAGGTCAGCGGTTGTTTTTCCTTGGACCAGATTTTGATAGGGGATTGTATCCTTGCTGGTTTGTTTCCAATAGTGCTCGAAACTGGGCATGTAATCGTCAAAGTCATCCATGTACATGGCGGAAGCCAGGGCAATCTGCTTCAGGTTGGAGGAGCAGGAGACAGCGCGAGACTTTTCACGAGCCTTTGCAAGCGCGGGTAGCAGCATGGCCGCCAGTATAGCGATGATGGCGATGACGACCAGCAATTCTATCAAGGTGAAATGCTTTTTCATGGGAATTCCTTTTGGGGCTTATGCAGAAAAACAACAAGATAATATACACTCTAGAAGGCAAGTTGCCATTTGGCAAGGCGATTTTCACCTCAGAAGTTCGATGTGGCGTAGGATGTAGTTGTCCTCCCAGTCGAGGTTGAAGTGAATCCACTTACGACCACTTTGGAGAGCCTCCTTGATGGCCTTGAAGTAGGAATCGAAGCGCGAATGCACGAACACGCGCGTATTGCGATGTGTGTGAACCCAGTCGAGAAGTGCCTGTGCGTCTGCGACAGTCGCCTTGTCTGCGTGCGCGAGATCGAAGAATGCCTTGAAACGACAGAGGTACTCCATCCAGATGACAAGCTCCTGGCGAAAACGGTCGTCGGGGGCGAGGGAGACGAGCTCCTTTGCCTGCATGAGAAGGGTCTGGTAGTCTTCTTGCTTTGTACGTCTGAAGAGGGAGTAGGGGTATGGGATGTGGCAGGTGCCCATCGTGAGGAGCAGCTTCTTGATGTTGCTGTAGAAGGCGTATGCCTTGTGTTCGTCGGCACCGAAGAGACGGCGCATCGTATCGAAGATGACGCCGTCTTCCGCATCGCCGCGTGCGGCCTTTGCCATGAAGTAGTAGTTGAGCCCATAGACAGACCAGTGCGGGATATGGAACTGCGTCAGAATACCATCGACGCCCGTGTTGCGGTACCAGAGCATCTCGTGGAACATCTCGTGGAAGTGGATCATTGGCAGCGACAAGTAGAAATTTACCCCCATGAAATATTCGTAGATGTTGACGTCGCCTCCACGCTTGACGCTGCACCACTTGCGGATGTCGTCGGCATAGTGGGAATTGATGGGGCAGGACGGGTCGCTGATTTCGTGGTTGATGCAGCGCCAGTAGTCAGCGAAATGGACGGCCATGCCCTGCTTGAGGGTGAAGCCCTCCGAGGGTGCGCAGTAGTTGATGTAGGCGACCATCGTGATCTGGATGTCGGGCCGTACCTTGTTGACGCGGGCCGCGATGTCCTGCACGAGGTCGTGGTAGATTTTGTCCGCCTTATATACGTGTTCGGATAGGCTGTAGAAATCGCCCTTCTTATTCTTGTCGTAGAACTTGGAGCAGTTATCGCACTCGCACCACCCGAAGCCGTCGTTGGGGACGAGTGAGATGGTGTGGACTTCGGGGTGCTGGTCGCAGTATTCGAGCATCCGCCGTGCGATTTCTGCGCGCAGTTCGGGATTTGTCGTGCATAGTTGTTCGCTTAACAGGAGCTCTGCGTTACTGCTGGGGGTGATGCGCTTGCCGTTGATTTCCGCGAAGAACTCGGGATGTGTCTTGCCATAGACCTTGCCAGGTATCCAGTAGTTGAAGTTATGGTGGCCGCTTTCAATGGTGATGCCACGCACGGCGGCCATCTCCTTGAGTTCATCGGAGAGTTCGTCATAGTACTTCATCCAGACGAGTAGGTAGTTGAGCTTGTTCTTTGCCATCCAGTCAAAGAGCATCGGGGTTTCATGATTGAAGGGGAACTCCTGGATAAAGCCGCGCCGTTTCAAGAGGGGGCGACGCGCGAAGGCGAGGCGTCCGTTCGGCACGCCTGGAGCGGTGAAGTCAACCTTCAGACTGGCGTCGAAGCGGTCGCGCCCTGGCTCGAAGAAGGTGTAACCGTAGAAGAGCTCCGCGCACTCATAGACGCCGTAGAGGGTCTCGATGGAATTGGGCGCGGCGATGACCAGACGACCTTTTGCGCGTCTGATTTCAAAAGATGGCAGGGTTTTCTCGGTGACGAAATCCGCCTCGACACCGTATTTTTTAGCCTCGTCAAAGGCTAGTTGCAGGGTTTTGTCCATGGCAGTATTGTATTGGCTTATAAATGAAAACAAGACCCCAGGGAGAAAGGCCTGGGGTCTATAGCTGTCAAATGGTCATGAAAAGTGTTTATTTGTATTTTGCACAAAGCAAGCGGATCTCTTCGATGGGCTTGTTGGTTGACTCTACATGGGAATCGGTGAAGAGGATGTTGGTGGAATCCCCGTGGAATCTTCCGACGTTATTGAAATTTCCAGTGGTCAAGGCTGGGGGATTGGCAGAGTAGTCCCATTTGGGAGCAGAGAAGTTGCCGTCGTCGCTGCTTATTTCCTCTAGGAATGTGATGAAGGAGGAGGGCTTCTTCACCATGTTGATTTTCTTGGCTGTACTAAGTTGGGCGTTGCGGGCGTAGGTGGCGTTGACGTCGTTCGGGTCGCTGTCGCAAAGATAGGTCTTCTCGTCTCCAATGTACTGGAAGAGCGCGCCTTCGGCAGGGTACAAATTGTATGGATTTCCGTCTCCGTTCTTGCTTACGCCAAAGATCCAGCCATCTTTAGACTCTGGCTTGTTTGCGCAGAACCAGTTCTTGTTGTCCTGGCTGTACATAGTGTTGCCGATGCCGAACTGCTTGAGGTTGTTGACGCAGGCAATCTGTTGCGCCTTGTCGCGTGCCTTGCTCAAGGCAGGCAGTAGCATGGCTGCGAGGATGGCGATGATGGCGATGACGACGAGAAGTTCAATTAAAGTGAAGTGTTTTTTCATGGTTCTTTTGGAGGGGCTATGCGTGGAAGCGGATTATTTGTATTTGGCGCAAAGCACGCGAAGGTCTGCTTTGGGTTTGTTGGTTGACTCGACGTGTGCATCGAAGAAAAGAAGGTTGGTGGCTCCGTTGTGCCAGTAGCCGAACGTATTGTTAGTATCTTCCCCCAAAGTCTGGGGATCTGCCGAGTAATTCCAGGCAGGAGTGTTAAAGTTGCCATCGTCGTTCTGATTGTCCTCGACAAAGGTGACGAACGTGGAGGGTTTCTTCACCATATTGATCTTTTTAGCTGTACTAAGTTGGGAATTGCGGGCGTAAGTTGCGTTGTTATCAGTCAAAGCGCTGTCGCAGAGATAGGTCTTTTCGTCGCCGATGTACTGGAAGAGGGCACCTTCAGCTGGTTTCAAGTTATATGTGGAGGAGCCTTCCGAAACAGGGGTTCCGCCGTAGATCCAGCCATACTTTGCTTGAGGGGCGGATGCGCAGAACCAGTTCTTGTTGTCCTGGCTGTACATGGTGTTGCCGATGCCGAACTGCTTGAGGTTGTTGACGCAGGCAATCTGCTGGGCCTTTTCGCGTGCTTTGCTCAGCGCGGGCAAGAGCATTGCCGCCAGGATGGCAATGATGGCGATGACGACCAAAAGTTCAATTAACGTGAAGCTCTTTTTCATGTTTTTTCTCCCCTTGGACTTGTATGGAGTTGATTGGGTATTACTTGTACTGTGCGCAGAGCTTACGGATTTCGTCTTCTGGCTTGCTGGTGTTTTCGACGTGGCCGTCCGTGAAGAGCAGGTTGGTGGATTTGTTGGTGTGGAACCTGCCGACTTTATTGGTGGAGGTGTCGCTGTTGAAGGTGTCTTCGGTGTAGTTCCAGGAGGCTGTGGCGAAATTACCATCGTCATTGTTGTTGTCCTCGACGAAGGTTACGAATGTGGAAGGCTTTTTCACCACGACGTTGGTCTTGGCGGTACTGAGATTGGTATTGCGAGCGTAGGTGGCGTTTACCTTGTTAGTGTCGCTTTTGCACAAGTACATTTTCTCGTCATTGATGTATGGATAGAGGGCGCCGTCCTTCGGGGAGAGGTCGTATTTGGCTCCTTCGATGTTGGTGCCGAAAATCCAGCCTTCCTTGCTTGTGATTTTCTGAATGGGGAACCAGTCCTGGTTTTCATCGGTGTACATGGTGACTGCGAGGCCGAACTGCTTCAGGTTGCTGGCGCAGGAAATCTGGCGCGCCTTCTCGCGTGCCTTGGCAAGTGCAGGCAAGAGCATGGCGGCGAGAATGGCGATGATGGCGATCACGACCAGCAATTCAATCAGTGTGAAGCTTTTTTTCATTGTGTTCTTTTTTTAGATGGTATTAGGTGATATTGTTTTTTGGTGTTTCCAGAGAAAGACAGGCAACATCTGGTTAGAATTTTGGATCAATGTACGGCTTGCTGTTGTCGTCGTTCTTGTTGAATGGGAAAGAGGCGTAGGGAGCGCCCCTGACAGGAATTTTGAAGTTCTGGACATGCCCGTCCAGATGAAGGGTATTGCAGGCGTCCATATGGCGGCCATTGGGGAAGCCCCAGCCTGTGTCGGTGTAAGGAATACCAGGCCAGTTGGGAGTGAATCTCTGGTACATTCCGCCAGTTGGATTGCCGTTTGAGTCATGTTGAGCAGTGTCACAGAAGATGATTTTCAAACTGTGCGACTTCAAGGCGCTACGCTTGTAACTGAAGCTGCGATTGGCGAGATACCAATTGATACCATAGACGCGAAAGTACCAGGCACCCGTAACCGTTGCGCTCGGGCATGACAGAATCTTGGAGGAGATGTAATCCCCCTCACAGTTGTACTGGTTGGCGGAAGTGCACGCGGTTCCCATCATTATTTCCGTCCAGTTTGGACGCCTGTTTGAGGTTTCTGCGGTGTCTGCAGGGGGCAGATAGTCTTTATAGTCGTCGCAGTAGAGCGCGACTCCGATACCCAGCTGCTTCATGTTGTTCACGCAGGAGATTTGGCGGGACTTCTCGCGTGCCTTGGCCAGTGCAGGCAGCAGCATGGCGGCCAGAATGGCAATGATGGCGATGACGACCAGAAGCTCAATCAGGGTGAAGTGTTTCTTCATTTGCTGAGGATCTCCTTTGATATTTTATTTGGTGTTGATAAACTGGCTTAGTATTCAGGCAAGAGGTATGGTTTGCTGTCAGTCAGGTTGTAATTGAATGGGAACGCTGCTTGAGGATTGGCCTTGTTGGGAATCTTGAAGCTTTGGACATGTCCGTCCAGATGAAGTGTGTTGCAGGCGTCCAGGTGGCGACCAATAGGCCAACCCCAACCCGTGTCGGTCAAGGTGGAGTACTTGGGATAGAATCGGTTGTACATACCGCCATTGGGATTGCCGCTTGAGTCATTCTGGGTCGTGTCGCAGAAGAGAATCTTCTGGCTGTGGGACTTCAGGGCACTGCGCTTGTAGCTGAAGCTGCGGTTGGAAAGGCACCAGTTGAGGCCATACGTGCGGTAGTACCAGCCAGTTGTTATTGTTGCGCTTGGGCAGGTCAGAACCTTGGTGGAGATGTAGGTACCATCAACTCCATTGATGTTGTCGGACGAATAGGCGACACCAACCATGACTTCTGGCCAGAAGGGGCGATGACTTGCAGGCGAAGTATGATCGGACGGAACGATATAGTCTTCATAGTCGTCGCAGTAGAGCGCGACGCCGATGCCCAGTTGCTTCATGTTGTTCACGCAGGAGATGGCGCGAGACTTTTCACGGGCTTTGCTCAATGCAGGCAGCAGCATGGCGGCGAGGATGGCGATGATGGCGATCACGACCAGCAGCTCGATTAGCGTGAAATGTTTCTTTTTCATCAGTTCAATCCTTTAATATTTTGCTTTGCATGGAGGAGAGTTAGTATTCAGGCAGGAGATATGGCTTGCTGTCGGCCTGGTTGTAGTTGAATGGGAAGGCCGCCCATGGATTGGACTTGACGGGCATCTTGAAACTCTGAACATGCCCGTCCAGGTGAAGCGTGGTACAGGCGTCCAGATGGCGGCCAACGGGGAAACCCCAGCCCGTGTCCGTCAGCGTGGTCCATTTGGGGTTGAAGCGCTGGTACATGTAGCCATTGGGCAAACCAGTGGAAGCGTCGTTCTGAGTTGAGCAGCAGGCGATGATTTTCTGGCTGTGTGCCTTCAGTGCGCTGCGCTTGTAGCTGAAGCTGCGGTTGGTGAGGCACCAGTTTAGACCATAGACACGATTAAACCAGACATTTGAGGCCATTGCGCTCGGGCAGGCCAGAATCTTGGAGGAGATGTAGGGGCCATCAATGCCAGAGCTGTTGTCGGAGGAATACGCGACGCCCATCATGACTTCTGGCCAGAACGGACGGTGGTTTGAGGTTGTGGATGTGTCTTCAGGAACGATGTAGTCATCGTAGTCGTCGCAGTAGAGAGCAAGGCCGATGCCCAACTGCTTCAGGTTGTTCACGCAGGAGATGGCGCGAGACTTTTCACGGGCCTTGCTCAATGCGGGCAGCAGCATGGCGGCCAGGATGGCAATGATGGCGATGACGACCAGCAGCTCGATTAGGGTGAAGGCTTTTTTCATTTTTGTGTTCTTATTTATTTTTTGGTGATTTGCGTTTTATTTTACAATTCTACTAGTTATATTAATTCTACACACATAATCTATAAAAGCAAGACGGTTACACGCAAAAAACTGCAAATGAGTTTTTTTTTGTGGACAACGATAAAAAGGGACGAAAAATGCTGAAGAAATCGTGGATTGGTCTGCTGGCAGCCTGTGCGCTGGCGGGTGCGGCGGAGACGAATCTGATCAAGAACGGGAGTTTCGAGGAACTGGACGCCAGGGGAGTGCCCGAGGCGTGGAATTTGCGCATCGACGGAAACGAGGCGGCTACCGATGCCGTCTGGATATCCACCACGGAAAATGTGCAGGATGGCGAACGGAGCATCATGTACAACAACGAACCGAAGAAGTACCGCTTCGTCACCCAGACGGTGCCTGCGGAGCCAGGCAAATTCTACCGCTACAGCATCCTGGCGAAGGTGGTCCCCGTCAACGGCGACCAGCCTTGCAAGGTAAAACCGAACATCTTCTTGGAGTTTTGGTCGGACGGCAAGTACATGGGCGGCGAATACGGTTCCATGATTGTTGGTCTGAACACGGATTGGGTGAAGGTGACGGGAAAGGCGACCGTTCCTCCAGGTGTGAAGGGCGTCAGCCTCGGTTTTCGAGTCACCCCGAATGGCACAGGCGACGCCAAGGTCTGGTTTGACAAGTGCGAACTGGTCGAGGCTGTCGCGGACGTTTTCACGGGCGGGCTTGCCACAGACCACTACCGCGACCAGGCTGTTGCTGGGAAGGTCACGGTATATTGCGGGCGTGGCCAGGGGCTTTCCCCGTTCCCCGAGGCAACTTTTGCTGACTCTCGTCTGCAACTTATTGCTGGCGAGAAGGTCATCTTGACGGTCCCCTCCGAGAAGGTGCTCTCCGACAGGCTCGTCTATTCCTTTGACGCAGGTAATTTGCCAGTCGGGAAATATACCATGCGCGTGGTGATTACGGCCCCAGACGGCAAGGCATACACGCAGGACGGCACCTTCACGAAACTGGCCGAGGAACCGCATTACAAGACCACCATCGATACGCACCGTCGCATGATTGTGGATGGCAAGCCCTTCTTCCCGCTGGGGATGTATATGAGCTCCATCGTCCCGAAGGAGATGGAAATCTATATGGACAGCAAGTTCAACTGCGTAATGCCCTACAATTCGCCGAAAGACAAGGCGTTGATGGACTTCCTGCAAGAGCACAACATCCGCATCTTCTACTCCATCAAGGATAGTGTCAGCGCCAAGAAGCACGATGCGGCGGCTACAAAGGAGATGCAGGAAAAGGGACTTGCACGGCTGAAGGAGTGGAAGAACCACCCCGCCGTGGCAGCGTGGTACATCAATGACGAACTTGCAGAGGAGTTTGTGGGCGATGCAATCCAGTACCGCCAGGCCTGCGAGGAACTGGATCCCGACCATCCCACCTGGACAGTGCTCTGCCGCCCCTCCGAATTCCGTGCCTTTCTGAATGGCTCGGACATCCACGGAGGCGATCCCTATCCGATTCCAAGTGGCAAGCCGCAGCAGGCCTATCGCTGGACGCGGCTGATGGACGACGCTGTCATGGGCTCAAAGATGCTTCTCATGGTTCCGCAGGCCTTCTGCTGGGGCCACTACTGGGTGAGGTATGGCTACCCGATTGAGAAATGCAAGGCATGCCGCCGCCCCTCCTACGAGGAGATGGACGCCATGTCCTGGATGTGCATCGCGGGCGGCGCCAATGGCCTTATCTACTATTCCTACACGGACTTGCAGAGGCGCGACAAGGAAGGCATCCTTCCGCGTATCCCGTTTGAGGAACACTTTGGCGAACTCAAGAGAGTTGCTGAGCGCATCATGTCGCACGAGGAGGTGCTTCTTTCCATCGAAGAACCAGCGAAATACACCGTTGTTGGCAACACGGGGGGCATGATTGCCCTTCGTTCCTATGCACTGAACGGAACCACCTGGATACTTGCCGTGAACACTTCCAACGAAAAGCCGTACTCCTTCTCGCTTGAGTTTAAGAAGGTCATGGTTTTGGAGGGGCTGACTCTGAGCGAGGCGGATGTGAAGGTGAACGGCAAGCAGCTCGTCGGAACCCTCAAGCCCCTTGAAACCGTTTTTATCAAGGTGAAGTAGCATCGCAAAAAACTGGCGTAGGCAATGTGCCGCCACAAAAACACGGAAAATCCCCTTGCTTGAACTACCGCAAAAACTCGTAGCCAGTCCATCCCAGAAACTCTTTGCCTGGAATGGACTCGCCTTCTTGACGCCTGCCTCCTGGGAACTTGCTCTGACGGAATTGAGCAAGGGGTTGAACCGTGTCGTCCTGGAGGACGATTATGCGCCGCGCTTGGAGCTTGACTGGCTGGAGCCGAAGGAGGCTCTCAATGCAGAAAAGGTGCATAAGAATTGCCAGAAACAGGCGCGGGAACTGACGGAAACCGCAGAAAAGGTGACACCGATATTGGAACTTCCGCCTGAATGGACTGCGCATGAATACCGCATGGCGGATGGGCGGGTGCTGGTTGTCGGCTATCGCGTTCCTAACACACAGCAAGAACCATTCCCTTTCTTTAGGCTTCATTTTGACGCCCGCTCCAAGGAAATGCCTGCACTATGTTTTCGGCAGATAGTCCAATCCTTTAGCTGGTTTTCAGAGGGGTTGGCCCCGTGGTCGTTCTACGATGTCTTTTCCCTGTTGCCGCGGGAACTGAAACTGAGTTCAACCTCGCTTCAGGCTGGCCGCAAGACGCTCATCTTTGAGTGGCGGCTGCGCCGTCTTTTCCTATGCTTCATCTCTCTAGCGGACATGGCATTGCGTGAGAAGACACTTGCCGAATATACGGCTGATTTCCTGAATGCCACAAAGCTGTTTCCAGTGCCATTTTGGAGGCCTGATGGGGAGGAAAAGGTTGTTTATACACGCAAAAAGCGCTATTTTGTTGGGCAATTTGAGGAAATCGGGAGAATGTGCTTCCGTTATCGTGCCGATTGCCAGCTTCTAGGCGAGAAAAACCAAATCGCCATTCAGATGGCGCAGTACCGCAAAGAAGCAGATTGGGAGATGATTACCTCTCCGTTTAGTGCTCAATAGGCTCCACGTCAATGATATCTGAATCGTCGCCCGTGTGTCTGAAAGGGGTAGGGCCGTCTTGCGTTGTAGAGTCGTCCACTTCGTCGTCAGCTTGGGTGTGCAAGTTGAAAATAGAGATGGGCTTCCATCGCTTGCCGACAAAGTCCACGAGGAGAGTGCGCACGAATGGAACAAGAAGAAGCAGGCCGCAGATGTCGCTGATGAAGCCAGGAATGCACAGCGCAATGCCAGCCAAGAGGATGCATAGCCCGTTAATCATCTCGCGGGAGGGATTCTGCCCACGTGCGAGTGCTGCCTGGATGCGGTTCCAACTTTTCAGCCCTTCCTGCTTGGCGAGATAGGCGCCCAGCATTCCTGTGCCGATGATGATGACCAGCGTTGGCAACAGTCCGATGGCTGCTCCAAGGTACAGGAAGGTGAACAACTCCACGTTGGCCACTAGTACAAAGAAAAGGAAGAGATATAAGAAGATTTTCATGTTATTAAGTGTTTGATATTCATGATGATAAGCCGCGTTAGCGGCGGCAGGAATGTAGCCGTGGGTGAAGCAAGCGCCTTTGGCGCGAGCGAAACCCACGGACAGACGACCCATTCATTTCTTTTACGCCGTGCCGCGTAGCGAAGCGGAGCGGCAAGGCGCAGAACAAGTAGCGGATTATGCCAATTTGCCCCTTCTGAAGTGAGGTAGTTCTACATACCTCTATTCTCACAATAGCATTTCAGGAAGCCGCTAAACTCCTCTTCAAGCAGGGGCTTGGCTTTTGCGGAAATCTCAGGCGATGAGAGGCCGAACAGTGTCGGGCCGCTGCCCGAGACGTGTACATTGGATATCCCAACTTCTTCCATGCGCTCGCGAACGATACCTAGTATTTGAAACTTCCTGAAGATGCAGTATTCCAGGTCGTTGCGGATTCTGCTGAAAACATTTCCCCATTCTCCAGATTTCATAAAGGCCAGTATCTCTTCACAGGAAACCTTTTTGTCGATGAAATCCTCATGCCAGTGCTTGTAGGCCCAGGAGGCAGGGACGGGAAACTGGGGATTGGCCAGGAAGATATGGCAGCTGCCTTTTGAAGACACAGGTGAGAGAACTTCGCCAATGCCTGTGGCGAGCGATGGGATTGGATTCAGGAAGAAGGGCACGTCCGCTCCTAGATTGGCAGCTATGGCGTGAAGTTTTGCGCTGTCAAGTGGGTTGCCAGTCAGCCTGTTCAATTCCAGCAGTGTGGCTGCCGCATCCGAACTGCCACCGCCAAGTCCTGCTGCAATGGGGATGCGCTTCGTAAGGGCAATATGGGGGGAGAGGGGCAGGGCACTCGTCTCCAGAAATACCTTCGCAGCCTTCCAGCAGAGGTTGGTTTCATCGACGGGAACGCCTGGCGCCTCGCACTCCATTGAAATGCCGCCAGAGGTCTTCATGGTCACCGTGACCGTGTCTTGAAGCCATGGAAGGGGCCAGAAGATGTTTTCAAGCTCATGGTAACCATCAGGGCGTTTGCCCGTGATTTTCAGGAAGAGATTGACTTTTGCGCAGGTTTTCATGGTTGCAACTAAAGAGATAATTTCAAAACCAGCGCGCGCTGGTTTTGAAATTACCTCTAAAAAAACGCCGAACGGCTGCGTGGGCAGGGTTCGGCGTTCAATGCGTTTGTGGAAAGGCCTCGGTAGATTACTCAACCTTGATTGCTTCCTGGGGGCATTCGCCTTCGCAGGCGCCGCAGCTGAGGCACTTGTCGGCATCGACAGTGGCTTTGTCGTCCTTTATTTCGATTGCCTCGGCTGGGCAGGCATCCTTGCAGGCACCGCATCCAACGCATTTCTCTTTGTCAACTTTTGCTGCCATTTTTCGTTTTCCTTTCAATTGGGGTTCATGTTTTTTTGGCATAAGAGCCAGCAATAAGAGGATACCTCTTAATATAATTGGATTCGAGGAGTAGTCAAATACCCTTTGAAAATTAGTTCTTTTTTCTGTTCATCAAAGTTTTGACTGCCAGGCAGACGAGCAAAATGGCCAGAACCAGCAGGAAGACACTGATGGAGAGCAGTGCGGGTTTGTCTCTATTCTGGATAATCAGGTTAATCAGCGCCCAGAGACTGATGACCATCATGAAGCCCATCGGGAGCAGGGCAAACAGTGCCTTGTACTTCCTGCGCAGCAGCCACAGGGAGACGGCCAGCAGCGTGAGGGCTGCCAGTAGTTGGTTGGAGGAGCCGAACACGGGCCACATGGTCATCCCTTCACCACTGAGCGCCAGGTAGCCAGAAAGCACGACCACGATGATGGTGGCCATCCAGCGGCTGCCGATGAGATGGCGAATCGGGTGCTTCTGCTGCGGGGCAGGACGGGAGACATTCACCTTGGCGGAGATGGCAATCTTGTTAAGGGATTTCTCACTGGGGAGCACAAGCTCTTGCAGGACAAAGCGTGCCAGGCGCGTGGCCGTGTCTAGGCTGGTCAGCAGGAAAGCGGAGATGGCGAGGCTTATGAAGCTGTAGCCGATGTTGTATTTGATGCCGACCGCTTCAGCAAAGTGCGCCATGCCCTTCGCAAAAGAGACAGCTGGGGCGCCTTTCATGACACCAGCGGCATCCTGTGGTGCAAGGTAGGCGACGCTGAGCAGGGCAAGGATGGCGAGTGCACCCTCTACCAGCATTCCGCCGTAGCCGACGGGGAGAATGTGCTTTTCGCTGTCAATCTGCTTGGCGGAGGTGCCAGATGCGACCAGGGCATGGAAACCCGAGCAGGCACCGCAGGCGATGGTGACGAAGAGCAACGGAAGGATGTTCGGGACGAAGCTCTTGCCATCGGGAATATCCATGGCAGGCATATTGATGGCGGGCTGGGCGACGACGACGCTGATGATGCCCAGTCCCATCATGGCATAGAGCAGATAGGAGTTGAGGTAGTCGCGGGGCTGGAGCAAAATCCAGACGGGAATGATGGAGGCGATGGCCGCATAGTAGAGCAGGGCAATGGTCCAGATGGTGCGCGCGGTCTTTTCGTTGCCGACGATGGCGACCATGTCAAAGGGGACGACGGTGCCGAACCAGACGAAGACAAAGAGCAGGGGCACGAAGACTAGGGAGGCCTCGGTCAGGGTTAGGATTTTGCGATTGGTGGCGATGCCGAAGAAGGGGGCCAAAAAAATGAACAGGATGGAGGAGGTGGCGACACCAGGATTGGCGATGAAGCCACTTACCACTTGAAGCGTGAAGACCGCGACGACCAGCAGCAAGGCCGCGATGCAAAAAAAGAGGAATAGCTGGCGTCCCCAGTAGCCTAACTCCTCTTCAATGGCGTAGGCGATGGAGCGCCCCTGGTTTCGGACTGAGAGGAACATGGCGGCGAAGTCATGCATCGAACCAATGAAGACGCAGCCGAGAACTATCCACAGGAAGGCGGGCAGCCAGCCGAAGGAGGCGGCTACAATCGGCCCGATGATGGGCCCCGCCCCTGCGATGGAGGCGAAATGATGCCCGAACAGCACCGCTGGGGGCGTGGGCACGTAGTCGATGCCATCCTCTTGTGTGTGTGCAGGCGTGGCTCGTTTCGGGTCAACCCCAAAGCGCTTCGCCACAAACCTCCCATACAGGAAATAAGCCAGCAGAAAATAGACGATTGAACCAACCAGCAACAGCATTCCGTTCATAAACGGTCTTCTCCTTTTGAAAGTGGTTGGTGGTTAGTGGTTAGTGGTTAGTATTGCCACAGAGCTCTAACCACTATCCACTAACCACCAATCCCTATTTTGTGTGCGGGGATCAGCCCCGCGTTTCATTTACTTCCCCAGGTACTTGAGGGTGTGTTCAGCGACGCCTTCAGCGGTGAAGCCGTATTCCTTGGCGAGGAGCTCGCACGGGGCGGATTCGCCGAAGTGGTCGATGCCCATGACGAGGCCATTGCTGCCAACGTACTTGCCCCAGCCGAAAGTGGAGCCAGCCTCGACGGCGACGCGCTTGGTGACGGCAGTGGGCAGGACCTTCTCCTTGTAGGCGGCATCCTGCTTGTCGAAGAGTTCCCAGCTGGGCATGGAGACCACGCGAACCTTGACACCCTTCTCGCGGAGCAGCTTGGCGGCGCCCAGAGCGCAGTGAAGCTCGGAGCCTGTGCCGATGAGGATGACCTCGAAGCCTTCCTCGCAGTCAACGATGTATGCACCCTTGGAGACGGCCATCTTCTCCTTGACGATTGTCGCGTCAAGGTTCGGGAGGTTCTGGCGGGTGAGGCAGAGGACCACGGGGCCGTCCGCCTGCAGGGCCGCCGCCCATGCCTGCGCGGTCTCGTTGGATTCCGCAGGGCGGATGGTGGTCAGACCAGGAATCGAGCGGAACATCGCCAGCTGCTCGATGGGCTGGTGGGTCGGGCCGTCTTCGCCGACGAAGATGGAGTCGTGCGTGAAAACGTAGATTTCATGGAGTTTCTGCAGGGCGGCCAGGCGAATGGCGGGCTTCATGTAGTCGGAGAAGACCATGAAGGTGGAGCTGAATGGAATGGCACCAGTCAGAGCGAGACCGTTGCTGATCATGCCCATGCCCAGTTCGCGGATGCCGTAGTGGACGTTGCGCCCTGCGCGGTCTTCTACGCTGAAATCGCCCAGACCCTTAAGATAGGTCTTGGTGCTGGGGTTCAGGTCGGCGGAGCCGCCGACGAGCGCGGGAACCAGGGCTGCGGCCTTCTGCATGATGGTGCCGCCGCTGCTGCGGGTGGCCGTGGCCTTTTCGGGAACAGCGGCCATCAGCTGCGCCTCGATGTCAGCGGGGACTTCCTTGTTGATGAGTGCCTTGAAAAGCTTGGCGGTGTCCGCGTCCATCTTGGACTTGAACTCTTCGAACTTGGCGTTCCACTCGGCGGCAGCGGCCTTCTTGGCTGCGATGGTGTCGTCGCAGAGCTTGCGGACCTCTTCGGGGACGACGAAGGATTCATTGGGGTCGAATCCCAGGTTGGTCTTGGTGAGGGCGAGCTCGTCGGCTCCAAGCGGTGCGCCGTGGCACTCTTCCTTGCCAGCCTTGTTGGGCGAACCCTTGCCGATGACGGTCTTGCCGATGATGATGGTGGGCTTGCCTTCGGTGACCTTCGCCAGGGAGATGGCGGCACGGATCTGTTTCACATCCTGCCCATTGATGCGGATGACATTCCAACCGTAGGCGGCATAGCGCTCGGCAACGTTTTCGCTGAAGGCGATCTTGGTCTCGCCTTCGATGGTGATGCCGTTGTCGTCATAGAAGAGGATCAGGTTGTCCAGTTTGAGGTGGCCAGCCAGGGCGCACGCCTCGTGGGAGGTGCCTTCCATGATGCAGCCATCACCAGAGATGACATAGACCTTCTGGTTGAAAAGGCAGTCACAGGCGCCGATGCGTGCCTTGAGTTGCTTCAGGCCAATGGCCATGCCGACTGCGGATGCGAGACCAGAGGCCAGCGGGCCAGTGGTGACTTCAACACCCTTCGTATGGCCGTATTCGGGATGGCCTGGGCACTTGCTGCCTTTCTGGCGGAAGCTCTTGAGGTCGTCGATGGTCAGCCCATAGCCGAAGAGGTGGAGCAGCGAGTAGATGAGCATCGAGCCGTGCCCTGCGGAGAGGACAAAGCGGTCTCTGCCAATCCATTCGGGGTCGGCGGGGTTGAAGCGGAGGAACTCGTTCCACAGCGTGAACGCATAGTCGGCGCAGCCCATCGGCATCCCTGGATGTCCCGAATTGGCTTTCTGGACGCCGTCGGCGGCCAGCAGGCGGACTGTGTCAATGGCTTTCTTCACGGTTTTGCAGCAGCATTGCATTGTAAATTGCTCCTTTGGGTTGTTGATTGGATGTTGCTATGTAAAAGACATTTAAACTCTTGATTGCGGCTGGCCTGCCTTGAGCCAGGCGATGATGAAAGGGTCCAGATCCCCGTCGAGGACGGCGGAGATGTTGCTGGTCTCCTCCTCCGTGCGGAGGTCTTTTACCATCTGGTAGGGCTGGAAAACATACGAGCGAATCTGGTTGCCAAAGGCGTTGTCGCCCTTGGCGGCGGATTCGGCTGCGTGCTCGGCCCTGCGCTTGGATTCCTCCAAGTCGAAGAGTCGTGCCTTCAGGATGCGCATGGCATTTGCCTTGTTCTTGTGTTGGGAACGTTCGCTCTGGCAGGTGACCACGATGCCTGTGGGCAGGTGGGTGATGCGGACCGCGCTGTCCGTCCTGTTGATATGCTGGCCGCCTGCGCCCGAGGCACGGAAGGTGTCAATGCGCAAGTCACTCTCCGCGATGTCGATGACGATGTCGTCGTTGATTTCAGGGAGGACATCGACGGACGCAAAGGAGGTGTGGCGGCGCTTGTTTGCGTCAAAGGGGGAGATTCTGACCAGGCGATGGACGCCTTTCTCCGCCTTCATGTAACCATATGCAAACTCACCCTGGACGATGAAGTTGACGGATTTGGTTCCTGCCTCGTCGCCAGGCTGCATATCGACGATGTCATAGCTGAAGCCGCGCTTGTCGCACCAGTGCGTGTACATTCTGTAGAGCATCCCGCACCAGTCGCACGCCTCCGTGCCGCCTGCGCCCGCATGGATGGTGACGATGGCGTTGTTGTGGTCCATCTTGCCCGAAAGGAAACAGAGGAACTCCAGTTCGTCCAACCCCTTGAAAAGCTTTTCAGCCTGTTCGTCAGCCTCCTGATAGAAGGGGGAGTCCTCTCCTTCCGCCTCGGCCAATTCAGCCATCACTTTGAAGTCATCAAGCTGGTTGACATTGCGTCTAAATGGCTCCAGGAGGTTTTTTAGCATGCTGACTTCGCTGACAGTCTCCTGCGCCTGCTCCTTGCGGTCCCAGAAATCATTGCGCGTCATCTGCGCTTCCAGAAGGTCCAGTCGTTCCTGCTTGGCAGGGACGTCAAAGAAACCCCCTCAAATGCTCAAGACGCTCTTCAGCCTCTCGCACTTTGTTTTGAAGTTCTTCTTTCGTCATGATATGTGGTTTCCCGTGGGTGAAGGCGTCTTCTTGCGCCGATATGAAATTTCCTCTATAATATAACCCACTTCGTAGGTTTTTCTAGCAAGAGGGGCTAATGCGCTTGCGAATTGTGAAATGTGGTTTAAATTCATTCTAGATTGTCTAGATTGTTTAAAGACTGTCATTATGCACTAGTTAGCAGGAGATATTCGACATGAGTTTCGCGGCGACACTGCCAGAGGCAGTACGCAGGAAAAGTTGTAAATCCGCCATATGGTCCGCCATATACGGATGTGTTTCAGAGCAGTTCATAGACAGCAACACCATTGTCATCCTCTACTTGATGATGTTGGGAGGCAGTGCCTCCTTCTCGCTGTTTTCTTCTGCGATAAGCGCGTTTGCCCATGCCTTCTGCTCCATCCCGTTCGCCTATCTCATCGCCCACATTGGCCTGCGCAGGAGCTATTCTGTTGCAGTGTATGCAGGCACGGCGATGTTTCTGGTAATGGCTTTGGCACCGTATATGGGAGCGGCTGGCAAATACGTCGTCATTCTCTCTTGTCTTTGCTACTCTGCAACGCGGCCCCTTTATTCCGCAACCTGGTATCCCATGCTCAACAACTTTCTGCGTCCGCAGGACCGTGTCCCCTTTTTTGGACGAATGCGCGTTCTTTACATGCTGTTCAACACCATCCTGATATTTGTTTTGGGCAAGCTCATGGGGGCGAATCCGCCCGTCTGGCTCATGCAGGCGGCCATCGCCTTTGCGGGGATCACCTTGATTGGACGCAAAATCTACCTTGACAAGCTGCCCATCGACCCCAATGCCAAGCGGGAGAAGGTACACTTCCCATCATCCATTCTTGCCTTGCGCAAGAGCCCGAAGCTCATCGGTTTCTGCTGCCTCATTTTCTACCTTGACCTGTTTGTGTTAGCCGTGATTCCCGTGGCGACCGTCTATATGAAGACGGAGCTTGGCATAGCCGCCTCTGTCATCATGTACGCCACCTCCTGCAACTTGGCGGGCGTCATCTTGGGAAACGCGCTGCTGAAGATTCTGGTGAAACGCCTGGGGCTGTTTGGCTTCCAGGTGCTGACCCATCTGCTTGGACTGCTCGTCATCGGCCTGCTTCTGTTTGTACACAAGGGAAATGCCGCAAACCTGCCGCTGCTCTTTGCGGCATTCCTGCTGAATGGCGTGGTTTCCGCCTCGCTGATGTGTCTGGGCTCCACGCGCCAATTGTCGTTGGGGCAGCCTGACAACGCCGTAATTTCGATGGCATTTGTCACCTCCATGCAGAGCCTGGGCACCTTTATTGGACGTAGCGGTGTCACCCTTGTGCTTGCCTCAGGCGCGCTTGCGCCGTTCTGGACAACGAAGCATGGAACTTTCACTCATTATCACACCATCTTTTTCTTCTGCTTCATCATGACTGCCATCGGGCTGATTTTCCAATTGCTGGCAACCGCCGAGCCTGGCGAGACAAAGGGGTGAAAATGAATAGTCTCCACACATTCAAGGCCTTTTCCACGATTGACGAACGCCCTGTCTGGGAGGCGGTGGCGGCCTCCGACGAGAAGCGCAGACTTGTCTCCGCCATTCTGATGGATGCAGAGAAGGTACTTGTTGAGCCAGTTCCCGTCCTGTCCGCGTTGAACTACATGGACCATGCGCGCAACGGGAATCGCATCCGCTACGAGACAAACTATTTTAAGCGGCGCACCAATCTTGCCTCACTCGTGCTGGCTGAATGCATCGAGGGCAGTGGGCGGTTCCTTGACGCTATCATCTGTCATGTCTGGGATATTCTCGGTGAACCAACCTGGTGCGTGCCCGCGCACACAAGGGCCTTGCCCGACCCCTTCCCATTTATTGACTATCCCATGGTGGATCTCTTCGCAGCCGAAACAGGCATGTATTTGGCACAGACATTAGAACTCCTTTCCAGTAGGCTGGAGGCGGTTTCACACAACTTGGTCGCCCGCATCCGCAAGGAGGTGATTGAACGGCTGATAGTGCCCATCGAGGCAGATATTTCGCGCTTCTATTGGAGCAAGGCCACCCACAACTGGAATGCATGGATCTGCTCCAACCTTATCTGGACCGCTAACACCATGCTTGCGGGGGACAGTGCTCGCTTTGATGCTTTCGCCAGACTGCTCTCCCGTTCTATCGAACTCTATTACAACGGCTACCCTGATGACGGGGCCTGCCTGGAGGGGCCAGCCTACTGGAATCTCTCCGTCCCCAAGTACTTCCTGTTTATGGAGGCGATGCGCCAGGCATCGGATGGCATCATTTCATGCAGTCAGGAGCCTAAGTTCCAGAACATGTGCCGCTATTTGGCCGATGCCTGGTACGACGGCGAAATGTACGTCCGCTTTGCGGACTGCGGCAGCAGGCATAATGTTGCCACGGGAGTAGTGCGTGCCATGGCGGAGTGCGCCAACGTGCCTGAAACCATTGTAGTGGCGGACATGCTGGACGACTTGGATGCCAATTACCCGCGTGTACACACGCCGATTCTCCCCTACCTCTATGCGTTTTTCACGCATCGGCATCCTGAGATAACGCGTCCAGAACGTTCTTTCCGTATCTATGGGCAGTCGCAGCAGCTTTTCTGGAAGCGCGGCAGGCAACTCATTGCCGTTAAGGGCGGCTCCAACCACGAGCCGCACAACCACAACGACGTTGGGCATTTTGTCATTGGAAAAGAGGGGCTCTTTAACGTGCTGGACATGGGGACGGCCACCTATACGCGAAGCAGTTTTTCGGCAGACCGCTACAAGAACTACCCGCAGAGCGGCCTCAGCCACAATCCGCTGGTCTTTGACGGAATCCCCCAGCAGGCAGGAGACGGTCACGCCGAACACTTCGAGGTCTCTGGCGATGAAAACGCCTTTACCTGTCGTATGGAAATCAGCAGCTGCTACCCGAAGGAACTGGGACTGCGCTCCTATTGGAGAAGCTTTTTGTTTGATGGACACACGCTCGTCGTCAAGGACGAGTGGCAGGCAGAACGTTCGCTGACACCCACCATGACCCTTCTGCACCAGACACCGACCATCAACTTCACCAGCCTTCTTGCTTCCCAGACCGAAGCGTATCCTCTGGATGACCCTGGCCTACAGAACGCCTGGGGCAAAACCCTTTACAGGACGATTCTCACAGGCACCCCCGCCAGCGACGGCTGCTTGACTATTTCCTTCGCGATGGAGTAAAGTGGCTCTTGCGTCTCTCCCGTCTTTTCCGTCTCTCCTGTCCCTCCCGTCTCTCTTGTCTCTCCCGTCCCTCTAGTCCCATGAAAGGCCCATCCCATGAACATCATCAGTGTTGACACTACACCGAAGTACGATCTTTCCCCTTTCCTTTACATGCAGTTTGCGGAGCCTCTCGGCAATGCGGACTCCTCCATCGACGCCTCATGGGACTTCCGCGCGGAGAAGTGGCAGCCCAAGGCTGTGGAGATGGTGAAGCGACTTGCTCCACCAATGCTGCGCTGGGGCGGTTGCTTCTCCTCATACTACCATTGGAAGGAGGCCGTCGGACCGATGGCCGAGCGTGTGCCCATGCACAACATGTGCTGGGACGGCATCTACCTTAACCATGTCGGCACTGCCGAGCTGGCGGAGCTGGCCAAGGAGGTCGGCAGCGAACTGCTTTTCTGCGTTAATTTCGAATCAGATGGGCGGATGCACTGGGCGCACCCTGCTCTTGGCGAAGACCGCCTTGGCACTGCCGATGAGGCCGCCGAGTGGGTGCGCTACTGCAATGATCCCGATGACAAGCTGCGCAAGAGCCACGGCCACGATCAGCCATACGGCATACACTACTGGCAGATTGGCAATGAGACGAGTTACGACAAACGTGGCTTTACCAGTGAACAGAATGCGGCGAAGGCAGTCGAGTTCATCAAGGCGATGCGCAACGCTGACCCGAGCCTCAAGCTGATAGTGTGGGGCGACGGTCCCAATGACGCCTGGCAGGGAAACTATCTGTCTGGAAAGACCTGTGATTGGACGAAGGATATCTGCGAGGCAGTAGGGGATACTGCCGACATGGTGGCCTTCCACAACCACTTTGGCGGCGGTCCACGCTATGCAACCCTCCATGGCACCGAGTACCGCAAGGACCCAGACCTGACCTGGGAGAAGATTTTGGAGACGACGCGCGACTTCGAAGACCGCATCCTCTATATGAAGAAATCCGTGGCCCCCTACGGGCAGAAACTGGCCATTACGGAGGGACATTATTCGTTGCGTGGACGCCACCGCGGCGACCTCCTCTCCTCATGGTACGCAGGCATCGCTTACGCACGCTGCGCCAACATGCTTGAACGCCATGGCGATGTTGTCAAAATCGCGACGCTGGCCGACTTTATGGGCAACCGCTGGCAGAATAATGCCATTATGCTGCCCACGCCCATCTGGACGAATGACGTCGCCTATTTCCTGCCCGTCGGCACGATCATGGGGCTTTTCAGCCACCACATGGGGACGCAAGCCTTAGCTGTGAACGCGCCTGATGGCATTGATGTTGCCGCCAGCCGCACGGAGGAGAAGGTTTTCCTGCACATCGTCAATCTAAACCGCACTCAGGCAAAACGCCTGGATTTCACCATCCCTGGCTTCAATTCTACACCTTCCCGTATCCTAGAGATTAACCCGAATCCCGAAGACGAAGTCTCCAGCATGTGCGCGGAAATTTTTGCTCCGCACGACGTCACCCCTACCGACGCCTACACTCTTCCAGCCGCCGCTGTTGCTGTAATGGAGTTCGAGAAGGAGGCTGCGAGGAGATAGAACAGCGTCTGATTTACGCCACTTTTTTCGCTATGTTCTCAAAGAGTAAGTAGTGTAGAGCCAGACAGAAAATTGCCGTGGGCAAGCAAAGCAGTGTAGCGACAAACGAAGCCCACAGTAGGGAGAATAGTTGTGTTTTCTAGGGTGAAAGAAATCCTACGGCGCCTCCTGAAAAACATATATACCTCGCGTACCGTTGGTTACGCATGACCCGTGGGTTGCGCTTGCGGCTACGCCGCTGCGCTTGCCCACGTCTATATTCTGCCGCGGCTACGCCGCTTGAAAAATATATATACCTTGCCTACCGTGGGTTACGCTTGCGGCTTCGCCGCTGCGCTCACCCACGGCTATATTCTGCCGCGGCTACGCCGCTTGAAAACCTTGGTGGGTGCG
>JAFXUD010000033.1 GCA_017535315.1 Victivallales bacterium | reverse complement strand
GTGCTGCCGCTTCGCGGCTTCCATAAACAACCCTCTTGGGGAACAGAAGAATTATATAAGCCCCGTAGGGGCGGCAGAGAATAGCCGTGGGCAAGCGTGGCCGCGCAGCGGCAAGCGCGGCTCACGGTCCGTGTCCCCAGATTTTTACAAGCCCCGTAGGGGCGGCAGAGAATAGCCGTGGGCAAGCGTGGCCGCGACAGCGGCAAGCGCGGCCCACGGTTCGTGTCCCCAGATTTTTACAAGCCCCGTAGGGGCGGCAGATGATTTCTGTCGCCCCTACGGGGCTTGTAAACACGGTTATTCTCCCTTCCGTGGGCTACGCTTCGCTTACCCACGTCTATACTCTTTCGCGGCTACGCCGCTTGTATGGTGACGTGAAAACGTGTGGACAAAGCAGATTTCCAGCTTTGGGGACAAAGAATTCACCAAAATGTATTAGAGGCATAATTCCCCATTATTTGACAGGTACCGTTACAGTCTCTGATTCGCAGGCGGGTGGCAAGTATGTACTCGCGGAAGGTGCAGTAGGCTTTTGCAAGACGCTTGCTGTCGCAGTCAAGGGTGGTGCGAATCTCGGCACCATCTCGGCAGGCGACGAACTCAAGAACGGGGAATACTATAGCTACACGTTTGCGGAAGACTCTGGTAAACTCGTATTTACCGTCTTCCAGGTAATCAGCGGGCTGGAAATAGACACGGAATACAACGTGGGTTTTGGAGTCACAGTTGATAGTGTCGTCGTCAACAATAAGGGCAATCTAGAGGTCACCAGCGGCGGCACGGCGAACGCGACCACCGTCAATTGGGGGGCCAAGTAAACGTATCGAGTGGTGGCACGGCGAACTCGACCACAGTCAACAGCGGTGGCGATGTACACGTATCCAGCGGTGGCGTGGCAAACTTCACAGTTTTTTGGGGGAAGGGCGATGTATGGGTCAGCGGTGGCGTGGCAAACTCGACCGTCGTCAACTCTATGGGCCATCTGAATGTCACCAGCGGCGGCACGGCGAATGTGACCACCCTCAACAGCGGCTCAGTGGATGTGGCAGAAGGTGGCGTTGCGAACTCGACCGTTGTCAACAACTCTGGTGGTTTGAATGTTTCGAGTGGCGGTACGGCGAATGTGACCACCCTCTCTGGGGGCTTGACTGTCAGCATGGGCGGCGTTGCGAACTCGACCACCGTTAACAGCTTGGGCGATATGGTCGTGTCTTTAGGCACGGCGAATGCGACCATCATCAACAACTCTGGTGAGTTGAGTGTCTCTGGCGGTACGGCGACGGAGACCACAGTCAACTCAAGGGGCAGAATCTTTGTCGAAGCTGGCGGTTTAGTGGAGAACACCACGGTCAACGACGGCGGCAACGGCGACGCCCTTTTCCTGGACGACATCTACTCCGCCGCTCCTGACATCGCCACCAGGGCGCGCCTCAGCCAGGTCAGGCAGATCGTAGCTGGCGCTGGCGATGACATCATCGACCTGACCAGCGCGCGCTTCGACTAAGCCAACAACGGCATCACCGTGCAAGGCGGCGACGGCAATGATGTGATCTGGGCGAACAACGACAGCAGCCTGCTTTTTGGCGACGCGGGCGATGACCGCATCGTCGGTGGAAACTGCACCGACGTTCTTGTCGGCGGCGCAGGCAACGATACTCTGCACGGTGGTGGCGGCGGCGACTATTTCTGCTTCGGCGGCAGCTGGGGCGACGACACCGTCGAGCAGCTGGAAGGCAGCATGGCACTGCTGTGGTTCGACGGCGTGGAGCGGGAGGAGCTGTCACTTTCTGCCGATACCGACGGCAATGCCGTGCTTTCCTGCGATTCAGGCTCTGTGACGCTTCTGGGCGTTAGGCATGACGATGTTTCCGCCAGCTTTGATGCTGGAGGCAATGCGCTGTCTGACAGTATCTTACTCCAGTTCGGCGACAGCGGTCTTGGTGAAGAATACCAGTTATTCGCCGATGCGCTGCGTTCTGCTGGCGCATTCGACGAGTCATCAAGCGACAGAATCTATGATGACAGCACCCGGGGGAGGCTGGCGTGAGAGCCGCGCTTAACCAATAGCCTTGAACGGGACGGGAGCGACGGGAGGGACGGGAGAGACGCAAGTGGCACGGGCAGGAGGGAGAAGCTGATAAGGGACGGGAGCGACGGGAGGGACGGGAGAGACGCAAGTGGCACGGGCAGGAGGGCATCGCTCTAGTAATCTTGCCCCTTGCGTCGCTCCCGTCGCTCATGTCCCTCATGTCCCTCATGTCCCTAAACAATCAAGCCCTCCTATCCAAGCCCCTTGCGTCGCTCCCGTCGCTCATGTCCCTCATGTCCCTAAACAATCAAGCCCTCCTATCCAAGCCCCTTGCGTCGCTCCCGTCGCTCCCGTCGCTCATGTCCCTAACAATCAAGCCCTCCTATCCAAGCCCCTTGCGTCGCTCCCGTCGCTCCCGTCGCTCCCGTCCCATTAGGCGTTAATTCAAGAGTATTAGCGGCCACGTCGTCGGTCATGATTGATTGAAGATGCGTGAATTATGCCTCACACAATCGAGTCTTTTTCCGCCTTATTTATTTGAGGGAGAAAACCCAAGGCGAACATGGCGACGATGAGGGCAAGTGCGGCGAAGACGAAAAGGTAGCCAATGGTGGCCGTGACCTCGGCGATACGGCATGCGCTTCTGATGCAGTGCCAACGCGTGAAAAGATATTCGAAATCATGGATGAGGTCGTCGCCGTTGGAGAAGGGAGCCACCAGCGTCAAGTTGCCGAATGGAGCGTCATGCATATAGGTGGCCATCTCAATGGTTGCGAAGCCTAGCCAGCCCAGACAGAGGGATAGCGCGGGGCAGTCGCTATGCCAGACAAGATAGACGCCAATGGCAATTGGCGTCAGCAGTTGGAAGAGGCTGCCAGCCAGGACAACGGCCACCTCTGGCAGGTACATCATCCTCGTTACGGTGTGCCCGATTTCGTGGATAGGCGCGTGGATAACGTAGAATACGGAGGAGACACCTTCCTTCCAGTTGCCCCAGAACCTTGAAAGCTGCCAGCAAAGCAGGATGAAAATGAACGCATAAAGCAATCGTTTCCATCCTGTGACGGCAAAATGACGAGTGAGGTTTTTCATGACTAAAAGGGACGGGAGCGACGGGAGGGACGGGAGAGACGGGAGAGAGAACCTGATATGAGACGGGAGGGACGGGAGAGACGGGAACGACGGGGCAGAGAACATGATATGGGACGGGTATCCGTCCTTTTTGTGCTGTATGGGGTTATACTTCTCTAAATTCCTAACCACCACTGACCACTAGCCACTAACCACTAGCCACTAACCCCTAATCCCTAATTGGGCTGCCAATTCGGCGTTGACGCAACGGAGATGGTTTTTCTCGGCGATGGCGAAAACATCGGGCATGTTGCCGAAGACGTCTTCGGGGCGGTGCGCATCGGAGCTGACAACGCAGGAGACGCCGTATTCGGCGGCGACCTCCCAGACGGGTGGCCACGGATAGGCGTGGCGGCGGCCCGACGGATAGTCGATTATCGGCTTCCGATAACCGTAGGCATTGATTTCAAGAGGCACGCCGCATTCTACAGAGGTCTTCATCACCTGTGTGAAGAGTTCCTTGATTTCGGGGGTCCAGGCGTCGATGGAACCGCTGACCATGTCGGGATGGGTGATGTAGTCGAAAAGACCGCTTTTCATCAAGAAGATGTTCTTCTCCATGAACATGCGGACAAGTTCCAGCGGATAATGGGCATTTGTGCGTGCGAAGATGACGTTGCCGTCGGCATCGTGTACGAAGTGCGCGCCCGATGAGATGAAGTCCAGGTGCAGCCGTTCCTTGAGCTCCTTCTGATAGAACTCCAGCGGATAGGCGGGGTCAACGTCGATCTCCAGCCCTTTCAGGATGGTGAGCTGCGGGAACTCGGCGCGTGCCTCGTCGATGGCCTGGCAGTAGAGCTCCAGCTGCGTGTAGTCCATGCGGGTACTAGTGTAGCGGTTGTCAGGAAAGGGGGAGTGCTCGGAGAAGCCCAGGACGCGAAGCCCCTGTTCTACCGCCTTCTGGCAGTACTCTTTAACGGTCCCTACTGCATGCTTGCAGAGGTAGGTATGGCAATGCAAATTGACTTGTCTGTTTTCCATTTAGTGGTTAGTGACTAGTGGTAAGTTTTCTTAGAGGTAATTACCTCCTTAGATAGAATAATATACCCGTACTGGATTCGTGTTTCAAGTCTTATTTGTACTAGATAATCTAGATGAATCTAGACTAATCTTGAAAAAAACAAAAAAAGATGAAAAAAACTCGTAAAAATCAAAAAAGGATGAGAAAAGCTCGAAGAAATGGCCCATACTTGTAAATAGACACGCAAACAGAATAAACAACATCAAGGAGAGAGACAAGATGAAAATTAGACTAGCACAGGCATTGAAAGAGAAGAACCGTCTTGCCAGCGAGGTGGAACGTCTTTGGGGGCTGATCATCAGGGAGAACTCGAAGCGCGAGGATCTCACGTCTGTCATCGACGTGGCGAAAACCTACGAGTTGGTGCAGTTCTACACTGAGAAACTGATCGAACTCAAGACCAAAATCGGTCTGGCAAATGCAGGCAACCTTCAGCGCATCTACCGTATGGATGAATGCAAGAGCCAGCTTTCTAAGCTGGATATAGTCAATACCGATGATTCGACCGACCTTCAGAGACTGACTGATACCCAGTACAGGGAACTGAAGCGGAAAGTGGTATTCAGCGAGAGTCAAATTCTAGCCATGAGGGAGGAGCTCCAGCAGGAGTGCAACCGTCTGCAGGACGAGATGGACGAGTTCAACGCAACGACCACCATCGAATTCGATTCGCCGTTGGTGAAAAAATAAATTTTACTCAAAGAAAACAAATCAGGCGAGATGCGGAAGGCTATTGCGCTACTTGCATCTCAAATGGGCACCGCCTTTTTGTTGAGCCTCTAGCAATAGAGAGCTTGTCAAGGCAATTGCTTTGAGCGAAGATTGATAAGCGATAGGGAAATGATACTGAAAACGATTCTTTAATGATTAGCTCAGACTTGGAAATGATACTTGTTTGGGAGCCTTTATCGTCTTAACGATTAAACATCAAAGATGAAAACTCCATTCGGCGATGCTTTGTTTTCTTCCAGGCATCCATGCTTCAGGCGTGGATGCCTGGTCTTTTTGGGGGGAAATTATATATACTTGAGTGTTCTAATGACATTATGCCTTATTGGTCGATGGCCAGGATGCGCCTTGCCGCTTCGCTGCGCTACGCGGCACGGCGCAAGAGGACTGGGGTGGGCATCTGACCGTGGGTTTCGCTTCGCCGCTGTCGCGGCTTCGCTCCACCCACGGCTATGCTCTTGCCGCCGCTTACGCGGCTCTTCTCTGTGGGAAAAGTCCAATCGGCAAAGCATATAATTCCCCCTCATTGGTCGATGGCCAGGATGCGCCGTGCCGTTTCGCTGCGCTACGCGGCACGGCGCAAGAGGACTGGGGTGGGCATCTGACCGTGGGTTTCGCTTCGCCGCTGTCGCGGCTTCGCTCCACCCACGGCTATGCTCTTGCCGCCGCT